>NZ_JBIAVS010000001.1:0-653607 GCF_042894545.1 Streptomyces sp. NPDC001530
AGCACCACGCCACGAGCCCGGGAAGACCGTGAAACGAGTCGAAACCCTCACCGAGCATGTCCGCTTGAAACAACAGCGAGGTTAAACATCAAGCTAAGGTGCTGTTCTCTTTCCGTCACCACTGCCGGTCGCCTGCTCGGCGACCACTCCAAACTAGGCGGGGAGACATGTCCCACCCGGATGCGCAGGCGACTGATGAAGGTCAAAAACCGACATGAGGCCGGACAGGCCATCCCCGAGGTCGCCTTCGCCGCGCCGGTCGGCACTCCGGCAGGCCTGGAAGTGATCTCGCTGGCCGAGCTGCGCGCCAGGGCCCGCGCCCGTGGGACCGACCTCGGCGCACCGCAGCGCCCCGGCTTCCACCACGTGCTCACGCTCACCTCCGGCAGGCTGCGGCAGAGAGTGGACTTCACGGAATACGTGCTCGATCCGGGCGCGTGGCTGTGGGTGCGCCCCGGTCAGGTGCTCCAGTGGGGCGACCTCGCGGCGGCCGAGGGAATCCTGGTCGTCTTCGAGCGGGCCTTCCCGGACGCGGCCACCGTCGAGGCGGCCCGGGTGGACGATCCGCACGCGCGCGTGCTGCGCGCCCCGGCCGGCGAGGACGCCGAGGCGCTGCGCCTGGCGGCCGCGCACCTGGAGCACGAGTTCCGGACCCTTGGGCGGCTGCCGCTGGACGCGCACCTCGCCGTACTGCGCCGCCTGTTGGACGTCCTGATCCTGCGCGTGGCCCACCTGGAGGCCCCCGGCGGCCCCGTCGGCGAGCCGGGCAAAACGTTCCTGCGCTTCCGTGAGGCGGTCGAGCGGGACTTCGCCCGGACGCGCCGCGTGGACGACTACGCCGCCGCCCTCGGCTACTCCACCCGCACGCTGTCCCGGGCCACCCTCGACGCGGTGGGCGTCGGCGCCAAGGAGTTCATCGACCGCCGCGTCGTCCTGGAGGCCAAGCGGCTGCTCGCGCACACCGACCTCGCCGCCGCCCGTATCGCCGCCCAGCTGGGCTTTTCCAGCGCGACGAACTTCGCCAAGTACTTCCATCAGCGCGCCGGACTGGCCCCCATCGCGTTCCGCGAGGCGGTGCGCGGACGCGCCGACGGCGTCCGGGGAATCTGAGTCCGGACCATTGACACCCGTGGGTCCCACCTCGACACTCGCATTCACGCACGAGGTGAATGAAATTTCACTCAGCGAACGAGCCGCCGCTTCTCAGGGACTTGAACATGACTTCTCCCGGTACGTCCGGTCAGCAGCACCTGTCACCCGACCGCCCGTCGCACACCTTCCGCAGCGTCTTCCCGGTCCTGGCGCTGTGCTGGATGGCCGTCTTCTTCGACGGCATGGACGTCAACATCTACGGCGCGGTCATGCCGCACATGCTCGAGGACTCCGGGCTCGGGCTGACGCCGGGGAGCGCGGGCACCATCGGCAGCTGGACCACGTTCGGCATGCTCATCGGCGCGCTGACCGCCGGGAACATCACCGACTGGCTGGGCCGCCGCCCGATGCTGGTGGCCAGCGTGACGCTGTTCTCGGTCGGCTCCGCGATCTGCGCGTGGGCCGGGGACCCCACGCTGTTCGGGACCGGCCGGTTCGTCGCCGGGCTCGGCCTCGGCGGACTGATGCCGCTGTGCCTGGCCATGGTCATGGAGTTCGCCCCGCCGCGCCGCGCGGCGCTCACCACCGGGCTGCTGATGACCTCATACCACGCGGGCGGCATGTTCGCGACGGCGCTCGGGCTGACGCTCGCGCCCGCGGCGGGCTGGCGCTGGGTGTTCTGGGCGGGCGTGCTGCCCGCCGTGATCGCCGTACCGCTGCTGCTGAAGCTGCTGCCCGAGTCGCCCGGTGTGCTGCTCGCCCGCGGCCAGGGGGCGAAGGCCGACGCCGTCGCCGACCGCTACGGTCTGGCCCGCCCCATCCCGGTCGCCGCTCCGGCCGCGGGCGCCCGGGGCCGTCTCGCCGCCGTGCGGGCGCTGTTCCGTCCCGAGTCCCGCTGGGCCACTCCCCTGCTCTGGCTGGCCTCCTTCTCGGGTCTGCTGCTGGTGTACGGCGTCAGCACCTGGCTGCCGCAGATGATGCGCGCCTCCGGCTACGGACTCAGCTCCTCCGTGAGCTTCCTGCTCGTGATCAACGCCGGCGGCATCGTGGGCCTGCTGATCGCAGGCCGCGCCGCCGACCGCTTCGGCGCCGTTCGCGTCTCGGCCATCTGGTTCGTGCTCACCGCGGCCGGAGCGCTGCTGCTCAAGGCGCATCTCCCGCTGGGCGTCACGTACGCCGTGGTCGCGATCACGGGTGTCTGGCTCTTCAGTGCGCAGGTGATGGTGTACGCCACCGCCAACACCGTCTACCGCGAGAGCGAGCGTGCGGCCGGGCTCGGCCTGGTCACCGGGGTCGGCCGGACCGGCGCCGTCGTCGGGCCCTGGCTGATCGGCTCGCTCGCCGCGAACGGCAACCAGAGCTGGGGCTTCACCACCTTCGCCCTGGCCGGGCTGCTCGGCGCCGCCGCGATCGCGCTCGTACCACTGGCCCGGCGTACGAGCCGGCGGGAACGGATCCCGGCCGACGCCGTCCTCGCGGCCGACGCGTGAGAGACGGCGAGCCCCGGCAGAACGTCGACGTTCTGCCGGGGCTCGCCCGTACCGACCCGTATCCGCCTCTTACCCGATGCTCGGAAGCAGCCCGGTGACCGGCGCGACCAGGTCGGTCACCTGGTGCAACTCGTTCAGGCCGTGCAGGCGGTTGAGCCCGGCGAGCTGACGGGAGGGACGCGGGAGGTCGGCCTGGTGCTCCGCGGGAATGTCGCTCACCGCGAGCGAGTCGAGCTCGGCGATCGGGTTCAACTTCCCCGCGTTCTGGGCCTCGGAGCCCGCCGCGTTCGCCATCGGCGCGGCAAGGCCCGCGACACCGACGGCGAGACCAACGGCGGCGACCATACGTCGTGTAGAGATCATGCTTGCAGCAACGTCCACGGGCCCCGGGCGGACACGGCCCTCCGGCGTCGCTCACCCGTCAGGCGCATCGGGCGGCTGCGGTTGCCGTGGACCCGGTGGCGGAGGAGTCTCGGAGGAGAGGCCCTTCGCGGCCCACTCCGCGCTGGACCGCGGCCTTCCAAGGAGGTCAACATGGGCACCGCGGCAACCCCCGCCTTCGACACCGAAGCCCTGCGCCGGGGCATTGAAGCAGACAATGCGGCAGCTCTGCTGTCGCTCTACGCGGACGACGCGGAACTACGCGTCGTCGACCGCAACACCCAGCCCAGCCACCCGATGGTGAAACACGGTCGCGGCGAGATCGCCGACATGCTCAACGACGTCTACAGCCGCGACATGAAGCACAAGCTCGAGCAATGCGTGGTCCAGGGGGATCATGTCGCCTACACCGAGTCCTGTGAGTATCCGGACGGCGTGAAGGTGCTGGCCAGTTCGATGATGGCGCTACGCGAGGGCAAGATCGTCGAACAGACCCTCGTGCAGGCATGGGACGAGTAGGAAGGAACTGGCCGAAGGTCCAGATCAGGTCACGTCTGACCTGGACCTTCTCGGCGAACGCTGCGATGGGACGGTCGAGTCCGCACCGGACTCGGCGGCCACGACCAATTTCCGCAGCAGGTCTGCGAGCGTCCGCTGCTCTGCTGGGCTCAGCACTGCGAGCAGCGCGTTCTCACCCTCGTCCTCCGACACCGCCTGCTGCTCGAAGGCGTCACATCCGGCGTCGGTGAGCCGCACCCGCACGCGACGACGGTCGCCGCGCTCGTTCGTGCGGGTGATCAGCCCCGCATCCTCCATCGGGCCCAGCCGCGCCGACAGGGCGCCACGGGTCAGCCCCAGCATCTCGGCGAGCTGCGACGGGCTCGCCTCGTAGGGCGGGCCGAGCCGACGCAGCATCAGCAGCACCTTGTACTGGCCGTGATGAAGGCCGTCCGCGTCGAGGGTGTCCCGGCGGGCCTGCGCCGCGTGCCGGGCCAGGATCGCGAGCCGGGCGAAGATCGCCTCCTTGACCGGGTCCATCCAGTCGAGTTCCTGCGACCAAAGCGCGACGTGCCGGTCGACCGAGTCCGCGGTCGCCACGTCGGACGGGTCTGCCATGTGGGCCCCCAAAGTAGTTTTCTTGTGGATAGTTTTTCGGATTACTACCTTCCTCGCCATGACGAAAACCGCAAGCACCACGCGTACGGCCGTATCGCTGGAGCTGGATGAACTCCTCGCCGCCGTGCGCGAGTTGAGGATCGCCGGTCGCTGGGAACGCGCGACGCGCCTGCTGGACGCGGCCGCGGTGACCGAGGCGCGGGACCGCGCCCGGATAGCCCTGGCCGCGGCCGAAGTCGCGCTGGAGAGCGACTGGTTCGGTGGGACCGGTCTGGCGGGGGCGCGACTCGACGCCGCGCAGAAGGTCTTCGAGCAAGCGCGCCTCGACGACCGGTGGGATCTGGACTTCCTCCGAGTGCGCCACGACTACCTCGGTCTGCTCCGTGTCAACGGTGCGTTCCGGGCCGGACCGGACGGCAAGGACCCGCAGGCCCTCGCCGCTCTCCGCGGCCACGCCGTGAGCGTGCGCGATCGGGCCCCGGACGCCGTGCGCCGGGGCTGGGCCGAGATGTATCTGGGCCTCGTCGCGGACAATCTCTTCGCCGAGCCGGACATCGCGCCCGACCACTACGAGGCCGCCCTGCGCGCGGGCGAGTCGGGCGACGCCCTCCTGTCGCGCGAGGCGCTGCGCCACCTCGGCGGTCACGACCACGACCGCGGCGACCACGCGCGGGCCCTGGAGCGCTGGACCCGGGCGACCGAGCTGGGCGCCCAGGCCGGAACTGTCCCCGGCACCCTCTCGCAGCAGATGCTCCTGGCGGTGCTGGCCCGCGACGCGGGTGACGAGGCCGGAGCCGCAGCGCTGGCCCGGGAGATCGCCCGCTGGGCGGGAGCCGTCGGAGCCGTGACCATCGAGGCGCAGGCGGGCGGGTTCCTCGCCGGAGCCGACCCCACGGCACCGCCGCCGGGAAGCGGTTCGGGCCGTTGATCGTACGAGCTACTCTGGTCGGCAGGCCGTGACTGGCGCTGAGGTGGAGTACCACCGGGGAGCGGCCTGACGAACGGGTCTTGCCGCGCGCCTGGGCGATGGTGTCAGCAACGCCCAGGAGGAGCTCATGTCCCAGGCCCAGCTCATGGACGGCGCGGGTCTCGCGCGCCGCATCGTCGAGGAGACCGCCAAGCGCGCGGCCGATCTCAGGGACCGTACGGGTGCGGCTCCGTGTCTGGCGACGGTGCTGGTCGGCGAGGATCCCGCCTCGGTCACCTACGTCCGGATGAAGCAGAACCGCAGCCGCAAGGCCGGTATCGAGTCGCGGCACGTCGCCCTGCCCGCCGACACCACGACGGCCGAACTCGTCGCCACGCTCGAGGCACTGTCCGCCGACCCGACCGTGCACGGCATCCTGCTCCAGCACCCCGTCGGACCGCACATCGACGAGCGTGCGGCCTTCGAGGCCATCGCGCCGGAGAAGGACGTCGACGGGGTGACGCTGAGCTCCTACTCGGCGATGAGCTTCGGCCTGCCCGGCTTCGTGTCCTGCACGCCCGGCGGCATCATGCGGCTCCTCGACGAGTACGACGTCGACCCGGCCGGCAGGCGGGCCGTCGTCGTGGGCCGCAGCGCGATCCTCGGCAAGCCGGTCGGCATGCTGCTGCTCGGGCGCGACGCGACGGTGACGTACTGCCACTCTCGTACGACGGATCTGTCCTCGGTGGTGCGCGAGGCGGACATCGTGGTGGCCGCCGTGGGGCGGCCCCGGCTGATCCGCGGCGAGGACATCAAGCCGGGAGCCGTCGTGATCGACGCGGGTTACAACCCCGGGAACGTCGGTGACGTCGACTTCGACACCGCCCGTGACCGGGCCGGGCTGATCACGCCCGTGCCCGGCGGCGTCGGCCCGATGACGATCGCGGTGCTGCTGGAGCAGACCGTCACCGGGGCCGAGCGCCAACTCGGCGTCTGAGGACCGTTCTTGGGGTCGGTCAGCGCATCCAGGCGCTGTAGGACATCACGTCCCCGACCTTGACGCCGAACTCGGGATCGGCCTTGGTGACGGTGTCCTCGAGGCCGAGCACGGCACCGGTCGCCGGGTCCAGGATCAGCATCCGGCGCACGAAGTGGGCCTTGTCGTCGTACACGTACGCCTGCCCCTTGCGGCCCAGCCGGTCGGTGACCGCACCGGCCGGGCGCAGTCCCTTCGCATCGGCGAGGACGCGGACGAGTGAGGCGTTCTCGCGGGTGCCGAGCGTCCAGTTGTCCAGCAACTGGGCGACGGCGTCGAGGAGTTGGGGCGTGTCCATCGCCTCGATGAGGTCGATCTCCTCCAGGTAGGCGCGCATCCGCTCGGCGTCGTGCGGCGGCTCGGCCTTCGGCGGTGCGTCGCTCCAACTCGGCGGGTAGGTCTGCCTGCTGAGGACATGGCCGTCCTCGACCGTGCGCGGGACGGGGTCGGCGTCGGTGATGACCGGTTTGCCCGGGTGGCGCGGGTCGGTCGCCACGACGAGTTCCGTGTGGCTGCCGTCGGCCTTCCAGCGGACGACGCGCTCCTCGGGGAGCGTGACCGGCGGCCGGGCCCCGGGACCCGAGGTCATGCTCATGTTCCAGGTCTGGACGTGGGTGCCCTGGAGAAGCCGGAGCGAGCTGTCGGATTCCGCTGCTCGGTCGGCAAGCCGGTCCAGGGGTACGGGGGTGGAGCCGGCCTCGACGACCAGCGCGCGGGGGGCGGCCACGGCGGGGGCGGTGGTCGATCCCGACAGGGTGAGGGTCACGACGACCGCGCCGACGGCTGCGGCGGTTCCGATGCTCCAGGCAAGGCGGCGCAGCCTGCGGGGACGCCTGCCGTGCAGCAGGTGGTTCAGGCGGCGCTCCGCGTGCTGGTCCAGCGGACGGTCGTGGAAGCGGGGGTCGCCGGACGGCACCGGGTTGGCGCGGCGCAGCAGTTCGAGTTCGTCAGCCATGGCCGTGCTCCTTCGACGTGTCGCGGCGGGGCGTTTCGGTGCCGAAGGCCACGGTGATCTGCAGGCGGTCGATCTCGGCTCTGAGGCGGCGGCGGGCGCGGTGCAGTCGCATCGCCGCGGCCCGACTGCCGCAGCCGAGGGCGACGGCCACCTCGTCGATGCCGAGTTCCTCCCAGGCGGTCAGGCGCAGTACTTCCTGGTCGGCCGGGGAGAGCCGGGCCAGGGCCTCGTGCACCCAGTCGCCCGGCGACTCGGAGTCGGGGCCCGCCACCACCTGTTTGCCGTGCGCGCTCTCGTCGTTGCCGAGCCGGTCGACGAGCCTGCGACGGCGCCCATAGCCGCGTACGGCATTGGCCAGACAGTGGCGTGCCACCCCGTACAGCCAAGGAAGGGGGGACGGTGGGAGATCGGACCGGCGCCGCCAGGCGACGGTGAAGACCTCCGCCACCACCTCCTCGACATCACTGCTCCGGCCGTCCAGTCGCCGCGCAACGTAGCGGCTGACCGCCCAGTAGTGCTCGCGATAGGCAGCGGCGAAGGTCTCGTCGTTGCTCATAATCCGTAGGTGTCCGGCAGGTTCGTGATCGTCACACCCGCCGATGTGACGCTCGTCGCTTCGCTCCAGTGTGACGCCGGCGCGGGCGCCGGACACAGGCGGGGCATGGAGAGCAACACTGTTACGGCGCTGCCCGCACCCCCTCCCGTGCGTGCGCGGCGTCCTGGACTCGCCGCGGTGAAGTGGCTGACCACCACCGACCACAAGACGATCGGCACGCTGTATCTGGTCACGTCGTTCGGGTTCTTCTGCATCGGCGGGGTCATGGCGCTGTTGATGCGAGCCGAGCTGGCCCGGCCGGGACTGCAGATCATGTCGAACGAGCAGTTCAATCAGGCGTTCACGATGCACGGCACCGTGATGCTCCTGATGTTCGCGACGCCGCTGTTCGCCGGTTTCGCGAACTGGATCATGCCGCTGCAGATCGGCGCGCCCGATGTGGCGTTCCCGCGGCTGAACATGCTGGCCTATTGGCTGTATCTCTTCGGCTCGCTGATTGCCGTCGGCGGGTTTCTGACTCCACAAGGAGCCGCTGATTTCGGATGGTTCGCGTATGCGCCCCTGTCCGACGCGGTGCATTCGCCGGGCGTCGGCGGCGACATGTGGATCACGGGTCTGGCCTTCTCCGGCTTCGGCACGATCCTCGGCTCGGTCAACTTCATCACGACCATCATCTGCATGCGCGCTCCTGGCATGACGATGTTCCGCATGCCGATCTTCGTGTGGAACGTGCTGTTGACCGGTGTGCTGGTCCTACTGGCCTTCCCGGTCCTCGCGGCCGCGCTGTTCGCCCTGGAGGCGGACCGCAAGTTCGGCGCCCACATCTTCGACGCGGCCAACGGCGGAGCCCTGCTCTGGCAACACCTCTTCTGGTTCTTCGGCCATCCGGAGGTGTACATCATCGCGCTGCCGTTCTTCGGCATCATCAGTGAGGTCATTCCGGTCTTCTCGCGCAAGCCGATGTTCGGCTACATGGGCCTCGTCGCCGCCACCATCTCCATCGCCGGTCTTTCCGTGACCGTGTGGGCCCACCACATGTACGTCACCGGTGGCGTATTGCTCCCGTTCTTCTCCTTCATGACGTTCCTCATCGCCGTGCCGACGGGAGTGAAGTTCTTCAACTGGATCGGCACGATGTGGCAGGGGTCCTTGTCCTTCGAGACCCCGATGCTGTGGGCCACCGGCTTTCTGATCACGTTCGTCTTCGGCGGTCTGACCGGCGTGATGCTCGCCTCTCCTCCGATGGACTTCCCCGTCTCGGACACGTACTTCGTGGTGGCACACTTCCACTACGTGATCTTCGGTACGGTCGTCTTCGCGATGTTCTCCGGATTCCACTTCTGGTGGCCGAAGTTCACCGGCAAGATGCTCAACGAACGCCTGGGCAAGATCACCTTCTGGACGCTGTTCATCGGCTTCCACGGTACGTTCCTGGTGCAGCACTGGCTGGGTGCCAATGGAATGCAGCGCCGGATTCCCGACTACCTGGCGGTGGAAGGCCTCACCACGCTCAACACGGTGTCGACCATTTCCTCCTTCGTGCTCGGCCTCTCGTTCCTGCCGTTCTTCTACAACATCTGGAAGACCGCCAAGTACGGCGAGAAGATCGAGGTCGACGACCCATGGGGTTACGGCCGTTCACTGGAATGGGCCACCTCGTGCCCGCCGCCGCGGCACAACTTCCTCACGCTGCCGCGCATCCGTTCCGAGTCCCCGGCCTTCGACCTTCACCACCCCGAAATCACCGCCTCCGGCGCGCAGTTGGTGACGAAGACGAAGGAGCTCCGATGACCGCCATGGACGACCGTCCGCTGGAGGCGCGGACCCTGATCAGCGAGCTCGAAGGCCACCTCCTCATCGAGGCCACCCGCGCCGAGGGGCGCGCCGAAGCCGCCCGCTTCACCCGCTCGCTGGCCTGGCTGACGGACTCCCAGCGGGAGGATGTGGAGGCGCGCTTCCAGGAGAACTACCTTGCGCTCACCCGGCGTTCCTGGGAGCGCACCGCGCAACGCGGCAGGGACTTGCGGGCGGAGTACGAGGAGCGATACCGCTCGCTGCGACGGCGGCTGTGCGCGGGATTTCTGTTCGGCGCCGCCCTCGTACTGGCCGCGGCCGTGGTGACGACCGTGTCGAGCGGCTAGCTCGGCACATCTACACCGCGCCGGGGTCGGTGGGATCGGTCCGGAGCAGCATCCGGGAGGATTCGTCCACGAGGTGCCGCAGCGCGGGCAGATACGCTGCGTCACCACCCAGTTCTTCCAGAATGCGGTGCGCTTCGTCGCGGAACTCGTTGATGTCCTTCTCAAACCGGCGAAGAACGGCAGGTGAGAGAAGTACGTCGGTGAGTTCCGCGCGGGCGTGCCGAGAATTCCTCGCGGCGGAATGAAGCCCCAGAACACGCTCCGTGGACTGAGGAGCCGCCTCCTCGAGGGCGCACGCCAGGAGGTAGGTCACCGTGCCGTTCAGGAGGTCTTCATTGCGGCCGGACAGGATGTCTTCCTGGTCGTTGAAGATCTGCCACAGGATGCCGAAGACATTGCCGAACTCGCGCCAGAGCTCCACTCTCCCCTTCTCAACGCCCGCCAGTTCGGCGGCCATGGCCGTGACCATGCTGAAGGGGGCACCCGATTTCCCTCTGTACGCCGTGACCACCGCGTCACGCGTAGCGGCTCCCACATCTCCGCGAAGGTCACTCAACTGGCCCTCGGTCGCGAGGATCCAGCACTTCACGATCTCGGCCGACAGAGCGCCGCGCACCGATTCGGGAATCCGGGGAGACTGAACGACCAGAAGCGGCAGTGGATTTCCGCTGATGACAGTGGCGAGCAGAGCCTCGCTCTCGCTGAGGTCACCGGCGACGAACGCGCCCTGCCCATCGGCGAGATCGTCGAGATAGCACGCCGAGGTCCACCACAGCTCATGCACGACAGCCAGCGGAACTGCGGGTTCGGGCGCGCCGGTCTCCACAGCATGGACGATCATCGGCAGCACCGACAGGGGGTATTTGAATGTGCGGTGCTCCAGCAGTTTGGCGACGGTCGCCCGGACGGATTTCGCCGAAGGTCCAAGTCGTGCGAGCGCGGATACCGTCTCCGCCTCGATATCCGCGGAAACCCGGCGATGCAGATCCAAGTACGATATCGATTTCACGTAACCCCACCCCACCCTTGAGATCAATCGCGCATCGATTCGATCATTCTGGCTTGAAGTGAGCTAGAGCGTTTTTCGGCCATGGCCGGATCGCAGTGGGGCAGTGCTGCACGCGGGGGCGGCCCCGGACACGGCCGCCGCCACCGTGGCCGCGCCACCGGCCACAGCGCCCAGCCCGATGCATACCGACGTCCGACGATCGCCGCGCACCAGACAACCGCGCAGACCGTTCCTAAAGACTGAGCGGGAGCGAGTCCTGTTGCCAGAACCCATGCTCAGCCGCGTGCCCCGAACGGTGTTGGGCACGCTGGTCCCCCGCTTTCGCTCCACCACCGGGCGGCGCGCATCTGGTGCGTGGTCCGGGTGGGTGGGGGCGGGTTTCCTCACGCCGTCGGGTGTCCGGTCGGGCCTGGGCGGTCCGATGCCCCTGCACATCACTGTGGTGTGCGGGGGGCGGTGTCGTCCGTCGCCGGATCGGGTGTCCAAGGGCGCGTCGCCCGGCCGCGATGCTCGCCGCATCGTGCCGGGAAATCGTGCGGGTGGAGGTGGTCAGCGGTTTCTGCCAGTGCTGGGCACCCCACCGGGAGGTGTAGGCCGGGTCGACCGCGACGATGGCGAGGTCCTGTTCGGCGGCCATCGAGACCAGCCGGGCCTTGAGTTTCGCGGTCGGGAAGCGGGAGAGCAGCCGGCGGAAGCGTTTGTTGCGACCGTGCTTCTCGCGGCTCTTGTCCGCCGCGAAGTCGAGATCTTCGATGGCGATCGCTGCGGCCCCGCAACGGCGGGTGTAGTGCAGCAGCCGACTCAGCGCGTGCCGAATCTGGGCATCCCGGTGCTCCGTGCTGCCCGAGAGGTCGTAGAAGAAGCGCTGCGGTTCACCGACCGGGTTGCCGTGCACATCGAGTCGCCAGGCGGCGAGGTGGTCGTCGTTCATGTCCACCCCGACGACCCCCCGGGCCAGGGCCGCATCGAGCGGAAGCACCGGGGTAGCGGCGCGCTGCCAGGACGCGGTGACATACCAACGGCCGCGCACCACGTCGTGGTGGATGCGGTAGGCCACCGCCCGGTTGGCGGTGATCCGGTCGCGCCACTCCTGCCCGCGATGCCGGAACGCCACGGTCGCATCCAGCACGTACCGGCCGTGCGGCGCGTTGGCCAGGCGGGCCAGCGGGGCCGGAGCTTGAGGGAGACCTGTCCGGTGTCGGTGAGGCGGATGGTCTCGTTGCCGAAGCGTTTGCCGGACTCCCCGTCGGCGGCCAGGAACATCCGCTCCGCCTGCCACCGATCCCGCCACGCCCGCTCGCTCAGCCCGGCCGCCGCCAGGCGGTGGCGGGTGGTGGCGAGTCGTTTGCCGCCGCGCACCACCCGCACCCGGCCCGCCTTCCAGTCCGCCTCCACCACCGCCAGCCGGTCCTTCAAGGTCTGCAGGCGGCGGGACTTGGCATGCCACTCACCGCGCGTGGCATAGCCGCGCGCCAGCCCTTCGCGTTTGTCCGCCCTGGAGCCCAGCGGCCGGGCCAGCCGCGCCTCGATCGACGCGATCTGCCCCCGCAGCCAGCCCAGGTGGGCCGCCTGCCCGCGCCGGGCCAGCGCCCACTGATCGTGGGTGGCCTTGGTGATGCTGCCCGCCCAGCGCGCCGACGACTGACCCGTCAGTGCCCGCTTGCGCACCGCCCATGAGGCCGCATCGTGCGCCAGCCCCTGACGGGACCGCCCCGCGAGATCCGCTGCGGCCAGCGAACCGAGGAACACCCCGACCTCGGCCAGCACCGCCGCGTCCGCCGCCGACACCCGCAGCCGGTCCCGGACGGCCACTCCGGCCGGACCGGGAACGACAAACGACGCCGCCAACTCCCGCAGCCCGCCCACCCGTTCACCCCCTCCGGCCCGAAGATCCCCGTCACCGCAGTCAACGAGCACCCTCCGCAAAGGTCACCCATTCGACCCAAGAACTCACGTTCCCCGCACATAACGGGGCCACAGCGCACCGCACACAGAGGAGACCCTCCGGCGCACAGCGGAACAACCGCATCCAGCCCCAGCACTCACTCACACTCACCAGAAGTCACTCCTGCTCACTATCCCGGCAGCAGCTCCCAACCCCTTCGACGCCGGAACCGCTCCACGCCGAGGCCGTGTGATCGGACGGTTGCCGCTCGGCGCGTCATGGTGGCAACGCTCGCCGTCGAGTCGCCGTAGACGCCGTAGACGCCGTAGACGCCGTAGACGCCGTAGACGCCAAAACGGGTCGCACAGCTGCGGGTCACCGGCCGTGAACCCCGGCATACTGGCCGTCGTGCGAGTAGCGATCATGACCGCGGGGTCGCGGGGCGATGTGGCGCCGTACACCGGGCTCGGGCACGGCCTGTGGCGTGCCGGGCACGAGGTCACCCTGGTGACGCACGGGTGCTTCGAGCCGCTGGTGGCCGGTTCCGGTGTGGGGTTCCACGCGCTGCCCGTGGACCCCCGGGTGGAGCTGGAGTCCGCACGGGGGCGGGGACTGCACCGCAGCTCCACCGGGGCCGGGAAGCTCATCCGGGTCGTCGAGATGGCGCGGGCGCTCGTCGGGCAGATGACCGACGACCTGATCGAGGCCGCGCACTCCAGCGACGTACTCCTGCTCTCCAGTTCCCTGGGGCCGCTCGGGCATGCCGTCGCCGAAGGGCTGTCGCTGCCCAGCATGGGTGTGTATCTCCAACCGCTCGCCCCCACAAGGGAGTTCGCGCCCCCTGTGACCGGGGTCCGCTCGTGGGGGCCCGCGGTGAACCGGGCGGCCGGGCACGTGGTGAACGTGGCCGTCGAGCGGGTCTTCGCCCAGACCGTGCGCACCTTGCGGGCCCGGCTCGGGCTGCCGCGCCTCGGCCCCGGAGCCGTGCGACGCGGCCGGGAGCGGCAGGGGTGGCCCGTGCAGCACGGGTTCAGTCCCCTGGTGGTGCGCCGGCCGTGCGACTGGCGACCTGGCCTGGACGTGACCGGGTACTGGTGGCCGTACGACGGCGCGGACGCCCAACTTTCCTCCCCGCTGCGGGACTTCCTCGACGCCGGCCCTCCCCCGGTCTTCGTGGGCCTGGGCAGTGCCACCGTGCCCGATCCCGAGCGACTGAGCGCCGAGGTCGTACGTGCCCTGCGGGCGGCGGGGCTGCGCGGGGTGATCCAGCGGGGGTGGGGTGAGCTGCGAGCCACCGGTGACGACATGTTCACCGTCGGGGAGGTGCCACACTCCTTGCTCTTTCCGCGGATGGCCGCGGTGGTCCATCACGCGGGGGCGGGGACGACGGCGGCCGGGCTGCGTGCCGGGGTTCCGGCCGTGCCCGTGCCGATCCAGTTCGACGAGGGTTTCTGGGCTGCCCGGCTGGTCTCTCTCGGTGTGGCGCCGACGGCGCTGCCGCTGCGGGGGCTGAGCTCCGCTCGGTTGACGTCGGCGCTCGTCCGGGCGACGACGGAGCCGTCGTATCGGCGGTGTGCGCGGGCTCTGGCCACCCGGATCCGGGGCGAGGACGGGGTGGGCCCGGTGGCGGAGGCGGTGCGGCGGGTGTCGGGCTGAGGTGCTGTCGTTTTCGCCCCCGCCAACCCTTCCCGACCTTGGGGGCTCCGCCCCCAAACCCCCGCCAAGGGGCTGCGTCCCCTGGACCCCCATCGGCCTTGACGGCCTCGTCCTCAAACGCCGGACGGGCTAAAGATTTCCGGCGCCGGCCGGCAAGAGTTCAGCCCCCTCCCCCACCCTCTACCCGCACCACCCCTCCGGGCGCAAGATCCCCAACAGCTGCCGCACCAGCTCCTCCACCACCTCATCGAGCGTCGCGTCCACCCACCCGGCACGCCAGTCGTGCAGCAACCCGTTGACGCTGCCGATGAACGCGGTCGCGGCGATCCGATAGTCACGCGGAGCCGCCTCCCCCCGCGCCGCGGCCGCCGCCGCCTCGCCGCAGATGAAGTCCACCCAGCGCGCCCGCCGGGCGAGACGTTGCTCCTCCAACCGGGGGCTCACGCCGATGATTTCGACGAAGGTGATGCGAATCCGGCGCGGGTCGCTCGTCACGTTCGCGGCATAGGCGCGGAAGATCGCGGTGGCCCGCTCCGCGAGCGGCAGGTCCCGCGCGTCGGCGAGCGCGGCCAGGGCCGCCTCCTCGGCCCAGTCGTTGACCTGGAGGTGCAGCGCGGCGAGGACGTCTTCGAGGGTACGGAACTCCTCGTAGAACTGCCGCGTCGACAGCCCTGCCGCCTCGCTGAGCGCCGCGACGGTCGTGGACCGGAACCCGGGGCTGTCGCCGAAGAGTTGGAGTGCGGCGTCCAGGAAGCGGCGGCGCCGCTCGGCCTGCCGCTCCTCCGCGGTCCTTCCCCCGTAACGGCCGGTCGGCTGTTTGAGCCTGCCCGCCACGCGTTCCTCCCCTGCCGCTGCGACCTGTCCACGTGCCTTGGTTGATTTTGTCGTGCACGGACCCTTGTGGAGAGAGCCACCCCCTCCTTACTTTCCAGTAAGTCAATCTGAACGCAGGCGTGTTCAGATTTTCCCTTGTCATGCCCTCACCACCCGCGCCACTCCCCACTACGACAAGGACCACCATGCCTGTCCGACCCGCCATGGCCATCCTCAGACCCCTTCACCTCTGTTCCCTCGCCGCCGCGCTCACCCTCACCCTCGGCGGCACGGCGACCGCCGCCACCGCGTCCGTCGCGCAGGCCTCCGCCGCCGATCTGCGCGAGGTGATGTTCGTGGGCAACAACTGGGAGGGCACCGCGGACGTCATCAAGTCCACCGGTGATTTCGCGAAGATCGGCCGGATCAACGTCATTCCGGACAAGGACGAACGGATGGCCGCGATCAACGCCGATCCGATCAAGTGGGTCTACTTCATGGCCATTCGCAATGGCGTCGGCGAGGGCCACGACCAGTTCGTCGACGACATGTACTCCACGCCCGACGGAAAGTCGGTGGTCGTGTCCCGTCCGAGTTTCGCGGACGTGGTGTCCATCGACCTCGCCACCGGCACCATCAACTGGCGCTTCCCTGTGTCCGGTTATCGCTCCGACCACATGGCCGTCTCCCCCGACGGCACCCGTGTCGCCGTCTCGGCCTCGACCGCGAACACCGTGCACGTCCTGGACATCACCACCGGCAAACAGCTCGGCTCCTTCGCCACCGGCGACAAGCCGCACGAGAACATCTTCACCCGCGACGGCAAGTACATCTGGAACATGGCGATCGGTGACGTCAACACCGCTCTCGACGACCCGTGGCTGGACTGGACGAAGGGCGACCGGCGCATCACCGTCGTCGACGCGACGACCTTCAAGCAGGTCAAGGTGATCGACATGCGGCAACGGCTGGACGCGATCGGTCTCACGGACTACTCCGACGCCGTCCGCCCCGCCGTCTTCAGCCCCGACGAGTCCAAGCTGTACTTCCAGGTGTCGTTCTTCAACGGCTTCCTCGAGTACGACGTCGCCTCCGACAAGATCACCCGGGTGAAGACCCTGCCCAAGAACCCCGCGACCAGCACCGATCGCACCACCTGGGTCAATGACTCCCGCCACCACGGCATTTCGATGAACCCGGCCGGAACGAAGCTGTGCGTCGCCGGGACGATGGACGACTACGCGACCGTCGTGGACCGGGCCACCCTCCAGGAAGGGCCGCTCGTCACCGCCTCCAAGCCGTACTGGGCGACCGTCAGCGGCGACGGCAAGGCCTGCATCGTCTCCGAGAGCGGCGCCGACCAGGTCACCGCCATCGACTTCGCCACCGGGCAGAAGACGGTGTCGGTACCGGTCGGCGACCACCCCCAGCGCGTTCGCCTCGGCCATGTGGAGGCGAACTGGTCGGTCCCGTCGGCTAGTTGACCGCCGTCGCGGCCCACGACGCCAGTTCGATCCGGGCCGCGCCCAACAGGTCGGCGGACGGCGCCGTCGCCCCGTTCGTGACCAGCGCGACGTGCAGAGTCCCCGAGCCCGGTGCGGTGAGCAGCAGGCGGCGGCTGCCGGTGCCGCCCGGCTCGCGGGCCACGGCGATCGGCGTGGTCGTGGTGTAGGCGGGTGGGGAGATCATCGCCCCGAGGTCGGACACCACGGTCGTGGCCGAGGTCGGGAAGGACGCCGGCAGGTGGAGTTCCGTGGGGGCGCTCGTGCCGTTGGAGCGCCAGAGCATCAGGCCGTACTGGCCTGATCCCACGAGCTGGGAGACGTGCGGCAGGGACGACGGAACCGGGTTCCAGGTCAGGGTGGTGGAGCCGTCGCGGGAGCGGTCCTCGTAGGTGAAGGCGACCGTGCTGCCCGCGGTGGCGCTGGGGTAGAGGCGGTCCAGGAGGCGGGCGTCCTGGCGCAGGACGGCCGTGCCCGAGTCGTCCAGGCGTACGACGGAAAGGTCCTCGTCGTTCCAGGCGTCGCCGGAGGTCAGGACCTTGTCGGGATTGTCGTTCATCAACTCGTGGTGGCGGCCGTTGTAGATGTCCCACTGCCACTGGGTGCCGGAGAGCACCGGGCCCGATCCCGTCGGCTTCGACCACCAACTGGAGCCCGGGAGGCGGGAGTCGAGAGCCTGGTACATCGCCTTGTCGACCGTCGGGGCCTTGCCCGAGACGGATCCCGAGAGCGGGTGGCCGAATTCGCTGACGATCGCCGTCGTGCCCGCCGCCGAGGCGCGGTCGCGCACCGTCCCGAAGTCGGTGGCGTACTGACCGTCCCCCGCCTTGCCCCACATGAGGATGCCCGAGATCGCCTTCTGGTCGTAGAAGTGGGTGTTGAACACATAGCGCGGGCCCAGTGTGCCCGCGTCCAGGAGGCCGCCCTCCTGCTTCTGGGAGTCGATGTTGGCGTTCCAGAAGAGGTTCGGTTCGACGAAGACGGGCTTGTCCTGCCAGCCGGCCGCGTCCATGCGGGCCCGGAACTTCCCATAGAACGGCCAGAGCACATCGCGTTCCCAGGTGCGGCTGGTCTGCCCGGAGTCGTAGGTGCCCGCATACGGCTCGTTGAACGGGTCGAAGCCGATGACGCCCGCGAATTCGTCGGCGGTGAGGTGCTGTTTCACATAGGCCATCGTGGTCTGGGCCGTGCCGAGGAAGGCGTCCTGGAGTGTGTACTTGTTGTGCCAGAAGTCGTACGACGCCTGTTTCACGGCCCCGTTCTGGGTGATGTTCTGGCCCCAGAAGAGGCAGATCCCACAGGACTCCTGGGGGTAATTGCCCGCAGCCACGGCCCACTTGGGGGCGCCGTCGCCGCTGTACCAGCTGCCCGCGTTGAAGAGATAGCGGGAGTAGAGGTCCTGGTGGAAGTCGGCGTACACGCGGATTCCCGCGTCGAGGAAGGCGCGCAGCTGGTCGGTGGCCGCGGCGAGATAGGCGGTGTCGACCTGGCCGCGTACGGGTTCGGCGTGCGCCCAGGAGAGCAGGAAGCGCACGGAGTTGCCGCCGCCGAGGGCGCGCAGCGCGGTCGCGGACTTCCTGGCGTCGGCGACCGAGGCAAAGGGCAGCCCGTTGTTCTCCTCCAACTTCGTTTCGCCGGAGACGTTGTAGCCGCGCAGCACGACCTCGCGGCCGAGGCCGTCGGTGAAACGGCCGCCGGCGACGGTCAGGGTGGCCGACGCCTGGGTGTCGAACCACAGCGAGTCGGGGAGGGGGTCGGCGGCCGCGGGCTGTGCGCCTGTGGCCGTCAGCAAGCCGGTGATCAGCACGAGAACGCCGAGCAGACGCGCACCTAACTTCGACATGTCCACTACAGTCCCGTTCGCATCAGGACGCGTCAACACTTCTGACTTATGAGTAAGGTTCCACTTCTCCTCTCCGTCTCATAGGCCTCGTACACCCCATAGGTCTCAACTGCCCACCCGTCGCGTCACGTTCAGCAGGTACTCCTTCCGGTCCAGTGGATTGAGGTCGGTCCGCGACCGGTCCGGGACCGTGCCGCGCACGACAGGCGCGTAGTGGTCGAAGGCGCATTCCAGCTCGCCCTCGCCGCGCGTCAACCCTGGTAGCTGCTGCTCCAGTTCATGCACCAGGGCGACCGGGACGACCCCCTCCATCACACACGACGCGCCACGCATCTCCGTGGTCTGCGGTACGGCGCGCAGTTTCGCCAGCACGGGCAGCACCGCCGCGAGCGTGTCCGCCGGGACCTCCAGGCGGAACCGGTGCATCGGCTCGTACACCTGAGTGCCCGCCTCGCGGAGCGCGCCCATCACCACCAGCGGGGTCAGGCCCCGGAAGTCGGCGCCGGTACTGGACATGCTCTTGTCGAAACCCTGGTGGGCATGGCTCTGTCGTGGTGAATAGCCGGAGTGGGTCATGGTGACCGTGCAGTCGGTGACCTGCCACCCGTGGATTCCCTGCCCCAGCGTCTCCTTCACGGTGTCCTCTACCGCTTTGAAGAATGCGTACGGCATCGCGCCGAGTTCGACCTCCAGGCGGAATTCCACTCCGGACCCCACCGGCGCCGGATCGATGCGCAGTCCGACGGTCGCGAGAAAGGGATTGGGGTTCTTCTTGTTGAACTCGACTGCCGCGCCGGTGCCCACAGGCCGTTCGATACACAGGGGTGTCGTCTCGCGGAAGGTGACGTCGATGCCGAATTCGTCCGCCAGCGTCGCCTGGATGACCTCTTTCTGCACCTCGCCGTAGAGCGATACGGAGATCTCCTTGCGCACCTCGTCCTGCCGCAGGTTGATCAGCGGGTCCTGTTCGGCGAGCTGGGTAAGCGCGAGATGCAGGGCGCCCTTGTCGGCCGGACGGCAGGGGACGACCACGGTTTCGAGCGTCGGCGGGGAGAAATGGTGCTCGTCCGTCGGCGATTTCCGCGGTACGCCGATAGTGTCGCCGATCCGGATGTCGCCGAGCCCCCAGAGCTTGCCGATCCGCCCCGCCGCCACCGCCCCCTCCCGGACGGCCGAGCCCTGGTCGAAGACGCTGATCGCGGTGACCTTCCCCTCCTCGCCGTCACGGAAGGTCAACCGGTCGCGCGTCCGCAGTGTCCCGGAGAACATCCGCGCGTACGCGATCTTCTCCCCGGCGGGTCCGCGCTCGACCTTGAAGACGGTGCCCGAGACCGGGCCGTCGGCGTCGCCCTCGGCCGAGGGCAGCAACTCCTTGATCCCGGCGATCAGTTCCGTGATGCCCGCGCCCGTCATGGCCGAGCCGAAGAACACAGGGTGCACCAGGGCCTCGCCAGTCTGCCGCACGAGAGCGGCGCGGAGCCGGCCCCGCGACACGCGGCCCTCGACGTACGCGGCCAGCAGTTCGTCGTCGTGCTCGGCGAGCAGATCGAGGAGGGGCGCCTGCAGCACGGCGTCGTCGAAGAGGGTGAAGTGAGCGTCCCGGGTGCCCGGGTCACCCACCTGACCCATCGGGACGATCGCCGGGGTGAGCCGCGTGGAGATGCCCTCCAGCACACGGTCGTACCGCGCTCCGCCCCGGTCGATCTTGTTCACGAAGACGAGCGTGGGAATCCTCAGCCGCTGGAGCGTCCGCATCAGCACACGGGTCTGCGCCTGTACGCCCTCCACGGCCGACACGACGAGCACGGCGCCGTCGAGCACGCTGAGCACCCGCTCCACCTCGGCGATGAAGTCGGGGTGGCCGGGAGTGTCGATCAGATTGACGGTGATGTCGTCGAGCGCGAAGGAGACGACGGCGGATTTGATCGTGATGCCGCGCTGCCGCTCCAGCGCGAGGGAATCGGTCTGGGTGTTTCCGTCGTCGACGCTGCCGATCTCATCGATGACCCCGACCGTGTGCAGCAGCCGCTCGGTCAGGCTTGTCTTACCGGCGTCTACGTGCGCCAGAATCCCCAGGTTGAGCATATGCACCGGGTGTCATGTCCTTTGAAGTGGGAGTGATTCCTTCCTGGGCGGACATGAACGGTGTGCGCATTGCTGCTCCCTGATCCCGGTGGACGCGTCCCCCGTAGTGCAGCAGGCGACCGTGTCCGACGACAACGGATTAACGCTCAACAAATGCCTGCCGCAGCACTCGCCCGCCTCGGCACTCGGCCCTAGAGTGACGCACGTCACGTAAAATGGCTGATACCCCTCACCTGGCTCTCTGGGAGGGCACATGACCCGCATTTCGGTGAAGGTGGACGGAACCACATACGAGGACGAGGTCGAACCCCGCCTCCTCCTGGTGCACTACCTGCGAGACCGCCTGGGTCTGACCGGCACCCCGATCGGTTGCGACACCTCGAACTGCGGGGCCTGCACGGTCGACCTCGACGGGGAGAGCGTCAAGAGCTGCTCGGTGCTCGCCGTCCAGGCCGACGGCAGCGAAGTGACGACGGTCCAGGGGCTCGCCCAGGACGGGCAGTGGCATCCGCTGCAGACGGCCTTCCACGAGCGGCACGCTCTGCAGTGCGGCTACTGCACCCCGGGCATGATCATGGCCGCCCGGGATCTGCTCCGCGAGAACCCCGACCCGACGGCGGACGACGTACGCCAGGCCCTCGAGGGCAACCTCTGCCGGTGCACCGGCTACCAGAACATCGTGCGCGCGGTCCTGGCCGCCTCCGGGCAGGAGGTCACGACATGACCGACCAGGTCACCGAGCGCGAGGTCGGCCGCTCCCGGCCGCGCAAGGAGGACGCCCGACTCGTCACCGGCCAGACCAACTGGACGGACAACATCAGCGTCAACGGACTGCTGTACCTGGCGATCCTGCGCAGCCCCATGGCGCACGCCCGCATCGACCGGGTCGACGTGGCACCCGCACGCGAACGCCCCGGCGTGGTCGCCGCGTTCAGCGGCCGTGACCTCGCCGAAGGCCTCGGCTCGCTGCCGTGCGCCTGGCCCGTCACCGAGGACATCGTCCTGCCCGACCACCCGCCGATCGCGGTCGACGAAGTCCGCTACGCGGGCGATCCGGTGGCCGTCGTCGTGGCCCGCGACCGGTACGCGGCCGCCGACGCCCTGGAAGCCGTCGAGGTCGACTACACGCCGCTGCCCCCGGTCCTCGACCTGGAGGCCGCCCTCGCCGAGGACGCCCCGCTGGTCCACGCGGACAAGGGCACCAACCGCTGCTACGTCTGGCCCCTCGCCACCGGTGAGGACTACGGCTCGGTCCGGCAGCGCGCGGATGTGGTGCTGAAGCGCCGCTACGTCCAGCAGCGGCTCATCCCCAACGCGATGGAGCCGCGGGCGGTGGTCGTGACGCCGCTGGCCGCCTCCGGCGAGTACACCGTCTACTCCGCCACCCAGATCCCGCACATCCTGCGGATCATGCTGTCCATGGTCACCGGCGTCCCCGAGCACAAGCTGCGGGTGATCGCCCCCGACGTGGGCGGCGGCTTCGGTTCCAAGCTCCAGGTGTACGGCGAGGAGGCCCTCGCGCTCGCCGTGGCGAGGCGGCTGGGCCGCCCGGTGAAGTGGACCGAGTCGCGGTCCGAGGGGTATCTCGCCACCCATCACGGGCGCGGGATGATCCAGGACATCGAGATCGCCGCCACCAACGAGGGCAAGCTGCTCGGTCTCAAGGTCGATCTGCTGGCCGACATGGGCGCGTACCTCATGCTCGTCACGCCGGGCATCCCGATCCTGGGCGCGTTCATGTACCCGGGGATCTACAAGATGGACGCCTACGACTTCACGTGCACCGGGGTGTTCACGACCAAGACGCCCACGGACGCCTACCGCGGCGCCGGGCGCCCCGAGGCGACGTACGCCATCGAACGGATCATGGACGAGCTGGCCGTCGAACTCGGCCTGGATCCGATCGAGTTGAGGCGCCGCAACTGGATCCGTCACGAGGAGTTCCCGTACACGGCCGTCGCGGGACTGACGTACGACAGCGGCAACTACGAGGCCGCCACCGACAAGGCGCTCGCGCTCTTCGGGTATGACGAACTGCGCTCCGAGCAGCAGAAGCGCAACGAGCACGAGGACGTGGTGCGGCTCGGCATCGGTGTGTCCACGTACACCGAGATGTGCGGGCTCGCGCCGAGCCGGGTGCTGCGGGATCTGCGGTACGCGGCCGGAGGCTGGGAGGCGGCGAGCATCCGCATGCTGCCGACCGGCAAGGTCGAGGTGGTCACCGGCACCAGTCCGCACGGGCAGGGACATGTGACCTGCTGGAGCCAGATCGCCTCCGACGTGCTGGGAGTGCCGTTCGAGGACGTCGAAGTGCTGCATGGCGACACCAAGGCGGCCCCGCAGGGCATGGACACCTACGGCTCGCGCTCGCTCGTCGTCGGCGGGGCGGCCGTGCATCACGCCGCCCAGAAGGTGGTGGAGAAGGCGCGGAAGGTGGCCGCGCACCTTCTCGAAGCGAGCGAGCACGACCTGGAGTTCACGCATGGCGTGTTCTCCGTGAAGGGCTCGCCCGAGGCGCGCAAGACCATCCAGGAGATCGCCTTCGAGACGTTCTCCTCGCACGACCTTCCCGACGGCATGGAACCCACCATCAACGCCGAGCACCTGGTCGACCCGGAGAACTTCTCCTACCCGCACGGCACCCACCTGTGCGCCGTCGAGGTCGACACCGAGACCGGACGGACCACCATCCGCTCGTACGTCTGCGTCGACGACGTCGGCCGGGTCATCAACCCGATGATCGTCGAGGGACAGGTGCACGGCGGAGTCGCGCAGGGCATCGCGCAGGCGCTGTACGAGGAGGCGGTGTACGACGACGAGGGCAACCTGGTCTCCGGCACGATGGCCGACTATCTGGTGCCCTCGGCGGCCGATCTGCCCGAGTTCGTGACGGACCGCACGGAGACGCCCGCCACCTCGAACCCCTTGGGCGCCAAGGGAGTCGGCGAGTCGGGGACCATCGCCTCGACGCCCGCGGTCGTCAACGCGATCGTGGACGCGCTGCGCCCGCTGGGGGTGACCGAGCTGGCGATGCCCTGTACGCCGCAGCGGGTCTGGGAGGCCATCGAGCAGGCTCGTTCCGGAAAGGACGGCTCAGCATGATTCCCCCGGCATTCGAGTACGCCAGGCCCGCGAGCGTCGAGGAGGCCGTGCGCACCCTCGCGGACGCGGGCGAGGACGCGAAGGTGCTGGCCGGCGGGCAGAGCCTGCTGCCGCTGCTCCGGCTGCGGCTCGCCTTTCCCGAACTGCTCGTCGACGTCGGCCGCATTCCGGAGCTGCGCGGGATCCGCGAGGACGAGGGCACACTGATCATCGGCGCGATGACCTCGCACCACGACGTCATCCTCGACCCGCGGGTACGCCGGCATGCAGGGCTGCTCGCGGCGGCCACCGCGACGGTCGCCGATCCCGCCGTACGCCATCGCGGCACCCTCGGCGGATCGCTCGCGCACGCCGATCCGGCCGGTGACCTGCCCGCCGTGATCCTCGCGCTCGACGCGACGCTGATCGCGGAAGGGCCGGCGGGACGGCGCGCCATCCCGGCCCGCGAGTTCTTCGTGGACTATCTGCAGACAGCGCTGCGCCCGGACGAACTACTGGTCGAAGTGGAGATCCCGACAGTGGACAGCTGGGGTTTCCACTACGAGAAGTTCCGCCGGGTCGCGCAGGCCTGGCCCGTGGTCGGCGTGGCGGCGCTCGTGCGGCGCGACAACGGGCACATCGCCGAGGCCCGGATCGGGCTGTCGAACATGGGCTCGACGCCGCTGCGGGCCGGGGCCACCGAGGAGGCGCTCGTGGGCGCCGCGGCGCCGGGCGCGGTACAACGGGCCGCCGAGGTGGCGGCAGACGGGACGCACCCGTCGTCGGATGCGTCGGCCTCGCCCGCGTACCGCGCGCACCTGGCCCAGGTCCTGACCAAGCGGGCGGTGCTGGCCGCCGGCGGGATGGGGTGAGGAGCCCATCACCGGCATGGCCGTGGACGGCTTGAGCGGTCCGGACGAGGTACGGGCCCGCCTGGAGAAGACGGGGTACCTCGTCGACGAGGGGCTGGCCGTTGCCTGCTTCCTGGCGCTGCGGCTGCACCGGCCGATCTTCTGCGAGGGCGACGCGGGCGTGGGCAAGACCGCGCTCGCGTCCGCCCTCGCCGAGGCGACCGGCGCCCCACTGATCCGGCTGCAGTGCTACGAGGGCATCGACGCGTCCCAGGCCCTGTACGACTGGGACTTCCCACGCCAGCTCCTGCATCTGCGGGCCGCCGAAGCCGCCGGCGTCACGGACGCCGACCGGCTCGAAGGCGAGCTGTACGACCGCCGGTTCCTCATCACGCGGCCCCTCCTGCGGGCGCTGGAGACCCAGCCGTCCGTGCTGCTCGTCGACGAAGTCGACCGCGCGGACGACGAGTTCGAGGCATTCCTGCTGGAGCTGCTGTCGGAGTACTCGGTCACGATCCCCGAACTGGGCACGCTGCGCGCCGAGTCGCCACCGATCGTGGTCCTCACCTCCAACCGCACCCGCGAGGTGCACGACGCGCTGAAGCGGCGCTGTCTCTACCACTGGTTCGACCACCCCGGGTTCGCCCGCGAACTCGCCATCGTCAGACGGAGGTTGCCGGAGGTGACCGCACGGCTCGCCGAGCAGGTCACCGCGCTCGTCCAGGCCCTGCGCGCCGAGGACCTGCTCAAACCGCCCGGGGTCGCGGAGACCATCGACTGGGCGGAGGCCCTGCACGCGCTGGGCGCCACCGAGGTGGACGCCGAGCTGGCGGTGGCCACGCTGGGCTCGGTGCTGAAGTACCGGGAGGACGCGGAGCGGGCCCGGGGACTGGATCTGACGGCGATCCTTTCCAGCCGGGGGGCGTAGCGGCATGGAGCGCGAGGGAACCGTCGACGCGTCCGCCGTCCTGGTCGGGTTCGCACGAGCCCTGCGCACGGCCGGTGTCGACGCCGGGCCCGACCGCGTGCAGGCCTTCCTCGGCGCGCTCGCTCTCCTCGATCCCGGCGTGCGCTCCGAGGTGTACTGGGCCGGACGGCTCACCCTGTGCGGGAGCCAGGACGATCTCGAGCGCTACGAACGGGTCTTCGCCGCCTACTTCGGCGCGAAGGCGGACGGCGCCCCGGCGCGTTCCGTTCCCCCGCCACGGCTGCGGATGGTCGTCCGCGATGCCGGTCCCGTTCCGCGCCCGGCGACGCGGACCACGGAAGACGCCGAACCGATGCCCACGCTCGCCAGCTCCACCGACGTACTGCGCCACCGGGATGTCGCCGGGCTCACGGCGGCCGAGCGGGAGCAACTGCGGCGGCTGCTGGCCGCGTTCCGGCTGCGCGGTGAGGTGCGGCGCTCCGCGCGGCGGCACCCGGCGCGGCGCGGCAGCGTGGATCCGCGGCGTACCGTACGGGAGTTGCTGCGGCGGGGCGGTGAGCCGGCCCGGCTACGGCGGCACGCCCGGGCCGAGCGCCCGCGCCGGGTGGTGCTGCTGGTGGATGTGAGCGGCTCGATGGCCCCGTACGCGGACGCGCTGCTTCGGTTCGCGCACGCGGCCTCGCAAGGGACACCCACGGAGCACGGTCCCCGTACGGAGGTGTTCACGATCGGCACCCGGCTGACCCGGGTGACCCGCGAACTCACGCACCGCGACCCCGACACGGCCATGGCGGCGCTCGCGGCGGCGGTCCCCGACTGGCGCGGCGGCACCCGGCTCGGCGAGATGCTGCGGGGCTTCCTGGACCGCTGGGGCGGGCGGGGCATGGCGCGCGGCGCGGTGGTGGTGCTGCTCTCGGACGGCTGGGAGCGTGGCGATCCGGCCCTGCTCGCGGCCCAGATGCGACGCTTGCACCGGCTCGCGCACCGGGTGATCTGGGCCAATCCGCGCAAGGCCCGCCCCGGATACGCGCCCTTGGCCGCAGGTATGGCGGCGGCGCTGCCCAGCGTGGACGCGTTCGTCGAGGGGCACAGCCTGGCCGCGCTGGAGCGTCTGGCGGCGGTGGTGAGAGGAGCGGACCCTTGAGAGAGACGCACCCCGCGCGTGAAGGGAGCGAGCGATGCGTGACATCCTCCCGGCGCTGAACGAGTGGTACGCGGCGGGCTCCCCGTTCGGGCTCGCCACGGTGGTGGCGGTGAGCCGCAGCGCGCCCCGCGACCCGGGCGCGGCCATGGCCGTGGGCCCCGGTGACGAGGTCGTGGGCAGTGTGTCCGGCGGCTGCGTGGAGGGCGCGGTCTTCGAGCTGGCCCAGGAGGTCGTGGAATCCGGCGAGGCACGTCTGGAGACCTTCGGGTACAGCGACGAGGACGCGTTCGCCGTCGGGCTCACCTGCGGCGGCGAGATCACGCTGCTCGTGCGCCGGGTGTCCCCCGCCGACGACCCGTCCTTCGCCGCGGTGGCCGAGTCGGTGGCAGCCGGGCGCCCGGTGACGGTGGCGACGGTGATCGACGGACCGGCGCCGCTCGGCGCCACGCTCGCCGTGTGGCCGGACGAGGAGTCGGGGCTCTCCAGTGGGGTGTCTGGCTCCCTCGGGTCGAGCGGTCTGGACGTCGCCGTCACCGCCGACGCGCGCGGGGAGCTGGCCCAGGGCGCCACGATCCGGCGGCACTACGGGCCGCACGGCGAGCGCCGCGAGGACGCCGTCACCGTCTTCCTGAACTCCTTCGCGCCACCGCCGCGCATGCTCGTCTTCGGTGCGATCGACTACGCGGCGGCGGTGGCCCGCATCGGTGACTTCCTCGGCTATCGGGTCACGGTGTGCGACGCCCGCCCGGTCTTCGCCACGCCGAAACGGTTCCCGGAGGGCGTGGAGGTCGTCGTCGACTGGCCGCACCGCTATCTGAGCGGTACGACGACCGACGCGCGCAGCGTGATCTGCGTCCTCACTCATGACCCGAAGTTCGACGTGCCCCTGCTGGAGGAGGCGCTGCGCCGTCCGGCCGCGTACATCGGTGCGATGGGCAGCCGTCGTACGCACGACGACCGGATGAAACGGCTGGCCGAGGCCGGTCTGTCGGAGCGTGAACTGTCCCGGCTGCGCTCACCCGTCGGGCTCGATCTCGGGGCGCGTACGCCTGAGGAGGTGGCCGTGTCCGTCGCCGCGGAGATCGTCGCGCTGCGGTGGGGCGGCAGCGGGGCGCCCCTGACGGCGACGGGCGGGGCGATTCATCCGAGGTAGCCGAATCCAGGAGGCACCAGGGCCGCATGGTCCAGGAGGCTTCTAAAACAGCCCGATCCAGGAGGAGAAGATGGATCTGTACCACGAGTTCACGGTCCCCGTCCCGGTCCAGGACGCCTGGCGGGTGCTCCTGGACATCGAGCGGGTGGCCCCGTGCATGCCGGGCGCGACGGTCGAGGACTACGACGGCAAGACCGTGACCGGCTCGGTGAAGGTGAAGGTGGGCCCCATCACGCTGACGTACCGGGGCACCGCCGTCTTCGAGGAGCAGGACGAGGAGGCACACCGGATCGTGCTGATCGCGAGCGGCAAGGAAGCGCGCGGCCAGGGGACGGCGCGAGCCACCGTCACGGGCACGCTCAGCGAACGCGACGGCGGCACGGCCGTGTCGGTGCGCACCGATCTGACGGTGACGGGACGTCCGGCGCAGTTCGGGCGCGGCGTCATGGCGGAGGTGGGCGACAAGTTGGTCGGGCAGTTCGCCGACTGTCTGTCCGAGCGCCTCGAAGGAACCGGCGGAGTCGAAGGACCCGGCGGACTCGAGGAACCCGGCCGGCTCAAGGAATCCGAGTTGCTCAACGAGCCGACGGCTTCGGTGAGTTCCGAGGCGGAGCCGATCGACCTGTTGCGGACGGCCGGGGTACCGGTCGCCAAGCGGTTGGTGGCGGTGGTCGCCGCGGCCGCCGTGGCCGCGCTGGTGTTCTTGCGGATACGACGGCGTCGGCACCGCTGAGCCGGTCAGCCGGCCTCGTCGCGGTGGTCGGCGATCACCTGCTCCAGGTGGTGCAGCGCCGCGGTCACCCGGGCCGGGTCCTTCTGGAAGAACGGGTCGTCCGCCACGGGCAGGGATCCGGCGAGCGCCCAGCCGCGGCCGCGCGCCCATGTCGCATCGTCCAGGCCGAGCGCGGCACGGAACGCGCCGCGCGCCTGGGCGGGCAGGAACATCCACGCGGGCAGCAGATCGACGGCCGGGTCGCCCACGGCGAGCGTCCCGAAGTCGATGACCGCGCTCAACCGACCGTCGACGGCCAGCAGATTGCCGGTCGCCAGGTCGCCGTGGATCCACACCGGCGGTGCGTCCCAGGCGGGCGCCGCGAGCGCCGCCTCCCACACCTCCGTCACCGCGTCGGTGTCGACCAGGCCCTTGAGCGCCGCGATCTTGGGACGGACGCGTGCCTCGGCTGCCAGGGAGTCCCGCTCGTCGCCCATGGGCACACCGCGGAACGCGTTGCTCCACTCGGGGCCGGGACCGCCGGTGGCATCGAGCTTCTGCAGGGCGGTGATGAACTCGGCCAGCCGCACGGCCGTTTGGACCGGATCGGCCAGGCCGTCGGTCGTGGCCGTCTCCCCCTCCAGCCATCGGTAGACGGACCAGGGGAACGGGTATCCCTCCCCCGGCTCCCCCTTCGCCAGCGGTTCGGACACGGGCAGCGGCAGGTGCGGCGCGAGGCGCGGCAGCCACGTGTGCTCGCGTTCCACCTGGCCGACCCAGCGGGCGTAGCGCGGCAGGCGTACGGACAACTCGTCGCCCAGCCGGAAGGTGGCGTTGTCCATGCCCGACAACGGGACGGGTTCCAGGGGCAGTTCGGCCCACTCGGGAAACTGCGCGGCCAGCAGACGGCGTACGAGATCAGCGTCGATCGACACGCCGTCCATCTCAGCGGGAGCGGGCGGGGGCGTCCACTGAATTAGCCGGTACGCGGTGACAGCCGGTGCAGTGTCACCTCGGTCAGCCGGCCGTCCGCCACCGTCGCGGTCATGTACGTGCAGTGGGGCTGGCGGCGGCGGTCGGTCGGCGAGCCGGGGTTGAGGAGGCGCAGGCCGGTCGGCGTCGTCGTGTCCCAGGGGATGTGGCTGTGGCCGAAGACCAGGACGTCGAGGTCGGGAAAGCGTTCGGCGCAGCGGTGCTCGCGGCTCTGGGCGGCACCGGTCTCGTGGACGACTCCGAAGCGCAGGCCGCCCAGTTCGGCGCGGGCGACCTCGGGGAGGCGGGCGCGCAGTGCCGGGCCGTCGTTGTTGCCGTACACGCCGATGACCGTGTGGGAGCGGTCCTCCAGCAGGTCGAGGGTGGCGGTGTCCACCCAGTCGCCCGCGTGGATGACCACGTCGGCGAGCGGGAGTTCGGCGAGCAGCTGGGCGGGGAGTTCCTTCGCCCGCTTCGGGAGGTGGGTGTCGGACATCAGCAGCAGACGCACCCCCTCAGGGTGTCACTCCCCTCACTCCCCCACGATTTCGCGGCGGGGAACCGGGCGCGACCGCGCAACGGCGGTGGTGCGCCCCGGCGCGACCGCGCACGCCCCGGTGGTGCGCCCCAGCACGACCACGCACATGCCCCCGGTGGTGCGCCCCGGCACGACCGCGCACGCGGTCACTCCAGCAGGACGTCGCTCCACACCTGTTTCCCGCCACTCACCGGCACCGTCCCCCAGGCCGCCGACATGGCCTCGACGAGGAGGATGCCGCGGCCGCCGGTGGCCTCCCAGCCGATGCTGGTGGGCTTGACCGGCGAACGCGCCGAGTTGTCTGCGACCGAGACCCGGAACCGGTGGTTGATCAAGGTGAGGTCGAGCCTGACCTGGCCGTCGGTGTGCACGAGGGCGTTGGTGACAAGTTCGGAGACGACGAGGAGCACCGCGTCCGTGTTCTCGCTCACGTCCCAGGAGCGCATGACGCGCTTGGTGAAGCGGCGGGCGTGCCGGACCGCCTCGGGGACGCGCCAGACGGTCCAGCTCTCGCGGAGCGGACGCGTCGCCATGCCGTCGTAGCGCATCAGGAGGAGGGCCACGTCGTCGCTGCGGTTGGCGCCCACGAGCAGTCCGTCGGCCACGAGTCCGAGGTGGGCGGGATCGGAGGCGGCGAGCGCCGAGGCGAGCCGGTTCAGGCCGTCCTCGATGTCGACCTCGACGGACTCGACGAGACCGTCCGTGGTCAGGGCCACGATGGTCCCGGGCTGCAGCCGCAGCGGGCTGAGGGGGAAGTCGGCCTGGGCGATGACGCCGAGCGGCGGCCCGCCGTCCGACTCGGGGATCTCCGTACGGCCGTCCGGGTGGCGCAGCACCGGCGGCAGGTGTCCGGCGCGGACGTACCAGGCGGAACCCTCCTCCATGTCCACGTCGACGTAGCAGCAGGTGACGAAGAGGTCGGTCTCCAGGTCCGTGAGGAGACGGTTGGCGTGCGAGACCACCACGTCCGGGGGGTGCCCTTCGATGGCGTACGCGCGCAGGGCCGTGCGCATCTGGCCCATGAGGGTCGCGGCCGAGGCGCTGTGTCCCTGGACGTCGCCGATGACGAGGGCGACGTGGTTGTCGGGCAGCGGGATCACGTCGTACCAGTCGCCGCCGACCTCCAGGCCCGCCGTGGTCGGGAGATAGCGGGCGACGGCGACCGCGCCAGGCAACTGGGGCAGCCGGCGCGGGAGCAGCGTGCGCTGGAGCATGCCGATGAGTTCGTGCTCGGCGTCGAAGGCGTGGGCCCGCGTCAGGGCCTGGCCGGTCAGGCCCGCGGCCGCGGTGAGCAGGGCGCGTTCCTCGGGGCCGAAGTCGTGCGGGGTGTCCCAGCCGATCAGGCAGGCGCCGGCCATCAGTCCGCCGGCGGGCAGCGGAAGGACCGCGAGGCCGCCGGGGCCGACGTCGGCGAGCGCCGGCTCCAGGGGCGCCCCGGCGGGCCAGATGGCGGGGCGCCCCTCGCCGAGGGCCGCGGCGAGCGTCGGCATGGCGCGGACGGGCGCGTCCGGCCACTCCGAGCGCCATTCGGTGCGCCACAGCTCGGGCCAGGCCTCGGGCTCGGGCGGGTCGAGGACGGTGACGACGAGACGGTCGCCCTCCAGTCCGGCGAGGGCGATCCGGTCGGCCTGGAGGGGCTTACGCAGGGCCGCGACCACGGCCCGGCCGACGTCGCGGACGGTGCCCGCGCTGGCCAGGGCCGTAGCAAGCCGCTGGACGCGGGCCACGTCGTTGACGCCGGAGCGCAGCTTCGAGGCGTCGGAGACCGTGCCCACGAGTCGCGCCGGACGGCCTTCGCCGCCGGGCAGCAGGCGGGCGCGCAGCCGCAGCCAGCGCTGCCCGCCGGAAGGCTGGAGAATCCGGAACTCCAGCTCGCGGTCGCCGATGGCCAGGGGGTCCGGCTCCACGGCGGACATGAGCGAGGGCAGGTCCTCCGGCACGGTCATCGACAGCAGCGTCTCCACCTTGCCGTCGAAGTCGTCCGGGCTCAGGCCGAACAGTTCCAGCACCTCGTCGGCGACCTCGACGTGCCCGGTGTCCATGGCGAGGCTGAAGGAGCTGGCGGGCAGGGACTCGGTGTCCTCGGCCGTGGCGGGCGGCGGGCAGACGACGGCCTCGGCAAGCAGGCCCAGGTACTCGCGGTCCTCGGAGCCGAAGCCGTCCGGGTGCTCGCTGACGGCGACCAGGCAGCCGTCGTCCCGCAGTGGCAGCACGGCCAGCGAGAAGTCCTGGGACGGCAGTCGCCGGGCGTCCGCGCAGCGGGCGACCTCCTGCGGGCCGAGCCAGAGCGGCCGGCCCGACCGGTGGACGTCCACCGCGGGGGACCCGCCGGAGAGGGGGTAGCTGTCGCGCAGCCCGTACAGCGTCCTCGGCATTCCGGTGGACTCGGCCAGGTGCAGTTCGTCGCCGCTCTCGCTCGATGAGTACACGGCCGTGAGGGTGGCGCTGGTGAAGACGAGGCCCTGTTCGAGGACGCGGCGCAGTCGCTCGCGCGGGTCCAGGTCCGTGGCGATCGCCTTGAGGGCAAGTTCGGCACGCAGCGTTCTCGTTCTGCGTTCCGCAGCGCCCTCACTGACCACGTCCGCAATTACAGCGCTTCCGGGACGCTCGCGCAGCCCCTGTGACCGTTCCGAGGCCGCCGGGCCTGCGACGAAGCACGGCGTCCGGACGCCGCGAGCGGGATGCCCGGGTTGTCCGCCACCCTGCCGTCGGGCTCGCTGCGCGGCTGGCGACACCCGGGCGCCACACAGGTTGTCGCAGGCCGTGTCTGCCTCCCGCGCCGTCCACGCCGTCCGAACGCTGCAGGCGATGCCCGGGCCGCCTCCACCCGCCGTCCAGCTCCCGCTTGCGCGACACCCGGGCGCCACACGGAACCTCGCAGGCCGTGTCCACCCACCCACCGTCCAGCTCGCCGCGCGGCCCACGCCATCCGGACGCTGCGCGCGATACCCGCCGGCCCCACCCGCCGTCCAGCTCCTGGACGCGGCTGACGCGACGTCCGGACGCTGCGCGCGATACCCGGGCCGTCCCCGCGCCGCCGAACTGCTCGCGGCGCGGTCGGCGGGTCGGCTCGCCGTGCGGGACGGGCCGCCAAGAGAGAGCCTTGACCCCTGGGATCCGTCGCGCGGCCCTGCGAGGAGGTGGTCGGCGTGCCCGACTGGCAGCGGTCCGCGCAGGCGCCGGCGAGTCGACCGGCGCCCGTCGGACGGCCGCTGCTGTCGCTGACGCTGGCCGCGATGCTGGACGACGTCCACGCGCACTCCGGCGCGGTGTATCTGCTGGCGTCCGGCGAGCCGGTCCTGGAGATGGCGGTCATGGCGGGGCTGCCCAGGGCCTTCGCCGCGCCGTGGGAGCGGGTGGGGCTGAGCGCGTCGATCCCGGTCGCCGAGGCGGTACGGGAGCGCCGGCTGATCTGGGTCAGCGGCGAGGAGGAGATGGCCCGCCGCTATCCCCGGATCGCCGTGGTGCTGCCCTATCCCTTCGCGCTGGCCGCGCTCCCGGTGGCGACCGAGAACACGGCGTACGGCGCCGTCTTCGTGACCTGGCCCGGCTCCCATCCGCCGGAGCTGTCCGACCGGGAACGCGACCATCTCACCGCCGCGTGCGACCGGCTTGCGCTGCGGCTGGAGCGGGCGGCCGAGCAGCACCGTCCGATCCACCCCGAGCCGGATCTCCTGGCGCCGGCCTCCGAGGCGACCGTGCCCGGAACGCTCGGCACGATGGAGGCGGCCCGGATGGTGGCGCGGCTGCCGTACGGACTGTGCGCGATGGATCTGAACGGTCGGGTCAGCTTCGCCAACGCGGCGACGGCCGAGCTGCTCGGCATCCCGGTCAGCGGCCTGCTGGGCACCCAGCTGTGGGCGTCCGTGCCCTGGCTGAACGACCCGGTCTACGAGGACCGCTACCGTGCCGCGCTGATCAGCCAGCAAGTGACGTCGTTCGTGGCGCTGCGGCCGCCCGGCGAGTGGCTGTCGTTCCGCCTGTATCCCAGTACGAGCGGGCTGAGCGTGCGCATCTCCCGGGCCCGGGCGGTGTCCGAGATGACCCGCGCCGAGCCGCGGCAGGGCGACGACACCACCCCGCGCCTGGTGACGATCTCCCATGTGCTGAGCCTGGCGAGCGCGCTCACGGAGGCGGCGGGCGTGCAGGACGTGGTGCAGCTGGTCGCGGACGAGATCGCGCCCGCGGTCGGCAGCCAGGCCCTGGTCATCCTCGGCACCCGGGCCGGACGCCTCCATGTGCTCGGGCATCGGGGCTATCCGGACGCCCACGTCGTGGAGCGCTTCGACGGGCTGCCGCTCAGTGCGCACACCCCGGGGGCCCAGGCGCTGAACAGCGGTGTTCCCGCCTTCTTCGACTCCCGTCAGCATCTGGAGCACCTCTATCCGGCCCGCAGCGCGACACCCGACGGCATGGCTGCGTGGGCGTACCTGCCGCTCATCGCGTCCGGGCATCCGGTGGGCACCTGTGTGCTCGCCTACGCGCAGCCGCACATCTTCCCCGCGGACGAGCGCGCCGTGCTCACGAGCCTGGGCGGGCTGATCGCGCAGGCGCTGGAGCGGGCCCTCCTCTACGACGCCAAACTCCAGCTGGCGCACGGTCTGCAGGCCGCGTTGCTCCCGCACTCCCTGCCGTCGTTGTCTTCGATCGAGGCGGCCGCGCGCTATCTCCCGGCCACGCGGGGCATGGAGATCGGCGGGGACTTCTACGACCTCGTGTCCTCGCACGGCCGGGCCGTGGCGGTGATCGGCGACGTTCAGGGTCACAACGTGACGGCGGCGGGCCTGATGGGGCAGCTGCGTACCGCCGTCCGCGCGTACACGACCGTCGGTCAGGCGCCGGAGGAGGTGATGCGGAGCACCAACCGGCTGCTGATCGACCTGGGCACCGACCTCTTCGCCAGCTGTCTGTATCTGCGCCTCGACCCCGCGCGCGAGGTGGCCGTCATGGCGCGCGCGGGACACCCGCCGCCCCTGTTGCGGCGGCCGGACGGCAAGGTCCGGGTGCTCGACCTTGCGGGCGGGCCGCTGCTCGGGATCGACGCGTCGGCCACGTATCCGACGACCGAGGTGCCCTTCGTCCCCGGGTCCGTGCTCGCCCTCTACACCGACGGTCTGATCGAGTCCCCCGGCGTCGACATCGAGGAGGCCCTCGCGAACCTGGGGCGGCGGCTCGCCGAGACCGGCGACCAGCCCCTGGACGAGCTCGCCGACAGCCTCGTACAGCATGGCGAGACGGAGACACCGGAGCGGCTCGACGATGTCGCGCTGCTCCTGCTGCGGGCGCGGGCACGCGACTGACGCGTGCCCGTACGCGGAGCGGTCCGGCCCTCCCGCCGGAGAGCCGGACCCTTCCACTGCCGACCGGGACCGCTGTTCCGCGGCCGGGTCAGTGGCTCTTGGTGACCGACGTCAGGGGGTGGTCACCAGGCCCGAGCCGTCGTCCACGCCGGTGCCGGACTGGTCGCCCGCGGCGCCCGACTGGTCGTCGGCGCCACCGGCCTGGTCACCCGCACCGCCGGCCTGGTCACCGGCGTCCGCCGGGTCGCTCGCCGTGGCGCTCGGGTCCACCGCGTCCCCGGCACCGGCGTCCCCGGCCCCCGCGTCTCCGGCTCCGGCGTCGCCGGCCCCGGCGTCTCCCGCGCCGAGCGTCGCGCCGACCGCTGCCAGCGCGGTCGTGACAGGCTGGAAGAAGGTCTCGCCGCCGTTGGTGCAGTCGCCGCTGCCGCCCGAGGTCAGGCCGATCGCGCTGCCGTCCTGGGTGAACAGGGAGCCACCGCTGTCGCCGGGTTCGGCGCAGACGTCGGTCTGGATGAGGCCGGTGACCGTGCCCTCCGGGTAGTTGACGGTGGCGTCGAGTCCGGTGACGTTGCCGTCGTTCAGACCGGTGGTGCTGCCCATCCGGAAGACCTGCTGGCCCACGGCGGCGTCGGCGGCCTGGTTGATCGTGACGGTCTGGCCGTTGCCGACGTTGACCACGCTGTTGGTCTGGGTGTTCGGGTCGTCGTACTTGACGAGGGCGAAGTCGCCGTCGCCGGGGAAGGTGGCCTGGTCGACGGTGGCGATCGGCGCGCCGTCCTGCGAGTCCGACCACTGGGCGGCCGCGACACCGCAGTGGCCCGCGGTGAGGAAGGCGGGGCTGCCGTCGCCCGCGGTGACGTTGAAGCCGAGCGAACAGCGGGCGCCGCCGCCGAAGATGGCGTCGCCACCATCGACGAAGGTCTTGAAGGTGCCCGCGGACTTCTTGATGGTCGCCACGTCCGAGCCGAGGCTCTTGACGGTCGACTCCAGCCTGTCCCACTTGGTGCCCGTGACGGTGGAGTCGGCGGTGACGCGGATCTCGTTGGTCTTCGGGTCGACGGCCCACGCCGTGCCCGGGATCGTCGCGTCCGTCTTCAGCGTCTTGGCGGCGGCCTTGAGCTCGGAGGTGCTGTTCTGCACCTCGTTGGCGACCGCTCCGGCCTTCTCGATCTGGTTGACAACGTTGCTGTCGTTGCCGACGACGTTGATGATGAGCTGCTGCTTGCCGGCGTCGTAGTAGGAACCGGCGAAGGCGTCACCCAACTGGGAGGCGAGCTGCGAGGCGACGTCCGCGACATCGGCCGCCTTGAACGTCTTCGGGGTGGCGTCGTCCGCGTTCGTCTGGGACGCGTTGGCATTGGGCAGCAGAAGTGCCGCCGCTCCGAGCGCCGCCACGCTTCCTGCCGCGAGGGCGGCCTTGCGCTTGGGTATCCGTTTGTGACTCAACTCTTGACCTCCTGGGGACGGGGTCGATGCCGCCGTCCGGCAGCTGACTGGGGGGCGCCTGGATGGTTGTTGATACGCGTGAGCCACGTGGGTTGTTCAACTGCCTTTAAGAAAGGCAGGAGTTACCTCGCCGAAAGGCATGGATTACGAGGCAATCACGCCTTTCCGCCGAGCGACCGGGGAACAATGCCTCGTATGACACTGAACCTCGCCGAAGCCGACAAGATCCTCGCCGACCACTTCGCCCCCTGGGTGCTCGACCTCGGCCTGTCCGTGGCGGAGTTGACCGACCGCCGGGCGGTCCTGCGGCTGCCGTGGTCCGCGCGGCTCTCCCGGGAGGGCGGTTCCCTGTCGGGGCAGGCTCTGATGGCCGCGGCCGACACGGCGACCGTGATCGCGGTGTCGGCGGCGCGCGGCGGCTTCGTCCCGATGACCACGGTCCAGCAGTCCACCAGTTTCCAGCGGGCGGTGACGGACGCGGACGTGCTGGTGGAGGCGGTCCTCACCAAGGTGGGCCGCCGTATGGCCTTCGCGGACATCACGATGACCGCCGAAGGGACAACGGAGATCGCGGCACGGGCCAACACGGTGTACGCGCTTCTGGGTTGACGGGCGCGCAGCGTCCGGATCGGGTGACACAGTCCGCTGCCGCTCGGTAACAGTCCGTCTCCGGCCAAGAACGGAATCCCGGCTTCAGCGAATCTGCACATCGAATACGCAAGCAAGCCACCGCGCGTGAGGGATCTGCACAGTCGCGCGCCCCCCTCCGCGCCATTGGGACGGGACTGTCCCATTCGGTCCGGGAGCGGCAAGAGCGCGCACGAACCGATGCCGTGCAGCATGTGAAGAACTCGCCGTCGAGACGTGTGCGCACCTGCACGGTTGGACGGCCGAAGCGCTCAAGTGCCCTGGTGAGGGCCCTGGTTGATTGGAAGCGCGCCACGCGGGCGTGCTTTGATCCGTTGCACTGCGGAGGTCGCGCCAAGGCTCCCGGAAACGGGTTGCCGCGCCCCGCGGTGGCGGCCGTCATCTGTCCCCAGAGGGGGCCGCTCTCCCCCTTATGAAATATCCAGACGAAGGGAAGTTCCATCATGAACTCCACCCCCCGTGTTGAGACCGCCGAGATCTCGGACGCCGACCTCGACAACGTCTCCGGCGGCCTGTCGCTGAACTCTGTTGGCACCGTCACCGACCTGGTCGACGGCGTTGCCCCGGTCTCCGGCCTCGTGGGCACGGCCGTCGGCACCGTCGAGGGTGTGACCGGCCTGAACACCGCCCCGGTCACCGGCCTGGTTGCCGGTCTCTGATCGCATTTCATGCCGTTGAGTCCCGGAACCGCTTCCCGGTTCCGGGACTCTCGGATGCCCCCCCTTTTTGAGGCTCGGTTCGCCTCCGGGGCGCGCCCCTTCGGCTCACTCGCCGACCCCGTTCTTATGTCGTCGCAGGTGAGGGAAGTCCCGTGCAGTTTCGCCAACAGGCCCTCGCCAAGCTGCAGTCGCCCGAAGAGCTCGACCTTCCGGTGCGCTTCGCCCGCCCCCAGGGCTGGCTCGTCCTGTCCGTGACGGTTGTCGTCATGGCGGCCGCGTCGGTGTGGGCGGTGACGGGAACCGTCGCGTCCACGGTCAGCGCACCCGCCATCCTCACGCACGGGGAGGGCAGTTACGTTCTGCAGAGCCCTGTCGCCGGGCAGGTCACCGCGGTCCTCGCCAAGGAGGGCGAGCGCCTGGCCGCGAACGCCCCCGTACTCAAAGTCCGTACGGCGCAAGGCGAAACGGCCGTCGTCCGCACCGTCGCCGCGGGCCGCATCACCGCGCTCGCCGCCACCATCGGCGCGATCATCTCGACCGGCGCGAACGTCGCGGCCGTGGAGAAGGTCGCCCACGCCGACGATCCGCTGTACGCGACGGTGTATGTCCCCGCCGAGAACGCCTCCACGATTCCCGCGAACGCCGCCGTCGACCTCACCGTCCAGTCGGTGCCGACCCAGCAGTACGGGGTGCTGCGCGGCCATGTGAAGGCGGTCGACCGGACGGTGCAGACCCAGCAGCAGATCGCGTCCTTCCTGGGCGACAGCCAGCTGGGCGAGCAGTTCACCAAGAAGGGCAGGCCGGTGGCCGTCCTCGTCCGTCTCGACCGCTCGTCCGACACGAAGAGCGGTCTCAAGTGGTCCTCGGCGGACGGTCCGCCGTTCGCGCTCACCTCCATGACCCTGGCCACGGGTTCGATCCGCCTGGCCGATCAGCGCCCCATCGATTGGCTGCTGCCGTGACCGCCGTACAGGACACCCGGGGCAGGCGCCGCGCCGCCCCGCCGAAGCGCACGGTCCCCAAGGGCCGGGGCAAGACCGTCCGCACCCCCACGGTGCTCCAGATGGAGGCCGTGGAGTGCGGCGCGGCCTCGCTCGCCATGGTGCTCGGCCACTACGGGCGGCACATTCCGCTCGAAGAGCTGCGTATCGCGTGCGGTGTCTCGCGGGACGGCTCGCGCGCCAGCAACCTTCTGAAGGCGGCGCGCAGTTACGGTCTGACGGCCAAGGGCATGCAGATGGACACGGCCGCGCTCGCCGAGGTGAGGGCGCCCGCGATCCTGTTCTGGGAGTTCAACCACTACGTCGTGTACGACGGCATGGGGCGCCGTTTCGGACGGCGCGGCGTGCACATCAACGACCCCGGCAAGGGCCGGCGTTTCGTGCCGATGGAGGACTTCGACACCAGCTTCACCGGTGTGGTCCTGGTCATGGAGCCGGGGCCGGACTTCCGCAAGGGCGGTCGCAAGCCCGGGGTGCTGGGTGCCATGCCGGCCCGGCTGCGCGGGACTTCGGGGACGATGCCCGCGGCCGTACTGGCGAGTCTGCTGCTGGTGGCGGTCGGCGCGGCGGTGCCCGCGCTCAGCCGGACGTACATCGACCAGTATCTGATCGGCGGTCAGAGCTCACTGCTCGGCGTGCTGTTCGCGTCGATGGGCGCCTCCGTGCTGCTTACGGTGGTGCTGACCTGGTTGCAGCAGGCGAATCTGCTGCGCGGCCGCATCATCTCCTCCACGCTCAGCAGCGCGCGCTTCCTGCGGCATCTGCTGCGGCTGCCGGTCACCTTCTTCTCCCAGCGCAGCCCGGCCGACCTGGTGCAGCGGCTCCAGTCGAACGACGCGGTGGCCGAGACCCTGGCCCGCGATCTCGCGGCGGCCGGTGTGGACGCGATCGTGGTCGTGCTCTACGCGGTGCTGCTCTACACCTACGACCCGCAGCTCACCGCCGTGGGCATCGGCGTCGCGCTGCTCAACGTGGTGGCCATGCGGGTGGTGATCCGGCTGCGCGCGACCCGCACCGCGAAGCTGCGCGCGGACACCGCCCGGCTCACCAACACCGCCTACACCGGCCTCCAGTTGATCGAGACGATGAAGGCCACCGGCGGCGAGGACGGCTACTTCCGCAAGTGGGCGGGGCAGCACGCCACCACGCTGGAGGAGCAGCAGCGCCTCGGCGTGCCGAGCGCCTGGCTGGGCGTAGTCGCGCCGACGCTCGCGACGCTCAACTCCGCGCTGATCCTGTGGATCGGCGGTCTGCGCGCGGTCGAGGGCCACATCTCGGTGGGTCTGCTGGTCGCCTTCCAGGCCCTCGTCACCCGCTTCACCGCACCGATCACCCGGCTCAACGGTGTCGCGGGCCGCATCCAGGACTTCGCCGCCGACGTCGCCCGCCTCAAGGACGTCGAGAACTTCCAGGCCGACCCGCTCTACGCCCGCTCCGGCACCGGCGAGTCCACCCGCCGGCTGCACGGCCATGTCGAGCTGGAGAACATCACGTTCGGCTACAGCCCGCTCGACAAGCCCCTGCTCACCGGCTTCTCGCTGACGGTCGGCCCGGGCCAGCAGGTCGCGCTGGTCGGCGGCTCGGGAAGCGGCAAGTCGACGGTGTCCCGGCTGATTTCGGGCCTGTACGCCCCGTGGGAGGGCACGATCCGTATCGACGGGCAGCGTCTGGAGGACATCCCGCGCGGTGCGCTCGCGGCCTCCGTGTCCTTCGTCGACCAGGACGTCTTCCTCTTCGAGGGAACGGTCCGCGACAACATCGCGCTCTGGGACCCGTCGATCCCGGACGACGCCGTGATCGCGGCGCTGGAGGACGCGGCCCTGTACGACGTGGTGATGCGCCGCCCCGGCGGCATCCACAGCCGGGTCGAACAGGACGGGCGCAACTTCTCCGGCGGCCAGCGTCAACGTCTGGAGATCGCCCGGGCGTTGGTGCGCCGGCCCAGCATCCTGGTGCTCGACGAGGTGACCAGCGCGCTGGACGCGGAGACCGAGCAGACCGTCATCGACAACCTGCGCAAGCGCGGCTGCGCCTGTGTGGTGATCGCGCACCGGCTCAGCACGGTGCGCGACAGCGACGAGATCGTCGTACTTCAGCACGGCACGATCGTGGAACGCGGGCGGCACGACGCCCTGGTGGCGGCCGGCGGTCCGTACGCCGAGCTGGTCAAGGAGCGATGAGATGACCACGGTTCACGAGGGCGTTCACGAGGGAGACCTCGTCCTCGGCGCGCTCGGCGGCATGGGTACGCCGATCGACTGCTCCGGCTTCAACCGCCTGGACCTGGAAGGCCCGCAGGTCCTCTGGCTCGTCGCGGCGGGCGCCATGGACCTGTTCGCCGTCGACGCCGTCCAGCAGGGCCACTGGCACCACCTCGGCCGCCTCGAACCGGGCTCGCTGCTGCTCGGCCCGGTGGCCGGGCCCCAACACACCCTCGTCGGGCGGCCGTTGCGCGACTGCGTGGTGCACCGGATCGTGCTGCGCGAGCTGTACCAGCCGGTCAACACCGAGACCTGGTCGTACGACGAGTACGGCAACCCCCAGTACGTACCGCCGACGTCGAGCCCGCTGGAGTACGCCCTCGCCCTCGGCGTCGGCCGCAGCCTCTCCATCCTCTTCCAGGCGCCGATGGCCACGGAGAACGCCGCCGCGCTCACGGACGACGACGTCTTCTGGATGCAGGTGCCGCCCGGCAGCGTCCAGTACGGCTCCCTGTACGGCGCCGAAGCGGCCGCCGACCTGCTGATGGACCCCGGTGTCTGGCAGAGCATGGTCGACCAGCAATACCGCTTGCTGACCACGCTCGACCGCTGGATCGAGCAGCTGGAGGCCAGCCACGAGGACCGTACGGCGGCGGGCATCAAGGCGGGCGAGGCGGTCCGCGCCCAGGCCGACCGTACGCTGCTCGCCTCCATCGGCAAGTCGTCGGCGAAGCGCCCGACCGCGGCCGACACGGACGCCACGTACGCGGCCTGCAAGCTGGTCGCCCGCGAGGCCGGGATCACCCTCGCGGAGCCCGCGCAGAGCGGGACGGAGAGCGACCGGCTCGACCCGGTCGAACGGATCGCGCTCGCCTCGCGCGTCCGCACCCGTGCCGTACGCCTGGACGGGCGCTGGTGGCGCGACAACATCGGTCCGCTGATCGGTCACCGGGCCGTGTCCGGCGCGCCGGTCGCGCTGCTGTGGCGGCGCGGTGGGTATGTGGCCTTGCAGCCGTCCTCCGGGCGGGAGACACCGATCGAGAAGGCCAACGCGGCGGAGTTCGAGCCGCGAGCCGTGATGTTCTACCGTCCGCTGCCCGAGCGGAAGTTGAGCCCCCTGCGGCTGCTGCGGTTCTGTCTCCGGGGCACGGGCGGCGATCTGCGCAACCTCGCGATCAGCGGCCTGGTGACGGTCGCGATCGGCGCGCTGGTGCCGATCGCCACCGGCAAGGTGCTCGGCGAGTACGTGCCGAAGGCCCAGCACGGCCTCATCGTGCAGGTCTGTCTCGCCCTCATGATCACCAGCGTCGTGTCGGCGGCGTTCACGCTGCTGCAGAACCTCACGATGCTGCGGATGGAGGGGCGGATCGAGGCGACACTCCAACCGGCCGTCTGGGACCGGCTGCTCAGGCTGCCGACCAAGTTCTTCACCTCGCGCTCGACCGGTGAACTCGCCAGTGCCGCCATGGGCATCAGCGCGATCCGCCGGCTCCTCGCGGGCGTCGGCCCGACGGTCGCGCAGGCGGGCACGGTCGGCGCGATGAACCTGGGGCTGGTGCTCTGGTACAGCGTGCCGATGGCGCTCGCCGCGATCGGCATGCTCGTCGTCATCGCGGCCGTGTTCCTGGGCCTCGGCCTGTGGCAGGTGCGCTGGCAGCGACGGCTGGTCGTGCTCAGCAACAAGCTGAACAACCAGGCGTTCCAGACCCTGCGCGGGCTGCCCAAACTGCGGGTCGCGGCGGCCGAGAACTACGCGTACGCCGCCTGGGCGAGCGAGTTCGCGCGCAGCCGTGAGCTCCAGCAGAAGGTCGGCCGCATCAAGAACCTCACCACCGTGCTGGGCGCGGTGTATCTGCCGCTGTGCTCCCTGCTGACCTTCATGCTGCTGGCAGGCCCGGCGCGCGGTTCGCTGTCGGCCGCGGACTTCCTCACCTTCAACACGGCGATGACGATGCTGCTGACCTCGGTCACCCAGATCACCGGCGCGTTCGTCTCGGCGGCGGCCGCGCTGCCGATGTTCGAGGAGATCAAGCCGGTGCTCGACGCGACTCCCGAGGTGCGCGTGGCCAGCACCCGCCCGGGCGTCCTCTCCGGGGGCATCGAGGCCCGACGGCTCTCGTTCCGGTACGCCGACGACGGCCCGCTCGTCCTCGACGACGTGTCGTTCGACATCAGGCCGGGCGAGTTCGTGGCGATCGTCGGCCCCAGTGGCTGCGGCAAGTCCACGCTGCTGCGGCTGCTGATCGGCTTCGACAAGCCGGTCTCGGGCAGTGTGCTGTACGACGGCCAGGATCTGGCGGCCCTCGACCAGTCCGCCGTACGCCGTCAGTGCGGTGTCGTACTCCAGCACGCACAGCCGTTCACCGGCTCGATCCTGGACTGCATCTGCGGCACCGAGCCGTACACGCCCGAGGAGGCGATGGCGGCGGCCGAAATGGCGGGCCTCGCCGAGGACATCAAGCGGATGCCGATGGGGCTGCACACGATCGTCTCCGGCAGCGGCGCGATCTCCGGCGGCCAGCGCCAGCGTCTGATGATCGCGGCGGCGCTGATCCGCCGCCCGCGCATCCTCTTCTTCGACGAGGCCACCAGCGCCCTGGACAACGAGACACAGCGCACGGTCATCGAGAGCACCCGGGCGCTGAACGCCACCCGGGTCGTGATCGCGCACCGTCTGTCCACGGTCATGGACGCGGACCGCGTCATCGTGATGGAGGACGGCCGGGTCGCCCAGCAGGGCCCGCCCGCGCAGCTTCTGGCGGACACGGGCGGGCGGCTGCACGAGCTGGTGCGGCGCCAGATGCAGTAGCCGGTCAGTCGAGCCCGGGGACTGGGGCGCCGGAGGGGACTCCGGCCTCGATGTAGCCGCGGTAGATCTCCTTCCAGGGCGCACCGGCCCCGGCGTGCGGGCCTTCGAAGCGCTCGCCGCGGGCCTTCGCGTCGAGGGCGGCGAGGCACACCTCCCAGCCGGCGCCGTTGCGCGCGGCGGTGTTCTTGGCGGCGAGGACGTTGGTGAGCGTGAAGTGCGTGCGCTTCTCGTCGAGGGCCTCGAGGTCGAAGTGCAGCTCGTCGCCGCCCCATTCGAAGGAGAGGTGCCGCGGCGCGTCGACGGCGATGACCCGCCCCGTCGAGTTCTCCATGTTGGGGTCGCCGCTGAACGTGATGGTGCCGCCGGGTCGCAGCTCGATCTCGGCGCGGGACGGGAACCATCCGGCCAGCTCGTCGGGGTCGGTCACGAACTGCCAGACGCGGTCGACGGGGTGGTCGTAGGTCCGGCTGAAGCGGACGGCGGGGCGGCCGTCGTCGAGGGTGAGGTAGGTGCCGGTCAGGGCGGTGGGTTCGGCGGACATGGTGGATCAGTCCTTCGGGGAGGGTTGTTCGGGTTCGTCGGACGGCTCCCTCGCCGCCTCGTCCAGGCGGCGGCCGAGGGCGTCGAGGCTCTCGTTCCACAGCTTCCGGTACGGGGTCAGCCAGGCGTCGAGCGCGGCGATCGGGGCGGGTTCGAGCGCGTAGACACGGCGCTGCGCGTCCTGCCGTACCCGCACGAGCCCTGTGTCCCGCAGCACCCGCAGATGCTTGGAGGTGCTGGGCTGACTCAGACCGCACGCCTCGACGATCTCACCGACGGCGCGCGGCCGTTCCAGGAGCAGCTCGACGATGGCCCGCCGGTGGGGGTCGGCGAGTGCGGCCCAGAGAGAGTCGTCGGACATGGGTTCAATATGCCTCTGTAGTTATATACCCGTCAAGGCATGTGTGACCCCGCACACACCACGCGAGCGAAACTTTGCCGTTTCGATAAACCGGGTCTAGGCTGCGATGTGTACGAAACGGTTTCGTTTACCTGCTCGCCACCTTTGAGCGACTTCCCTGGAGTGGTTCCGCCATGCCTCAGACCCTGACCGAAGGCACCCGCGCCGGTGCCGTGGACGCACCGCCCGCACCGGACTCGAAGCGGCGCTGGCTCATCCTCGCGATCATCGGCATCGCGCAGCTGATGGTGGTCCTCGACGCCACCATCGTGAACATCGCCCTGCCGTCCGCCCAGACGGACCTGGGCTTCTCCGACGGCAACCGGCAGTGGATCGTCACCGCCTACTCCCTGGCCTTCGCCTCGCTGCTCCTGCTCGGCGGGCGCATCGCGGACCTCTTCGGGCGCAAGCCCGCCTTCCTCGTCGGTGTCGCCGGATTCGCCGCGGCCTCGGTGCTCGGCGGCGCGTCCACCAGCTTCGGGATGCTGGTCACCGCACGCGCCCTCCAGGGCGTCTTCGGCGCGCTCCTCGCGCCCGCCGCGCTCTCGCTGCTCAACACGACGTTCACCGACGCCAAGGAACGCGCCAAGGCGTTCAGCGTGTACGGCGCGATCGCCGGGGCCGGTGGCGCGGTCGGCCTGCTGCTCGGCGGTGTGCTGACCGACGCGCTCGACTGGCGCTGGACGCTGTTCGTCAACCTCGTCTTCGCGGTCGTCGCCTTCGCCGGCGGCTGGGTGCTGCTGAACAATCACCGTGACGCGGCCAACTCCAAGCTCGACCTGCCGGGCACGCTGCTGGTCTCCTCCGGTCTCTTCTCCCTGGTCTACGGCTTCTCCAACGCCGAGACGCACGACTGGAGTTCGCCCGCCACCTGGGGCTTCCTGGCCGCGGGCGGAGTCCTGCTGACCGCGTTCACCTGGTGGCAGACCCGGGCCAAGCACCCGCTGCTGCCGATGCGCGTGCTGCTCGACCGCGACCGCGCCGCCTCGTTCATCACCGTGCTGATCACCGGCGCGGGCATGTTCGGCGTCTTCCTCTTCCTCACCTACTACCTGCAGCTGAACCTGGGCTTCAGCCCGACGAAGACCGGTGTGGCGTTCCTGCCGATGATGGCGGCCCTGATGGTCATGGCCCAGGTCTCCACCACGATGCTGGTGCCGCGGATCGGGCCGAAGGCCGTCATCCCCGCGGGCTTCGCGATCGCCGCGGTGGGCATGGCATGGCTGACCGGCATCGGCCTCGACTCGTCCTTCTCGACCGACGTACTGCCGCAGCTGCTCTTGATCGGCGCGGGCCTCGGCATCGTGATGCCGCCGGCCATGTCGCTGGCCACCAGCGGAATCGCCCCGGAGGACGCCGGTGTCGCCTCCGCGACCGTCAACACCATGCAGCAGGTGGGCGGTTCGATCGGTACGGCGCTGCTGAACACGCTCGCCGCGAGCGCCGCGACGAGCTATCTGTCCGGCAAGGACGCGACCAACAAGCTGGTCCAGGCCCAGTCGACGATCGAGAGCTACACCACCGCCTTCTGGTGGTCGGCCGGCTTCTTCGTCGCGGGCGCGCTGATCGCCTTCCTGCTCTACCGCCGCGGGAAGCTGGAGCAGGACGCGGACGCCGCACCGGTCGTCCACATGTGATCACTTCCTGACCTGATCACCGCAGGGCCGAGGGGCCGCCGTCTGCAGGGAGACGGCGGCCCCTCATTCGTTTCGTCTCCGGTGGCGGACCGGCTCACCCGTCTCGGGTGGCGGGCCGACTCACGCGTCGTCGGTGGTGGACTGTCCCGTCCGTCGCCGGTAACGGGCCGTCGCGGCGGCCAGTCGGGCCTGCTGAGCGAGCTCGTTCTGCAGCTGTGCGGGCCGGTACACGACGAGTGCCCGGTGCGCCTTCTCCAACCGCAACTCCGCTGGTGTGGCGGCGACTTCACCGTCGTACGCGAGGCTGTCCATACCGGTGAGACCCTCCAGCTGCACCCAGGGGACGTGCTCGGCGCTGTAGACCCGCGAGCGGCGGAGCCCCCCGGCGAGGGCGGAGGCGATGACGCGGGTGCGGGCGAGGCGGTGGTCCCCGTCGACCAGGCGCAGGTCGAGCAGTCCGTCGTCCAGGCGCGGTCTGAAGGCGGGGGCGAAACCCTCCGGCACGTAGCGGCCGTTGCCCGCGAACAGCAGCCACAGGCGGCGCGGGTGGCCGTTGACGCTCAGCTCGATGGGGGTCGCGGAGCGCAGCACCCGGATGAGGGCGACGGCCGCGGCGGGCCACTTGCCCCACCGCTCCTCCAAGTGCTCGCGGAGCCGGACGAGTTCGGGGTAGAGGCCGATGCTGAAGGTGTTGAGGAATCGTACGTCCTGGCCTGTCCCCGACCTCGCCACGCCGATGTCCACCGTCACGGCCTCGCCCCGGGCGACCGCGACCGCGGTGTCCTCGAAGTCGGGTACGCCCACGTCCTGGGCGAAGTGATTGAGGGTGCCGCCGGGGAACACCGCCAGCGCGAGCCCCCGTTCGGCCGCCGCGCGGGCCGCGGCGTTGACGCTGCCGTCGCCTCCGCACACGCCCAGCGCGCCGCCCGCCCGCGCGGCCCGGTCGGCCGCCTCGATGAGCAGCGCGGCGAAGTCGTCGCCGGGACCGCGCTCGATCAGCTCGGCCCCGGGCAGCAGTGCGCGCAGCCGCTCGGCGGGCGGCAGGGGCGCGGCGGGCGCGCCGGTGCCGGCCCGGCTGTTGACGAAGACGACCAGCCCCTCGCCGCGGGGCAGCGCGGGCGCGTGTGCCGCGGGCCTCTCCCGCTCCGGGACGGCCGCACGCGGCGGCCACCAGCGGCAGGTGAGCGCGGCGGCCCCGGCCCCGATCGCCACGCCGGCCAGCACGTCCCCGGGGTAGTGCACGCCCACGTAGACGCGTGAGAAGGCGACCGTGGCGGCGAGCGGCGCGACCAGGGCGCCGTAGCGCGTGGACTCCAGGGCGACCGCGGTGGCGAAGGCCGCCGCCGAGGCGGAGTGTCCCGAGGGGAAGGACGTGGTGCGCGGCTGACGCCTGAGGTGGCGGATCGGCGGTACGTGCTCCAGCAGCGGGCGGGGGCGCCGGGCACTCCACTTCACGACCGTGTTCACGGTCAGCGAGGCCAGCGCGAGCGAGCCCACTCCGCGCAGCGCCGCCCGCCTGGCCCTGTGCCCGCCCAGCGCCGCGAGCCCTGCCGCCGTTCCCAGCCACAGGCGTCCGTGGTCGGCGGAGTGGCTGAGCCGCCGCAGCGCCGGATCGGCTCCGGGCACCCACGCCCCGGCCACCCGTGTGAACAGCCGCCGGTCCAGCTCGCCAAGTACACGCATGCTCCACCGCTACGGTGCCGCGCCCGCGTCGGCATCCCGGGCGACTCGGACCGGTGACACGCCTGCTCCGGTCGGCGCACGTCGGTGACGTGTCCGCTCGGGCGGGACCACGTTGGTGCTGTGTCCGCTCCGGGCCGGCGCACATCGGTGCCGTGTCCGGTCCGGGCCGGCGCACATCGATGACGCGCTGCCCGCCGACGGCACACCTCGCTGACGGCAGCCCGACGACGGTGGTACACGTCGGCGACGAGCATCCGCCTGCGCACGTGGGCGACTGGCAGAACCCGCCGACGGCACGAGTCGGCGACGGCAGCCCGCCAGCGGCGCACCTTGGTGATGGGCAGCCCCGCATGCAGCACGCCTTCGTGAGGGGCAGCCCGCATGCGGCGCACGTTTACGCCGGGCCGCGCAGCCGCCATCGTGGGCGTATGCGCAGATCCGCGGCGGCGGTCGGCAGTTCGCTGTTCCTGGCGCTCGCCCCGGGCACCGTGGCCGTCCTGCTCCCCTGGTGGCTGACCGGCTGGCGGGCCGGTGACTGGTGGCTGCCCGTGCGCGTGCTGGGCCTGGTGCCCCTGGTCGCGGGCGCGGTGGTCCTGCTGTCCGCCTTTGTGCGGTTCGTCGCCGAGGGCCTCGGCACTCCCGCGCCGGTCGCGCCCACGCGGCATCTGGTCGTGGGCGGGCTCTACCGTCATGTCCGCAATCCGATGTACGTGGCGGTCGTGGCGGTGATCGCCGGGCAGGCCCTGCTGCTCGCACGGCCGGTCCTCGTGGTGTACGGGGCGATCGCGGGGCTCGTGATGGCGGCGTTCGCCCGGTGGTACGAGGAGCCGGAACTGACCCGCAGGTTCGGCGCGGAGTACGAGCGCTACCGGCGGGCGGTGCCCGGCTGGTGGCCCAGGCTCCGTCCCTGGCGCGGCCCGGAGTGAGGTGGCCGCGGGCGGCGCCGGGCGCGGCGAGATCTGACCAAGGGTTGAGCAGGACGGCCCTGAACGCCGCCCACGGCTCCTCCGCGCAGCCGCCCCACGCGAACCCCGCGATCCGCAGCGCACAGGCACCGGGCACCACTGTGCTCGATGACCCCCGACGTTTCACAGAGGTTCATTCGGGGCGTGCCGTTGCAGCACCGGGGGTACATGCAGCGGCATGCGGGTGAGCGTGGTGGATGTGGGGTCGAACACGGTGCGGCTCGTGGTGGCGGACGCCGAGGGCGGGCTGCCGCTGCCGGTGCACACCGCCAAGTGGCGGCTGCGACTGTCCGAGCGGGTGGCGCACGGCGGTCCGATCCCCGAGGAGGCGGTGGGTCGGCTGGTCGAGGCGGTACGTGCGGCGGGCAGTACGGCCCAACGATGGGGCGCGGCGGGCCCGTTGGCCTTCGCGACCACCGTGGTGCGCAACGCCCCGAACCGTCAGGAGGTGCTGCGCGCCGTACGCGCGGAGACCGGAGTGCGGCTGTGCACCCTGCCGGGCGAGGTGGAGGCCGAGCTCACGTTCCTCGGGGCGCGCCGCTGGATGGGCTGGCGCTCGGGGCCGCTCGCCCTCCTGGACATCGGCGGCGGTTCGCTGGAGGTGGCTTTCGGCCGGGGCAGGCTGCCGGACTTCGTGGCCTCGCTGCCGCTCGGTGCGGGCCGGCTGACCCGCGAGGTCTTCGAGGGCCAGGATCCGCCGTCGGCGGACAGCGTCAGGGCGCTGCGCCGCAACGTACGCCATCAACTGCGGGACGTGGCCGCACGGATCCGCTGGGAGGGACCGCGCACCGCCGTGGCGACCTCACGGACCTTTCAGCAGCTGGCCCGGCTGTGCGGTGCCCCGCCCGGACGTCAGGGCCCGTTCATGGAGCGGGAGTTGCGCCGGGCGGACTTACGCGACTCGCTCGACCTCCTCTCCCGTCTCACGGCCGCGGAGCGCGCGCTGCTGCCGGGCATCTCGGCACCGCGGGCCGCCCAGAGCCTGGCCGGCGCGGTGGTCGGGCACACGGCGATGAAACTGACGGGCCTCAAGAAGGTCTCCATCTGCCCCTGGGCCATCCGCGAGGGCGTCCTGCTGCGGCACATGGAGGAGGGCGGCTCGTGGTGGGCGGACATCACCCGGCACAGCGACGAGGCCCCGCCGCCGACCGGTGGGTCGCATCTGCGCATCGCGACCCCGGCGCGCTGAGTCCATACCCCAACTCCTGAACTCGCTTGGCCGACTGAACCAGTTCTCGAGGACCGCGCCCCATCGAGGTGTCCGGCCGCGCCGGGGCGGCTTCTCCGACTGAAACCGCTACCCCTCCCACGCCAACCGCTGGAGCACACACGAATGCCGAGGGCCGGCCGACAGCCCCACTCTGTCCGGCCGACCCCCGGTGCGAAATCGCGTGGCGCCCCGCGACGGGGCCCGCACTCCCCAGTTACGGACCTCGATCGACGTTCACGAGGACCGCGCGATCCCGGTCCCTCAGAACGTGAAGACGGTCATCCCGTAGGAGTTCTTCACGCACTCGTTGGCGAAGGTGCGCTCGTACGAGACGCGCTTGCCCTGCCAGACACCGTCGACCGTGACGACCACGGGGTCGAACTGCTTCGTACAGAAGACCTCGTCTCTGACCGTCAGGGCGTCGAAGTCGCCGCCGGCTCCGCGGAGTTCGGCGCAGGCCTCGGTGGCGGCGGGGTGGGTGCCGGAGGCGGTCGGGGCGCAGTTCAGGGTGACCGCTCGTTCCGGAGTGACGGTGGCCGCGTTGTCGCCGTGGCCCATGGTGAGCACCAGGGCCGAGGGGGCGTACAGACCGGACGGACCGAGGCCCGGGGCCGCGAGGGCGGACCCGGCCAGGGGTCCGCAGACGGCGGTGGCCGTCAGGGTGAGAGCCGCTGCCCAGCGTGCGGTGGTCGGCATTGTGTGCATCCTTCCGCTCGATTGAATGCCATACCGGCTCGGTTGTGTGCCGGTTCGGCGAGCGCGAGTCTGCCGAGTCCACACCGGAAACACACATCGACCCCATGCGTTTCGGTAACTTTGAGTGTTGAAGCAGTGGCGTGAAGTTACGGAATTCGCCCGTTCAAGCCCCGGAACTGGGCGGTTGTTGATCAAAGAGAGCGCCTTCCTGGCCGGATTCCCCCGGCTCGGCAATAGGCCTGAAACATTCCGCTTCAGCCCATGGCGGAGCCTCTTGCGCGCGCCCAGCAATGGAGTAATCGTTATTACATGATTACAACGGAGCAAAGCGAGAAGCTGCGCGGCTGGTTCGCCGGCCGCTTGCCCGACGCTCTCTTCGAGAGCCTCGTGGACGTGACGGTCGACCGCGAGGAGATCGCCGTCATCGGCCGCATCCCCGAGCCCCGGCTCGCCGAAGGCGCCTCGGACGCCGAGAAGGAGGCGGCTGTCCAGGCACGTATCCAGGAATTCCGCGAGCGCACCCGCGAGGACCGCGTCGCGGTGGCGCGCGAGGCGGAGCACAGGTTCCGCAAGAAGGTCTCCTGGGGTGTGGAGTGCGGCGGCGAGCGCGCGCTGTTCACGCACATCGCCGCGCCCGTCATGACCCGGTTGCGCCAGCCCGAGCGTCAGGTCCTCGACACCCTGGTCGCCGCCGGTGTCGCCCGCAGCCGCAGCGACGCCCTGGCCTGGTGCGTACGCCTCGTGCAGCGCCACACCGACGACTGGCTCAGCGAGCTGCGGGACTCGCTGGAGCATGTGCAGCGGGTGCGGGCACAGGGCCCGGACACCGAACCGGAGGATGCTCCGGCCGACGAGGAGTGACCGACCGGGCCACACTGGCAGGAGGTGGCGACGAAACGAGGTGGTCGCGGATGAAGTTCGGGGTGTCGACGTTTCTCACCGACGAGGGCATCGGTCCGGCGGCGCTGGGGCCGGCCCTGGAGGAACGCGCGTTCGACGCACTCCTCCTGGCCGAGCACACGCACATTCCGGTGAACCGGGAGACGCCGTACCCGGCCGGTGGTGAGCTGCCCCGGGTGTACTACCGCACGCTCGATCCGTTCGTGGCGCTCGGAGCAGCCGCCTCCGTGACCCGCGAGCTGCTCCTGGGTACCGGGATCGCGTTGGTGGTGGAGCGTGATCCGATCATCACCGCGAAGGAGGTGGCCACCCTTGATCTGCTCTCCGGTGGCCGTGCGGTCTTCGGTGTCGGCGCCGGCTGGAACCGGGAGGAGATGCGCAACCACGGAACGAATCCGGCCGAGCGCGGTCGGCTGATGAACGAGCGGATCGGCGCGATCGTCGAGCTGTGGACCAAGGACGAGGCCGAATTCCACGGCGACTTCGTCGATTTCGACCCGGTCCACAGCTGGCCCAAGCCGGTCCAGCGGCCCTATCCGCCCATCTGGGTCGGCGGCAACAGCGACCGTGCCTTCGCCCGCGTCGCCGAGTACGGGACGGCGTGGATGCCCAGCGGCGTACCGCCCAAGGAGTTGGGCTCGCGGATCGACCGCATGCGGGAGATCGCCGGTGACCGGCCGGCCGTGGTGGTCTACGCGGCCCGCCACGACCGGGAGTCCCTCGACATCTACGCGGAACTCGGCGTCGAACGCGTACTGCTGTATCTGCCGACCCGGCCGGAGGGCGAGACCCTGCGCACGCTGGACGACCTGGCCGAGTCCGCGTCCGCCTACCGGTGACGGCGCCCGCCCGCCGGGGATTGGGAGCTCACCGTGCCGGACATGGACGAGGACGAGGCGCGCCGCCGGTTCCTGACGGCACGGGTGGCGCGCCTGGCGACGGTGGACGCCGAAGGACGCCCCCACCTGGTGCCGGTCGTGTTCGCGGGGCGCGGCGACGAGCTCGTCACCGCCGTCGACCGGAAACCCAAGAAGTCACAGCGACTGCGGCGCCTGCACAACATCGCCGCCCACCCGGCCGTCTGCCTGCTCGTGGACGCGTACGACGAGGACTGGGACCGGCTGTGGTGGGTGCGGGCGGACGGCGACGCCCGCGTCCTGCCGCCCGACGCGCGGGACGAGTACACCGCGGCGATCGCCCCGCTGCGGGAGAAGTACGCGCAGTACCGCAACCAGCCGCCGGACGGCCCGGCGATCGCGATCACCGTCCACCGGTGGCACGGCTGGCGCGCCGCGCAGGAGGTCGGCCCGACCGAGTGAGCCGCCGAGGTCTCCGGGCGATGGACGAATACTCCATCTCATGCGCGAAGGATGGATGGTTCGCCTTCTGGTGCGCGGCCGCCGCACCGCCTTAGCGTCGGCAGACCCCACGAGGACGGCATCCGCTCACGCCGCACACCCCAGCGGCGACAACCGGCCATCCCTCCCCCGGCGCCACAACGCGCTCCACCGCCCGTCCGGTACAGGCACTTCGCTGGAGCACTCTTGTCCGACAACTCCCCGACCACCCCTCCCCCGTCCCTCACCGAGGTGGAGGCCTACGGCGTCGAGCGCATCCCCGACGCCGACCGCACCGCCTCGCCGCTCGATCTGTTCCGGGTCGCCTTCGGCGGTGCGAACACCTTCTCCACCTGCGTCCTCGGGGCCTTCCCCATTCTCTTCGGCCTCTCCTTCTGGCAGGGGCTCGCGGCAACACTCCTCGGAGTCGTCGTCGGCGCCCTGATCCTGTGCCCGATGGCGGTGTTCGGCCCCGTCAACGGCACGAACAACGCGGTCGCCTCCTCCGCGCACCTGGGTGTGCACGGCCGGGTCGTCGGCTCGTTCCTCTCGCTGCTCACGGCCGTCGCGTTCTTCTCGATCTCGGTGTGGAGCTCCGGCGACGCCCTGGTCGGCGGCGCGCACCGGCTCTTCGGCCTGGAGCGCAGCACGCTGTCGTACGTCGTCGCGTACGCGCTGTTCGGCGGTCTGGTGCTCGCGGTGTGCGTCTACGGGTTCCGGTTCATGCTGTTCGTCAACAAGATCGCGGTGACCTCGGCGACCGCGCTGTTCCTGCTCGGCGCGATCGCCTTCGCCGGTGACTTCGACCCCTCGTACGCGGGTGTCTTCACGGCCTCCGCCGACTCGGCGACGCAGGCGCTGTTCTGGCCCTCCTTCATCGGCTCGGCGCTGATCGTGCTGTCGAACCCGGTGTCCTTCGGCGCGTTCCTGGGCGACTGGTCGCGCTACATCCCGGCCCACACGCCGCGCCGCAAGGTCGTCGGTGCGGCGTTCCTCTCCCAGATCGCGACCCTGCTGCCGTTCGTCTTCGGTCTGGCGACCGCGAGCATCATCGCGACCAAGGCCCCGAAGTACGTCGACCCTGCGGCCCCCGATTTCGTGGGCGGGCTGCTGGCCATCTCGCCGAGCTGGTTCTTCCTGCCGGTGTGTCTGCTCGCGCTGATCGGCGGCATGTCGACGGGTACGACGTCGTTGTACGGAACCGGGCTCGACTTCTCGTCGGTGTTCCCCCGGTTGTCGCGGGTCCAGGCGACGTTCCTGGTCGGCGTGTTGTCGATCGCGTTCATCTTCATCGGACGTTTCGGCTTCGACCTGGTGCAGTCCATCTCGACGTTCGCCACGATGATCATCACCTGCACCACTCCGTGGATGGTCGTGATGATCCTCGGCTTCTACACCCGGCGCGGCTGGTACGACCCGGACGCGCTCCAGGTCTTCAACCGCCGACAGCGCGGCGGCCGTTACTGGTTCTCCCACGGCTGGAACTGGCGGGGCATGACGGCCTGGTGGGTGGCCGCGGTGATCGGTGTACTGTTCACCAACATCCCCGGCCAGTTCGTCGGTCCGCTGGGCGACCTGGCGAACGGCATCGACATCAGCCTGCCGCTGTCGCTGGCCGTCGCCGCCGTGCTGTTCCTGGCACTGCTGCGGCTCTTCCCGGAACCCCGGGCCGTGTACGGGCCCGAGGGCGCGCGGCTGGCCCGTACGGTCGACGTTCCGGTGCCGCCGATCACGGGACCCGGCACGGAGACCGACGGCGCGCAGCCGGTGCTGGCCGTCGAGGGCAACTGACGATGCCCGGAAGGGGAATGGGAGGAGGGGAACTGATGGAGTCCTGGCTCGATCTCTCCTTCCCCCTGGTCACCGGGATGCCCGTCTATCCCGGTGACCCGCGGGTGGAGGTGTCCCAGGCGCTACGCGTCGCCGAGCACGGCGTCAACGTCCTGCGGCTCCACATGGGTTCGCAGTCCGGGACGCATGTCGACGCGCCGTACCACGTGGACGAGGCGTGGCCCACGCTGGACGACCTGCCGCTGGAGCGTTTCGCGGGACCCGCGGTCCTCGCCGATGTGCGGGGGCTCCCGGCGCGCGCACCGATCACCCCCGACCTGCTCGCCCCCGCCCTGAGCCGTCTGCGGCTCCAGCCGACCGCCATCCTCCTGCTGGCCACCGGCTGGTCGGCGTACTGGGGAACGGACCACTACCTGGCCCATCCCTGGCTCACGCCGGAGGCGGCCCAGGCGATCGTCGGCGCGGGCGGCCGCACCGTAGGCGTCGACGCGCTGAGCGTGGACCCCACGGGCGGTGCGGCGCTTCCCGCGCACCGTGTCCTGTGCGGCGCTGGAGGCGTGATCGCCGAGAATCTGACGGGCCTCGCCCGCGTCGCCGACGCCCAGGAGGCGGGCAGCCCGGTGGAGGTGTTCCTCTTCCCGCTGCACCTGCCCGGGGCGGACGGGGCCCCGGTCCGGGCGACGGCCCGCATCGGTGGCGGGGCGAGGTCCGGGTAGGCGTCCCCGGCACGGTTCGTGGGTTCGTGGTGCGGGTCAGCCGGAAGCCGCCGCGACGGCGATGCCGAAACCGATCAGCACGACGCCAGTGGTCCGCCCGAGGGCACGGCGTACGTGTGGTCTCTCGAAGACCGGCTTGGCCCTCGCCAGCACGAACACGTAGCTGCCCAGCCAGGCGAGAGAGAGTGCGGAGTGGATGAGGACGAGGATCATCATGGCCGCCACGGTGGGCAGTCCGGCCGGGACGAGCGCGGGGAGAAGACCGGTGTAGAAGACCGCGATCTTCGGGTTGAGGACATTGCTGATCAGGCCGGCCCGCCACGGATTCCCCGTGGTGTGGCCGCCGCCTGATCCGGCGGCTGGTGGGGCGCCGCGCCGGTTCTGCCACAAGGCCTGCGCCCCCAGGAGGACGAGGTAGGCGGAACCGAGGAGCTTGACGGCCCGATAGGCATCGGTCGAGGCGGCCAGTACGGCTGCGAGTCCGGCGATGGTGAGGACACCCCAGATCAGCAGGCCGGCAGCGATGCCGCCCACGGTACGCAGACCATCGGCCGGCCCCGAGACGACAGCTCGCTGGGTCACCACTGCCAGGTCGGGCCCTGGTACCACAGTCAGCATGGCGAGGACTCCGGCCGCGGCCATGAACTGCGTCAGCACAGGGCGGCCCCGGCAGCAGTCGGGTGGTCGGTAGAGGCCTGCGGGTTGGCGGCAGCGCCTTCGGTACTGAGCAGCACGAGGGTCGACGCGGAGTCGAGGGCCAGGGCGGCGCGGCGTTCGTCCGCGCCGTCGCCCGTGAGGGCCGCGCGGGCACCGGCCAGTGAGGCGGCGCCGCAGGGCCCGGAGGAGACACCGAGCACAGCGAGGTCACGGGCTGCGCGGGCGCTGCCGGTGTCGGTGACGGCGATCGCGGCGTCCAGGCCGTCACGCAGATGGGGCCAGGCAAGGCTGGAGGGCGTGCCGCAGTTCAGACCGGCCATGCTGGTCTCACCGGTGTCCACACTGATCGCCTCGTCGCGCATGAGGCTCTCCAAGACACAGACCGCCGCGGTGGGTTCCACCGACAGCAGTGCCGGGGCATGGCCCGCGGAGCGGCTGCGGTAGTGGGTGACGGCAGCCTGGGCCAGTGAGCCCACGCCGACCGGGACGGCGACGAGGTCGGGCATGTGGATGCCGGCGGCGGCCAGTTGCGCATCTGTCTCGACGAACAGCGTCGAGTAGCCCTCGACGATCCAGCCGGGGATCTGTTCATAGCCGGACCATGCCGTGTCCTGGACGAGAAGGGCATCGGGCGCGGCGGCCGCGTCGGCTGCCTGGCGCACCGCCGTGTCGTACGACCCGGCGACCTGGGTGACCAGCGCCTGTTCGGCGGCGATGGCGGCCGCCGCTTGAGGATGTACGCCCTGGGGGACGAAGACGTGGGCGCGCAGGCCGAGCAGGCGGGCCGTACGGGCCACGGCCCGGCCATGGTTGCCGTCGGTGGCGGTCACGAGCGTGACCGGCTCCGAGGACGCGCCGAGGCCGACCGCCCGTTCGGCAAGGGCGCGGTGCACGGCCCAGGAGACGCCCAGCGCCTTGAAGGCGGGTAACCCCAGACGGGCGGACTCGTCCTTGACGAACACCCGGCCGACTCCCAACTCCGCGGCAAGCGACGGGAGTTCTGTCAGAGGCGTGGGCGCGTAGTCAGGCAGTGAGGCGTGGAACGTCCGCACTGCGGCAGGGGCCGGCTCGCAGGTCCAGGTCCGGGCGACAGGGCGCGTGAACCACGCAAGCGTGTGGAGGAAGGGAGCTGTCTCAGGCACAGGACCAGCGTGCGGCCCCGCTTTCCATCGGTCCAGCGAATGTTTCCGATCTATATTCATCACAGAAACCGACTGATGAACAGCGCTGACGAGGAGGCCGGTCTGCCATGTTCGATCTCCACCGGCTGCGGCTGCTGCGCGAGCTCAAGCACCGCGGCACGCTGGCCGCCGTCGCCGCCGCCCTCTCCTACAGCCCCTCCTCCGTCTCCCAGCAGCTCTCGCAGCTGGAATCGGAGGTCGGGGTGCCGCTTCTCGAACCGGTGGGGCGGCGTGTACGGCTCACCCCGCAGGCCGAGATCCTCGTCGCCCACACCGAGGCGGTACTCGAGCGCCTGGAGCGTGCCGAAGCGGACATCGCCACCTCGCTCACCGAGCTCACCGGCACCCTGCGTCTGGCCTCGTTCCAGACCGCGGCCCTGGCCCTGGTCCCCGCCGCGCTGACCCGGCTCCGGGACGCTCATCCCCACCTGCGGGTCCATGTCACGCAGATGGAGCCGGAGAGGGCCCTTCCCGCGCTCCTGGCGCGTGACTTCGATCTGGTGGTCGGCGAGGAGTACCCGGACAATCCCAACCCCCGCTCGAACGAACTGGAGCAGGAGGACCTCTGTGACGACCCGCTGCGTCTGGCTCAGCCGGACCCTGCCCTGACCGCGGACTCGGCGAGCCCGACGGAGGCGTTGCGAGCCTTGGCCGGTCATCCCTGGGTGATGGAGCCGCAGGGCACCGCCGCCCGGCACTGGGCGATGACCCTGTGCCGCAACGCCGGCTTCGAGCCCGACGTACGGTTCGAGTCCACCGACTTGCTCCTGCATCTGCGGCTCGTTGAGCTGGGACACGCGGCCGCGCTACTGCCGGACCTGGTCTGGAACGGCCGTCCGCCGACCATCGCTCTGCGTCGGCTGCCCCGCGGCCACCAGGCCCGCAGGATCTTCACCGCCGTACGCCGGGGCCGCGGCCGGCACCCCGCCATCCAGGCCTGCCGAGACGCCCTACGGCAAGCGACCACCCCATAGGCGCGCAGGCCCCCAGGCCCGTTCCGCCCTGGAATCCGACCGGTTCAGCGGCCGGGAAAGTGCCGTCCGAATAACGCCAGTCTTCCGGATCCGGGCGCTCCACCATTGATCCCCGAGGTTCGCCCGACGACCCGAGGGCGCCCGCGCGGTGCCGCGGTGTGCCGTCGAGCATCAGCGCAAGGGAAAGACACACCATGAACCACCCCGTCCCGCTGTTCAGCGACGACCCCGCCACGAGGAACGCACCGCACAGCCCTGCGACTTCCACCGCCCAGGAGGGCACCATGATCGCCGCCACCCGACTCGAGGGCACGCTCATCGAGCGGGTCGACTCGGCGGACTGGGACGCGCTGACCGCCGAGGTCAACGAGTACGGCAGCGCCCTGACCGGCCGGCTGCTCACTCCCGAGGAGTGCGCCGCGATCACAGCCCTGTACAACGACGCAGAGCGCTTCCGTACCACCGTCGACATGGCCCGCCACCGGTTCGGCTCCGGCCAGTACCGCTACTTCACCCACGAACTCCCCGATGAGGTACGGGAGTTGCGCGAGGCGTTCTACCCGCATCTGCTGCCCGTCGCCCGTGACTGGGCCGCCAAGCTCGGCCGGCCGGCCCCCTGGCCGGACAGCCTGAAGGAGTGGCTGGCGCACTGCCATGAGGCCGGGCAGTCCAAGTCCGCGCAGATCCTGCTGCGTTACGGGGCCGGGGACTGGAACGCCCTGCACCGCGACGTGTTCGGCGAGGCCGTCTTCCCGCTCCAGGTCGTCATCGGCCTCGACGCACCCGGAGTCGACTACAGCGGCGGCGAGTTCATCACGACCGAGCAGCGCCCGCGCGCCCAGTCCCGTGGATCGTCCACCACCCTGCCGCAGGGGCACGGGCTGATCTTCACCACCCGCGACCGGCCCGTCGCCTCCAGGCGCGGCTGGTCCACTGCGCCCATGCGGCACGGGGTGAGCACCGTCCGCTCCGGCAGGCGGCACACCCTCGGCCTCGTCTTCCACGAGGCCACATGACCGCCCGGATCCCCGACCCGGCCGCCCGTCCGGCGTCGGCCGTCGGGGGTCGGATTCAGGCGTGTCGGACGGGTGTCGATCGGGAGGGAGGGCGTTCGTGTGGAAGGTGGAGAACCGTTCACAGGTACGCGCGGAGGATGTCATGTCGTTCACCGACGAAGAGATCGCCTATATGCGATCACAGCCGCTCGCCCGGGTCGCGACCCTGTCTCCCGACGGTCGGCAGCCCGATGTGGTGCCGCTCGCCTTCGAGTACGACGGTACGTACTTCTGGGTCGGCGGGACCGGCTCGGCGGTCGCCGGGACCCGTAAGTTCCGCAACGTCCGGGCGGGCCACCACGAGGTGGCCCTCGTCATCGACGATCTGGTGTCCCTCGATCCGTTCATCGCACGAGGCGTACGGGTCTACGGCCACGCCCAAGACCCGGTCGAGCGCGTGGGGATGGTCGGCCCGGGCCTCTATATGCGCATCACGCCGACGCTCTCCTGGAGCTGGAACATGGAGGGCCGCCCGGCGGGCAAGGAGTGGTACGCGTCGCGGCGGACGGTCCACGCGGCCCCGTCTCGCGGTTGAGTTCAGGGTCTGATCGTGCGGGCGATGTCCAGTGTGAGGCGTTGCCAGGGATCCCGTGGGTCGCGGGACGTCAGTTCGTGGATGCGGCGCAGGCGGTAGCGCAGGGACTGGGCGTGGAGGTGCAGTTCGCGGGCGGCGGCGTTGGCCGAGCCCGTGTCGATGTACGCGGTGAGCGCCTCCAGGAGGTGGTGCTGGGCCGGGTCGGTGAGCGGGCCGAGGACCAGGCGGGCGATGTGGTCCGGCGCGGCGGCCGGGTGCCCTGCGAGCAGGGCGAGGACGTGGGCGTCCGCGTCCGTGAGGACGCGGCCCGGCCGGTGGGCGTGGGCGGGTGCCGTGTCGAGGGCGTCGGCGGCGAGCCGGTGGGCGACGGCGACCCGGTCCAGGCTCTCGCCGGTGATCGCGCAGCCGCGCCAGGACCGCCCGTCCAGGACCGCTCCCGCCCTGGCGGCCGCCCCGGCCGGCAGCAGCAGGACGGCACGGGAGCCCCGTACCGTCGCCAATGAGGCGACCTCGTCGCCCGGATGGGCCAGCGCGTCGAGGAGTCCCGTCGCCGCGTCGTGGGCCATGTCGGGGCGGTCCGTACCGACCGGCTCCGCCACCAACAGGCCGTACGAGTCCGGCAGTTGAATGCCCAGCCGGGCCGACCGGTCCGTCAGCGCGCCCACGGAGGCGTGCCGCCCGGCGATCAGGTCGTCGAGCAGCAGCCGCAGGGCCCGGTCGCGGTCCCCGGCCAGGTCCTCGCTGGTGGCGGCGTACGCCGTGGCCATCTCCTCGGAGAGCGTGTCGAGGGTGGTCAGCAGCATCCGGGCGAGCGCGAAGGCGTCCTCGGCGGTGAGCCGGGGCGCGCGGGCCGCGATCTCGTCCGTGAGGACGGTCCCCGCCACACGGTAGGCGCGCAGCACCGCCTGCACGGGGCGCCCGTCCGCCGCACGCGCCGCCGCGATGCCCCTGAACCGCCGCAGGTCGGCCGGCTCCAGCGTGCCGTCGGTCGCCCAGAGGTGCAGCAGCCGCTCCAGCCCCCAGGCCGCGATGGCCCGTACCTCCGGCAGCCGGCTGTCGTCGAGCGCGGCGTACACCGGCACCTGTTCATGGACGGCGGCGACGATCGCCTCCACGACACGCGGGTCGGCGACCATGTCCTGCCGGATGCGCTCCCTGACCTCTGCGGGCTTGCTTGTCACAGGGTGATAATCCCAGCCGCGCGATGTGCGCACCACAGTGGACGGACCTTGTCACAGTCGCCAGGATCGACGTCGTACAGCGCGGTCTCAGGGACGAGAGGCGGGACGTACGGATGGCGAAGCATTGGGCCGACTTCCAGTACGAGATCTATCTGAACGGAATGACGGGCGCCGTACCGCGGCTGCCCACCGATCTGACCCGGCTGGAGGAGCTCACCGAGCAGCGGCTCGGCCCCGGTCCGGTCGGCTATGTGGCGGGCAGCGCGGGCAACGGCAGCACCGCCCGCGCCAACCGGGCCGCCCTCGACCGGCGCCGGATCGTGCCGCGCATGCTGCGCGATGTGCACGAACGGGACCTGTCCGTCGAGGTGTTGGGGCGTCCGCTGCCCGCGCCGCTGGCGCTCGCGCCGGTGGGCGTGCTGTCGATCATGCATCCGGACGCGGAGTCCGCCGCCGCGCGGGCCGCGGCCGCGCAGGGCGTTCCGTACATCCTGTCCTCGGCGTCCAGCACGCCCATGGAGCAGGTCGCGGAGGCGATGGGTGACGCGGAGCGCTGGTTCCAGCTGTACTGGGCGAAGGACCGCGAGGTCACCCGGAGCTTTCTGAACCGGGCGAAGGCGGCCGGGTACACGGCTCTGCTCGTCACCCTCGACACTCCCCTGCTGGCCTGGCGCCCCCGCGACCTCGACCAGGCGTATCTGCCGTTCCTGCACGGCGTGGGCACCGCCAACTACTTCTCCGACCCGGCGTTCCAGGCGGGCCTCGCCAAGCCGGTGCACGAGGACCCGAACGCGGCCGTGATGCACTTCGTGGGCATGTTCGCGGACCCCGGAAAGACCTGGCCGGACCTGGAGTTCCTGCGGGAGAACTGGGACGGGCCGATCGTCCTCAAGGGGATCCTGCACCCGGACGACGCCCGCCGTGCCGCGAGCGCCGGGATGGACGGCGTGGTCGTCTCCAACCACGGCGGCCGCCAGGTGGCGGGCTCCGTCGCGGCGGCCGACGCGCTGCCGCGTGTCGTGGAGGCGGCGGGCGACCGGCTGACCGTCCTCTTCGACAGCGGGGTCCGCACGGGCGACGACATCTTCAAGGCGCTCGCGCTCGGCGCCCAGGCCGTGCTCGTCGGACGGCCGTACGCCTACGGGCTCGGCCTCGACGGACAGGCGGGCGTCGAGCACGTGATCCGCTGTCTGCTCGCCGAGTTCGACCTCACGCTGGCCCTGTCCGGGCATGCCAGTCCCGCCACCATCGGCTCCGACGACCTGATCGAGGAATCCGCATGACTGACACGAAGGACGTCCTGGCCGTCGTCTCGCCGCACGTCGGGGGCCGCACGGCGGGCGCGGCGCTCGCCACCGTCTTCCCCGGACAGGCCCACGTCACCGTCGTGGAGGCGACCGACGAGGACCCGGCCGCGCTGCGCGCGGCGCACGTCATCATCACCGGACTCGGCCCGGTGACCGCCGAACACATCGCCGCCGCACCGGACCTGGAACTCATCCAGTGCGCCAGCCACGGCTTCGACTACGTAGACCTGGACGCGGCACGCGCCCAGGGCGTGCCGGTCTGCAACATCGGTTCCAGCGGCGCCGAGAAGCAGAATGTCGCCGAGCAGACCTTCGCGCTGATGCTGGCCCTCGCCAAGCAGCTGGTACCGGCGCACACCGCACTCGTCGACGCCGACTGGGCCCTGCCCCGCCTCCAGCAGTCCATCACCGAACTGTCCGGCAAGACGCTCGGCATCGTCGGCCTCGGGCATATCGGCGAGGAAGTCGCCCGCCGCGCGGTCGCGTTCGACATGAACATCGTGTACGCCGGTCCGCAGCCCGTCGCCGCGGAGACGGCGGCCCGGCTCGGCGGCGCCCGCCATGTCGAACTCGACGAACTGCTGCGCACGTCGGACTACATCACGCTGCACGCGCCGCTCACCGACGCGACCCGCCATCTGCTGAACGCCGAGCGGCTCGCGCTCCTCAAGCCGACCGCGTTCGTGATCAACACCGCGCGGGGCGCCCTGATCGACCAGGACGCCCTCGCGGACGCGCTGGAAGCGGGCGCCCTGGCCGGGGCGGGCATCGACGTCTTCGACCCCGAACCGCCCACCCCGGCCCTGCGGTTGCTCAAGGCCCCGAACGTGGTGCTCTCACCGCATGTCGCGGGCGTCACGCGCGAGACGCTCGTACGCATCGCGCTCGCGGCCGTGCAGAACGCCGCCGACTTCGTGGCCGGCAAGCCGCCGCGAGATGTCGTCTCGTAGCGTCACAGCCCCACTCCCGTCGTGATGTCGGGGAGTTGCAGCGGCAGCAGCGCCGGCGCCGGACTCGCGTCGCCGTCGTCGTCACCGTCACTGACGGCCACGGCGCGCGGTTCGTAGGTCTCCGGCGGGGTGGCCTCCGGGTCGGTCGGCTCGCCCGTCGGCTGCTCGCCCTGCGGCTCGCCCGGTGACCGCGGCGTCACGTCGGCCGACGGCGCGTCGCCGGCGGGCGGTGTCGAGGGGCTGGTCGTGCCCGCGATGGACAACGACTCGGGGCCGGCCGTCGACGCGTCGGTCCGCCACCGCTGGAGGTCGGAGCCGTCGCGCACCTTCACCACGATGTCGGCGTCGGGATCGGAGGAGGCGGGCGCGACGGCGAGTTCGTCGTTCCATCGGGGCAGCAACTCGCCCCGCACGGTGAGGTCGTAGCGCTCGTCGTCGGCGTGCGCCGCGCCCTTGGTGACACAGCGGTCCAGGAAGACGACACCGTTGTCAGCGTGCGAGTCGAGGCACAGTTCGGGGTTGGCGATGCTGCGCAGCAGACCGTCTTCGTCGTACGACCACCGCTGGGTCCAGGCGGACGAGCACACCGCCAGCTTGGTCTCGGCGCCGGTCTTCGCCTTGCCGCCCCGGATGTCGAGGCACAGGTCGGCGGCGAGGTTGCGCAACCGGGTCTGCCCGGTGGTCGAAGGGAGTCCGGCCGAGGTGGGGGGCGAGGACACGGCGGGCGGGGCCGGGGAGCCGGGGGCGGGCGACAGGGTGCGGCTGCTGCTCGCGCCGGTGGAGGCCGTGGGGTCGGCGCCGCCGTCGTCGGGCGACCACAGGCTGGTGGCGAGGACGGTCACGAGCAGGGCGGCCGACAGACCCGCCCCCGTGAGCAGGGCCTTCGGGGGCCGCTGCCCCTGCTGGACCGCGCGGCGGCCCGGGGAGGGTATCTGGGACAGCAGGCGATGGCGCCCGCCGCTACCCGGACGGCCGCCGCTGCTGGGGCGGCCGCCGCTGCCCTGCCGCCTGCCACCGAAGGGGGATCCACCCCGGGGGCGCATCGCTTGCCCCGCGCGCCCTGGGCGGGAATCGAGATACCGCCGTGCGCCCCAGCCGAGTACCGCTTCGGCGATCAGCATGCCCAACCCGCCCTCGAAATGGCTGAGTTGCTCGGCAGCGTAACGGCAGTAGGGGCACTCCATCAGATGCTCTTGGACATCGGGCAGCAAGGCGCCGCCGCGACGAATCGGTACGTCCAGCAACCGGTTGTAGAAGCCGCATTCCTTGGACGGCGCGAGTTCCCGGTGGGCGCGTACACAGCCCTCGCGGAATTGCTCGCGGGCCTGCTCCAGAGCGGCCGACGCGATGTCGGTATCCATGCCGGACAGACCGGCCGGTACGGATATGGGCTCGGCCTCGACCTCGGTGTGCCACAGCAGGCACCGGGCGAGTGCCGGGAGGGCCTGGAAAGCACGCTCGGCGAGCTTCCGATTTTCGGCCGTCATGGACTTCGCCGCGCGCATACCGCGGCCTCCGGCGGGTTTCCGCAAGTCCGGCAGAACACCGGATATCCGATCGTCCGCGGACCACTCCTTGACGGTGTCCCTTACGGCCACGAGGAGTTGGGGCCGCAGCGCCAGACCGGACTCGCCCAGTACGAGGCGGTCGAGCCGGCGATGGAAGGAGGTCGCGGTCACCATGGAGGCGACGTGCGCCGAAGTAGCGAGGCAGATGACGGCGTAGTCGTACGTCGGCTGCCAGTGCCGGGCCATCAACAGGGCGACGGGATGGGCGGCATCGCTCTCCGGTCTGCCTCTCAGCAGGGCGGCGAGACTCTCGTCGGATTCGCCGACTACGCCACCGGGCGGATAAGGGGGACGAGGGGGGTGGGGGGTGTGCACAGAGCGGGTTCCTTCCGAGGTGCAAGGTGGCACACAAAAGTTCTATTCCGTCGAAAGGGAGCCCTGATTGGTGCGTACCTTTTTGACGGAGCGCCGGGAAAACGGTCGGGGCGAAGGCCGTACGGCGACCGTCGGTCAAGAGCCTTATGAGCTCGACGACAACCCGGAATGGCGAACGGCGATTCAGACCCGGTCATTGACCCTGCGCAGGACGTTCACCCTCGCACAACACGCTCATGACCAACAAGGCACTTGAGCAACATCAGCCTCATTGAAAGAAAGTCAGATCCGGCCGTAACTCGCCCAGCTCGCACCGGCTTTCGAAATTCCATGCGCCCCGTGTGAACCGTGCGCACACGCCGGCGGCCCGCGCACGCTCCCGGCGCACGGAACTCCGCAGTCCACTGGAACCGGCCCTTCTCGGAGGCCCCGCGCAGGACGGCGGCTCTCCCGCGCGAAACCGGCCGCCGACCCCGATCCTCCCGCCCTCGGTCGGCGGCCCCGAGGGCGGGTCCGTTCTCCGTCGGCAAGGCCGTCGCGGAGGAAGGCCGGGCACGGCTGGACGGGGTACCGCAATGGAGCCCCGCCATGCTGGTGTCGCCGGTGGCCACGCTCGTCGGCCTGCTGTGGGTGAGGCTCGCCAGAACGCAGGACACCGCTTTGGGCTCCACGGACAGCAGACACGCGCCGGGGTACGGCGGGTGCGGTAGTGCGGGAAGGCCGCCTGCGCGAGGGATCCCACACCGTCCGGGACGGCGATGAGATCGGTCAACTCGGCGCCCGCAACGGCCAGTTGGGCGTCAATTTCACGTCACTCACGCCCTACGCCGGTGATGGCGCAGGGTGCCCGGCCGCACCTCCTGCGGCACGAGGACATGGGGAGCGCCGCCCGAGGGGACGGGCTCAGATCTGCCAGGACCTCAGCCGGTCGGCCGCGCCGTAGACGTCCGTCTTGCCGGAGATCAGATCGCGGGCGAGGTCGACGAGGGCCCCGTACGGCGGATCGATGCCGACGCCGCTGACGAACATGTACGCCACCGCCGCCGAGCAGGCGAAGCGGGCGTTGGCGGCCGGTAACGGCTTCAGCAGGGCCAGGGTGTGCAGGAGCGCGGCAGCGCGCCAGGCCGGGTCGGAGTCGATGCCGAGGCGGGGCGGATCGACGCGATGCCGGGCCACGGCGGCGACGAGCGCCGAGAAGTCGTTGACCGTGGGCTGGTCGGGCAGCACCTCTTCGTGGCGCTGGAGCAGCCAGGGCACGTCGATATGGATGACGGGAGCCATCGGTCAGGCGACCTGCCCCTCGTCCCTGGCCGGTGGTTCGTCCTCGGGGAAGGCGGCGGCGAACTCGTCCGCGTGCGCGGCGAAGAACTGGCGGAACACCTCCGCGCCTTCCTGCAGCGCCCGGTGCCGCACGATGTCGGCAGCGGCCGCCTCCCGCACGAGGGCTTTCATCGACGTACCGCGCTCCTTGGCTATCTGCCGCAGGTCTTCTAGCTCGCGGTCGCTGAACTCCACGTTGAGAGCTGGCATGCCCTCACGGTACCGCGCGGGTACTTACTCGTAAATACCACCAGGTCAAGGGCAATGCAGCACGGTACCGGCCGGGTCGGGAACCGCCCGTCACAGCTGGTCCGCCACCAGGACGGCCTTCCCGCTGATCTCCCGGCGTTCGAGCGCGGCATGCACGTCGGCGGCCTTCATGAGCGGTTGGACTGAGCCGATCCGCGGCGCGATCTCACCGCGCGCCGCCATGTCGAGCGCGCGCCGCAGACCCTCCTGGTACCAGGCGTGATCGCCCTTGATCTCGGCCGGAACCATGCTCAGCCCGGTGCGCCTGCCCGGCCGCAGATTCATCAGCTTCACACGCGCCGCACCCCGCACGGTGTCGGCGACCATGTGTCCTGGGCGCCCCGAGAACGCGTAGCTGACCAGCACTCCCCCGGGCGCCAGGACGCGGTACGCCTTGCGCAGCCCGGCCCCGCCGATGTGGTCGAACACCGCCTGGACACCGCCCGGTTCACGCTCGTGCAGGACGGCCTCGAAGTCCTGGCGGCGATAGTCGATGAAGGTCACGCCGTGCTGTGCGAGCAGTTCCTTCGCACTGGGCGCCGAGGCGGTGCCGTACATCCGCAGTCCGCGCAGTGCGCCGAGGCGGCTGAGCGCCTGCCCGACTCCCCCGCTCGCGCCCTGGATGAGCACCGTGTCCCCGGCCTCGACGCGGCCATGGGTCTCCAGGACGCTCAGTGCCGTCAGGTGGTCGAGCGGGATCGTGGCGGCCAGGATCGGGTCGAGGCCGTCGGGGAGGGGGACGAGCTGCCACAGCGGCAGGCAGATGTACTCGGTGTACCCGGCCATCTTCGTCAGGGAGACGGCGACGCGCGCACCCTCCACGAGCCAGTCCGGCCGGGGGCCGTCGGGCGCGAAGTCCACGATCTCGCCGACGAGTTCGTAGCCGGGCGTGAAGGGCACCTTGCGCTGCAGCAGATAGTCGCCCGAGCGCGCCATCAGATCGGTGAAGCCCACCCCGGAGGCCAGCACCCTGAGCCGGGCACATCCTGGGGGCGGCTCCGGCAGGGTGGCCTCGACGGGCCGCATCGTCTCGGTGCCGCCGAACCGCTCCACGACGATCTTTCGGTACGCGATCTCGCTCATGAACCTCACCATTTCCTGTGTCGTGTCATTAAGTTACACGACACATATCAGTCCGACCAGGCCACGGGGCAGCGATGGAGTGGATGGGTGTCGTATAACCTAGTTCTCCCGTCCCTCGATCCCCGGGAGTGCAGCACGATGGAGCCGGCCGAAGAAGTCCGCTTCCTCATCCTGGCCGCGCAGCGGGAGGGAAATCGCCAACTCGCCCAAGGGCTGCGCCCGTTGGGAGTGACTCCCGCCCAGGCCGAGGTGGTACGGCTCCTCGCCGAGCGGCAGCCGCTCAGCATGTCCGGGCTCGGGGCCCTGCTGGTGTGCGAGAGCGGCGGCAACCCCAGCCGCCTGGTGGACCGACTGGTGACCGCGGGGCTCGTGCGTCGCGAGGAGGGCAGCCGGGACCGGCGCCATGTGGAGCTGACGCTCACTCCCGCGGGACACGAGACGGCCCGTTCGGTGGCCGCGGTGGAGGCGGAGCTGCACGCCCGCATCGGCGCCGCGGCAGCCGGTCACGACGTCGACGCGGTGCTCGCCTTCCTGCGCACCTTGGTGGCGGGCCAGGGCGCGGGCGAGGCGGTGGCCCTGCGGACGGGCCGCGCCGCGGCTCCGGCCGAAGCGCCCTAGCGGGCGTCGCGCCGGGCGGCCGCTCGCCTGAACTCGGCGTGGCCGACGGTGCGCCGCCTCCGTCAGCGGCAGCCAGTGCGCCGACGTGGCGAGCGGCAGGCAGACCCAGTCCTTCATGGGGCGGGGGAGGGCTTCGCCCCGCCCTGTGCGAGGCCCTCCGCGAGTCGGGCGAACAGCCGGCCGGCGTCGGCCGTCAGGCGACCTTGCGCCCCGTGAAGGCCAGCAGGCGCTCCAGCGGGGTGGCGTCGGCGGCGGGCTCGACCTCCGGCCCGAAGGCACCGCGTGCACGGGCGCCGTCGGCGATCTGCCCGGCGACCGCCGCCACGGTGGCAACCACGTCGTCGTCGGCCGTGAAGGTCTGGCCGGTGGCGGTGGCCAGGTCCCAGCCGTGCACGGTGAGCTCCATGATCGTGATCATCCCGGCGAAGGGTGCCGGGTAGGTGCTCGACGCGAAGGGCGTCTCCCCCTCCCAGGCGGCGGGCTCGGCCCACGCCTTGGCCAGCCGGTCGACGAGCGGCGGGAACGCCACCCAGGGCGCCTCGGTCAGCGTTGTCGGCGCGTCGGCGGGGACCGGCTCCTTCGCGGCGGCGTATCCGCTCATGACGAGCGTGCCGAGCAGGTGCTCGCTGAGCTGGTGGACGTCGAAGTCGGCGCAGGGCGTGGGGAGTTCCCGCTTTCCGGTGAGGGCCGACTGCTGGGTGTGGGCCTGCAGGTTGCGGGCGGCACGGGCGAGCTGGTCGGCGAGTTCCACGGGGGTGGCGTTCATGGGAGTTACTCCTGTTCGGAAGGGTTGGACCGTCGACGAAAAGGACGGCTCACAAGGACAGACTCGGCTCAGCCGAAAAAGGGAGCGGGCTTCCCCGTCTCCGCGTACGACTTCAGGGCCGTGAACTTGGTGGCCCAGCCGTAGGTGAAGTCGCGATAGGCGTCGCCCTGCGCCGGGAACCCGGCGTGCGTGAAGCGCAGCAGGACACCGCCCTCGGGGACGTCGACGATCTCGTACGTCTGCGTGGTGCCGGCCCACGGGCCGTTCTCCCCCGCCAGTACCAGGCGCCGGTCGCCGGACTCGGTGATCCGCAGCCGCCAGGGCTCGGGCATGCCGGGAAAGCTCAGCACATGCTCGGCGCCGACACCCTCCCCGATCTCGGCGTCCGCGGTGAACCAGCCGCGTACGCCGGTCTCGGTGGTGAGGGCTTCACGGACGGTGTCCGCCTCGGCCTCGATGGTCAGCTGCATCGCGATGTCGGCCATCGGATGTCCTCTCGGGATCGGGGATCGGGGATCGTCAGGGTCGGTCGCGAGGGCCCGGTATTGCCCCGAACCCTCGTTCTTTAGCTGACACTAAAATGAATCCGGGAGCGCCGCAAGTTGAGCAGCGACTAAAATGAGCGGGATGGGATCCCCGCGGCGACCCCGGCCCGGACAGCTGGAGGGAGCCGAAGCCCGCCTGAGCGCCCGCGGACCGGGGTCGCGCACCGCCCGGTCAGCTCCCCCACAGTCCGCGCCTGCGGTAACCCGCCTCCCAGAACAGGCGGTTCAGGACACGGACGGGCGGAGGCAACGCGCCGAGGAACGCGGCGCGGTCGGCGGGCGGAATGCCGTCGACGATCCACGGCACGAAGACGGCGGCGCCGCGCATGCCCTGTGTCTCGCGGATACGTCCCGTGAAGGCGCCCCAGTCCGCGGGCGTCAGCACCTCCTGGATGAGCGGCAGCGCGCTCCCCTCCTCGTGCGCGAGGTGGCCGTCGAGCGTCGTCGCCAACACATTGACGAGCTCGGGGAGTTCGGCCGACCGGTCCTTCAGGGCCGCGTCGACGGCGGCGAGCTGCGGGTCGAGGCGGGCGTGCTCCGCCTCCATCTCGGCGAGGAGGGCGATGTCCTTGGGGCGGCCCTCGACCTTGCGCTGCACCCGCGGCCACAGGTCGCTGTCCTCGGCGGTGTGGTGGATGTGCAGCTGATGGATGAAGTTGTCCCAGCCGGCGTGGACTTGGGGGGTGAAGGCGGTGCCGTCCGCCGCGGCCTTGGCGAGGCGTTCCAGGTCGCGCCGGAACGCGTCGTGGGAGGCGTACATGGCGGTGAGGTCGATGCTCATGAGATGGCTTCCTCCAGTTCGGGCTCGTACACGGGCAGGGCGTGCGGGTTGGCGGACGGGCCGCGGTGCCGGCGTACGGCGAGGCAGGCGAGCGCGCCTGTGAGCAGGACGGCGGCGGAGACCAGGACGGCGGGGCCCATCGCGTCCACGAAGCCGTGGCCGAAGACCTGGCCGCCGAGCTCCCGCATACGGTCGGCGATGTCGTGCGGCACTCCGGACGGGGCCCCGGCCTGCTGCTGGGCGTTCACGTCGGACTCCGCCTTGGAGAAAGCGGCGACGAAGCCGTCGCGGTACCCGGCGGGCAGTTGCCCGGCGCGTTGCCGTGCCTGGTCGGTGAGCGAGTGGGCGAGCTGGGCCTGGAGCACGGCGCCGACCACGGCGCCCGCGAGCACCGAACCGACCTGTCTCAGCGCGTTGTTGACGCCCGAGGCCGCGCCCGACAGGCGCGCCGGTACGTTGCGCATGACCTCCGTGGCCATCGGCGCGAAGGTGCAACCGGCGCCGAGACCGGCCAGGAAGAGCGGGAAGGCGACCGCCGTCCAGCTCGAGCCGACGTCGGCCGCGGCCACGATCCAGATCAGCGCGGCCGCCCAGGCGAGCAGCCCGGTCATCAGGATGAACTTGCCGCCGATCTTGTCCGCGAGGATCCCGGCGGGCCCGGCCATCACGAACGAGCCGAGGGCGAGGGGCAGCAGGACCAGCCCGGACTTGAGGGCGCTGAAGCCGAGGACGGACTGCAGGTAGATCGTGAGCGGCAGGAACATGCCGATGACGCCGAAGGACACGGTGACGCCCACGAAGTTGATGAGCGTGAAGTTGCGGTCCTTGAAGAGCGAGAACGGAACGAGCGGGTCGCTCGTCTGCTGGCCGCGCTCGTGTCCCAGGAAACCGGCGAAGAGCAGCGCCGCCGTGCCGAACAGGGCCCAGATCCAGCCGTTCCAGTCGTAGCGCTGCCCCTCCGTCAGACCAAAGGCCAGGCAGAACAGGGCACTTGAGGCGAGCAGCACGCCGAGGGTGTCGAAGCGGTGGCGTACCGTGCGCCTCTGTGAACCCGGAATGATCGCCGCGGCGAGGCCGAGTACCAGCACGCCGAGCGGCAGGTTCACGAAGAAGATCCACCGCCAGTCGAGTTGGTTGATGAGCGCGCCCCCGATGATCGGGCCGAGTGCGCCCGAGATGCCCGCGACCGCGCCCCAGACCCCCATCGCCGCCCCGCGCCGGTCGGCCGGGAACACCTCGGCGATGATCGACAGGGTCTGCGGCATGAGCAGCGCCGCCCCCAGGCCCTGCACCGCGCGGAAGGCGATGAGCTGGGCCGGGTCCTGCGCGAGCCCGCAGGCCAGGCTGGCCAGAGTGAAGAGCGCCACGCCGGACATGAACAGATTGCGTTTGCCGCGCAGGTCACCGAGGCGCCCGGCGGTGATCAGCAGGACGGCCAGCGCGAGGGTGTAGGCGTTGACGACCCACAGGATCTCGTCGAGGGAGGCGTCCAGGTCCTGACCCATGTCGGGGATCGCGATGTTCACGATCGTCAGGTCGAGCAGGGTCATGAAGAAACCCAGGGAGAGGGTGACGAGGATCGCCCACGGGTTGCCGTGCCATTTCTTGAACACGATGTGTGTCTCCTTGTGCCGAAACATCGGACTCGCGTTCAAGAGGGCGGTCGTGGCGGCCGGTGTGACGCCGGGAAAGCGTCCTGAGACCTACGTCACAATTCGCCGTCTGATGTCACATTCGGGCCCCTGTTTCCCCTCGCAGTAGTGAGCGCATCAAGGGAGGCAAGGCATGCCCGAAAGCCCCGCGTCCGGGACCACCGACGGCACGACGTCCGGAAGCGATGGCGCCACGCAGGTGTTCGTCGACCACCGCGAGCTGCTGTTCGCGATCGTCTACAACATGCTCGGCAGCGTCGCCGACACCGAGGACGTGCTCCAGGAGACCTGGCTGTCGTGGCAGGGCCGCGCCCACCGCTCCCCGCTCGACGGGATCGACAACCCGCGCGCCTACCTTGTCCGCATCGCCGTGAACCACGCGCTGGCACGCCGCGCCGCCATCACCCGCCGCCGCGAGACGTACGTGGGTCCCTGGCTGCCGGAGCCGCTGCTCGACGAGCCCGCCCCCGACGACTCCGCCGACGACCGCACCCTGCGGGCCGAGTCGGTGTCGCTGGCGATGCTCGTGGTCCTGGAGTCGCTGACGCCGCTGGAACGGGCGGTGTTCGTCCTCAACGAGGTGTTCGGCTATCCGCACACCGAGATCGCGGAGGTCATCGACCGCAGCCCCGCCGCGGTGCGCCAGCTCGCGCACCGCGCCCGGGAGCACGTGCACGCCCGCCGGCCGCTGTACCGGGCCCATCCCCGGGTACGCCGGCAGGCGACCGAACGCTTCGTGGAGGCCGCGCTCGGCGGTGACATCGCGGCGCTGATGGAGATCCTCGCACCGGACGTCACGGTGTGGACGGACGGCGGCGGCAAGGCACGCGCGGCCGGGCTGCGGCCGGTGCACGGCCGGGACAAGGCGGCCCGCCTGTTCGCCGGTTATGCCACGCGCCGCGCCACGAACCTCGACATCCGCTACCGCCGCGTCAACGGCGACGACTCCGCGGTGATCTTCGAGGGCGAGTCCCCGTACGCGGTCATGGTCATGGACCTCACCCCGGACGGCGAGCAGGTGTCCGACGTCTACATCGTCACGAACCCCGAGAAGCTCGCGCACGTACGGCGCGAGGAGGAGACCGGGGCCGAGGAGGGGAAGCACGCATGACGACCACCGAGCCACCGGCCGAGAAGGCGTCCTCCGGCGGAGGCGAGGTCGCCTCCCGCGGGCGCGAGGCGTCCTCCGGCGAGCGCGTCGCCGACTGGTTCGACGGCCGTCTCGGCATCTATGCCCTGGGCAAGCAGTACCTGCGCAAGGTCTTCCCGGACCGCTGGTCCTTCCTCCTCGGCGAGATCTGCCTCTACAGCTTCGTCGTCCTCATCCTCACCGGCGTCTATCTCACGCTGTTCTTCCATCCCTCGATGAACGAGGTGGTGTACCACGGCAGTTACGTCCCCCTGAACGGCATCCGTATGTCGGAGGCGTACGCCTCGACGCTGGACATCAGCTTCGATGTGCGCGGCGGGCTGCTGATCCGGCAGATCCACCACTGGGCGGCGCTGATCTTCCTCGCCGGAATGCTGACGCATATGATGCGGCACTTCTTCACGGGCTCGTTCCGCAGGCCCCGTGAGGTGAACTGGCTGTTCGGCTGGACCCTGCTCCTCCTCGGCATGTTCGAGGGGCTGTTCGGCTACTCGTTGCCGGACGATCTGCTGTCCGGGACCGGGCTGCGGTTCGTCGACGGGGCGCTCCTGTCGGTGCCGATCGTCGGCACGTATCTGTCGATGTTCCTCTTCGGCGGGGAGTTCCCGGGCCACGACATCGTGTCCCGCTTCTACTCGCTCCACGTCCTGCTGATTCCGGGGATCATGGCGGCCCTGGTCGTCGCCCATCTGATCCTGGTCGTCTACCACAAGCACACGCAGTTCGGCGGGCCGGGAAAGACCGAACGCAACGTCGTGGGCATGCCGTTCATGCCGGTCTACCTGGCGAAGGCGGGCGGCTTCTTCTTCCTGGTGTTCGGTGCCATCGCGCTGATCTCGGCGGTCGCGACGATCAACCCGGTCTGGGCGTACGGCCCTTACCGCGCCGACCAGGTGTCGACGGGCGCCCAGCCGGACTGGTACCTGGGCTTCGCGGAGGGGCTGGTCCGCGTCATGCCGGGCTGGGAGATCACCGTGGCGGGGCACACACTCGTGCTCGGGGTGCTCATCCCCATCGTCGTCTTCCCGCTGCTCCTGGTCCTCATCGGCGTCTATCCGTTCGTCGAGTCCTGGGTCACGGGAGACCGGCGCGAGCACCATCTGCTGGACCGCCCGCGCAACCGGCCGATCCGCACGTCGCTCGGAACGGCGTGGATCAGCCTCTATCTGATCCTGCTCGCGGGCGGCGGCAACGACATCGTGGCGACGCGTTTCCATCTGTCGATCAACACCGTGACCTGGAGTGTGCGGATCGCGCTCCTCGTGGTCCCCGTGATCGTCTTCGTCGTGACCCGCCGCATCTGCCTGGGCCTGCAGCTGCGGGATCGCGAACTGGTGGCGCACGGCCGTGCGACAGGCGTCGTCAAGCGCCTGCCGCACGGCGAGTACGTCGAGGTGCACCGCCCGCTCGGCCCGGCCGAACTGCACACGCTGACCGAGCACGAACGACGGGCACTCCCGGGCGACCTGTCAGCCGGCCGGGACCTCCAGACGGCTGATCCGCAGCCCGCCGTCGGCGGCACCCGGGTGCCCGCCGGCCATGACGAGACGCAGCCGTGAGCCGCGTACCGCGTCGAAGGTGATCACCGTCGGCGTGTCGGAGGCGGTGGCCCAGTCGACGGTCGCGCCCTTCACCGGCACATACCGCTCGCCGTCCCACAGCGAGACCTGGACCGAGGCGGGCAGCCGGTGGGTGGCGTCGACGGTGAAGGAGACCTCGACGCGGTCGACGGTGCGGGGGCGCGCCCAGGTGACCGAGACCCAGTCCTCGGGGCGGGCACCGCTGAACGCGGGCAGCAGGGCCGTGGCCGACTTGTAGAAGGCGTTGGACCAGCCGGTGGCCGCGTCGCCGTCGAGCATGGCGGCGGGCGGGGTGTCGGGGCGGCCCGAGTAACTGGCGTCGGCGTACGGGTAGTTGGGGGCCGCCGGATGGTCGGGCTTGAACGACGTCGGCGGGGTGGTCGCCTTCGACGCGGCCGGGGTGGTGCGTACGGTCGTGGTGGCCGTCCGCAGGCCTTCGCCGCGGGCGGTCACCTTCAAGGTGCCCGGCTTCGTCCCGGACCGGACGATCGCGAGTGCCTTGCCGTGGAAGGCGGTTCGGGTGCTGGCCTGGTAGCGCTCGGCGCTCTCCTCCCGGCCGTTGTCGAGGCCGGCGATCGACCCGCCGGCGACATCGAACGCGATCAGATCCTCCGCGTCGGGCACGACCACACCGTGGGCGTCGACCACCTCCGCGATGACGAACACCAGCGAACGCCCGTCGGCCGCGAGCGACTTGCGGTCCGGCGTGAGACGTATCGCGTGCGGGGCTCCGGCGGTCCGCAGGACATCCGTCGCGACCGTCTTGCCGTCACGACGGGCGACCGCCTTCAACTCACCTGATTCGTAGGGGACTTTCCAGCCGAGGTGCAACATGCCCGCGCTGCCGTTCGGACTGGTGTAACTCCCGGGGTAGGGACCGTTGGTGAAGGTCTTGTCGTCGCCGGTCGCCTCCGTGGTCTCCAGGTAGGGGCGCCCGTCGGTGGTCTTCTTGGTGTCGAACACCCGTGTGCCGAGGGACTTTCCGTTGAGGAAGAGCTCGACGGTGTCGACGTTCGCGTAGGCCCAGACCTCGACCGTGTCCCCCGCGTCGTGGTTCCAGCTCATGGGCAGCAGATGGACCATGGGCTCGTCCGTCCACTGGCTCTTGAACAGGTGATACATGTCCTTGGGGAACCCGGCCGTGTCGACCGCGCCGAAGAAGGAGGCCTTCACCGGGAAGACGTCGTACGGCGTGGGCTCCCCGATGTAGTCGATGCCCGACCACAGGAACTGCCCGGCGAACCACTTGCGGTCCCGGTCCTTCTTGTGGCCGTACTCGCCGCTCATCGTCCAGGAGGCGAGGTTGTTGTCGTACGAGGAGGTCGCGCGCTTGCCGGGGGTGTGGTTCTCGCCGGTGTTGAGGTGTTCCGGCTCCTGGTACGTGGAGCGGGTCGAGGTCTCGGACGACGACTCCGACTCGAAGAGGAACAGGTGCGGGTAGGCGGCGTGCAGGGCGTCCACCGACTTGGCGGTGTTGTAGTTGAGGCCGAGCCCGTCCAGCTTGGCGAGCATGAGGTCGGCCGCGGAGCCCTTCGTGGGCACGCGACGGTACTTGTCCGAGCCGATGACCAGCGGGCGGGTGTCGTCCGCCGCCTTGATCGCGCCGATGATCCGGTCGGCCATGGCGAGCCCGGCGGTGGACGTGGAGTCGGGGACCTCGTTGCCTATGGACCACAGCACCACGGCGGGCGAGTTGCGGGCCGCGAGGACCATCTCGGAGGTGTCCTTCTCGCACCACTCGTCGAAGAACCGTCCGTAGTCGTAGGTCGTCTTGCCCGTCCGCCAGCAGTCGAACGCCTCCACCATCATCACGATGCCCAGCTCCTCGCAGACCTGGATCATCTGCGGCGAGGGCGGGTTGTGGGAGGTCCGGAAGGCGTTGACGCCCATCGACTTCATGAGGGTCATCTGCCGGCGTACGGCGTCGATGCTGATCGCCGCGCCGAGCGCACCCTGGTCGTGGTGCAGGTCGACGCCCTTGATCTTGGCGTGGGCGCCGTTGAGGTGGAAGCCCTCGTCCGGGTCGAAGCGGAACTGCCGGATGCCGAAGGGCGTGCGGTAGGTGTCGGTGGTCGCGCCGCCGACGCGCAGCTCCGTCTCCAGGGTGTAGCGGTGGTCCGGGGTCGCGAAATCCCACAACTTCGGCTTGATGACGGTGAGTTCGTGTGTCTCGTCCGCCCCGTCGCCGACCGCGACGGTGGTGGCCGTACGCGCGGCCGTACGGCCGGCGGGGTCGACGATCCGTGAGATCACCTGGACATCGGCCGCGGCATCGGTCTCGTTGACGACGGTCGTCCGCACCCGTACGACCGCCCGCTCCGCCGTGATGTCCGGCGTCGTGACATACGTGCCCCACCGCTGCACGTGCACCGGCTCGGTGACGACCAGGCGGGCGTCGCGGTAGATGCCGCTGCCCGAGTACCAGCGGCTGCTGGGCAGTTGGTTCTGGACCTTGACCGCGATGACGTTCGCGGTGGTGCCGTCCGTGTGCAGCAGTCCGGTGAGGTCGAAGGCGAACCCCGTGTATCCGTAGGGGTGTCGCCCGACTTCCTTGCCGTTGCAGTAGACGTACGCGTCCATGTAGACGCCGTCGAACTCCACCGAGATCCGCTTGCCGGCGAGGGCGGGCGGCAGGGTGAAGGTAGTGCGGTACCAGCCGAGGCCACCAGGGAAGAATCCGGTGCCGCTGGTGGTGCTGTGCTCCGTGGTGGGGGTCTGCTCGATGCTCCAGTCGTGGGGTACGGCGACCTCGCGCCACGCCGAGTCGTCATAGCCGGGCTGCGCGGCGCCCTCGTACGCGCCGGTGGGGTCGGTGATGCCGCCCGGGTTGACCAGCGCGAAGCGCCAGCCGTCGCGCAGCTCGACCGTGCGTCGCCCCGGGGTGCGCTCGGAGGCCGCCGCCCAGGCGTCGGCGGCGCCCGAGAGCGCACCGGCCGCGGGTACGGCCGTTCCTGCGATCAATACCGATCTTCGAGTGACCTGCATGGCGGCTCTCCCTCATCAGGGCCCATAAGTCATCACAACTGATCGTGAACAAACAGATTCTGACGGGGTGACACACGCGGCCGTCAAGGGGCCGACACCCACTTCCGCCCCTCGGCTCACATCGGTCGGAAGCCCACCTTGCGGACGCGTCGCGTCGCCGACCGGCGTTCCGGGGTGCGGAGGGCGCCCACGCACAGGCCCTGTCGTCACCTTCCCGCCGTCCACCCGAAGGGCGGGCCCCGCCGCGTCCAACGTGGCGAGCGTGCGTGCCAGACGCCGCGGGGCAAGCGGGAATTTGACGAAAGGGCCTAGGCTGGGACCGTAGTGACGCGCTTGTTCACTGTGAGTGTGCGCAATGGAGTCGCGACGATGAGCCCGGTCCACCCCCTCGATGAGGCCGCCACGGCACGGGCAGTCATCGACGAGAACGGCACCCTGGTCCTCTGGAGCGAGGGGGCGCGCCGACTGCTGGGGTACCCGCCGGAGGAAGTCGAGGGCCACCCGGCGGCGGACCTGCTGGACCCCGCGGGGCCCGGCGTGCCGCCCGAACCCTCCGGTACCCGCTGGAGCGGCACCCTCTCCCTGCGCCACCGCGACGGACACACCCTCTCCGTGTGGCTGCTCGCCCATCGCCGGGACCCGAAGGGCGAATGGCTCGTGGTCACCCCGCTCGAGGGCGAGGACCGGCGCGCCTATGACGACCCGCTGATCAAAGCCGTCCTCACACAGTCCCCGTGCGCCATGGCGATCTACGACGAACGGTTGCGCCTGTACGGGCTCAACGACGCGATGGCCGAGGTGCTTGGTCTCCCGGAGGCCCGTATCCGTGGCCTGAGGATCTCCGAGATCGGGGGCAAGCGGGAGAGCGAAGAGCTCGAGGAGCAGCTGCACGACGTGCTCGTCTCGGGCGAGGGGCGTGACGTGGAGACGTACATGCGGACGGGCGGCGAGGACCGCGCGCACGCCTGGCTGGCGCGGATCGCCCCGCTGACCGATACCGAGGGGCGGGTGCACGGCGTGTGGCTGGCCGCGCACGACGTCACCGAGCAGTACAGGGCCCGGGAGCGGCTGCAGCTGCTCAACGAAGCGAGCGTACGCATCGGCAGCACCCTGGACGTCACCCGGACGGCCCAGGAGCTCGCGGATGTCTGCGTACCCGTACTCGCCGATTTCGTCAGCGTCGACCTGCTCGATCCGCCGGAGCACGGGGGCGAGCACCGCGCCGAGCCGCCGACCGCGCCGATCACGCTCCGCCGTGCGGCCCACCGATCGGTGAACCCGGGCTCCCCCGAGGCGGTCGTCATGCTCGGCGAGGTCGACGTCTACCCCGCCGCCTCACCGCAGGCCGACTCCCTGATCGCCGGCCGGACGATCGTGGTGCCGGACGCGACCACCACGCTGGAGGAGTGGCTGAGCTGGGACGAACGCCGGCGCGAGCGCCTGGCGAAGCACGGCGTCCACTCCTCCATGTCGGTGCCCATCCGGGCCCGGGGCCAGACCCTGGGCGTGGCGGCGCTCAACCGGTTCCGGCGGCCCGACCCCTTCACCTCCGACGACGTCCTGCTCGCCGAGGAGGTCACGGCCAGGGCCGCCGTCTGCATCGACAACGCCCGGCGCTTCTCCCGCGAGCGCGAGACCGCGCTGGCCCTGCAGCGCAGCCTGCTCCCCCAGTCACTGCCCCGGACAGCGGCCCTGGAGGCGGCCTCGCGCTACCTTCCCGCGGCGCGTGCCGGGGTGGGCGGCGACTGGTTCGACGTGATCTCGCTGTCCGGGATGCGGGTCGCCATGGTCGTCGGCGACGTCGTCGGTCACGGCGTCCAGGCCTCGGCGACCATGGGGCGGCTGCGCACCGCCGTACGCACGCTCGCCGACATCGACCTGGCCCCGGACGAACTGCTCACACACCTGGACGACCTCGCCGTGCGGCTGTCCGAGGATGCCGGGGCCGAAGGCACCACCGGTGAGGTCGGCGCCACCTGCCTGTACGCGGTGTACGACCCGGTCTCCCGGCGCTGCACCCTCGCCCGGGCAGGGCATCCGCCGCCCTACATCGTCCCTCCGGACGGTCCGCCCCGGCAGATCGAGCTCCCGGCGGGACCGCCGTTGGGCCTGGGCGGACTGCCGTTCGAGTCGGTGGAACTCGAACTGGGCGAGGGCACGGTGCTGGCCCTGTACACCAACGGGCTGATCGAGAGCCGCGGGCGGGATCTCGACGTCGGCCACCAGCTGCTGTCCCGAGCCCTGGAGCAATCGTCCCAGTCCCTGGAATGGGCGTGCCACGCGATCCTGCAGGCGCTGCTTCCCGTGGGCGGCGCCCCGGACGACGTGGCCCTGCTGCTCGCCCGTACGCACGGCCTGGCTCCCTCCCAGGTGACGACCTGGGACATTCCCGCCGACCCCGCGCTCGTCGCGCCGATCCGCAAGCAGGTGGCCGATCAGCTGGACACGTGGGGCCTGAGCGAGGCGACGTTCACGGCCGAACTCGTGGTGAGCGAACTGGTCACCAACGCCATCCGGTACGGCGAGCCGCCGATCCGGCTGCGCCTCATCCACGACGCCACCATCCTGATCTTCGAGGTCTCCGACAGCAACCACACCGCGCCGCATCTGCGCCGGGCGAAGACGTTCGACGAGGGCGGCCGCGGGCTGCTCCTGGTCGCCCAGCTCACTCAGCGCTGGGGCAGTCGGCACACCGCCGAAGGCAAGACCATCTGGGCGGAGATGTCGCTGGTCGGCGAGAACTGAAGGCCTCGCGGGGGCGTCGGCGCGACGTCTGATGGAATGGACGGGCGTCATGATCACCGCCCGGAGGACCGAACTCTGAACAGCCCCCTCGCGCAGGGCCTCTCCGCCGCTCTCGGCACCCCGTTCGCCGAGGCCCTCTCCGTCGTCCTGCTCGTCGCGGTGCTCGTCTGCGCGGTGATCCGTCCCTTCAACAGGTTCTAGGCGGTCGTGGCGGTCCCGGCCGCCGGTCTGGTCGTGGCCACGGGCGCGATCTCCTGGGACCACATGCGCGCGCAGGCCGGGCATCTGCGGCCGGTGATCGGCTTCCTCGCGGCGGTCCTCGTACTGGCCCGGTTCTGCGACGACGAGGGACTCTTCCGGGCCTGTGGGGTGTGGATGGCCCGCTGGGCGGCGGCGCCCCGGACGCCTGCTGAGCGCGGTCTTCGCACGCGGACGCCGTCCGCACGCACGCGCCCCACGGCTCCGACGTGGTCCTGCTGCACGTCACCGAACCCGGCGTGCCCGGTCTGGCGCACGGTGCCTTCGCCGGTCTGCTCGGCCGAGCGGGTTCCGAGCCGGACCCGGGTGACCGGCTGAAGACCCTCGGCACCAGCTCGGCGGCGAGCTCCTCGACGCGGCGGCCGAGCGACTGGGCCGCCCCTGCGCACGCCTTGAGCGTGCCGGGCGTGTCGAGCGGGAGGTGGTCGCCGCCGCGGAGGGCGCCGACCTGCTCGTGCCGGCCCGCGACGGTGACCGCGCCCGTCTCGGCCCGCACAGTCTGGACCGGCCGGGCGCTTCGTCGTCGACCACGCGCCCTGTGCGGTACTGCTGGTCTGGCCCGAACCGGCGCCGGACGTCACGGCCTTGCCGCCGCCTCCCCCGCACCGCCCCTGGTGACTCCCGTCCGATAGGCGCCCGGCGGCGTCCCGTACCGCTGTCGGAACACCCGGTTGAAGTGGAAGGCACTGGTGAAGCCGGAGGCGGCTGCCACCCGCTCCACCGGGAGTTCGGTGGCTTCCAGGAGCCGGGCCGCGTGCAGCAGCCGCGCATCGCGCAGGGCGCGCATCGGGGAGCATCCGAGCTGCTCGGTGAAGAGGTGGGCGAAACGGGACGGTGAGAGCGCGACCGCCTCGGCGAGCGACCGTACGGTGTGCGGTGCGCTCGGGTGGGCGGCGATCAGGGACTCGGCCCGCCGGATGCGCGCGTCGATGTCGGGGCGGCGCCGGTCCGCCCGCGCGGTGGCGAGCAGCACGATCTCCTCCAGGGAGCAGAGGGCCAGCTCGCGGGCAGCGGCGCCGTGCGCGACCGCGACCTCGCCGTCGGCGGGCTCCGCGGGGACGGGCGGCGGACCGTCCCCCGTCCAGCGGGCGTCGGCGAGCATGCGGCGGAAGGCGGCCTCGACACGGTCCTCGCTCCGCCGGTTACGTCCCTGGCCGGACGCGGGTCCGACGGCGTACACCGCGTCATCGAGCGCGTACGGCCGCAGCCATCCGGACCAGGCCGCCCTGGCCTGGCAGTGCACCCACCAGAACGCCCAGTGTTCGGCGCCGGGTTCGACGGCGTAGTGGTGCGGTACGCCGGGACCCAGGACCACCAGATCCCCGGCGTCGGCCGCCACCTCCGCCCCTCCCTGCGTGAGCCGCCCGCATCCGCCCGTCGTCCAGGTGAACAGCCAACTGTCGGACCCATCCGGCCGGTTGACCCTGTACCCCGGCCGCTGGTCGAAGCGTCCGATGGTCACCAGGCCGGGCGGCGGCGACGGATCAGCAGGCTCGGACAAGTCGTCAGCACGCACAGGCATCCTCCCGAAAGGCGCTGCGACCTAGCGTGAGGCACCTGGGACACCGCTGAGAAGGGACGGTCGGATGACAGTCGGGGACATGAGCGTGCTGCGGCAGTTCGAGGAGAACGGCTTCGCGATCGTGCGCGGGCTGTTCCCCCGCAGTGAAATCGACGCGCTGTGCGCGGAGTTCACCACCCTGCACGCCGCGGGGCCGATCCCGGGACACTTCGAACCCCGCGCCACGGAAACCGGACGTCCCACCGACCCTCTGCACACCTACCCCCGCGTCATGCACCCGCACCGCGTCAACGCCCTGTCGCTGCGCTTCCTCCTCGATCCACGGCTGCGGGACATCCTGGAGAGGCTGCTGGGCGAGGAACCCCTGGCCGCGCAGAGCATGTTCTACTTCAAGCCGCCCGGCGCCCGCGGTCAGGCGCTGCACCAGGACAACTTCTATCTGCGGGTCGAGCCGGGCACCTGTGTGGCCGCCTGGACCGCCTGCGACGCGATCGACCGCGAGAACGGCGGCCTGGAGGTCGTGCCGGGCACGCACCGCATGGACCTGTTCTGCCCGGAGGAGGCGGACGCGGCGCTGTCCTTCGCGCGCGAGTACGTTCCCCCGCCGCCCGGCCTCACCGCCGTACCGGTCGACATGGAACCGGGCGACGTCCTCTTCTTCAACGGCAGCCTCGTCCACGGCTCCGGCCCCAACCACAGCCCCGGCCGCTTCCGCCGCTCCTTCATCGGCCACTACGTCGGCCGCTCCACCGAGCGCATCGGCGGCTTCTACCGGACGCTGACCATGAGCGGCGAACCCGTCGCCCTGCCCGAGAGCGAGGGCGCGGGACCGTGCGGCACGGAGTTCGCGGCGGCAAGCCCCCACTGAAAACGCCCTACGGCCTCCTCGTGACTGTTCGGTGTCATGCGGCGAAGCCGGGGATCGCTTCGGAGGTGAAAGCGAGGATGGCGTCGGCGACCGCCCGGGGGTTCTCCAGGAGCATGGCGTGGGTGCCGTCGATCTCGGCGACCGTCACATCGGGGCGCTCGTGGGCGAGTTGAGCCAGGTCGCGGGCGAGTCCCTTGGCGTAGGCCGCCATCAGTTCGTCGAGCCAGGCCATGGCCGGGATCGACGGTACGGGTCGCAGCGCGCGCCCGAGCAGCAGCGGCACAGGCACCTGGCGGAAGAGCGCGAAGAGGTCGAGGGAGTCAATCGCGTCCAGCATCGCCAGGGCGTGTCCAGGCTCCGGCCCCAGCTCCAGTCGGCCGTCCGGCCGTTCGTGCACCGACCTCAGGACACCGGCCTCCAACAGCTCGTAAGGGATGCCCAGTTGCCGGGACATCGCGCGCTGCTGGGCGAGCAGCCCCTTCAGCCCATCGGCCGGAATGGGCTCGGCCGACGCCGCGGCCGCCATCTTCCGCACCTGGGTGAGCCGTTCCTCGACGTACGCGGGGTCCAGCCCCACGTACTGGTCGGGGCGGCCCCACGCGTATCCGTCGAGGTTCACCGCGCCGGGCGTGACGTCCGGGTGTTCCCGTGCGTGGAGCACAGCGAGCATCCCGCCGAGTGAGTGTCCGACGGGCAGCGCGCCGGGGATGCCGTACTCCTCCAGGACCGACTCGATGTCTGCGAGCACATGGGGGAAGTCCCAGGTGCCGGACGGTGAGAGACCGTGTCCGCGCAGGTCCACGGCGAGTACCCGGTGACGGGGGACGAGGAGCGGGGCGACGGCAGCCCAGTCGGCGAGGGTCCGTCCCGCGCCGTGGAGCAGGAGCAGGGGCGGGCCGTCGCCCCCGTGGTCGTGTACGGCCAGTGCGATGCGCTCTCCGGTCATGTCCTGACAATAAGGCTCAGGTCACGGCTCCCTGAGGAGATCGAGCGCGGGCAGAGGTCCGCCGGGGACTGTGGCAGCCGTCCGCCAGGGGACCGAGATCGACGGCCGCCCAGTCCACGCGTCCGGCGAGCCTCGCGAGGCGCGGCCCTGTGCGGAACGGCGGGCCCTTGACGCGGGCGTCTCCACACGCTTTGATCTTGGCGTGCCGTGGTGCGACCCGGCACGCAGAGGTACGCCCAGCCGGTAGCGGACTCGCTTCACGTCCCGTCAAGTCCGGCCAAAGTCGCCAGGATCGCGCAGAGCCTCCGAGGCGGGGTCGTACTCGCGATTGATGGAGCGGGCATGCCCGTCAAGTGTGTTCCCCGCGTCGGGGCTCTTGGGACAGCCGCTGTTCTGACGGCTCTCCTGACGCTGGTCGGCTGCGGTGCGGGGAAGGACACGGGAGCCTCGCCGCCCAGCCCGAAGGCTTCCGAGAGCGCGAAGACTTCGGCGAGTGCGAAGCCTTCCACGAGCCCGACGGCGTCCGCTACGGCCCCGGCCACCTCGCCGAAGACCGAGCCGACCCCGACCGCCGTCGAGCTCCCCCCGCTCCACGCGGGCTTCGACTACCAGATCGGCGGCGCCTATCCCCCACCCTCCGGCGTCCGCATCGTCAGCCGCGACCGTACGGCGTCCCCCGCGCCCGGCCTCTACAACATCTGCTACGTCAACGCCTTCCAGGCGCAGCCGGACGAGCCGGACAAGTGGCCCGCCGACCTGCTGCTGCGGGACGCGCACGGCAAGGTCGTCATCGACCGCGACTGGGGCGAGGCGCTGCTCGACATCGGTACGCCGGCCAAGCGCAAACGGGTGGCCGCGCGGATCAACCGGTGGATCGACGGCTGCGCCGACAAGGGCTTCGACGCCGTCGAGCCGGACAACTACGACAGCTACACGCGCTCCCATCACCTGCTGACCGCCGACGACGCCACCGCGTTCATCACCCTGCTCTCGGCGCACGCGCACGCCCGGCATCTGGCCATCGGCCAGAAGAACACCGTCGAGCTGGCGGGCCTCAGGTCCCGCACCGGGCTCGACTTCGCGGTGGCGGAGGAGTGCGGCGAGTACGACGAGTGCGGGGCGTACGCGAAGGCGTTCCACGACCGGGTCGTCGTCATCGAGTACTCCGACAGCGGTCTGCGCAAGGCCCGTTCGGGCTTCGGCGACCGGCTGAGCATCGTGCGCCGGGATGTGATGGTGTCGACGCCCGGCAGCGCGGACTACGTCCGCAGGACCCGCTGAGGGGAGGCCGGGACGACTCGCGTGTTCGCACGCCGCCCGCTGCTCCTGGGGGCGGCGTGTGATCGGGGCCATCGGCGGCTGCGCGGGCGGCACGCGTGCCACAGCTCGACGACAGCGCGAGGGCCCCACGCTGTGGAACGCCTTCTGAGCTCCGGCAGGGGACGCGGTCACCGTCAACGGCAAGGTGCGCGTCGCACCCAGCTCCCGGACATCATCGCCGCCAAGGTCGACACGACGTCGCACCGCTGCCGACGTGCAGCGGCCGGCCGGTCACCATCTCGGGCCCCGACACCTGGACCGTCTTCGACAACGGCTCCGCCCGTTCGCGCACGGCCGTGGACTTCGTCCCCCGGAGTGCATACTCATGACTCCCCTGTCGTGTTTCCGGCCGGTTGATCCCCTGTGGATCATTCGGTCGGATGATCGCGACAGGCCGGTGGACCGAGGCGCACCCGAAGCGGGGTGCCACAGGATGAGCAGGCGCGTACGGAGCGGACGTAACAAAGGGCATGCCGACATTCATGGCCAGCAGGCACGGGGACCGCGTGCCGGTGAGCAGTGCGGAGCCGCCGGGGCGATTCGAGTGGCTTCGCCGGCACCGGCGGTGGCTGTTCATGGTGGCCGTGGTCGCGCTGCTCGTCGAGATGGCGGTCGCGATGGTCACGACGGCCGTGCAGCAGACCCCCACGATCGACGAACCCGTGTACGCGGGTACGGCGGTGGTCTACGCCCAGCAGCACAGCCTGCGTTACAACCCCGAGCATCCGCCGCTGGGCAAGCTGATCATCGCGAGCGGACTGGTGTTCGCCCATCCGCACCTGGACGCCGACTTCACGGGTGACCAGACGGAGCTCGGGCGTCGGCTGCTGTACGAGTCGGGTAACGATCCATGGCGGGTGATGCTGTGGGCGCGGCTGCCGGTGATCGTGCTGACGCTGCTGTTCGGCCTCGTCGTCCTGGCGTTCGCCCGTGAACTCGTGGGAGATGTGGGCGGGTTGGTGGCGCTCGCCCTGTACGCGTTCTCACCCGACGTCATCGCCCACGGCTCGCTGGCCACGCTCGATGTACCGGCGTCCGGTTTCCTCCTGACGTCGGTGTGGCTGCTGTGGCGGGCACGGCGGCGTCCGCTCCTCCATCTGCCGCTCGCCGGGGCGGCGCTCGGCGCGGCGTTGGCCACGAAGATGAGCATGCTGCCCGCCGTTCCGGTGCTGCTGCTCCTGGCGGTCGTGTCCGTGTGCCACGGGCGCGACCTCAGCGTGTTCAGGAAGGCCCGGCTCGGCGCGGCGGCCGCGGCCGGCATGGCGCTGGTGGCCCTCGCGGTGGTGTGGGCCACGTACCTCGCCGTCGACCCGCGGCTGCGCTGGACGGCGCCCGAGAACCTCCCGGCCGTCCACGGACTGCGCGGGCTGCTCATCGACTGGCTCCCCTTCCCGCAGCCGTACCGGGACGGGATGCGCGTCCAGTTCGGCTTCGAGAACGCGACCTGGGAAGGCTTTCTGCTCGGCCGGCTCTACCGCGGGTCGCTCTGGTACTACCTGCCGGTCGCGCTGCTGGTGAAGACGCCGCTCGGCATGGCGGCGCTGTGGCTCGCCGGTGCCGTCGCGATGGCCGCCGTTCCTCGGCTGCGGTCCGCCGCCCCGTACGTCCTGATCCCCCCGGCCGTGCTGCTGGCCGCGGCGATGCACGGCTCCCGCGATCTCGGCGTACGGTACGCCCTGTTCGTACCGGTGTTCCTGGGGGTCGCGGCGGCCGGTGCCGTCTCCTTCCGACGGCGGTGGGCGCACCTCGCAACGGCCGCGCTGGTCCTCTTCGTCGCCGCCAGCTCGCTGCACACGTACCCGTACTACCTCCCGTACTCCAACGAGGCGTTCGGCGGCCCGTCGAAGACCCATCTGCGTCTGCACGACTCGAACGTCGACTGGGGACAGGACCTGGGCCGCCTCGCCGATCGCCTGGACAGCCGCTACCCGCACGACGATGTCTGGCTCGTCTACAAGGGCGCCGGTGTGCCGTCGTCCTACGGCATCGACGCGGCCGATCCGCGCAAGGTGCCACCGGGCGAGGTGCACGGGCTGCTCGTCGTGTCCGACTCCTCGATCGCCAAGGCCGACGGCCGGCTGGCGGCACTGCTCGCCACCAGCACACCGATCGACGAGGTCGGCCACTCGATCACGATCTACCGTCGGCGGTGAGCAGGTCCAGCACCCGCTCCCAGTGGAACTCCGGACGTCCGCCGCCCTGTTGTGGCTCCCCTGAGTACGGGTCGCCGAACCGGACACCCATGCCGCGCAGCCGCTCGACGCTCGCGCGGTAGGCGGGGTGGGCCGCCAACGCCTCGTTCACACACGGCAGTACGGCGATCGGGACACCGAGGCCGTACGCCTCGCACAGGGTTCCCAGGGCGAGGGTGTCGGATATACCGGCCGCCCACTTGTTGACCGTGTTGAAGGTGGCCGGTGCGACGGCCACCGCGTCCGGGGCCGGGAAGGGCCGCGGGTCGCCGGGGGACCGCCAGGCGGACCGGATCGGGCGGCCGGTCTGCGCCTCGACGGCCGTGGCATCGATGAAACCGAGGCCCTGGGGGGTGGCGATGACGCCGACCTCCCAGTTCCGTTCCTGTGCCACGGTGATCAGTTTGCTGATGTCCTCGGCGATGCCCGCCGCGCAGACGACGACGTAGAGGAAGGGCTTCTCGGCGTGTTCACTCACCCGTGAACCCTAATGAACACACGGGCCCCCGATGAATCCGGACTTCTACTGAATCCGGGACTCCTACTGCAGCGGGAAGGAGTCCCCGCGCTCCGACTCCGGACGCGGGCCGAAGATCCGGCGCTCCTTCTCCTCGATCCGTACGTCGTTGATGCTCGCCTCGCGGCGGGTCATGAGTCCGTGCTCGTCGAACTCCCACAACTCGTTGCCGTACGAGCGCCACCACTGACCGTCGGCGTCGTGCGACTCGTACTGGAAGCGGACGGCGATGCGGTTACCGTCGAAGGCCCAGAGTTCCTTGCGCAGGGCGTACTCGTGCTCGCGCGCCCACTTCGCCGTCAGGAGCTCCACGATCTGGTCGCGGCCCGTCACGAAACCATCGATCAGAGTGGGAGAACGGACGTTCTCCCCCTGAGTTGCTAAGGTAGAGAACGGTGGTTCTCACGTCAAGGAGTGGCCCGTACATGAACAGCACAGCCGCCCGCGAACAGGCACTGGCAGTCGCCCGCGAACAGGCACTGGCAGTCGCCCGCGAGCAGGCGCTGGACGCCGCGGAGGACTTGTTCTACGGCCGCGGCATCCAGACCGTCGGCATGGATGACATCCGCGGTGCGTCGGGGGTCTCCCTCAAGCGGCTCTACCAGCTGTTCCCCGCCAAGGAGCAGCTCGTCGAGGCATACCTGGAGCGGCGTGACATCCGCTGGCGCCAGCGACTGGCCGACCACGTCGACCAGTGCGAGGAGCCGGAGGAGCGCATAGCGGCCGTCTTCGAGTGGCTGCGCCACTGGTTCGCCGAGCCCGGCTTCCGAGGGTGCGCCTGGATCAACTCGTACGGGGAACTCGGCGCCACCTCACCCCGCGTGACCGCCCAAGTCCGCGCCCACAAAAAGGCGTTCAAGGAGTATCTGGGGGGTCTCGTGGCCGACGCCGGGCTTCCCGCCCTGCTGACCGACCAGCTGTATCTGCTCGCCGAGGGCGCGATGGTCACCGCGGGTATCACGCGGAGCACGGAGCCCGCCGAGCAGGCGGGCGAGGCGGCACGGCTGCTGGTGAAAGCCGCACTGCCGCCCGCGCGCCGCTAGGCCCTGTCGTCAAATGCCACGCCCACATCAGGGGCGATGCGAGGGTGACGGCAGCCTGGTAGGACTCTGCGGTCTTGTCGCAGCGGGTGGCGATACCCCGCCACTGCTTGAGGCGGTTGAAACACGTTCCACTGCGTTGCGCCGCTTGTAGACCTCGCGGTCGAAAGCCGGCGGGCGCCCGCCGCGGCTGCCGCGCTTCAGCCGGTTGCGGATCTGGTCGTTCAGGCCTCCGAGATGGTGATGGCCTGCACCGGGCAGGACCGCGCCGCCTCCCGCACCATCGGGTCGCCGCCGCCGTCCTCGTGGCCCGGCAGCACCTCGCTGAATCCGTCGTCGTCCTGGGTGAAGACGCCCGGGGCGGCGAGGGCGCACTGACCCGCGCCGATGCAGACGTCCTTGTCGATGGAGATGTCGATACTCATGCCCGCAGCCTCTTACCAGGTCACGGGGAGTTCCAGCATCCCCTGGATCGTGTCTCCGGGTTTGAAGGGGATGTCGTCCGCCGGTGCGGCAAGGCGCAGACCGGGGAACCGGTCGAAGAGCGACAGCAGCGCGATCTCCATCTCGGCCCGGGCCAGGTTCTGGCCGAGGCACTGGTGGATACCGAAGCCGAACGCGACGTGCTGGCGGGCCGAGCGGTGCCAGTCCAGAGCGTCCGGCTCGGGGAAGGTGTGTGCGTCGCGGTTGATCACGGAGGTGGAGAAGACGACACCCTCGTCGGCACGGATCGTCGTCCCGGCCACCTCGATGTCCTCGGTGGCGACCCGCAACAGCCCGTCCGCGATGGAGAGGAAACGCAGCAGCTCCTCGACGGCGGCGGGCATCAGCGTCGGTTCGGCCCGCAGTTCGGCCAGCTGCTCCGGGTGCCGGAGCAGGGTGAACGTGCCGAGCGAGATCATGTTCGCCGTCGTCTCGTGCCCGGCGACGAGCAGGATCGTCGCCAGCGAGATCAGCTCCTCGCGGTCCACCGTCCCCTTGCGCAGCTGATCGTGGATGAGCTCGTCGAGGAGTCCGTCCCCGGGATCCCGCTGCTTGCGGTCGATCAACGAGCCGAAGTACGCGTCCAGTTGCTCGCGCGCGTCCTCGATGTCGGCAGCGGCGGGGCCACGCAGCAGCCTGCGGGACTGTTCCTCGAAGAAGTCGTGGTCGGCGTACGCGACGCCGAGCAGGGCGCAGATCACCATGGAGGGCACGGGCAGCGCGAAGTCGTTCACCAGCTCGGCCGACGGGCCCTGTTCCGCCATCCGGTCCAGGAGCCGGTCGACGGTCTCCTGGATGCGCGGACGCAGTCCGGCGATCCGCTTGAGGGTGAAGGTCGGGACCAGCATGCGGCGTTGGATGTGGTGCTCGGGGTCGTCGAGGCCGAGCAGCGCGACCCGGCGGTTGCGGGCCGCCGCGAACCGCTCGCTGGGTGCCGGGAACGCGGGGCGGGTGCGGTCCGACGACAGCCGCGGGTCGGAGAGGAGTTCACGGGCGGTGGTGTGGCCGGTGACCACCCACACGCCGCGCCCGTCGAACAGGGAGATCCGCGAGAGCGGGCGCGCCTCGCGCAACGGGTCGTAGGCGGTGGGCGGGTGGTAGGGACACGTACGGTCCTGGGGGAAGGCAATGGGCTCTGTCATGGGGGGCTCTGTCATGGATGACCTCGCAAGCGATGGTTGCCTCTTGCCGATCTTCATTAGATGCCTGGGGCATCTACACGGCCACGCGAAGTTCGGCCAGATGCGCCACACCCGCGATCTGGCCGAAGCACGCGGGGAGGGCCGCCTCGCTCCTCGGGATTCCCGCCCGAGGCGCTGCCCCGGTGGCACGCTCGTGGCCTGATCTCCTCCAAGGCGGCCCCTCCGTAATGGGGTTGCGTGAGCAGATCCGGTGGCCCCAGGATCTGCCCATGTCCACGATCGAAGCCTTCCTGCCGCTGACCTCCGCCGCCGCTCGTCCGGTGCGGGCCCAGCAGCAGCCCGGCCGACCGCGGAGGCCCGCGCTTCCCCGGTCGTGACCGCCGCGCTCGTCGCGGGGCTTCTCGCGGGCTATGGCATCGCCATGCCCGTCGGAGCGGTCGCGACCTACCTCGTCTCCCTCACCGCTCGTACGTCCCTGCGGATCGGCGTCTGCGCCGCGCTGGGCGTCGCGACCGCCGACGGACTGTACGCCCTGGTCGCCGCGCTCGGCGGTTCCGCACTCGCGGCCGCACTGCAGCCGGTGCTGCTCCCGCTGCGCTGGGCCTCGGGACTGGTGCTGGCCGCGCTGGCGACCCGGGGCGCGGTCACCGCGCTCCGCCACTACCGCGAGCGCCGGCTCGCCGCCCGCTCCGGACAGGACCCGGCGCGCCCGGCGCGCGCCTATCTTGCGCTGCTGGGGATCACCCTGCTCAACCCCACCACGGTGATCTACTTCGCCGCGCTGGTGCTCGGCAGCCGTACCGCCGAGGCGGTGCGCCCGCTGGAGCAGGGAGTGTTCGTCCTCGCCGCGTTCGCCGCGTCCGCGAGCTGGCAGCTCCTGCTCGCCGGGGGCGGTGCGCTGCTCGGCCGGGCGCTGACGGGGCGCCGGGGGCGGCTGGTGACGGCGCTCGCGTCGAGCATCGTGATCATGGTGCTGGCGATACGGATGCTCGTGACGCCGTAATGAGCGCGCCGAGGACAGCGGCTTCCTGTCGGCTCTCTTCCTGTCGGCTCTCTTCCTGCCGGCTCTCTTCCTGCCGGCTCTCTTCCTGTCGGCTCTCTTCCTGTCGGCTTTATTCACCGGGGCCGTCACATTTCCTGGCCGGGCTCCGTCAGTGCAGTGACAGAGCAGAAACCGCTGCGAACTCTTGAGGAGCACGTCATGCAGGCACGGATGAAGAACCCGGCGATGATCCTTCCCGGCGCCATGGAGGCGATCCAGGGGCTGTACAAGGCCACCAGCAAGGGCGGTGTCCCCCAGCAGACCCTGGAGCTCGTGCACCTGCGCGCCAGCCAGATCAACGGGTGCAGCGCCTGCGTCGACGCCGGTGGGCGGGGCGGGCAGAAGGCGGGTCTGACGGACGAGCGGCTGTGGTCGGTCGCGGCCTGGCGCGAGGCGCCGTACTACTCGGACGCCGAGCGGGCCGCACTGGCGCTGGCCGAGGAGATGACCCGGCTGAATGACCGCTCGGGCGACGCGGTCTCCGACGAACTGTGGGACGAGGTCGCCGACCACTACGACGAGCAGCAGCTCGCCGCGCTCATCCTCTGGATCGCGACGACGAACTTCTTCAACCGGCTCAACGCGACGATCAAGGAGCCGGCCGGGGCGACGTGGGGCTGAGCGCCTGCCCGGTCGAAGTCGGGCTAGGACTCGAACGCACGGGCCACGGCGAGGCTGTCCTCGTACACGTGATGCCGTACGACCAGGCCGTCCTCGACGGTGAGGTGCAGGGCGAACCGGGCGCGATAGGCGCGCCCGGTCGCCGCGGCCGTCTGCCGGATCTCCCCGAGCACCACCGCCTCGTCGCCGTCGACGAGGAACCGCTCGATCTCGGTGCCCGCCCGGCCGGGCACATGGTGCTCGGCCAGTTCACGGAAGTGGTCCGCGGCGTCGGCCCGCGTGGACCGGTGGCGGATCCACGGTGTCGCCGGGCGCCCGTGCTCGTCCTGCGGCCAGTTCAGCTTCCAGTCGCTCCGCTCCGCGTACAGCGCGGCGATCCGCTCGGGATCGCCCTCCCCCATCCGGCGGAGCAGTTCCTCGACCACGCCGCGCGTCGTCGGGGTGTGATCGGTGGCTACGGACATGGGGCCGCCCCTTGGTCGTCTCTGGATCGTGTCTGTGCGGGAACGGCTCCACCGTGCCGCACGCGTCCTCCCGGCGCGATTACACGCGAGGTAATGGTGCGGAAGATTCGCGTCCGCACTGGTGTTGAATCGTGCCGGGACACGAGCTGTACGACGCGACGATGGGACGGAAGTCATGCCTCTTGAGGGCGAGTACGAACCCAGCCCGACGCAGTGGGTGCGGGAGCAGGTGGAGCTGTACGAGAGTTCCGGTGGCACCAAGGGGACGACACTGATGGACACGGGCCTGCCCGTCATCATCCTCACGACCCGCGGTGCCAAAAGCGGCAAGATCCGCAAGACCCCGCTGATGCGCGTCGAGCACGAGGGCCGCTACGCGGCGGTCGCCTCGCTGGGCGGTTCCCCCAAGCACCCGGTGTGGTACTTCAACGTGAAGTCCGACCCCCATGTCGAGCTCCAGGACGGCTCCGTGCGCCGGGAGTTCACGGCCCGTGAGATCACCGGCGAGGAGAAGGCCCTGTGGTGGGAGCGCGCGGTCGCCGCGTATCCCCCGTACGCCGACTACCAGAAGAAGACCGACCGGGAGATCCCCGTCTTCGTGCTGGAGCCGACCGACTGACGGAGGCGTACGCACGGCCGTGGCCCGCACCGGCCCCCCGCGCCGGTACGGGCCACTCCCCCGGGTCAGGCAGCTGTGTGCCGCCGTGCATCGACGGCGATCAGGACGACCGCGACCGCGCTCGGCAGTGCCGCGATCGCGCCCGTCGTCCCCGACGGGAAGACGATGCCCAGGACGGTGCCGACGAGGAACAGCGCGGGGATCCACCGGGCGAGGACACGAGAGCGCAGCAGGGCCGCGGTGATGAGCAGCGTGGCCACGATGAAGGCCAGCCCGCCGGGGGCCATCAGGCTGATCAGACGCCCGTCGTGGTCGTTGACGTAGTCCACGAAGCCTCGTCCGACCGTCTCGTTCAGGGCCGCCGTGTCGGTCGCGTACGAGTAGACGGCGGCGATGGCGGCGAGTCCGGCGGTGAGCAGCGCACCCGCGAGCACGGCGAACACCGATCCGATGCGGGCGAGTACCGCACCGCGCTCGCGGACCAGGACACAGACGGCGATCGCCAGGCCGACCGTGGAAACGGCCATGCTCACCCCTCCGTACGCGTAGAGGGTCCAGAAGGCGCCCCGGTGGTCGGCGACCTTGTCGTAGGAGTTGCCCTCGCTGGGGTCGCCTCCCGGTGCGAGCCAGGTGAACAGGAAGCCCATCACCTGTCCGACGACGACCGCGACCAGGGCGAGCGTCGCGAACGGCCGCAGGCGGAGGGAGGGCGGGGTGTGCGTGGAGCGTTCGGCGATGGCGGTCATGGCGTCTCCCGAGGTCCGGCGTGATGGTGCGTCACCGCACTGTCGCGCGGCGGGTCCCGGGGGCACATCGGAGCTGCCACGGGGAGTTCCTGCGTGTCAGTACGGATACCGACGGCGGCCCTTGGGCCCTACCGTGAGCGCATGCCCTGGCCTCGCCGACTCTCCCTGGTCATCGCGTCGCTGACGGCGCTCGTGACCGCAGGGGACTGTGCGCTGCTGTTCCTGGCACCGGCCCTCGCGGCCGGTGACGTGCTGATCGTCGCGGGAGCCGTCGTGGTCGGGGCGCTGTCCACCGGTCTGGGACTGTTCGTCTCCGCCCGCCGCCCCGCCAACCCGGTCGGATTCCTGCTCACCCTGATCGGTCTCATACCGCCGCTGATCATGTTCAGTGACGCATACGACCACGTGAGCCTCCAGCGGTCGCGTCTGCTGCCCGGCGCCGAAGTGGTCCACCAACTCAGCGCCGGGCTCTGGACGTTGTGGTACGTGCCGGTGATGCTGCTGGTCCTGGTCTTTCCGGACGGGCGGCTGCCGGAGGGCCGTTTCCCGCGCCTGGTGCTGTATGGCGTTCTGGTCGACCCGCTCGTCTTCGACGTGTTCGCCGCGCTCGCCCCGGATCCGTACGGCCCGCCCTTCGAGGACTTCGGACACCCGCTGCCGACGCTGCCGGCCTCGCTCATGTGGATCTCGTTCGTGGCGCTCGGGCTGCTCATGGTGCTGCTGATCGCCTCGGTGCAGGTGATGCGGCGCCGCTACCGGACGGCTGAACCGGTGCAGCGGGCCCAGGTGAAGTGGTTCGCCCTCGGCGCGGTCGCCCTGCCGGGCACGCTGTTGTTCTGCTGGACGGACTACCTGCTGTTCGGCGAGGTCGGGATCCTCATCTGGCTGGGCCTCGTCGCGCTCTACCTCGGCGTTCCGTCGCTGACCGCGCTGGCCATCCTGCGGCACGACCTGTACGACGTCGACCGCGCCGCCAGCGCGGTGGTCACCTGGGTCGTGGTCACGGCCGGGCTGCTCGCCGTGTACAGCGCGGCCGCCGCCTCCGGAGGCCTGGCGCTGGGCCGGGGCAGCGCGGTCCTGGCGTCCGCCGTGACCGCGCTGGTCGCCGTGGTGCTGGTCCCGGTCAAGAACCGGGTACGGCGCCGGGTGGACCGGCGTTTCTATCCCGCACGCCAGGCCGCGCTGACCGCCGTACGGGAGCTGGAGCGCTCGGTGCACGAAGGGCGCGCACGTCCCGAGGAGTTGGAGGAAGCCCTGCGGGACGCGCTGCGGGCACCCGGGCTGCGCGTGGGCTATCTGCTGCCGGGCGGAGTGGAGTTCAGGGACACCGACGGCGTACGGGTCACGGCGGGGCTCGAAGTACGGGCCGCGGGGAGGGTGATCGGCGTGATCGACGGGCCGTGTCCGCGCGAGGTCGTCACCGCCTGCGCCTCGCTCGTCGAGACGGTACGGCTGCGGGCCGAACTCGCGGGCGCGCTCGGCGAGGTGGAGGCCAGCCGGAGCCGGCTGCTGCGCGCCGGATACCGCGAACGGCGGCGCCTGGAGCGGGACCTGCACGACGGTGCCCAGTCCCGGCTGGTCACGCTCGGCATGGCGCTGCGGCTCGCCCAGCGCCACCTCGACGACGGCACGGTGGACGTGGACGGGCTGCTCGACCAGGCCGTGGCCGAGCTCGGCACCGCCGTCGCGGAGTTGCGCGAGCTGGCGCACGGCCTCAGGCCCAGCTCGCTGGACGACGGCCTCGGCCCCGCGCTGGAGGCGCTGGCCGCGCGGGCACCCGTCCGGCTGGACTGGCGGCTCGACGGACGGGTGCTGCCCGACGACATCGCGACGACCGCGTACTTAGTGGCGAGCGAGGCCGTCACCAACGCGGTGAAACACGCGAAGGCCGCGACCATCGGAGTCGTCGTACGCGAGGACGGGGACGGCGCGGTGCGGGTGACCGTGCTCGACGACGGCCGGGGCGGCGCCAACCCCCGTACGGGGTCCGGGCTTTCGGGGCTGACCGACCGGGTGGCCGCGCTCGGCGGGCGGCTGCACATCACCAGCGGGACAGGGGCCGGCACGACCGTGGAGGCGGTGCTGCCATGCGTATCGTGATCGGCGAGGACTCGGCGCTGTTCAGGGAGGGGCTCGCGCGGCTGCTCGCGGACGCGGGCCACGACATCGTCGGCCGGGCGGCGGACGCGCCGTCCCTGATCGCGGCCGTCGCCGAGGCCCGGCCCGACCTCGCCGTCATCGACATCCGGATGCCGCCGGACCTCACGGACGACGGGGCGCGGGCCGCCCGGCGGGTGCGGGACGAGTTCCCCGAGCTGGGCATCGTGCTCCTGTCGCAGCACATCGAGACCCGCAACGCGGTGGAGCTGGTCGCCCAGGGGCGCTTCGGCTATCTCCTCAAGGACCGCGTCTTCGACGTCGAGGACTTCCTGGAGGCGCTGCGGCGGGTCGCGGCCGGCGGCTCGGCGCTCGATCCCGAGGTCGTCTCGCGGATGCTCGGCGCGCACCGGGATCCGCTCGCCTCCCTCACCGCGCGCGAGGCGGAGGTGCTCGGTCTGATGGCCGAGGGACGAACCAACCTGGGCATCGCCCGGCGGCTGTGGCTCACCGAGCGGACCGTGGAGACCCATGTCGGCTCGATCATGGCGAAGCTCGGCCTCGCGACGGGCGAGGAACACAATCGGCGGGTACTGGCGGTGCTGGCGTATCTCACGGCGTGAGGGTCCCGAGCGACCTGACGGCGTGAGGGTTTCCGAGCAACCGTGCGTCGCGTGGCGTACGGATGGCGTGCGGATTCGGGGCCGCCGAATTCTCTCGGGTTCGGCACGCATGATCCGCCGCCCGGCGGGCACCCGAGCGTCAGGCCCCGCCGCGTTCCCCCGTCGCGGCGGGGCTGCTCCCTGCCGTGTCCCCCGGCTGAGCCGCCCGCGCCGTCCGCGCGTCGATCACGTCGAGGAAGATCCGGTCGGCCTCCGGGAAGGTGTGGGCGACGGAGCGCTTGATGCGCACGGCGACGTCTTCGACCTCCTCGCTGTCGAGCCCGGGCACGAGGTCGATCCGCTCGGCCACCAGCGTCGAGTCGAGGCCCAGCTCCATGGTCAACAGCGCCTCCACGCTGTCGATCTCGGGCTGCGCCTCCAGCAGGGCGCGGATCCTGCCGCTCTGTTCTTCGTCGACGGCCCGGCCGATCAGCTGCTCGCGCGCGTCACGGCCCAGCCGGTAGGCGACGTACACGAGCAGCAGGCCGATGGCGAGGGAGGCGGAGGCCTCCCACACGACCTGGCCCGTGACCATGTGGAGCGCCATGCCGGCGATCGCGAGGGTCACACCGAGCACCGCCGTGCCGTCCTCGGCGACGACCGTACGCAGCGCGGGATCCCGCGTACCGCCCGTGCCGCCCTGCCGGTGCACCTGGTGGAGAGCGCGCAGCAGCGACCCACCCTCGGCGAGCAGGGCCACTCCGAGGACCACGAGCCCTGCGACATAGCCGCTGAACGACTCGTGGGCGCCGTTCCTGAGCGCCTCGAAGCCCTGGAAGAAGGAGAAGCAGCCACCCATCACGAAGATGCCGACGGCCGCGAGCAGCGACCAGAAGAACCGCTCCTTGCCGTAACCGAACGGATGCCGTCGGTCGGCGGGGCGGCGGCTGCGCCGCAGCGCGGCCAGCAGGAACGCCTCGTTCAGGCTGTCGGCCACGGAGTGCGCCGCCTCCGAGAGCAGCGCGGGTGAGCCCGCGATCAGGCCACCGACCGTTTTGGCCACGGCGATCACCAGGTTGGCGGCCAGTGCCACCAGCACCGTGACGCGGGTCCTGCGGTCCGACCGGTTCGGCCGGTCCGTCGAGTCGTTGCCCACACCGCCCGGTTTCCCAGGCCCGCCCGCCTCACACCGGTGGAGACGGCAGGAAGCCATGACCTCTACCAGAGGCCCGGATTCAGCTTGCTCCTTGTGAGGAACCCCGGGCGTTCACGCCCGGGAGGAATCGCATCCTTGGGTGAGCGGTGCGGAGCACCGCGGCGGCATCCGGCGCGGAGCGTTGCGCTGCTGTGACCGGGCAGCGGGAGCTTGCCGTGTTCGAATGCGCGGCCCCGGAGGGGCCGGTTAACCTCGCGGGTGTGAAGCTGGTGGTGCAGGTGAAGCTGCTGCCGACGCCCGTGCAGGCGGCGGCACTTGAGGCGAGCCTGCGCGCCTGCAACGAGGCGGCCACGTGGGTGAGTGAAGTCGCCTTCGAAAAGGATGTGAAGAACAACTTCGCGTTGCGCAAGCTCACCTACGACCAGACGAAGGCCCGGTGGGGCCCGGGCGCGCAGGCTGCCCAGCACGTGATCAAGAAGACCTGTGACGCGTACGCCACCCTTAAGGCCAATCTGAAGGCCGGGAACCTGGGCAGAGCGGGCTCGAAGCGGTACCGGAAGGCGACGGAGAAACCGATCGAGTTCCGCCCGGACGGTGCACAGCCCTATGACGACCGGATGCTGTCCTGGCAGATTCCCGAGCGGCGGGTGTCGATCTGGACGACTGCCGGGCGGGTGAAGGACGTGGCGTTCACCGCGAGTCCAGAGCAGCTGGCCACCTTGGCGCTGTACCGCCGGGGCGAATCCGACCTCGTCCGCCGGGACGGCGTGTGGTTCCTGCCGGCTACCTGCGAGGTGCCCGAGGCGGCCCTGAACCCGGATCCGGTGGACTTCCTCGGCATCGACCTGGGCATCGTCAACATCGCCACCACGAGCGACGGCGAGATCCTGGCCGGGCGCGGGCTCAACCGCAGCCGGGTCCGTGAACGACAGTTGCGCACCAAGCAAGGAGGCGCGGCGGGCCGGCGACGCGGGGCCCCGTCAACGGCCCCTGCCCCGCCCCCGCGCCAGCGGGACAGGGCTGGACGCAAACGCAGCATCACCGCCAGTGATGCCCGTTGTGCAAGCCCTGGACCTTCAGTCCCGGGTCGTTGACTGACACCGTCGACCCCACCGGAGAAGCAAAGGAGACGCAGGTGTCCAAGAAGCGGAAGAAGCTCAAGCTCCCTCTCGTCTACAAGCCTCTGGGCTTCGTGCTGAGCTGGGCGAGCGGAGCCGTCGCGGGACTCGTCTTCCAGCAGACCTGGAAGGCGATACGTCACGAGGAGGACGCGCCGGACGCGCTGGACCAGGACCGCGGCTGGGGCGAGGTGCTGCTGGCCGCCGCCCTCCAGGGAGCGATCTTCGCGGTCGCCCGCGGCGCGGCGGACCGCACGGGTGCGAAGGCCGTCGAACGCTCCACGGGCGTGTGGCCGTCCTCGGACAAGGGCGGCCGGAACTGAGACCTGGGCCGGTGCTGAAGCCTGAGTCGGTACCGATGCCTGGGCTGGTGCTGAAACCTGGGCCGGTACCGAAGCCTGAGCCGGTACCGAAGCCTGGAGACAGTCAGCCCTGCTTGGGCGCCGTCGGCCGTGCCCGGCGCAGCGTGAAGGAGTGCCCCGCCGGGTCGGCGTAGCCGCGTTCCTCGTACGGGCCCGCCGCGTCCTTGGTGTCGAGCGGGCGCCCGCCCAGGCCGATGACCCGGCGTTCCACCTCGTCCAGGTCCGCCACGTGGAAGTCCAGGTGGACCTGGAGGGAGTTCTCGGGGCGCGGCCAGCTCGGCGCCGTCGCCGTCGCGTCGCGGCGGAACGCCATCCGCAGGCCGTCGGCCCCCCTGATCTCCACGCGGTTCGGGGTCGCGTCCGTCTCCTCGGCGTCGAGCAGTTCCTTGTAGAAGGTGGCGAGCTTCTCGGGCTCGGCGCAGTCGAGCACCACGACGCCTGCCATGACCAGTGTCATGTGTCCTCCGTACGGCTTCCGGGGCGCGGGCGGCCTCCTGCCGCAGGCTGCCCCGGGCTCCCGGGTACCCCGTCCGGCGATTTCAGTCGGCCACGAGCCATTCGCCGTCGCGCATGAGGTCGCGTCCGGAGATCTCATTGGCCTCGCGCCAGGCCTGTACGCGCCGCGGAGTGATGCGGAAGTAGAGGTAGTGGGTGGTGAGTTGACGTGGGTCGAAGCCAGCCTTCGCGGCGAAGGAGTCAGCGATCCCGTCCGGCAGCTCGGCGGGCTCCAGCGGCTCGACGGTGCCCTCGACGAGGACCACGTCGCGGGTCGGTCCGATGCCCAGGCGCGCCTGGCCGGTCGTCCGCAGGTTCCGGCCTGTGGGGCTGGCGGCCGGGGTGGCCACCAGCAAGGTCGTGCCGTCCCACAGGAAGGACAGCGGGATCAGATACGGCGCTCCCCCGTCGCCGTCGGCCGTGGACACCCAGGCGTCCTCGTCGTTCTCCAGCCGGTGGAGGGTGTCCTGCTTGCGCTGCTTCGGGGTGCGAGCGGCCTGATTCATCGTCGGACAGCCTCCTGGTGGACGTCGTACGGACGGGTCACGGAGATGACGTACGAGCAGGTCTATGGGGATGACGTACGAGCGCCCCTCAGTGTGACGCGCCGGGCGGTGACGCGCCGGGCGCTCTGACGGTGGGCCTCTCCGCGTCCCGGTGCTGCGCACTCTCTTCGATCTCCCCCAGCCGGGCCGCCGCCGCGGTCAGCAGCATGTCCAGCGCCGCCGGGTACGCGCTGCGCCGCATGTCCGTCACCAGGTGGCGGGCCGTCGCCGCGATGTGCGGGTGCGTGTCGGCGGGCAGCCGGGCGTACGTCGCCCGCCACACGCCCGCTTCCGCCTCGCGGGCGGCGCGCGGGAGGGCGAGGCTCGCCGCGTCGAGGGCGGCGAAGGCCAGCGCCTGGTCGACGAACGCGTGGTAGATCCGCACGGCCTCGGGGTCGGGGAAGCCCGCGCCGCGAAGCACGCCGAGGATCGTCTCCACGGCCTGGATCTCGTGGACCCGGCCCGTCACCCGGTAGGAGCTGAGCACCGCGGCCTGCGGATGGGCGAGGGAGCCGGAGTGCATTCGCAGGCCGAGGTCCCGCAGGTCGGCGCGCCAGTCCCCGGTGGGGTGCCAGGTGCGCAGCGTACGGCCGATGAGTTCGTCGGCGATGGCGAGCAGCAGGTCGTCGGTGTCGCGGAAGTACCGGTACAGGGCGCTGGGGTCGGCGCCGAGGGCGAGGCCGAGGCGGCGGACGGTGAGGGCGTCGGCGCCGTGCTCCTTGAGCAGCCGCAGGGCCGTCTCGACGATCAGCTCCTCGCAGAGCACGACACCCGTCTTGGTCGGGCGTCGACGGCGTCGCGCCTCCGGCGGGACCACTCGCTCGTTCATCGGCTTCCTCCTGTCCGGCAGGCTCCGTGTCGGGCACCTTATGACAACACTGTTGACCTGTTAAGTACCCGGGCAGTTTCATTTCCGGTCACCGGGCCTGCATCGGGGCCCCGGGTGCGATCGGAGCAGGCCATGACACAAGAGCCGTACGGTGTGGATCCCCCGTCCCTGCGCAAGTCCCTCGGCGTCGTGGACGGCGTCGCCATCGCCGCCTCCAGCACGGCGGCCACCACCAGCATCGGTATCGGGCTCGGCGTCACTGCCGGAGTGGTGGGGCTGCACCTGCCCGCGATCATGCTGCTGGCCTTCCTGCCGATCCTCGGGATCGCGGGGGCCTACACCCGGCTGAACCGGGTCGAGCCGAACGCCGGCAACGGCTATGTGTGGGTGGGGCGTTCACTCACTCCCTGGCTGGGATTCCTGGTCGGCTGGGTGAACATCGTCGCCACGGTGGCGTTCCTCGCCTACACCACGGCCGTCACCGGATCCGCCGTCCTCCAGCTCGCCGGTGAGGCGCATCTGCACCGGGTGGCGGGTCTCGCGCTGGACCCCGGCTCCACCGCCCAGACCACGGCCGTGGGCATGGTGATCCTCATCGCCGTGACGCTCACCGCGGTCACCGGGGTCAAGACCGCCGCGCGGCTGCAGAGCGGGCTGCTGGTCTTCGAGTACCTCGTCCTGCTGGGCTTCTGCGGCTACGGGATCGTCGCCGGGCCGCACCCCTTCCGGCTGAGCTGGTTCGACCCCTTCGCGATCCCGTCGGCCTCGGCGCTCGCCCAGGGGCTGCTGCTGTCGGTCTTCTGTTATTGGGGCTTCGAGGCGGCGTTCACCGTGAACGAGGAGGTGCGTAACCCGCGGGACGCGTCGCGCGCCGGGATCATCACGCTCGTGACGATGCTGGGCCTGTTCCTGCTCGGCTCGGTCGCCTTCCAACGTGTGCTGTCCGAGGAGGAGTTGGCCGGACACGGCGCTCAGGGGCTGGCGTTCTTCGGCGACCGGCTCGCCTCGCAGCCGCTGGCCGCGCTGCCGCTGGTGGCCCTGATGTTCTCGGCCGTCGCCTCGCTCCAGGCAGGTGTGATCCCCACGGCACGCGGCATGTTCGCGATGAGCCGGGACCGTACGCTCGGGCCCGTGTGGTCCAAGGTCAGCGCCCGCTACGGCACTCCGGCGGCCGGGACGCTGCTGATCGGCGCGCTGGCGGCGGCGGTGGCCGCGCTCGCCCTGGTGATCCCCCGGCTCGCCGACATGATCATGGCGACGGTCAACGCGGTCGGGATCGTGGTGGCCCTCAGCTACGCGCTCACCGCGCTCGCGGCGGCCGTGCGCTTCCGGGGGCTGCTGCGCGAGGACTGGCGGCAGGGGGTGCGGGCGGTGGTCCTGCCCGCCCTGAGCGCCACGGCCCTGCTCGGACTCGGCGGATACCTCTGCTGGTCCTTCTGGACCTCCGCCGACCATCTCGAACTCAGCGCGAACAACGGCTGGTTCCTGCTGCTCACCCCCGCCGTGATGATCGCCTCGGGCATCCTGGCCGCCGCCTGGGCCAAGTGGGTGCGCAGGTCACCGTACTTCCGCACGGGCCGCGGCACGGACGCCGACGCCCCGCAGTTGTTGACCACGCTCAGCTAAGGACACGACACATGCACGCAGACCTCCTCTTCACCGGCGGCCCCGTCCTCACCCCCGACGGCCGCCGCCACGCGAGCGCCGTCGCGGTCACCGGCGAGCGGATCACCGCCGTCGGAGGCGCCGAGGTCCTGGAGCTGAAGGGGCCGAGGACCGAGGTCGTCGACCTCGCCGGACGGCTCCTCCTTCCCGGGTTCCAGGACGCGCACGTCCATCCGCTCCCGGCCGGGCTCGAACTCACCCAGTGCGACCTGACCGGCACCAAGACCGCCGAGGAGACCTTCGCCGCCGTCCGTGCCTACGCCGACGCCCATCCCGAGCGGGAGTGGATCACCGGTGGCGGATGGTCCATGGAGGCGTTCGAGGGCGGTACGCCGACCAAGGAGTTGCTGGACGCGGTCGTACCCGACCGGCCGGTGTACCTGCCCAATCGCGACCATCACGGCGCCTGGGTCAACAGCCGGGCCCTCGCGCTCGCCGGCATCACACGCGACACGCCCGACCCGGCCGACGGGCGGATCGACCGGGACGCCTCGGGTGAGCCGAGCGGCTCGCTGCAGGAGGGGGCGATGCAGCTCGTTGGCCGGCTCACGCCGCCGGCCACGCCGGCCGACCGGCTGGCGGCCCTGCTGCATGCCCAGAGCCGGCTCCACGCGCTCGGCATCACCGCCTGGCAGGACGCGCTCGTCGGGGACTTCCTCGGCATGGAGGACCCGTCGGGGGCGTATCTGACGGCTGCCCGGGACGGCTCACTCACCGCGCGTGTCGTCGGCGCGCTGTGGTGGGACCGTGAGCGCGGTCCCGAGCAGATCCCCGAGCTGGTGGAGCGGAGGGCCGCGTCGAGCCACGGCCGGTTCCGCGCGGGCAGCGTGAAGCTGATGCTGGACGGGGTGGCCGAGACCGGGACCGCCGCGCTGCTCGACCCCTACCTGGACAGGTGCGGCTGCGCCACCGCCAACCGGGGCACCAGCTTCCTCGACGCCGATCAACTTCCCAAGTACGTAACCGAGTTGGACGCTCTTGGCTTCCAGTGCCACTTCCACGCCCTGGGCGACCGTGCCGTACGCGACGCGCTGGACGCGATCGAGGCCGCGCGGGCCGCGAACGGGCCGAGCGACACGCGGCCCCACCTGGCGCATCTGCAGGTGGTGCACCCCGCGGACGTGCCACGTTTCGCCCGGCTCGGCGCCACCGCGAACATCCAGCCGCTGTGGGCGGCCCATGAACCGCAGATGGACGAGCTGACCATCCCCTTCCTGGGGCCAGAACGGGCCGCGTGGCAGTACCCGTTCGGTGCGCTGCTGCGCTCCGGTGCCCGGCTCGCGGCGGGCAGCGACTGGCCGGTGAGCAGTCCCGATCCGCTGCAGGGCATCCATGTCGCGGTCAACCGTGTCGCCCCCGACGCCGGCGACACGCCGGTGTTCCTGCCCGCCGAACGCATCGGACTGGCCGAGGCGTTGGTGGCGTACACGGCGGGCTCGGCGTATGTGAACCACCTCGACGACACGGGCGAGGTGCGGGCCGGCGCGCTGGCCGATCTCGTGGTGCTCGACCGCGATCCGTTCGACGGGGCGGCTGAGGCGATCGGCGACACGCGGGTCGCGCAGACGTATGTGGGGGGCGCGCGAGTATACGCAGCCCAAGAGGCGTAGGCAGTAACGGACATCACGGTGAGGTCACGCGTAGATCATTTACGCTCTGGGCAGCCTCGTAGCGCTTCACGGTTCAATTTTCGGCCATAGAAGCTGAGTTCGAGTGCACGGGTGGCCATGTCGGCCACCCGTTCGCAGGGCGGGGGGATTCTGTCTCGCCGTCTCCCGGAAGGAAGCGCATGCCTCAGGACGTCACGTTCGACCTCCCCTTCGACATGCCCGTCAGCAGACATCTGGAGTACACCCAGAATCTCCCTGGCCCTCGCCTGACAGGCCGAGCGCTTCCTGATCAACACAGCTGAGCCGGAGAGCACGAATCCGGCATGGACGAGCGGCTCGCAACGCTCGAGAACCGAGCGGGCCCGGGGCGGTTCGTCCTCGAAGGTCAGATAGGCGATCCGCTCCACTTTCTCGGCTTCAAGACGCGACCGGCCAGCAACCACGGCCGATCGCTCCGTTGTCATGACCACAGCTTGTTGGGAGACCGGCGTGAAATCTCGAGTCGTAGATGCCGCTTCGAAGGCGTCCGCCGACAGCTTGATCCCGGCGCAGCCAAGCGCCCGGGTCCAGCCCACAGAGGCGGGGAACGCCCTGGCCCGCCTCTTCGTGGAGCGCGTCCACGGGAGTACGCAGGAGCACCGAAGGTTCCAGAACGCCGCTCAGCAGCGGCTGAACGCACTCGGATCCCCGCACGCCGGCACCACGCTGCATGTGGAGGGAGCCGTCCATCTGGCGCAGCCCGCGTTCCTCCCGCCCGACGAGGAGGGATACGCCAGGCTGAGGCACCTCGACGCCGGCCTGCGCGTCATCGAAGCAGCCTTCCCCCAGGTCAGCACCGATATCGAGATATGCCGGCTGACCTGCACGATGCTGGAAGGGGCCTGGCGGACCCGGGCCCTCGCCCCGCCGCACGAGGAGGAGCGGACAACCGGCTGCGCCTGCCCTCTGTGCCGTCGGTTGCCCACGCCCCCCGCACGCACGCTGGATGACTACGGCTGGCGGCAGAGCGCCGGTCGTCCCCTCACCGTCAAGACCTGGCCATACCGCGAGGAACTCGACAGTGTCCTGACCGGTGGATGGACCTTGGCCCGGCAGATGAACGACCTGGAACAAGACCTTGGCCTCCGGCACTCGTTCGAGGACGACATCCTCCTCTTCCACGAATACAAGCGCGTGATCGACACCATCGACACCGCGCGCCTCACCCAGCTCATCGAAGGCCGTCTGGCCGAGAGTTTCAGCACCAACAGCGCCAGGGCCCTGGTCTGCGGGCTTTTCGCAGCCCATAAGCGATCCGTCGACGAGTACTGGCTCCAGCAGCACCACGCGGGGAGCGTCTCGCTCCCTCAGACCAACCCACTCAGCCAGAGCACCTACTCACTCCTGCAGATGCTGGACTGCCTGTTCTGGCACGTCTCACCCGACACCGAACTCTGGCAGGAAGAACACCTCGCCTCCCTGCTGCTGTGCCGCGTCATCGACGACATGACCGACGTACGAGCCGACGCCCTCACCGGCGAGATCAGCAACTTCTGGCTCGCCGACATACCCACCCACACCAAGGTCCTCTACGCTGCCTGCGCCATCGCCAGCGTCAAGTACGGCTGCATGCCCGAGGCGCATCCCCCCATGTGGAACACCTGGCTGATGCCCAGCACCGTCGTCTGGTTGGGGCTGACGGGCCGCCACGCCCTGTGGTTCGACGGCATCACCGAGGGCCTCCCCCCGGCCGAGGACTGCCCGCTGTGCGACCTGCAGCCCAACGCATGCACCGGCATCCTCACCCACGGCACCACCCTGACCTTCGCCCCGCGGCCCACCGCGCCGGCACTGAGCGCCCGGACCGCCGAGCTGTCCGCACGCTGCCGAGCCGAACACCCCGAGACGTGGCCCCTCTTCGACGCCGAGCTCCATGCCTTCGAAGCACTGCACGGCCCCTGGCACGGCAACATCGACAGCACATGGGAGATCCTGCGCCGCACCTACATCGCCGCCGTGGAGGCATCCAGCGCCGCACCGTCCCCGGAGCGCGCTCGTCATGTCCAACAAGACGCCGGCGTAGTCGGATCCGAAACGTTCTCCACCCTGTACGACCCGCAAACCGGGAGGGAAGACAGCGCGCTGCTCGCCTACATGTTCGGCTGCGCCCACCCGCATTTCCTCTGGAACGCCACGGGATACCGTCCCACGGGCGTCGAGGGCGACTGGCTCGACGGCTGACGTCTCAAAGCCGGGTAAGGCAGCCCGCTGCCCGGTCGGGTTTCCGACCGGGCAGCGGCGTGCTCACACCGGGAACTCGACCGGCAGCCTGTTCAGCCGGGACTCCCAGGTGGAGGCGGTCGAGGTGAGCTCATCCGCCGGCACGGCCAGCCGCAGGCCCGGCAGCCGGTGCAGCAGGACGTCCACCGCAACCTCGATCATGGACTGCCCGATGCTCTGCCCGGGGCACTCGTGAGGGCCCGCACCGAACGCCAGGTGCGACTGGTTGCCGTGCACCGAGACGCCCGGGTCGGGCCGGACCTCCGGGTCGAGGTTGCCCGGAGCGAGACCGAGGACGAGCAGGTCGCCCTCCTCGATCCGGTGCCCGCCGAGTTCGACGTCGCTGGCAGCGAAGCGCCCCGGCAGGACGGCCAGCGGCGGAGAGTTCCACATGACCTCCTCCACCACCCCGGAGATGTTCAGCTGACCGCTGATCAGGCCGGAGAGCCTGGACGCGTCGGTCAGGACCAGCTGCAGCACCCGGGCCAGCAGGTTGGTCGTAACGGACGCGGCGATCAGCACCACGCGCAGGTGGTGGACGACCTCGTCGTGGTCGAGAGCCGCGTGATGCTCCAGCAGGCCGGTGGTGAGGTCGGAGCCGGGTTCGGACCGCCTGCGCTCGGCGAGTTCACCGAAGATCTCCCTGATCTTGCCGTCGTGCACTACGGCGTCCTCGCCGCCCTTGAGCACCTGGGCGCAGGACTCGACCAGCCGGCGCCCCTCCGCCTCGGCAAGCCCCAGAATGCGGCTCATCACGAGCATCGGCAGATGGTCGGCGTAGTCCGCCACCAGATCGGCGCGGCCGTTGTCCGCGAACCCGTCGATCTGCTTGTTGGCGAAGTGCGTGGCGTGGCGCCGGATGCCGCGGCCGGCAGCAGCCTGCAGCACATCGTTGACGGCGGCGCGCAGCCTGCGGTGCGGCTCGCCGTCCTGGGACACGCAGTCCGGGCGCCAGCCGAGCATGGGGATCAGCGGTGAGGTCTCCTCGATCCGGCCTTCCCGCCAGTCCCGCCAGATCCGCGCGTCCCGAGCGAACTGGCGGGGGTTGTCGAGCACCCGCCGGCTCTCCCGGTAGCCCAGCACCAGCCAGGCGGGGATGTCGCCCTCCAGCAGCACCGGCGCGACGGAGCCGTGCTCCTTGCGCAGCCGCTCGTAGATGCCGAGCGGATCGGTGGCCGCCTCGCGCCCGTACAGCCGGGCCAGTTCGGCCGAACCGTGGGCGACGGGGCAGCCGCGGGGGGCGTCGGGACCGTTTAAGGTCTGCTCTTTCATCGGGGCTCCAGTGCGACGGCGGAGCGTTCCTGCAAGTGACGGATCAGCGCGATGAGTACGTCACGGCTGGAGGCCCGGTCGCGGGCGTCGCAGGCCACGACCGGGGTGTGGGGGGAGATGTCCAGGGCGTCGCGGATCTCGTCGATCGGGTGGTCCTTGGAGTCGGGGAAGACGTTCAGAGCGATGACGAAGGGGACGTTCTGCCGCTCCATCTCCTCGATCGCCCGGAAGCTGGAGGCCAGCCGCCGGGTGTCCACCAGGACCACCGCGCCGAGGGCGCCTTTGAACAGGCCGTTCCACAGGAACCAGAACCGCTCCTGGCCCGGCGTCCCGAACAGGTACAGCACCAGTTGGTCGTTGATGCCGATCTTGCCGAAGTCGAGGCTGACGGTGGTCTCCTGCTTGTCCGCCACACCGATCAGGTTGTCGACGTCCGCGCTGGCCTGGGTCAGCGTCTCCTCGGTGGTCAGCGGCTTGATGTCGCTGACCGAGCGCACCATGGTGGTTTTCCCGGTGCCGAAACCGCCGGCGATCATCACCTTCACCGAGCGGGTGCCCTCGGCCATCTGCCGGTCGGGATGGTCAAAGCCTTTGAAGTCCACTGAGTACCTCCTCAAGGAGCGCGAGGTCGGGCCCGCTGCCGGCGCCTGACGCCGGGATCGGATCACGGGCTTCGACGCGGCCTGCGTCCAGCAGATCGGCCAGGAGCACCGCGAGAATGTTGAAGGGCAATCCGAGGTGGGCGCCGAGTTCGGCCACCGACAGCGGATCGCGGCAGCGCCGGATGATCTCCTCGTGCTCGTGCTGCATGCCGGGTACGGCGGCGGCGCGGGAGACGATGAGGGTCGCCACATCGAGGCTCGACGCCGAACCGCCCGGTCCGCTGCGGCCACCGGTGAGGACGTAGTAGCGCTCGAGACCGGACGGGTCCGTGGGCCGGCGGGGAGCACTCATCCAGAGTGCTCCTCCAGGCGCGGAGTGGTGCCGAGGAGCTCCCCCATCCTGCGGGCCAGATCCCTCATCTGATGTCCGAGAAGACCCTGGTCGAGGCCTTCCTTGGCCAGCACTCCGAGGTACGTCTCCACGCCGGCCCGCACCACGAACAGGTGGCCGCCGTCGACCTCGATCATCGCGAGCCGCAGCTGCCCGGCGTACTGCGGGAACTGCTCGGCCACCGGCTGGGCCAGCGCCTGCAGGCCCGCGACCACGGCCGCGAAGCGGTCGACGTCGTCGGGGTCCTCGGCGCCGTAGGAGGTGATGGCCTTGCCGTCGCTCGATGCCACGAGGGCGAAGCGGATCTCCTGGATGCTCTCCGTCAGGTCGCGGAGCGCCCAGCTCACGTCGGTTCCCTGTTGCGTCATGTGGACTAGTCGCTCTCTTCAGTGCGGTGCTCGTTGAACTCGCGTCCGGCGGCCGTGTCGCCGCTGCCTGCAGGGTCACGGTCCGCGGTCGTCTCGCGCGGCGGGTCGCTCTCGCGTCCGGCCGTGGCGAAGGCGGCGAGGCCGGCGAAGGACGCGTCCGGCGGTACCGCGGCCACGGTCTCCTCCGTCCGCTCGGCGGGCCTGGGCCGCGCCGACGGCGTCGATGCATCGCTCCGTCGGCTCCTGCGCCGGGGCAGGCCACCGGGCGTGGTGTCCACGGCCTCGGCGGACGGTGCGGGCGCGGCCTCGACCGGCTCGGGGCTCGGCGCGACCGCGGCGGCGGCCGGGGCGGGCTCGGTGACGGCGGCGGGCAGCGGGCTGAAGTACTTGTGGGGGACCACGACGACCACCGAGGTGCCGAGCCAGGGAGAGTCCGCGAAGGTGACCCGGATGCCGTAGCGGCGCGCCAGGGCGCCCACCACGCGCAGGCCCAGGTTCGCGTCCTCGGAGATGCCGCCGAGGCCGGGGCCCGCCGCGGTGCCCGCGAGGGACTGCTCCGCCTCGCGCTTCTTCTCCTCGCTCAGGCCCTTGCCCGCGTCCTGGATCTCGATGCCGACGCCGTTCGGGACCTCCTTGCCGGAGACGACCACGGGCTCGGTGGGCGGCGAGTAGCGTGCCGCGTTGTCGAGAAGGTGCGCGAAGATCAGCGTGAGGTGGTCCACCAGACCGCCGTCGACGCCGAGTTCGGGCAGGTGGCGGACCTGGACGCGGTCGAAGTCCTTGATGCGGCCGATGCCGCCGCGGACCACGCTGAGCAGTCGCTGCGGTTCCTGCCACTGGCGTCCGGGCCGGTCCGAGCCGCCGAGCACGCCGATGCTGGCGGCGAGACAGTCGGCGGGGCCGATCTCCTGGTCCAGTTCCATGAGGCCCTGGGCCACCGCGGGCAGCCGCCCGTGTTCGCCCTGCATCTCGTGCAGGCGCCCGCGCAGCTTGCTGGTCAGTACGTGGATACGGCTGCCGATGCTGATCACGGCCTGCTCGGCCGACGTGGAGCGGTCGAATTCCTCCTCCACGCCGATCAGCGCGGTCCTGAGGACCTTGCGCAGCTCGGCCCGCAGCTCCGGGCCGGCGGCCGGCTCCACGGCGATCTCCGGCAGGATGTCGTCGATGGCGTCACCGGCCCGCAGTCGCCCCAGCGCGTCGGGGAGGTAGGCGTCGGCAAGCCGCGCGACGACGGCCTGCTGCAGGGCGAGTTGCTCCTGCCAGACCCCGGCCTCCGCGGCGATCCGCGCTTCGTAGCCCTGGGCCTCCGAGCCGAGCCGCGCCTCGTAGGCCTTGGCCTCCTCGGCGAGGCGGGTCTCGAAGATCTGCGCCTGCTCGGCCAGTTGGGCCTCCAGGCCGGAGCGCTCGGCCGTGAACTTCCGTTCCAGGCCCGCAACGTGTTGCTGCCACTGCTGCGAGTGCTCGGCCTGCGTGGCGCGGAAGTCGCCGGTGGTACGGCGCAGTTGGGACTGGGTGCGGACGAGGAGCCGTACGCAGACGGCGCTGGCCGCGGTGGCCGCGGCACCGGCGAACGTCGCGGGTATCTGGACCTGGTCGGGTCCCGCGACCGCGGCGGCAACGGTTCCAGCACCTAAGGCGAGCGGCATCAGCCACCAGCTGTACCAGGCGACCGGTGCCCGCGCCGCCGGGGGTGGAGTGGCAAGTTCCATCTGCATCCTTCGAAAGCAACACGATCGAACAGGGGGAGTGTGCAGGCGCCGTACGCGTCGGGGAACGCAGCGCGAGGCGACCGAATGTGTTCGCGTCAACTCGCAGCGCCGCAGGGGAGCTTATCGGGTTTGAGATCGAAAGGATCAACTCCCCTCCCCGCATCGGTGAATGTTCGGTCACGCTCCGACAAGAGTGATCAAGTCGACAAATCCATTCACCGTCACGACGCATCGGGGGTACGCCGTGATCGCCGAGGGCATGCATGTCATGCCCAGTCCCACTCGGAATGATCTTGAGGAGACGTACGGATGAGTTCCCTGTCGGGTTCCCCCACCGCGGCACCCACCGCGCCCGGCCGCCTGCCCTTGATCGGACACGCACACCAACTCACGCGTCGGCCGCTGGACTTCATGGACTCCCTGCGCAGGCAGGGCAGCGTCGTACGGATCCTGCTCGGGCCCACCTCCGCCTACGTCGTCACCGACCCGGACGTCACCCGCAAGGTGCTGGTGACCGAGGTCGACGCCTTCGCGAAGGGCGGAAAGATCATCGACGCGCTGCGGGTGTTCTTCGGCGACGGCCTCGCCACGATCGCCGACGGCGACCTGCACATGAAGCACCGGCGCCTGATGCAGCCGATGTTCAACAAGGCGCACATCGCCACTCGGGGCGACGTGATGATCGACCATGTGCGGACCGCGACCGACGCCTGGACGCCCGGGGTCGCGCGCGAGACCTACGAGGACATGAACGACCTCACCCTCTCGACCTTCCTCGTGGCCCTCTTCGGTTCCGGTCTGCCCGCCCATGTCGAGGAGGAGTTCACCGGCCTCATGCCCGCGATCATGCGCGGCACGATCCGCCAGACCATCCTGCCCGGCTGGGTGACGAAGCTGCCGCTGCCGGCGAACCGCGCGCACGAGCGGCGTGTGGCGCGCCTGCGGGCCCTCATCGACCAGGCGATCGACCACCACCGTGCCCAGCTGTCGGCCGCCGCACCGGCCGCCTCCGAGGCGCCGGTCGGCTGCCCGGCACACCAGCCCGCCGAACAGGCCCCCGGAGGCGGCCTGTTCTCGACCCTCCTCACCGCCGACGACCCCGAGACGGGCCCCCTCTCCCGCCAGCAGCTCCAGGACGAGGCGATCACCCTCCTGACCGGCGCCATCGAGACCACGGGGACGACCCTGGCCTGGGCCCTGTACGAGATCAGCAGGAACCCGAAGATCGAGCAGCGCCTGTACGAGGAGCTCGACGCGGCCTGCGGCGACCGCCCGCTCACCCAGCAGGACCTGGCCGCTCTGCCGTACATGCGCAGCGTCCTGAAGGAGACCATGCGCATGTACGGGCCCGCCTGGCTGGTCACGCGCACCACCACCCGCCCGGTCACGCTGGACGGACACCCGATACCTAGGGCGCGGACGTCATCTACAGCCCGTACGTCCACCAGCACGACCCCGAGATCTACGCCGCCCCCGGCACCTTCGACCCGGACCGCTGGGAGCCCGAGCGGGCCAAGGGCCTCAACCGTTCCTCGTTCCTCGCCTTCGGCGACGGCCGTCGCAAGTGCATCGGCGAGGAGTTCGCCTGGACCGAGCTCCTCATCATCCTGGCCACGGTGCTCCAGCGCTGGCGGCTGACGCTCGCCTCGGCTCCCCCGCGCCCGCAGGCCAAGTCACGGTCAAGCCGGACAAACTGTCGATGACGCCGCACCCGCGCACCGCCTAGCGGAGAGCGGCCTCCCCCGGCGTCCGTGGCGTCGAGGCCGGGGGCGGGCACGGCTCGCCCGAGACGGTGAGATCACGCTCTGCGGAGCGTGCGGTTGGCGCCCGCAGCGGCCGTCGTCGCGAGCAGCCAGCCCAGGCACACCAGGGCCACGGCCGCCCACTGCAGGCCGCCGCGCGGGCTGAAGGCCTGCTCCTGCCCGAAGTCGACGAGCGGCAGCACCAGGTCGAAGGTGTAGATCGCGGCCTGGAAGTGGGGCGGCTTGCCCGGATCGACCGCCTGCGGGGGCCAGCGCGTGAACAACAGGATCCCGCTGAGCATGATCGCGCACAGCCACCACACCGCGCGCATCGGCCGGTAGCCGTAGCCGACGGTGACGTCCTGGAGGCTGCTCCACACCCGTCCCGGCCACGGCAGGGTGGTGCGCAGGCGCAGCTGTTTGGCGAGCAGCACCGTGCGGGCGTCGCCGTCGTGGCCGTGCAGCCGGTAGGCGGCCGCGAGTTGCTCGTACGGCTGCGGGGTGAAGCCCTCGGGGTCGCGGGCGAGCAGCGGAAGCCGTTGCACGGCGGGGAGTTGGGGCAGCAGGCTATCGTACACCACGCCCTCCATGCGCAGCGCCGTGGGCCAGCTCTCCGGAGTGCCGCTCAGCACGGTCACGCGGGTGTGGCTGAGGTCGACGGTGCCCTTCACGGGTTCGCGAAAGCGCATGTCGAGTTCGGAGGCGGTGGAGCGGCGGCTGAGCAGGGCCGCCTGTCCGGCCGGTGCGTCGATGAGGGCGTCCTTGAAGCAGAACCGGCTGCGCACCGTGATGCTGCTCATGGAGAGCCTGCCGTGCGCGGTGAAGCCGTCGCAGAGGTTGAACTCGGCGCCCACGTCTATGCCGTGGGCGCGCAGCGCGGGCCCGTGCTCGGCGGTCAGGGAGGCATCCTCGAAGAGGGCGCCGCCGCCGACCCGGGCGTCACACAGATCGACGGTGCCTTCGGCGATGAGCCCGCCCCGGCAGTTCAAGTCCCCTCCTATGTGCAGCCTGTTGGCCTTGAGAGCCAGCCCCGACGGGTTGCGCAGCTCGGCGCGCTTGAGGACGACGCTGCCGCGCACCGAGGTGTCCCGCAGGTCGGTACAGCCGTCGACATGCAGCCCCGTGCCCGCCTGGATGTCCCCTCCGACGGTGGCGCACAGCAGTTGCAGCGCTCCTTCGCCGCGCCGCTCACCCCGCCCGGTCAGGCGGCTGTTCTCCAGGTGCAGGGAGCCGCCGATCGAAGCCCCGTAGAGATCGATGGGCCCCTCCACCCGGCACCCGGAGATCTCGCACTTCCAGCCGATCGTGACACCCACGGCCGACAGTCCGGGCAGCACGCAGTCCCGCATCTCCAGCGCCCCCAGCGACGCGCCGTCGAGACAAGGGGCCTGCTCGAAACGGCAGTTGCGCAACCGTAAGGTCCCCGCGACGACCGCTTCGGCCAAGTCCAGCCGCCCGGTGATCCGTACGTCCCTGAGCCTGAGCCGCGGCAGATGCCCCGCCTCGGCCGGCGGCGGCGCCAGCAGCAGCCTGCGCACGACGGCCGCCCGGACCTCACCCCGGTCCGCGAACCACTCCCCCCTGCGGAAAGCGGCCCACATTCCCCGCTCACTCCCGCTCCACCCACCCGGCGCGAGGCTGCCCGACACGTCAACTCCCCTTCCAGCGACGGAAAAACGCTGCATCGCTACCCGCCGCGTCCACCCGACAACCCGTGCCGTGCGGCACCGGGCCACCAAGTGGCCAACAACACGTATGACGCCAGGGGCGGGAAGGGAAGTCATTACCTGCGCCGTGATCACCTCGCAGGGAGCCACTGAGCCGTCGTGACAGTCACCGCGCCTCCCCCCATACCCAAGGCAGCGGGATCGCTTCCCCTGCTGGGTCACGCGCACCCCCTTATGCGCGACAACCTCGGCTTCATCGCCTCTGCTGCGTGGCTATGGGCGACGGGTCGAGATCCGCATCCCCAAGCCGATGATCGTCATCAAGGACCCCGAGCTGATCCGCACGATGCTGGTGGACCTCGGGCCGACCCTGGACAAGGGCCGCTTCTCCGAGAAGATGAGCCAATTGCTCGGCGACAGCGTGGTGACCGCCGCAGGAGCGGAACGCGTCCGCAAGCGACGCCGGTTGCAGCCCGCCTTCCGTCGCACGGAGATCACCCGGTACGTCGACCTGATGCGCGAGCAGGTGACCGGAACGGTCGCGAGCTGGACGCCGGGACAGACCATCGACGTGCGCGAGGCGATGGTCAAGCTCTCCCTCGACATGCTCGCGTCGACCGTCTTCGCCTCCAGCCTCGACGAGCACGCCTGCCAGCAGCTGCGCCGCGACCTGTCGGTGGTGATGAACGGCGTCGGCGCGCGCATCATGCTCCCCGACTGGGTGGAGCGGCTCCCGCTGCCCGCCAGCCGGCGCTTCAACGCAGCCCGCGCCGCCGTGCGCGCCACCATCTGCGAGGCCGTCGAAAAGCTGCGGTCCTCGGGTCATGACACCGGGGACATGCTGTCCCTGCTGCTCCAGGCACGGGACAAGGAGACTGACGGCGCATCACTTCGATGCACACTGCTCGGGCTACGTTTGATCGGTCCCAGGGGGTACGCGGCCCTGGCATGGCGTGGTTGCTGTGAATGCTGTGGCGCAAGTGGGCGACGAGGACGTCCGGGCCGACGGCGCGGATCACGTCGCCGATGCGCAGCGCGACGTCGTCGCCGGTGCCGAGGAACCCGTCGGAGAGGTCGTCGAAGCAGCGGAACTCCGCGCCGATGTCCTTGGCGAACTCCTCGCCCTCGGCAATCTTCTGGAGCTTGTACACCTCGGGTGCCGGGCGCGGGTGGCCGCGTTCGCCGGGTGTGAGGGCGAGGAGCACACCGCGGTGCCCGTTGAGGCTGTGCTCGGCCGGCAGGGGGCCTGCGGTGAGGCCCATGTCGCCGATGTGGCCGCCGATGGCGAGGATCGTCTTCGTTCTCGTGCCGGTCACGGATTCGCTCTTTACTTGAGGCCGCTGAGCATGACGCCGCGGATGTAGTGCTTCTGCAGCAGCAGGAAGAGGATCAGGACCGGCAGGATGCTCAGGACGAGGCCGGCCATGACGATGGGCATCGTGCGGGTCGGGTCGACGTAGTCCTGCAGGAGCTGGATGCCGACGGGCAGGGTCATCACGTCCGGGTTGGCGGTCGAGACGAGCAGCGCCCAGATGTACTCGTTCCAGGCGTCGACGAAGGTCAGCAGCCCGAGCGTCACCAGGACCGGCTTGGTCTGCGGCAGCACGATCCGCCACCACACGGCGAACTCGCCGGCCCCGTCGATGCGCGCGGCCTCGAGGACCTCGTCCGGGATCGAGACCATGAACTGGCGCATCAGGAAGATCCCGAAGCTGTTGACGAGGAACGGCATGGCGAGTGCCGCGATGCTGACGGTCAGGCCCGCGCCGCCGCGCCCGAACAGGTCGTTGCCGCCCGCCAGCGGCCAGTGCACCAGGATCAGGAAGTGCGGGATGAGGAAGAGGAACGGGGGGAACATCATCGTCGACAGCACGAGGCGGAAGACGAAGTCCCGGCCGGGGAAGCGGAGTTTGGCGAGCGCGTAGCCGGCGAGGGACGAGGTGAGCAGCACCGATCCGGTGATCACGGCGGTGGCGATGACGCTGTTGCGGAAGAGTGCCGGCAGATCGAGCTGGCCGACCGCCGCCCGGTAGTTGGACAGGTCGAACGCCTTCGGCAGGAACCGGTACGGCAGCGTGCCGTACTCGCCGGGCCCCTTGAAGGACGTCATCACCATGTCGAGGAACGGCACCACCATGAGCACGGCGCCGGTCACGACCAGCAGATACGAGAACCACGGGAAACGGCGGCGGATCATACGTCCTCCCCCTTGCGCCGGAAGAACCACAACTGCACCAGGGTGACCATGAGGACCACCACGAACAGCACGAAGGCCGCGGCGCTCGCGGTGCCCCAGTCGCCGTACGAGAAGGCCTGCCGGTACATCTCCAGCGCGGCCACGTTGGTCGCGTCACCCGGCCCGCCCTTGGTCATCACGATGATCAGCGCGAACGACTGCAGTCCGGTGAGGAACTGGGTGATGCACACGAACAGCAGGGACGGCCGCAGCAGCGGCACCGTGATCCTCCAGAAGACGGTGACGGGCCCGGCGCCGTCGAGCGCGGCGGCCTCGTAGTACGACTCGGGAATGGACTTCAGCCCGGCGGTCAGGACGAGGATCGCCGAGCCTACCGAGGCCCAGGCCTGGACGATCACGACCGAGGGCAGTGCGGTGTCCGGGTCCTGGAGGAAGGCCACAGAGCCGAGTCCGAGGGCGTTGAGGACGCCGTTGACGAGGCCGCCCGGCTCGTACATGTACTTCCATACGTTGCCGACGGCGACGACGGTCGTGACGATCGGCAGGAAGTACAGGGTGCGCCACAGCCCCTGGAACCGCAGCTTGTCGATGCAGGTGGCGACGAGCACGGAGCCGGCGAGCGCGAGGGCCACGGTGCCCAGGGCGAACAGCAGCGTGTTGGTGAGGATCGGCGCCAGGAACGTCGATCCGTCCGCGAAGAGGCCGGTGAAGTTGTCCAGGCCGACCGGATCGATGTCGCCGAGGTCGAACCCGGCCCACCGGGACATCGACAGCAGCAGCGCGAAGCCGAGCGGCAGGATCAGGAAGACCGCGAAGAACAGCAACGTCGGTGCCAGGAAGAGATAGGCGACGACGGCCTGGCGGCGCCGGGGCCAGCCGCGGCCGTCGACGGCGGGCGCGACGGACCGCGGCCTGTGCGCTCGCTCGGTCGTCTCCGGCGCCAGGGTGTTCACCATGAGCGCGACACCTCCTGATCGACCTGACGGCGGGTGGTGCGCAGTGCCTCGTCGACCGACTGCTGACCGGTCCACAACGCCTCGATGTTCTTGCGCAGCAGCGACTTGGCCCGCTGCGCGCCCGGTACGTTGGGCTCCGGCACCGCGTACGCCAGCGCGTCCAGGAACGGGCGCAGGTTCGGATCGCTGCCCTCGCCCAGGAGCGTCCGCATGTCGTCGGCGCGGCCGGTCAGGGAGCCGACCGACACTTGCAGGGAGCTCATCCGGGTCGCTGTCGCGCCCTTCTTGGCGCTCTTCGCGCTCACCTTCTCGGTGTTGAGCCAGCGCAGGAACTCCCAGGCCTCGCGCGGGTGCTCACTGGCCGCGTTGACCCCCAGCATGAAGCCGGTGGAAAGCGTGGCGCGCTTGTCGTCCGCCTCGGGGACGGGCACGGGCGCGACGCCGACATCGCCGTAGTCCTTGCCCATCAGGGCCTTCAGGTTCGCGGTCCACCAGCCGGCGCTGACCACCATGGCCACCTGCCCGGACGCGAACGCCTTGTAGACGTTGACGCCGGGGTCGCTCGCGCCCTTGGCCACGAAGCGGTGCTCCAGATCGAGCACGGCCCGGCCGGCCGGCGAATCGATGGCGGTGCGCTTGCCGTTCGCGGAGACGAACCTTCCGCCGGCGGCGTTGAGCAGGGCGAGCGTCTGGCCGACGGTGGTGGAGTCGTCGAAGGTCGACAGCCCGAACCCCTGGACCAGCGTGTTGCCGTACCGGTCCCGCTTCGTGGTGCGGTAGGCCGTCTCCTCCAGCTCCCGCCAGGTGCGCGGAGGGCCGTCGATGCCGGCCTCACGCAGCAGCCGCCTGTTGTAGTAGAGGGCGTACGTCTGCACCTCGGTGGGGTAGCCGTAGACCTTGCCCCCCACCGACGCGGAGCCGACCGCGGCCTCGCCGTAGCCGCGCCTGATCTCCTCGGCGTGCTCGGACGGAGCGGGCCGCAGGACGCCGGCCTGGACGAGCTGGCCGTTCCATAGGCAGTACGGCTGGATGATGTCGGCGCCCTGGCCCGCGGCCTGCCGGACCATGAACGTGGTCAGCAGGTCCGTGAACTCGACAGCCTTCGTCCGCACCTTGACCCGGTCGTGCATGGCGTTCCACTCGTCGACCGGGCCCTGCAGGGCCTCCTTGAGCTCCCCGCTCGCGTAGTGGGAGAGCAGGGTGAGGACGATCGGATCCCCGGGCCGCCCGGTGCCCTGGTGCGGCGCGGCACATCCGGAGGCGAGCAGCGCCGAGGGGAGCGCGAGCGCGAAGTGACGGCGGCTCAGGCCGCCGGTGCGGCGTGACGGCGTCATCGGGCGGCCTCCCGGCGCATCACGCGGAACACCCTGGTCGTGGTGAAACCGGTCTTGCGGTACAGGTGGCCCGCCGGGGACTGCTCGCCGGTCCACAGGAACCACGCGGAGTGCGCACGGCGCGCCCGCATCCGCTCCAGGACCAGATGGAGCAGGACCTTGCCGAGTCCGGTGCCGCGCATCTCCTCCAGCACGCCGAACGGCCCGAACCGTTCGTCCACCGAATCGAACGTGCCGTGCATCGCCCAGCCGACCAGGCGGCCCGAAGGGTCCCGGGCGACGACGATCCGGTCGAGCGGCGTGCCCGCGGCCAGACACTCCCGGATCGTGCACGCCCAGTCCGGGCCGAAGTGGTTCCCGGCGAGCGCGAACAGGTCCACCAGGTCGTCGTCGCACGGGGTGGCGAACCGGTAGCCCTGCGCCGTGAGTTCGTCCAAGCGGCACGCGACGTCCTCGGGGATGCGATAGCCGACCAGGCCGCGGTCCATCGCCGCCGCCTCGTACAGAGTGCGAAAGCCCAGGGACTCAAGGAGCCCGGCCGCTTCCGGGTACGCCTCGGCGTCCAGGCCGGGGAGGACGTAGTTCGGGGTGTACGAGGAGAAGTCCACCCGGGTGCGGCCGTGGCGGTGCAGCAAGTCGAGGGCGTCGGTGAGCAGCCGGCGGCCGAGGCCGCGCCCGCGGGCGGCCGGGTCGACGAAGAAGAACGGGATCCAGCCCTGCTCCGGCTCCAGGTCGGTGCCGGCCATCGGCGTCAGACGGCGCACCGCGTAGGCCGCGCCGACGACTCGGTCGCCGTCGACGGCGACCCGAAGCCCCTCCGGATCGAAGTTGGCGTCGAGCAGCACCAGGGAGCGGAAGCGGTCCGGGGTGATGGGGTCGGCCGGCGCACTCCGGCGCCACGCCTCCACCAACTGCGGGCCGTCGCCCGCGCGAAAGCCACGAATCTCGGCCCGGGATGTCGTCGTGCGATCGGTCATCGACGGGGTTGTCCTTCCATACGCAGGTCGCGGACGGCGTCGAACGTCGCCCGCGGCGCTGACTCGGTCTGGTGCGGGGTGCGCTGCGCCACGGCGATCAGGACGCGGTCCACGAGGGCGAGTTGGGCGACGGGGCTGTGCGCGGCGTTGGGGCAGGAGGTCTCAGGGGTAGAGCAGCACGTCGTCGCCGGCCCACCGGCTGGGCGGCGCCGGCGGATCGCACAGCGGCAGCGGGTCGTCGCCCGCGTCGACGGCGCGCCGCAGCCGGTCGGACCCCCACAGCAGGTCGATGAAGTGACGGTGGGCGCTCCCCTCCACGCCGCCGTCCGCGGTGCGCCAGGCGAAGTTGTCCGGGTACAGCCGCCGCAGCGTGGCGAGCATCGCGACGGCGGTACGCACGGGAGCGAACGCCTCGCGGTCGGTGATGTGGAGCTGGACCCCGCGTAGCGGTTGTCCGGCGTGTTTGTGGAAGGTCGGTACGTACCGCAGATCACGGAAGTGCACTCCCGGCAGGGCGAGTTCGGCGAGCGAGGGCGCGAACCGCGCGTCGATGTACGGGGCCCCGACGATCTCGAAGGGCTGCGTGGTGCCTCGGCCCTCTGAGAGATTCGTCCCCTCGAACAGGCAGGTGCCGGGGTAGACGGTGGCAGTGGCGGGCGTCGGAATGTTCGGCGAGGGCGCGACCCACGGCAGGCCGGTGGCCTCCGCGTCCATGGCGCGCTGCCAGCCGACAGCCTCGATCACCGTCAAGTCAGCGGCTCTGCCCGCCACTTGGGGCACCATCGAGGCGTTGAGATGCCGGGCGAGTTCGCCGCAGGTGAGGCCGTGGCGGACGGGTATCGGGGCGCGCCCGACGAAGCTGGCCCACGCCGGGTCGAGCAGCGGGCCCTCGCTGACGAGTCCACCGAGGGGATTCGGCCGGTCGGCGACCACGAACCGTACGCCCGTACGGGCCGCCGAGACCATCAGGTCGAACATGGTCCACACGTAGGTGTAGAACCTGGCCCCGATGTCCTGCAGGTCGTACACCAGTGCGTCGACGCCGCTGCCGAGCAGCAGTTTGTCGAGGTGCTCGCCGTCGCACCGGTATGTGTCGTGGACCGGCAGGCCGGTGGTGGGGTCCGCCTGAGCGGCCTCGCTCTCGCCGGCCTGGCCGGTACCGTGCAGCCCGTGCTCGGGACCGAACAGGGCGACCAGCCGCGCGCCGGCCTCGAGCAGCGCGGGCGCGGCCGGGCGCAGGTCGGGGAGGACGCCGGTGTGGTTGGTCACCAGCCCGAGCCGGCCGGGCCCGGCAAGTCCGGTCGACGCGTGTAGTCGTGCGATCCCGGTCGTCACCGCGACGCGGTCGCCCGTGCTCATCCTTTGCCCCCGTCTGCCGGTGACCTCTCGAAGCGGTGGCTGGAAATTTACTTGTATGTCCTGGAATTTTGCAATTACTCACCAACAGTGCGCGCCGAAGGCGGCCCCGGGATCTCAGCCAAGGCCTGAGGCACTTCTTGGACAGGTGTCCAGCTATAGTGGACACCTGTCCAAGAAATAACTGCGTACGACGGAGCTTGCTGACGATGGAGACGGTCGCGAACGTGCTGGTGGGCCTGGTGGCCGCGCTGCACGCGTACATCCTGGTGATGGAGATGTTCCTGTGGGAGAAGAAGCCAGGGCGGGGGCTGCACGGGTTCGACCCGGAGATGGCCCGGGCAACCGCGCCGATGGCCGCCAACCAGGGGCTCTACAACGGGTTTCTGGCGGCAGGCCTGGTGTGGGGTCTGATCGCCGCGGATCCGACCGGCTTCCGTGTGCAGGTCTTCTTCCTGGTGTGCGTGGTGATCGCGGGTGTCTACGGAGCCGTCACCGCCAACCGCCGCATCCTCTTCGCGCAGGCCCTGCCCGGCGCGCTCGCCCTGGCCGCCGTCCTCCTCGCGCGGTGACGCCCGAGGACCCGCGGGCCGCCCGGACCCGCGCGAGGCTGCGCCAGGCGCTGCTGGAGGAGTGCGCCGAGCGCCCGTTGGAAGAGGTCGGCGTCGCCGCGCTGGTGCGGCAGGCGGGCGTCGGCCGGGCCACGTTCTATGTGCACTACGCCGACCTGGAGGCGCTGGCCGTCGACGCCTGCGCGGATGTCGTACGGGACGCCGTGGAGGCGCTGCACGCGTGGCGGGGGCGGCCCGACCCGGTGTCCGCGCCCCCCGCGCTCCTCACGTTCTTCGCCGAACTGGCCCCGCACGCCGCCCTCTACCGCGCACTCCTCAGCCCCGGCGGCGGTGGCCCGCTCGGCCTCGTGCTGCACCGGGACCTGCGCGCCCGCAGCCTGGCCGAGCGCACCCTCGTGGGCGCCCCGGACGCCCCGCTCGTCGCCTCCGCGGTCGCCGCCACCTTCGCGGGGGTCCTCGCCGACTGGCTGCACGGACTGCTGGAGGGCACGCCGCAGGACATCGCCCATCAGGTCTGGCAGTTGCTGGTCGCCCTGCACCGGAGCCGGTGACGGGTCACCTGCAGGCCACCCGTTCCTTCGCCGCGGGCCATGCCTCCACCCCGTCGGAGGTGCGGATGTACGCCTTTGCCCTGTCGGATGTCAGCCACAGTTCCCAGTCGTTGAAGCGGTATCCGGTGTCGCGTGCGCCGGCGGGCATGCGGACGTCTCCGTCGTACTCGGCGGTGAGCAGCTCCCTCCCGAGCACCCCGCGCGGATCGCGCGCGTACTGCCTGGCCTCCTTGCCCGTGCCCAGCGCAAGGAAGTGCGCGCTGTCCCAGTCGCAGTGCTCCGGGCCGACGGAGCTGCTCACCTCGGTGGTGGGCACGCGATGGCCGCTCCGATCGGTCCAGATCTCGAGCGACTTCGAGTCGGTGAAGCTCGGCGGGAGTTCGGCGGGGTCGCAGGAAGCACTGGTCTCCGGTCCCCAACCGGGCCGGTGCGGCTGGTCCTTGGCGACGACGACGGCGACCTTGGTCCTGCCCTTGACGTCGTACGAGAACAGGACGCGGGCCCCTTCCTTGCGCTCCACGCGGTAGCCGTGGTCGGGCACGTCGGGCTGTTCCATGTCGAAGTACGCGTTCAGGCCCTCCTCCGGCGTCGAGCCGCCGTCGCCCTTGGTCCACGTCTCGCCCCCGCTGCCCATGTAGATCTCGCCGTCGCACTCCAGCGCCCGGCCCGCCGCGCCCGAACTCTCCTCGGCCTCTCGGGGGCTGCCGTCGGCGCTCTCCTTGAACGGCACGTCCAGCGGCCCGGCGTACGGCGCGGCCGGGGGCGTGCCGGTGACCACGAGGTCGTCGCGCATCCCGTCGTCGCACGCCACGGCCGTCAGACCGATCAGCACCACCGTCGCCAAGATCCCCCTGCGCATACCAACCCCTGTTCGCCGACTTGTGTTAGCCCTCCTTCGACGCACGAGTGACGGTGATCGTTCGGTATCTAGCGGGTCGCCTGGAACGTACGCCGGTACGCCTGCGGCGACACGCCGATCGCCGCGTGCAGATGCTGGCGCAGCGAGGTGCCGGTCGCGAAGCCGACCTCGCCGGCGATCTGGTCCACCGACAGGTCGCTGGCCTCCAGCAGATGGCGGGCCCGGCAGACCCGCTGCTGGATCAGCCAGCGGCCGGGGCTCACGCCCACCTCGTCGTTGAACCGGCGGGCGAAGGTGCGCAGGCTCATCCGGGCGTGGCCCGCGAGATCGGTCAGTGTCAGCGGGTCGCCGAGGCGCTCCAGGGCCCATGCGCGCGTGGCGGCCGTGCTCGTCGCCGCCGTCTCCGGGACGGGCTGCTCGATGTACTGGGCCTGGCCGCCCTCCCGCAGGGGCGGGACCACACAGCGCCGGGCCACCTTGTTGGCCAGCTCGCTGCCGTGGTCCTTGCGAAGGATGTGCAGGCAGACGTCGATTCCGGACGCGGCGCCCGCCGAGGTGAGGATCGGGTCGTCGTCGACGAAGAGCACGTCCGGATCCAGGGACACCTGCGGGAACATGCGCCGGAACTGGTCGGCCAGCTGCCAGTGCGTGGTCGCCCGCCGCCCGTCCAGCAGACCCGCCGCGGCCAGGACGAACGCGCCCGTGCAGATGGAGACGATCCGGGCGCCGGGCCGGATGAGCGCGAGCGCGGCGGCCACCTCGTCGGGGAGGTGCGCGGTGACGCTCGCCGGGGTGATGGCGGGGATCACCACCGTGTCCGCCGTGCGCAGGGCCTCGGGGCCGTGGTCGACGGTGACCGAGAAATCGGCGTTGGTGCGGACCGGCTCTCCGTCGACGGTGCAGGTCACCACCTCGTACCGGCCGTCCGCCGCGCCGAAGATCCGGCTGGGGATGCCCAGTTCGAAGGGGTAGACGCCATCCAGCGCCAGGATGACCACTCGCTCCACGGGATGCATGGCACGATCCTATCGAAGGTTGGCAATCATGCCATTTTCTTGTCGGCTCCACCCGGGCACGCTGGTTCACCATGAGCACTGTGAACACCATGCGAGCCATCAGTCAGGACGTCCTCGGCGGTCCCGAGGTACTCAAGGAAGTGCAGCTGGAGCGGCCCGCGCCGCGCCCCAACGAGGTGCTGGTCCGGGTGCGCGCGGCCGGCGTCAACCCGACCGACTGGAAGCACCGGGAGACCGGCGGCTTCCTCGGCGAGCCGCCGTTCGTCCTCGGCTGGGACGTCTCCGGCGTGGTCGAGGCGGCGGGCATCGGCGTCGCCCACTTCAAGCCCGGCGACGAGGTCTTCGGCATGCTGCCCTACCCGTTCGGCCACGGCTCGCACGCCGAGTACGTCACCGGCCCGGCCCGCGCCTTCACCCACAAGCCGGCCGGGATCGACCACATCCAGGCGGGCGCGCTTCCGCTGGTCTCCCTGACCGCGTGGCAGGCCCTGGTCGAGACGGCGGACGTGCGGCCGGGGCAGCGGGTACTGATCCACGCGGCGGCCGGCGGCGTCGGGCACGTGGCCGTGCAGATCGCCAAGGCGCGGGGCGCGTACGTCATCGGTACCGCGAGCGCGGGCAAGCACGACTTCCTGCGCGAGATCGGCGTGGACGAGGCGATCGACTACCGGGAGACGGACTTCGCCGAGGTCGCGCGGGACGTCGACGTCGTCCTGGACACGATCGGCGGCGAGTACTCCGTCCGCTCGCTGCGCGTGCTGCGTCCGGGCGGGATCGTGGTCTCGATCCTGCCGGTCGGGTCGGAGGACTTCTACGAGGAGGCCGAGCGGCTCGGCGTACGGGCGGGCAGGATGCTCGTCGACGCCGACCGCACCGGCATGAAGGCGATCGCGGAGCTCGTCGAGGCGGGCAAGCTGCGCGCCACGATCGCCGACACCTTCCCGCTGGCCGATGCCGCCAAGGCGCACGCGCTCGGCGACACCGGCCGGACCACGGGGAAGCTGGTCCTGGTGATGGACTGACCGGGATCAGAACGTCAGCACGGGCTTGATCGTCTTGCCCGCGCCCATGTCCCGCACCGCCTGGTCGATGTCCGCGAACGGATAGGTGCTGATCAGGCGGTGCAACGGGAGCCGTCCCTCCTTGACCAGCCGGACCAGGGCGGGGATGAAGGTCCGGGTCTCGCTGTCGCCGAGGGTGAGGCCCTCGATCCGCTTGCCGGGGATCAACCCGTTGACGTCCAGGGCGACTTCGGTGCCGAACGGCGGGGCGCCCACGACGACCAGCGTGCCGCGCGCGGCGAGCGCGTCGGCGCCCTGGCGGAGCACGGCGACACTGCCGGTGGTCTCGACGATGCCGTCGGCGCCCTGGCCGTCCGTCAGCAGTGCGAGGGTCTCGCCGAGGTCGGCCTCGCCTGCGTTGATGGTGTGAGTGGCACCCAACTCCTTGGCCAGGGACAGGCGTTCGCCGACCTTGTCGACAGCGATGATCCGCGTCGCGGGGGTGAGGGCGGCGGCCATCACCGCGGACAGGCCCACGGCTCCGGCGCCGAGGACGACGACGGTGCTGCCGAGCTGGGGCTTGAGCACGTTCCAGACGGCGCCCACTCCGGTCTGTACGCCGCAGCCCAACGGGGCGATCGACTCCAGCGGTACGTCCCGGTCGACCTTGACGAGGCTGCGCTCGTCCACCAGCGCCCGTTCGGCGAAGGAGGACTGGCCGAAGAAGTGGCCGCCGAGCGGTTCTCCGTCCCGGCTGATCGTGCTGGTGCCGTCGGCCCGGCGGCCACCGATGAGGTTCAGGGGCAGCCAGGTCGCGCAGTACGCCGGGTGCCCGCCCCGGCAGTTGCGGCAGTCACCGCAGGACGTGAAGGACAGCACGACGTGGTCGCCCGGCGCGACACCGGTGACCGCCGAGCCGACGGCCTCGACGACGCCTGCCCCCTCGTGGCCCAGAACTCCGGGAAGGGGGAAGGGCAGTCCGCCGCTCGCCACTCCCAGGTCGGTGTGGCACAGGCCGGTCGCCACCATGCGGACGAGCGCCTCGTTCGGGCCCGGCTCGTCGAGCACGACGTCGGAGAGGGTGAACGGCGCCCCGCCCGATTCGACCACGGCGGCGCGAGTAGTGGTGGGCATCGCATGAACTCCTTTGCGGGGACTGCAGAGACTGTGCCGACTGCGACAGCTTCGGGGGCGCTCAGTCGAGCGAGACGACGACGGACTTGACCTTGGTGTAGGCGGCGAGCGCCTCGGGCCCGTACTCCCGGCCGAAGCCGGAGTCCTTGACACCGCCGAAGGGGACCGCGGGGTCGAGCATCGCCCAGTCGTTGATCCAGACGATGCCCGCCTGGAGCCGGTCGGCGACGCGGTGGGCGCGGGTGAGGTTGGTGGTCTGGATGCCCGAAGCCAGGCCGTACGGCGTGGAGTTGGCGAGCTCGACGGCCTCGTCTTCGGAGTCGAAGGCCTGCACGGTGAGGACCGGGCCGAAGATCTCCTCCTGGACGACGCGGGAGTCGGCCGCGAGGTCGGCGATCACGGTGGGCTTGTAGTAGTAGCCGCCGTTCAGGTCGAGCCGCTCACCGCCGCAGACGATGCGGCCGCCCTCCTTGCGGGCCAGGGCGACGTACTCCTCCACCTTCTTCAGGTGCTTGTCCCCCGCCATCGGCCCGACGACGGTCTCAGGGGCCCGGGGGTCGCCGACCGGCACCCCGGGGACGGCGTCGGCGAGGATGCCCAGCAGGGTGCTGTACACGGAGCGCTCCACCAGCAGACGCGGCCCGCCCATGCAGAACTGTCCAGTGTTGAAGACGAATCCCTTGATGACCGCGCCGACCGCCTTCTCCAGGTCGGCGTCCGCGAAGACGAGGTGGGCCGCGTTGCCGCCGAGCTCCATGGTGACGGGCTTGAGCGCCTCGCCGGCGACGCTCGCGGCGTGCCGACCGACCGCGGTGGACCCGGTGAAGGCGACCTTGTCGATGCCGGGGTTGCGCAGTAGCGCCTCGCCCGCGACCGGTCCGCTGCCGGTGACGACATTCACGACGCCGTCCGGGACACCGGCCTCCTGGAGCAGGCGGGCCATGTACAGGGCGCTCAGCGGGGTCTCGTCGGCGGGCTTGTGCACCACGACGTTGCCGGCCGCGAGTGCCGGGGCGAGCTTCGAACTGGAGAGGATCAGCGGGAAGTTGAAGGGCGTGATCGCGGCGACCACGCCGAGCGGGCCGCGGCGCGTGTACGCGAAGGCGTTGAGCGGGGTGTCGCGGGTGGCGCCGTCCAGGGTCTGGGCGAGGGCGGCGCAGTACTCGTACTCGTCCGCGGCGGTGAGCACGTCCACGGGGCGGCACAGGGAGATGGGCTTGCCGACGTCGAGGCTCTCCAAAGCGGCGAGCTCGTCGGCGTTCTCGCGGATGAGCTCGGAGACACGGTGCAGCACCCGGCCGCGCTCACGGCCGCTCATCGCGGCCCACGGGCCGTGGTCGAAGGCCTCGCGTGCGGCGCGTACGGCCGCGTCCACATCGGCCGCGCCCGCCTCCGCGACGGTCGTGACCACCTGGCCCGTGGACGGATCGATCACGTCCGTACGCGCTCCGTCGGCCGCCTCGCGCCACTGTCCGCCGATGAACAGCTGCCCGGGCCCACTCTCGAAGGTGGTCGTCATTGCCCACTCCCCAGCCTTGATCGCCAAGATTTCAACCAACAGGATTCCTGTTGGTTCGCAGTCTCATTACAGACAGGTTTCCTGTCAATGCCTTAGGCTGAACCCATGGTCGGCACCCAGGCAACGAAGGCACCCCCCTCCCTGCTCTACATGGTCAAGCAGGTGGAGCTGGTGGTGCGCTCACACCTTGACGAACTGGTTAAACCGGCCGGAATCACCGCATTGCAGTACACCTCGCTCACCGTTCTGGAGCGGCACGACGGCCTGTCGGCGGCACAGCTGGCGCGCGACTCGTTCGTGACGGCGCAGTCCATGGCCGATCTGGTGCGCTCACTGGAGAGCCGCGGGCTGGTGCGCCGCGAGCGCAATCCGCGCAACCGGCGCGAGCTGCTGATCCTGCTGACCGACGAGGGGCGGGAGCTGCTCGCGCGGTTCGCGGGGGCGGTGCGGGAGCTGGAGGAGCGCATGGTCCGGGACCTCACATCCCACCAGACCGACCAGTTCCGTCAGGCACTGTCCAAGGCCTGGCACGCACTGTCGTAACGCCGACCGCGCACCCCACAGGACGTCGGCCCGCACCTCAGGGGGCAACGCGCCGCGCAAATCGAAGACATATGTCAATCGAACATGCTGGAATTCACTCCATCGAGGGTAACTTGCAGAGCAAGGAACGGTTTTGCAACCACCGGTGCCCCCGTGGCGTGTCTACGCTCGTTGGACGTCCTCGCCCCGGCCCCCGGTGACCCTGGCCCCTGCCCTCGGGAGCAGGTAGCTGCCGGTTGGAGGTGATGTCTTCGTGTCGCACGACCCCGCACCGCCCACCCGGCATCTGCGTATCCGCCCGGACCGCGGTCATCTGGTGCTGGAGTTCCACGGGGAGATCGACATCCTCGCGGCCATGGAGATCACCCCGTTCCTGGACTCGGCGACCGGTGGTGCGGCACCGCAGGTCGTGATCGACCTGCGGCCCGTCGACTTCTTCGACTGCTCGGGGCTGCGTCTGCTGTACCGGGCCAGACGCCGTGTCCTCGCCCGGGGCGGACGGCTGCACCTCGTCTGCACCCAGCCGCTGACGCTGCGCATTCTGCGGGTGACCGGCCTCGCGCGCCTGCTGCCGCCCTCGGCGTCGCTGGACGAGGCGCTGGCCCGGCCCGAGGCCACGTCGGGTTCCGTGTGACCGCCCCCGGCCCCCGGCTCCCGGTGGCTACTTCCGGATCTTGGTGACCTGCCCCGCGCCGACCGTCCTGCCGCCCTCGCGGATGGCGAACTTCAGCCCCTCCTCCATGGCGATGGGCTGGATCAACTGCACCTGCATGGTGGTGTTGTCGCCCGGCATGACCATCTCCGTGCCCTTGGGGAGGGTCACGACTCCGGTCACGTCCGTCGTACGGAAGTAGAACTGCGGCCGGTAGTTGTCGAAGAACGGCGTGTGCCGGCCGCCCTCGTCCTTGGACAGGATGTACGCGCGCGCCTCGAACTCCGTGTGCGGGGTGACCGAGCCCGGCTTGATGACGACCTGCCCGCGCTCCACGTCCTCGCGCTTCACACCCCGCAGCAGCAGTCCGACGTTCTCCCCCGCCCGGCCCTCGTCGAGGAGTTTGCGGAACATCTCGACGCCGGTGACCGTGGTCCTCGTCTTCTGCTGGTGGATGCCGATGATCTCGACCTCGCTGTTGACCCTCAGCACACCGCGCTCGATGCGGCCGGTGACGACCGTTCCGCGGCCCGTGATGGTGAAGACGTCCTCGATGGGCATCAGGAACGGCCGGTCGACATCGCGGACCGGCTCGGGCACGAACTCGTCGATCGCCGCGAGGAGTTCGAGGATGGACGCACTCCACTTGGGGTCGCCTTCGAGGGCCCTGAGCGCGGAGACCTGCACGACCGGGACGTCGTCGCCCGGGAACTCGTACTCGGTGAGCAGCTCGCGCACTTCGAGCTCGACGAGTTCCAGGATCTCCTCGTCGTCCACCATGTCCGTCTTGTTGAGAGCGACGACGATGTACGGGACGCCGACCTGCCGGGCCAGCAGGACGTGCTCCTTGGTCTGCGGCATCGGTCCGTCGGTCGCCGCCACGACCAGGATCGCGCCGTCCATCTGCGCGGCGCCGGTGATCATGTTCTTGATGTAGTCCGCGTGCCCCGGGCAGTCGACGTGCGCGTAGTGCCGGTTCTCGGTCTGGTACTCGACATGGGCGATCGAGATGGTGATGCCGCGCTGGCGTTCCTCGGGGGCCTTGTCGATCTGGTCGAACGGCGTGTAGGGGTTCAGGTCGGGGAACTGGTCGTGCAACACCTTGGTCATGGCCGCCGTCAGCGTCGTCTTGCCGTGGTCGATGTGACCGATGGTGCCGATGTTGACGTGCGGCTTGGTCCGCTCGAATTTCGCCTTCGCCACTGCAAGCCCTCCTGATCACCTGGGTGACGCCGAGCGTTGCTTCGCGGCCTGCCGGCCGGGCGCCGCACCGCCTTCTCGGTGCGCGCCCCGCCGCCTCCCTCGCCGAGCGAACGGGCAGGAAGTTCCGCTCCTTCCTGTCTATTCGCTCTGGGGCGCGTCGAACAGGGCGCTGACGGACTCACCGTTGTGAATGCGCCGCACCGCCTCGGCGAGCGCCGGGGCGATGGACAGGATGCGCAGCTTCTCCGTGTGCTCCTCGACCGGGACCGGCACGGTGTTCGTGCACACGATCTCCAGGATGTCGGGCTGCTCGCTGAGCCGCTTGAGCGCGCCGGCGGCGAACAGGCCGTGGGTGCAGGCGACCCGGATCGACCGTGGCCCCAACTCCCGCAGCCGCTCCAGGAGTTCGAGGACCGTGCTGCCCTTGGCGATCTCGTCGTCCAGCACGATGACGTCCCGGTCGGCGACCTCACCGATGACGGAGCTGATGCTCACCCGGTCGTCGGCGAACCGCTGCTTGGCACCGGCGGCCACCTGCGCCCCGATCAGCCGCGCGAACGCCGCCGCCTCCTTGGCGTTGCCCAGGTCCGGCGACACCACCGTCGTACGCGACAGGTCGTAGCCGCGGAAGTGCGCGGCCAGCTCCCGCAGGGCGTGCAGATGGTCCACCGGCACCGAGAAGAAGCCATGCACCTGCGGCGAGTGCAGCGTCATCGCGAGGACCCGGCTCGCCCCGGCGGCCACCAGCAGGTCCGCCACCAGCCGCCCGCCCATGGAGATCCGCGGCATGTCCTTCTTGTCCGAGCGGGCGTACGAGTAGTGCGGCATGACCACGGTGATCCGCCCAGCGGACGCCCCGCGTGCCGCGTCGCACATCATCAGCAGCTCGACGAGGTGCTCCTGCACCGGCGTGACCAGCGGCTGAATCAGGAAGACATCGCGCTCGCGACAGTTGGCCTGGAGCTGCACCTCCAGGCAGTCGTTGGCGAACCGGCTGACACGGGTCGGGCTGAGGGGCACACCGAGGTGCGCGCAGACCTCGGCCGCCAGCTCGGGATGGGCACTACCGCTGAACACGGCGATGTCACGCACGACCGCTCCTCGCATGATCGAACCGGGTTGCGTCGCCGGTTGGCATCATCGACCCGGGGTGCGTACCTCATGCTACTGGGCACCTTTCGGACACTCGAACGGGGGGAAAATTCGGTTGCGGACGGCCACCCGGACCGCGCCATGATGACCGTGCCAGCACCCCCCTCGAATTCAGGAGAACCGAATGCGCCGATTCCTCGGAACGTCTCAGCGCCCCCACCGGACGACTGTTCTCGAGGACTCGACCCCGCATGCACACCCTGAACATCGGAATTCTGGCCCACGTCGACGCCGGTAAGACCAGCCTCACCGAGCGGCTGCTGTTCGACAGCGGCGCCATCGACCGGCTCGGCAGCGTCGACGCCGGGGACACCCGCACGGACGACGGGGCGATCGAGCGGCAGCGCGGCATCACCATCCGCTCGGCCGTCGCCGCCTTCCACGCCGGAGACGTCCTCGGCGCCGGGGACGTCCAGATCAACCTGATCGACACCCCCGGGCACTCCGACTTCATCGCCGAGGTGGAGCGCGCCCTGGAGGTCCTGGACGGGGCGGTGCTGCTGCTCTCCGCCGTCGAGGGCGTCCAGGCGCAGACCCGCGTCCTGATGAAGACCCTGCGGCGGCTCGGGCTGCCCACCCTCGTCTTCGTCAACAAGATCGACCGGGCGGGGGCACGGGGGGAGGGTCTCCTCGACGACATCCGGCGCCGCCTCACCCCGTACGCCGTCCCGCTCGCGCGCGTGACGGACATCGGCACCTCGGCCGCCCGTGTCCGGCCCCGCCCGCTGGACGACCTCGCGGCCGGGACGCTCGCCGAGGTGGACTCCGACGTCCTGGCCGCCCTCGTGGACGGCCCGCCGCCGACGCGGGACGAGCTGTGGGCCGCCCTCACCGCGCGCACCGCCGACGGCTCGATTCATCCGGTCTTCTTCGGATCCGCGCTCGGCGGACAGGGAGTCGCCGAGCTCGTCGAGGGCGTGGTCCGGCTGATCCCCCGCCCGGCGGCCCCCCGTGCCGATGAGCCGCGCGGCACGGTCTTCGCCGTACGGCCCGGACCGGGCGGCGAGCGAACGGCGTATCTGCGCTTGCACGAAGGTGAGGTGACGCCCCGTCAGCGACTCACCTTCCTGCGCCGCGAGGCCGACGGCCGGACCACGCGGGTGCCCGGCCGCGCGCTCGGCCTGGAGGTGATCGGGCAGCCCGCAGCCGCCTCCCTCACCCCGGGCAACATCGCCGCGCTCCAAGGCGTCGCCGGCATCCGCGTCGGCGACCGCCTGGGCCATGTCACCGACCGCGCACCCCAATTCGCGGCTCCGACGCTGGAGACGCTCGTACGGGCCAAGCGTCCCGCCCAGGCCGCCCCGCTGCGCTCCGCCCTGCTCACGCTGGCCGACCAGGACCCGCTGATGCACGCCAGGCCCGACGCATCCGGCAGCACCGCGCTGCTGCTCTACGGCGAGGTCCAGAAGGAGGTCCTCGCGGCCACGCTCGCCCAGGACTTCGGCATCGAGGCCGATTTCGAGCCGAGCACGGTGCGGTTCCTGGAGCGGCCGGAGGGCACCGGTGAGGCGCATGAGGAGATCCAGCGGCACGGGCACATCGGGTTCTGGGCGACGGTGGGGCTGCGCGTCGAGCCGGGACCGCGCGGCTCCGGCGGCGTCTTCACGTACGAGACCGAACTCGGCGCCCTGCCCCGGGCGTTCCACCAGGCGATCGAGGACACCGTCCACGCGACCCTGCTCACCGGTCCGCACGGCTGGCCGGTGACGGACTACCGGGTCACCCTCGTCCGCTCCGGATTCGCGGCACCGATCAGCACGGCCGGCGACTTCCGCGGACTCACCCCGATCGTGCTGCGCCGGGCCCTGGAGCGGGCGGGGACGCGCGTGTACGAGCCGTATCACGCTTTCGAGGTGGAGCTCCCGCTCGACGCGCTGGCTCCGGTGACGGCTCAACTCGCCTCCTGTGGAGCGGATTTCAAGGAGACGACCGGAGGGCGTACCGCCTGGCTGGTCACCGGTGAGCTGCCGGCCCGGCATGTGCGGGACGTCGAGTTGCGGCTGCCGGGGCTGACGCACGGGGAGGGAGTGTGGTGGTCGCGGGTGTCGGGGGATCGAGTACTGCGGCCGGGAGGCCGACGGGTGTAGGGCAACCCCCAGATTCCGTATCCCCAGCAGACGCGATGCGTCATCGGCGTACAGCGAACTGCGGTCGGCGCAGGGGGCCATCAGGTCCACAGATGTCCAACAGGGCGTTCTGACAGGGGATTTGGGGGGCACTCGCGGGAGAGAAGGGAGGACTGTCGACATGACGACGTCCATCAAGCAGACGCCCCCCTCGACGTCCACCAAGCGGAGGATGCCCGGCTGGGCGAAAGTGGTCACCGCGATCGTGCTGGTGCTCGTGGTGCTGTTCGCCGGGCTGCGGCTCAGCGTGCTGCCGGGGCTGCGCGACCTGTTCGGCACGGAGACGCACGACCGGTCGGGGCCCGCGCTCCTGAAGTCCATCCAGGACATGAGCCGTTACGACGCCGCCTCGGGCAACTTCCAGGTGGTCGTGGACCTGGAGAAGGACGCCAAGTACCTGCCGGACGCGATCCGCGGCACCCGCACCCTGTACGTAGGTGCGGGCACCGTCGACGCGTACGTCGACCTGGGCCGGCTCGACAAGAACGACGTGACGGTCAACGACGACCGTACGTCCGCCACGCTCCAACTCCCCCACGCGGCGCTGGGCAAGCCCGCTCTCGACGCCGACCACTCGTACGCCGTCTCCAAGCAGCGCGGTCTGCTGGATCGGCTCGGCGATCTCTTCTCCGACAACCCCAACAGCGAGCGTGCCGTACAGAAGCTCGCGGTGAAGCACATCGGTGAGGCGGCGAAGGACAGCCGCCTCACCGCGCGCGCCGAGGCGAACACCACCGGCATGCTGGAAGGTCTCCTGCGCTCCCTGGGCTTCAAGGAGGTGACGGTCACCTACGGCGCCTGACCCATCGAGGTCACGTGACAGTGCAGGCCGAGCCGTTGAGGGTGAAGGCGAGGGGAGCGGCGAAATTGCCGGTATGGCTTGCCTGGTAGCCGATGGTGACGGCGCCGCCTGGGGCGATCGTGCCGTTGTACGAGGCGTTGGTCGCGGTCACGGTTCCGGTGGCCGGCGCGTAGCCGACGCCCCAGCCGTTGGTGATGGTCTGGCCGGAGGGAAGGGTGAAGCCCAGCTGCCAGCCGGTGACGGCGGTGGTGCCGGTGTTGGTGAGGGTCACGGAGGCGGTCAGGCCGGTGTCCCAGGCATTGGTCGTGACCGCCACCCGACAGCCGCCCGGCTGGGGTTGGGGCGCGGGACCAGTGCTGTCCAGGCCGAAGAAGGTGAGGACGCGGGCCGCCATGCAGTAGCGGTCGGCCAGAGAGGCGTACTCGGTGCCGGAGTACGTCGCCGGACCGGAGCCGGTGCAGTAGTGCTTGGCCACCAGCACCGCCGGGTGAGCGGTGACGCTGTCGGGCACGTGCAGGTACATCTGGAGGTTGCTGGGGTTGCTGGCGAAGTTCGTCACCTCGGCGAGGGACGCGGTGGGGGGGCCGCGGGTGCGGCGGAAACGGCGGGCGCGGCGGTGGGCGGGGGCGCGGTGAGCAGCACCGCGGCGAGTAACGGGACCAGCGCCGCGAGCAGCACGCCGAGTGCGGACCGGAGGGGTCTTCCTGCACTGAGTGGCATGGACATGGCATCCATGGAAGCGCTCCCACACCCCGCGGGGCAACCGCCCGTCAGAGACCTTCTTCCCGGATGGCAGTCCCCCGGCCGCGGGCAGACGATGGAGAGGGGCAACCGAAGGGAGGAGCCGTCATGCTGGAGATCAAGACCGTCGAAAAGCCGGATGAACGGCGTGATTTCCCCCGCGGCCACCTCGAAGCGGTCCACCTGACCGGCCTCGACTTCGCCGTGGCAACCTTCGAACCCGGCTGGCGCTGGACGGAGTCCGTGGGGCCCATCGCGGGGACCAAGAGCTGCGAAATCCACCACAACGGCTACGTCGTCCAGGGACGCATGCACCTCCGCATGGACGAAGGCGGCGAGGGCGAGGTCGGACCGGGCGATGTCTTCGTCTGCCCGCCCGGACACGACGCATGGGTCGTGGGCGACGAGCAGGTCGTCGTGTACGACTTCGCGGGAAGCATGGCAAAGGAGTACGCGAAGGCGCCGAACGCCTAGGGCACCACACGCCCGGACACCTGGCGGGAAGACCCGCTCAGCCACTCAGAATCCCCGGCAGTGCCAGGGCCCCCAGCAGGGTCGCGCCCGCCAGCATCCAGGCCACGTAGTCGCCGATGTGGCCGGACTGCAGGCGCCGCAGCGGCCCGGTCCAGGGCTGCTCCCCCAGCAGCCCCGGGCGGGTCACGGCGAGCGCTGCCAGGCCGAGGGCCAGCACGGTCGAAGTGAGGTCGAGGAGCACCCCGGCGAGGGTCCAGTGGGGCGAGGTGATCGCCCCGCCGGACCCTGCCTCGCTCACCGCGTGCCCGACCACGGCGGCGAAGCCGGGCGCCACGCCGACGGCGAGGGACGCGGCCAGCAGCAGCGCGGGAACCGCCGTCATCGTGTCCGGCACCCGTTTCAGCCGGTGCCGGGTCTCCGGTTCCTCACCGGAGCCGGTGGTCTCGTACGACGACTCGTCCTTCGGCTTGGGGCCGAGACCGAAGAACACCCGCGCGGCGACGCGCAGCACAGCGCCCGCGGTCACCGCCGACACGACGACGAACAGCGCGGTGAGCGGACCGCCGACCGCCTCCTCCGTGACGGCCTTGCCGAGCCCGGTGCCGAAGGGCGGCAGTCCGGCGAGTCCCAGGCCGCCGACGACGAACAGCACGGCGACGCCGCGCAGTTGCCGGGCACGTCCGTGCAGCGCGTGTTCGTCGACGCTGCCGTACCGGTCGAGCAGGATGCCCGTGCAGGCGAACAGGGCGGCCTTCACCCCGGCGTGCCCGAGGATGTAGAGCGCGACCCCGTCGTCCGCCTCGGGCGTGAGCCGTCCGATGCCGATCAAGAAGAGTCCCATGTGGGCGACCGTCGAATACGCCAGCAGCCGTTTCACATGGCGCTGGTACCAGCACATGACCGCGCCGACCACGCCCGTCAGCACGCCGAGGACGATGAGCGCGCGCTCCAGGTCGGCCGCCGGGATCCCGCCGGGCCCGGAGAAGACCGTCCCGTACACCCGCCAGACGCCGTACGCGCCGAGTTCGACCATCACCCCGGACAGCAGCATGCACACGGGTGTCGGCGCGACCGCGTGCGCGTCCGGCAGCCAGAAGTGGAAGGGCACGGCCGCGGCCTTGACCAGCAGTCCGGTCAGCACGAGCACGAAGGCCGCGAGGGTCAGCGCGTCGGGCCCGCCGTACTGGTCGAGGCCGCGGCCGATCTTCACCATGGCGAGCTCGCCGGTGCGCGCGTACAGCATCCCGATGCCCAGCAACATGGCGTACGCGCCGAGGGAGTTGACGACTCCGAAGGTCAGCGCGCCCTGCACGGCCTTCGCCTCCTCGACACGATGGCCGGTCAGCGCGTACGCCACGACGCTCATCAACTCGAAGAACACGAACGCGTCGAAGAGGTCCCCGGTGATCGCGAAGCCGCACATGCCGCCCTGGAAGAGCAGCATCAGGGCGGGGAAGGAGCCGACATGGCGGCGCGGCGGTTCTTCGAAGTAGCGCCAGGAGTACGCCAGTGCCGCCATCGTCAGCAGCGAGGCGAGCGCGGCCATGCCGAGCCCCGGCCCGTCCCCAACGAGGACGATCCCGACGCTCTGGCCCTCCTTCGGCACCCAGCCGCCCACCCATTCGGTCATCGGCGGCGAGGAGTTGAGCAGCAGAACGATCGCCAGTCCCGCCGTGCCCGCGGAGACGACGCAGCCCACCGTCTCGGCGGCGGCGCGCGGGAGTCGGCGGCCGCCCGCGACGAGCAGTCCGGCCCCGAGCAGCGGTACGGCGACGAGCAACGGCAGCAGGTGATTCATCAGCCGCGCAGCTCCGAGAGTGCGTCGGGGTCGACGGTGCCGTGGCGTTTGGAGATCTGCAGGACGAGGGCGAGCAGCAGCGCGGTGACGGTGGCCCCGACGACCACGTCGGTGAGGGCGAGGGCCTGCACGACGGGGTCCACCACGGGCCGCGATCCGGGCTTGACGTCGGAGTACACGGGCGCGGTGCCGCCGTCGCGGTAGCCGACGGACAGCAGCAGGACGTAGGTGGAGGACTGGCAGACCGCGAGGCAGCCCACGGCGTGGATGAGGTTCCGGCTGGTGGCGATCCCGTAACAGCCGACGAGGAAGATCCACACGGCGACGAGATACGGCAGTACGGACATCACTTCGCACTCCCCTCTTCGATCTCCACGGCCTGGTCCAGGAAGCGGGCGAGCAGCACGACGACCGCGCAGGCGACCTCCATGCCGATGGCCGCGTTCAGGAGGGGGACGGTCCCGCCGGACGACAGCGTGTTGAACGTGCCGTACGGAAGAAGGGTGTTGGCGAGGAACGCGGTGCCGCCGATCAGCCCCGCGACACCCGTGACCAGGTAGGCACACGCGGCGAGCGCGTCACCGACCTCGTACAGGCCCACCGGCCGGATCCGTTCCAAGGCGCCGTAGTCGGCGCCGAGGTAGAGCAGATGCAGGGCGGTCGCCGCGACGACGCCGCCCTGGAAGCCGCCGCCCGGGCTGAGCTGTCCATGGGCGATGACGTACAGGCCGGTGAGGAGGGCGACGGGCAGGACGATCAGCGCGTAGCGGCGCACGGGGAGCGCCACGTACGCGGGTTCCGGCTTCGCGCGCCGCTCGTCGCGGGTCTGGCGCAGCAGGACGACCGTGCCGAGGACGCAGGCGAAGAGGATGCCCATCTCGCCGAGGGTGTCGAGGGCGCGCTGGTCGAAGTTGACGGACGCGATGGTGTTGGCGGTGCGGCGGTCCAGCGACGCGCGGACTGCCCGGTCCCCGTACGGGTGCGAGGCACCACCGAACGCGGGCAGCTTCAGGCAGGCGGCGACGAGGAGCGCCGCGAGGCCCGCGCCGCCCAGGGCCAGGATCCATAGCCGTACGCGCCGCGTCACCGCACCTTGCCTTCCTTCCGCTCGCCTTGCTTGCGTTTGCCCGGCTTCCGCTCGCTTTCCTTCCGCTCGCCTTGCTTCCGCTCGCGCCGTCTGACCTTGCGCACCGACAGCAGCAGCAACAGCGGGGTCAGGGCGGAGCCCACGGCCAGCTGGGAGAGGCCCACGTCAGGGGCTTGCAGCACGGTGAACAGGACGGCCAGGGTCGTGCCGAGGACCGCCAGCACAAGGGCCTGGCGCTCGGGATCGCGCACCGCGACGGCCGCGGTGGCGCAGGCCGCCACCAGCAGCAGCGCGACGACGATGAGCGGGTCATCCATGGCGGTTCCTCGCGAATCCGCCGGACAGCGCCCGTGACGCAACGAGGTTCCCGCCGATCAGCAGCGCGCCGGTGACCAGGAGCTTCACCATCGCCCGGCCGGGCCCGGCGGCCGCGCACAGCACGAGCACGACCCCGCCTCCCAACCCGGCGACCGCGTACGTGACCCGCTGGGCCTTCGGCGGGTCCTGCTCCAGGTCCTCGGCGAGCAGCCGGGCGAAGACGAGGGTGCCGACCGGGCCCAGGAGGGCGAGGACCAGGGCGAGATCGACGTACGACGGCCGGTCGTAGCCCTGGGCCAGAAGCAGCAGACCGGGGCAGGCCAGCGACGTGGACAGGTTCTGCGCGACGACGCGGCGCCGCAGCGGCCCGGTGGCAACGCCCCGGACCGTGGCCCCGACTCCCCCGGCGAGCACGGCCGTCGCCGCGACGGTCCAGCCGTTCACCGCCCGCTCACCGCCCGCCGCGCAGCCCACGCCGCGACGGCACTGACCAGCGCGGTGGCCACCCCCACGACGAGTTCCAGCGTGTCCACCGTGCTGATGAGAACCAGCCACAACACGGCCAGGGCGGCCCACCACGCCAGGACTTCGAGCGCGGCCCCGAGCATCGCCTGTCGGTTGATGAGCCACCTCCGCAGTCCCACGATCGCCGCTTCGGACGGATATGTTCGGTTTGCCATCCAAGCATCGCCCCACCTCGGCGAGGCAGCGGCGCGCGAAGAGGCAGGCTCCCGGAGTGCCCTGACAGAGCGAAGGGAAACCGGCCGGGCGGCGAAGGGGCGCGCCGGACCTGCCTCACGACACCCCTTGGTTCACAGCTCCCCCAGTCGCGGTGCGGCTCGGCATCGATGCCTCCGATGCGGGTAACCGCCTTTCACCAGAAGGCAGTTGAAACCGGGAGGATCGCATGGCTCGTACGGGGTTACGCACGCGTGCCGCGAAGTCCGGCCGCCGCACACCGGCAACACGCGAGCGGGAGCGAGCATCGCTCCCGCTTCCCGTACGACTCCTCGTCATGGTGCTGGCGTTCTCGGCGATGGTGGCGTTCGCGGCCGCGCTGGCCCGGCTGACGCTGGAGCCGTCCCCGGCGTCGGAGGCACTGACCCACAGCAACATCCACCCCGGCCGCTCCCTGCACGCCTACCTCTCCCAGCCGGCGCTGCGCGACGCCGTCAAGCAGATCGGCGGGAACCTTCTGCTCGGCGTGCCCTTCGGCGTGCTGCTGCCCGTGCTGGCACCAAGGACGCGGGGAATCCTGCGCGTTGCGCTGCTCACCGCGACGGTCATGCTCTTCGTCGAGCTGGTCCAGGGCGCGGTCATCACCGGGCGCGCCTTCGACATCGACGACGTCATCCTCAACACGGCCGGAGCGCTGGTGGGCTATCTGCTGCTGGGGCGCCGGCTCGGCCGGGCGGTGCACCCCAAGAGTCCTCGCCGCTCCTGACACGTCACCTCAAGTAATGGTCCGTACCAGAGTCTTGACACCCCCTTACCTCACTTCTTAAATCAAGAGGCGAAGCATGCACCCCCCACCTCAGTCGGCGCACCCGTCCCCCGGGTCGCCGTACGGAAGGGAGAGTCATGGACTCCCCGCGCCTGCTCCGAAGATGCCTCTTCGCCGCACTGTCCGCCGTGCTCGTCGCGTCCGCCGCCGTCGCGCCCGCCCACGCGGGCCCCCAAGCGGCTGCCGCGGCCGTGACGTTCCAGGACACCTTCGACGGCCCCGCCGGTTCGGCCGTCGACTCGTCCAAGTGGCAGATCGAGACCGGCGACAACGTCAACAACCACGAGCGGCAGTACTACACGTCCGGCAGCAACAACGCGGCCCTGGACGGCCAGGGCCATCTGGTGATCACCGCCCGCAAGGAGAATCCGGCCAACTACCAGTGCTGGTACGGAACGTGCCAGTACACGTCGGCCCGGCTGAACACCGCCGGGAAGTTCACCACGACGTACGGCCATGTCGAGGCCCGGATGAAGATTCCGCGCGGGCAGGGCATGTGGCCCGCGTTCTGGATGCTGGGCAACGACATCGGGCAGGTCGGCTGGCCGAACTCCGGCGAGATCGACGTCATGGAGAACGTCGGATACGAGCCGTCGACCGTGCACGGCACGATCCACGGTCCCGGGTACTCCGGCTCGGGCGGCATCGGCGCCGCGTACTCCCTGCCGAACGGCCAGGCCTTCGCGGACGCCTTCCACACCTTCGCGGTCGACTGGGCACCCGGCTCGATCACCTGGTCGGTGGACGGCACGGTCTACCAGCGGCGCACGCCCGCCGATCTGGGCGGCAACTCGTGGGTGTTCAACAAGCCGTTCTTCCTGATCCTCAACCTCGCGGTCGGCGGCTACTGGCCGGGCGACCCCGACGGCTCCACCGTCTTTCCGCAGCAGCTCGTCGTGGACGAGGTGAAGGTGACGACGGGCGACAGCTCGGGCGGCACCGGCGTCCCGATCACGGGCCTCGCGGGCAAGTGCGTGGACGTGGCCGGGGCGAACCCTGCCAACGGCACCCCCGTTCAGCTCTACGACTGCAACGGCACCGCCGCCCAGAAGTGGACCGTGTCCTCGGACGGCACGCTGCGCGCACTGGGCAAGTGCCTGGACGTCACCGGCAATGGCACGGCGGACGGCTCGACCGTCCAGTTGTGGGACTGCACCGGCGGCCCCAACCAGAAGTGGACGGTCACCGCGGCCCACGACATCGTGAACCCGCAGGCCGACAAGTGCCTGGACGTCACCGGCAACAACTCGGCCAACGGCACCCGGTTGCAGATCTGGTCGTGCTCCGGTGGAGCCAACCAGAAGTGGACGGTGGGCTGAGAGACCGCTCGGGCGGGCGGGCGGAGGGTCCGGCGGGCTGGGTGTGCCGGCCGGACCCTCCGCACGGACCCGGCACTCATCCGCCTCGCCCCGGCACACGCCTGCCTGACTGCTCGCCCGCGGCTCCCACCGCGGGCGGACGGAACCGGTCGGCCGGCACCGGCCGGCACCAGCCGAATCCAGCCGGATTCGGCTGGACTCAGCCGGTCAGCAGCTCATGGCCCAGGTGCGCGAGTCGCCCCGGTCGTTGGCGACGCCGTTGTAGCCGACCTCCTCTCCCGGAGTGAGGCAGATCGTCATGTCGCCGCCCGTCCAAGAGTCCTCGTAGACCTTGACGTGGTCCTTGACGCCCGGTCCCGAGATGCCGTGGTTGGCCCAGGAGGCGTGCCCGCAGCCGCCCTCGCCGCCACCGCCCTGTGCGCAGGCGCGACCCCCGGCGCACGGCCCCCGGCTTTGCTGGGGTCCGGAGGGGCGTTCGTCCCCTCGCAGCTCACACCGGCGCGAGACCCACAGGTCCGCGCGCTCCGCGGGCCGCTACGGGCTTTCGCGCGCCGGTGCGGGCGGACGGGCCGGGCAGGGGCAGGGCGCTCGCGAGTCCCAGCGAGGCACTGCCGCTCACGGCCGGACGTCACCGCCTCACGGCCGGGCACCCGGCGTCACAACCCGGCGCCGAGGCGTCACCACCAGGCGCTGCCGTGTCACGGCCGGATGTCCTGGGCCCCGCCCGGCGCTTCCGGGGCTCTCCCCGGCCCGCCGGGCGGCGCCCGGGCGCCGCCCGGTGTCAGCGCGGCTTCCAGGTGAGCTTGTCGCCGCCCACCCAGCGGACGACCTCCGGGTCGTCGAGGTCGTGCACCGTGATGCCGTAGGCCGCGGCGGCCTCGAGGACATCGGTGATCGCTTTGGCCTCGCCGACCACTTCGCCGTCGATCTCCATGATCCGGAACGGCGGTGTGCCCGGCTGTACCTTGAGCACCATGATCCGCGGGTGGGAGATATGGGGGCTCGCGCTTTCGGTCATAACTAGAGCGTAAGACGGTTACCGCGGGTCAGCTGAGGGGGCGTTCGAGCGCCCCCGTCGCAGCCGCTCCTCGTGTGGCCGGACGGCCGGAATCAGCGTGTTCGTCCAGCCAGGTGAGCGGCCGGGCGGAGCCCCTGCGGCAGGGCGGGTCCCTCCGCCGTGCGGGCCGACGACGGCTGGGCAACGCTGGGGGGAGGCGGAGCGAGGAGGTGCCGATGGATCCCGTCGAGGCCCTGGACCGGATCGCGTTCCTGCTGGAGCGGGCCCAGGCTCCCACCTATCGCGTACGGGCTTTCCGCACCGCGGAGGCCGTAGTGGCCGCGCTGCCCGCCGACGAGGTGGCGCAGCGCGCCGCCGGCGGGTCGCTGGAGTCGCTCCAGGGCATCGGGCCGAAGACGGCGCAGGTCGTGCGCGAGGCGCTGGCCGGTGAGGTCCCCGGCTATCTGGAGAAGCTGGAGCGGGAGGCCGCGGGGTCGCTCGCCCGTGGGGGTGAGCGGCTGCGGGCGCTGCTGCGCGGCGACTGTCATCTGCACTCGGACTGGTCGGACGGCGGCAGCCCGATCGAGGACATGGGCCGCACGGCGGCACGGCTCGGACACGAGTGGGCGGTGCTCACGGACCACTCGCCGAGGCTGACGGTGGCGCGCGGCCTGTCCCCGGAGCGCCTGCGCGAGCAGCTGAACGTGGTGGCGGAGCTCAACGCACAGTGGGCTCCCTTCCGGCTGCTCATGGGCATCGAGTGCGACATCCTCGACGACGGATCGCTCGACCAGGAGCCGGAGTTGCTGGGCCGGCTGGACGTCGTGGTCGTGTCCGTGCACTCCAAGCTGCGCATGGACGCGAGGTCGATGACCCGCCGTATGGTCGCCGCCGTCCGCAATCCGCTGTCGGACGTGCTCGGGCACTGCACCGGCCGCCTGCTCGGCGAGCGCGGCCGGCCCGAGTCGACATTCGACGCGGACGCGGTCTTCGCGGCCTGCGCGGAGTCCGGGACCGCCGTGGAGATCAACAGCCGCCCCGAGCGGCTCGACCCGCCCCGCCGGCTGCTGCGCCGGGCGGTCGACGCGGGCGTGCTGTTCTCCGTGGACACCGACGCGCACGCCCCCGGCCAGCTCGACTGGCAGCTCCTCGGCTGCGCGCGGGCCGAGGAGTGCGGGGTGCCCGCCGAGCGCGTGATCACCACGTGGAGCGCGGAAGAGCTGCTGACCTGGGCCGCGGACCGGGAGACTCCGGCCCGCGCGCCAAGCCGCTGACGTGGTCCCCTCGGGTCTGGTTTATTCGGCCCAGGACAATCTCATGGGGATGTGGAGAGGGGACGACGTGAGTGAGAGCGAGGGCCCGGTGGGCGGTTCGGCCCGGGTGAACACCGGCGTGGCGCACAACGCCCGGGTCTGGAACCACTGGATCGGCGGCAAGGACAACTACGAGGTCGACCAGGTGGTCGGTGACCAGGTCGCCGCGATGTTCCCGGTGATCCGGGACGTGGCCCGCGCCGACCGCGACTTCCTGGGCCGCGCGGTGCGGTATCTGGCGGCCGACTGCGGGGTGCGGCAGTTCCTGGACATCGGCACCGGACTGCCGACTCTGGACAACACCCACGAGATCGCCCAGCGGATCGCGCCGGAGTCGAAAATCGTCTACGTCGACAACGACCCCCTCGTGCTCGTGCACGCCCGTACGCTGCTGACCAGCACGCCCGAGGGAAGCACCGACTACATCGACGCCGACGTCCACCGTCCGGACAGCATCGTCGAGGGAGTTACCGCGACCCTCGACCTCGGCCGACCCGTCGCGGTCATGATGCTGGGCATCCTGAACTTCGTCCTCGACACCGGGCAGGCGCAGGACATCGTGCGGCGGATCATGGCCGCGGTCCCTTCCGGAAGCTATCTCGCTCTCACGCACCCCACCACCGACTCCGACCTCGGTGGCGAGGGCAACGTCGCCGCCATGAAGTTCTGGAACGAGAACGCCACGCCGCCGATCACCGCCCGCAGCCGCACGGAGGTCACGGCCTTCTTCGACGGCCTGGATCCGGTCGCACCGGGAATCGTCTCGTGCTCGCAGTGGCGCGCCGAGTCCGGCTCCCCCGTCGTGGTCCCGCAGTTCGGCGCGGTGGCCAGGAAGCCCTGACCTGCATGGGGCCGCCTGGAGCGGCGCCGTGACGCACGTCACCACGCAAACCGCCCTGCCAGGGAACACTCGCCGGTAGTTTCCCGTTGAACGATCCGTGGGTGCGGATGGGACAGTGTCCCCGGGCCTCACCTTTTGCCCACAGGGACGATCGTTCGGCTGAAGCCCTGTGGAGCCTTTCGCCGAGAGGCGACCGCCATCCGTGCCCACCACAGACGGCCCCGACCGAGATTCCCCCGTCCGGTCGGGGTCTTTTCTTTGCCCACGTCATGCCCGGAGTGTGTGCCCGGAGGCCGTCCGCCGAGTCTTTGCCCCGAGGCCGCCTTCCGAGTGTGTGCCCGGAGGCCGACCACCTGGACGGTGGTGTCCGCTTGACTTCGAGTCCGCTCCAATTCGTAGCGTGCGGCGCATGACCACTGCACAGCACAAGATCGGCTCGGGTTTCGGTGCCCGGAGCACCGCCGACGACGTCCTTCAGGGCATCGACCTCTCCGGAAAGCTCGCGATCGTCACGGGCGGCTACTCGGGCCTCGGTCTGGAGACGACGCGCTCGCTCACCAAGGCGGGGGCCCATGTCGTCGTCCCGGCGCGGCGCCCGGCCGTCGCCCGGGAGGCGCTGGTCGACGGCGTCGAGGTGGACGAGCTCGACCTCGGCGACCTGGACAGCGTGCGCGCCTTCGCCGAGCGGTTCCTCGCCTCGGGCCGCACCCTCGACATCGTCATCAACAACGCCGGGATCATGGCCTGCCCGGAGACGCGGGTCGGGCCCGGCTGGGAGACCCAGTTCGCCACCAACCACCTCGGCCACTTCGCGCTCGTGAACCGGCTCTGGCCGGCGATCGAGCCGGGCGGAGCGCGGGTCGTCGCCGTGTCCTCCGCCGGTCACCACTTCTCCGGCATCCGCTGGGACGACGTGCACTGGCAGCACGGCTACGACAAGTGGGAGGCGTACGGCCAGGCGAAGACGGCGAACGTGCTGTTCGCCGTGCACCTCGACCGGCTCGGGCGGGACTCCGGTGTACGGGCCTTCTCCCTGCACCCCGGCGGCATCCTCACCCCCCTCCAGCGTCACCTCGAGAAGCAGGAGATGGTCGAGCGCGGCTGGATCGACGAGAACGGCACCGTGCTGCACCCCGAGGCCTTCAAGACGCCCGAGCAGGGCGCGGCCACCCAGGTGTGGGCCGCGACCTCGCCGCAGCTGACCGGCATGGGCGGCGTGTACTGCGAGGACTGCGACATCGCCGAGCCCGCTCCGGCGGACGGCACGCGCGTCGGCGTATGCGAGCACGCGATCGACCCCGAGCAGGCCGCGCGGCTGTGGCAGCTGTCCGCGGAGCTGACCGGGGTGAACGCGTTCGCGTGACGTCCGGGCGGCGTCAGCCGCGGGCCATGAACTCCCGTAGGTCGTCGGTGAGTTGCTCGGCGTGCGTGGCGAAAAGGCCGTGGCCCGCGTTCTCGTAGACCTTGAGCGTGCTGTCGGGCAGCAGCTGAGCCGCCCGACGGCCGGTCAGATCCAGCGGCGCCGACGCGTCGTGCGTGCCGTGGACGACGAGGACGGGCAGGTCGAGCTTGGCCAGCTCGGGGGCCACGTTCAGGGTGACGACCAGGTCGCTCAGGGCCGTCCCGGCGCGCGCGGTCGCTCCGTGGCATCGGTCGACCATGGACTGCACATATGCCTCGGAGAGGTCGTTGCCGGGGAGGTCGAGGGCGAAGAACGCGCGGGCACCCTCCGCGAAGAACGCGGCCCGGTCGCGTCGGAACGTCTCGTTGCCGGCCTCGATGAGCGCCGGGTCGACGCCTGCGGGGTGGTCCGCGGACCGCGCGGGCCCCGGCGCCATGCCCGCGACCAGCGCCACCCTCGCCACCCGCTCGACACCGTGCCGGGTCAGACAGCGCACCACTTCGGCGGTCCCCACGGAGTGACCGACCAGTGTCACCTCCCGCAGATCGAGGTGCCGGAGCAGCCCGTCGACGTCATCGGCGAGGCTGTCGAGGTCGAAGCCGCCCCACGCGTCGTCGGACCGGCCGTGCCCGCGCCGGTCGAACCCGACGCACCGGTACCCGGCCTCGGCGAGCGGCAGCATCTGGTACTCCCACATCTCCGTGCCGAAGTACGCGCTGTTGACGAACACGACCACCTGCCCGGCAGCGGGCCCGTAGTCGACGAAGTGGAGGCGGGCGCCATCGACGGGGCTCTCGAAGTACGGCATGGGAAACCTCCCGGAATCCGGTGACATGAGGGGCGAGTGGTACGTCCTTCATGGTTCCGGGAGCCCGCCGACGCGTCGATTACCCCCCAGGTCATATACCGGCCGCGGCACGGGTCGCGCACCGCCCGCTGCGGCGCCTACCGCCTCTGCTCCACCCGCTCACGCTGCGGAACCACCGTGTACTTCGGGTCCTCGGCCGAGGCGATCCCCGCGGCGAAGATGCCGAAGCGGGTGCAGGCGGAGCCCGCGAGCAGGGCGAGGCCGGACAGGGCCGAGGCGGCGCGGTACCGGCCGCCGAGGACGGCCCCGCCCAGCGCACCCGCCACGGTGAGGGCCCGGGCCGTGCGCAGCAGCGTGCCCGCCCTGCCCTCCCGGTATGTCTCCGCGACGAGCCCGAGCCGCCGCTCCGTGGCCTCGGTGACCGCCTGCTCGGCGAGCGCGGCCAGCGCGCCGGCCCAGCGGGCGGGGGCGTTCTCGGAGGTCGGGCCGGCCACCAGGGCCATGCCCGCGGCGGCGGCCGTCGCGGACGCGGCGAAGAGGTAGGGCAGTTCGCGGTGGGCGCCGTGCCACGCGGGCACGGCCGTGTCCGCCGCCAGGACTCCGGTGTACGCCGCGACGCCCGGTCCGAGCAGTGCGGCGGCGCCGGTCGCGGTGGCCCCGACCCGCGGCAGCCGGCCCGTCACCGCGCTGACGGCGGCCGCCCCGGCCGCAGGCCCGTACGCGCTCAGCAGCCACGATCCGACGCTCATCGGCGAGGTGGGTTTGAAGACCCGGAGCATGTTCGCGAAGCGGTCCGGGCGTCCCAGGTCGTGGATGAGCGCGGCGGCGGAGAGCGAGACGGCGGTGAGCGAGGAGACCTTCATCGCGGTGGCCGTGGTGGTACGACCGGTCAGGTGCGCGCCCGCCGCCAGCACCGACCCCGCGCCGGCGAGGCCGCCGAGGAAGAAGTATCCCGCGATGTCCCGGGCGGCCCAGGCCGGTGCCTTGATGACGGGGCGGCCGTAGTACGACTCGAACTCGGCGCGCGGGACCATGAGTTGTTCCCCACGACGTCCACGCCCCGGCCCGCGTCGCCGGGGTTCCTGTGGGCTTGTGCTCCGGGAGCTGGTCATCGGCGCCCCTTCCGTGCCATCGCGAACGACAGTGCGACGCCGCCCAGCAGGGACAGGGCGGCCGCGCCCGCGTGCTTCCACATGGTGGGCAGGTCGCGGGTGGTGACGACGGGGTCCGGAGGCAGTCCGTAGACCTCCGGCTTGTCCAAGAGCAGGAAGAACGCGCCGTCGCCGCCCACCCCGTCCTCGGGGTCGTGCCCGTAGAGGTGGGCCTCGGTGACGCCGGCCTCGTGGAGCTGGTCCACGCGGAGCGCGGCGCGTTCCCGCAATTCGTCCAGCGGACCGAACTGGATGGACTCGGTCGGGCACGCCTTGGCGCAGGCCGGTTCCTGGCCGACGCCGAGCCGGTCGTAGCACATGGTGCACTTGAACGCCCGTCCGTCGGCGGGGCGTTGCTCGATCACGCCGTACGGGCAGGCGGGTACGCAGTAGCCACAGCCGTTGCAGATGTCCTCCTGGACGACGACGGTGCCGAACTCGGTGCGGAACAGCGATCCGGTGGGGCACACGTCCAGGCAGGCGGCGTGCGTGCAGTGCTTGCACACGTCGGAGGACATCAGCCAGCGCATCTCACCTCCCACATCGCCGTCGGCGAGCGGCAGTTCCGTACGTCCCTGAGGCCTCGGCTGTTCGATGAACGCCACATGCCGCCAGGTGGACGCGCCGAGCGCCTCGGTGTTGTCGTACGACATGCCCGTCAGCGAGAGGCCGTCCTCCGGGATCGCGTTCCACTCCTTGCAGGCCACCTCGCACGCCTTGCAGCCGATGCACACGGAGGTGTCGGTGAAGAAGCCGACCCGTTCCTCGCTCATTTCCGGGCCTCCGTTCCGGTGGTGGCGGTGATGCCCGCGCGGCGGCGGTACTCGGCGACCAGACGCGGCAGATCGGGCCCGCGCGGCCGACGGCCGGGGCGGATGTCGGCGGTCAGGGCCTTGTCCTCCTGGATGTGCGAGTCGGGGTCGAGCGCGATGGCGACCAGTTCGTTGACCGCGTCGCCGGCGGACACTCCGTTGGGACCCCAGTGGAAGGGCAGGCCGATCTGGTGGACGGTGCGGCCCCGGACCGTCAGGGGCCGGATCCGCTCGGTCACCATGACGCGGGCCTCGATGGCGTTGCGCGCGGTGATGACGGTCGCCCAGCCGCCGTGCTCCAGACCTCGCTCCGCGGCCAGCTGCGGGGAGACCTCGCAGAAGAGTTCCGGTTGCAGCTCGGACAGATAGGACGACCAGCGGCTCATACCGCCCGCGGTGAAGTGCTCGGTCAGGCGGTGGGTCGTCACGACGTACGGGTAGACGTCCGCGCCCGGTTCGTCACCGCTGGGGTGATAGCGGTTGCCCTCGCGCGGCATCAGCCGGCGCACCGGAGAGCGCGGCGTCGAGGGGTGCAGGGCGTTGGTGAACGGGGAATCCTGCGGCTCGTAGTGGGTGGGCAGCGGGCCGTCCTCCAGTCCGGCGGGGGCGTACAGCCAGCCCTTCCCATCGGCCTGCATGATGAACGGGTCGTCGCCGCGCAGCGCGTCGGGACCGGTCGCGTCCTCGTCCGGTACGAAGCCGGGGGCACGGTCGGGTACGAAGTCGGGGACGTCGTGGCCGGTCCACTTCCCGGCGTCCCGGTCCCACCAGACGTACGCCTTGCGCTCGCTCCACGGGGTGCCGTCGGGGGCCGCGGAGGCCCGGTTGTAGAGGATGCGCCGGTTGGCGGGCCAGGCCCAGGCCCATTCGGCGGCCACCCAGTCCTGTTCCCACTCGGGCTTCTTGCGGGCCGCCTGGTTGACGCCGTCGGCGTACACCCCGCAGTAGATCCAGCAGCCGCAGCGCGTCGAGCCGTCGTCCTTGAGCTCGGTGTACGCGCTGAGTGGGCTCCCGTCCGGGCCGTGGCCGTTGATCTCGGCGAGCACGGCGTCGGCGACGGGCTCCTTCAGCGGTCCGCTCAGCGGGTAGTTCCAGGCAAGGTCGAGGATGGGCCGGTCCATCGGGTCCGTCGACCCGGCCAGCTTCTCCTTGATGCGGCGGCCGAGGTGGTACGTGAACCACAGGTCGCTGCGCGCGTCGCCCTCGGGCTCGACGGCCGCGTAGTGCCACTGGACCCAGCGGTTGGTGTTGGTGAAGGAGCCGGACTTCTCGGTGTGGGAGGCGGCCGGGAAGAAGAAGACCTCCGTGCCGATGTCCTCGGTGCGCAGCTCGCCGCTCTCGATCTCGGGGCCGTCCTGCCACCAGGTCGCGGACTCGATGAGCGAGAAGTCGCGGACGACCAGCCAGTCCAGCTGGGCCATGCCGAGGCGTTGGAGACGGGTGTTGGCGGATCCCACGGCCGGGTTCTCGCCCATCAGGAAGTAGCCCTTGCAGACGCCGTCGAGCTGGGCCATGACCGTCTCGTACGTGGAGTGGGAGCCGGTCAGGCGCGGGAGGTGGTCGAAGCAGAAGTCGTTGTCGGGGGTGGCGGCGTCGCCGTAGTAGGCCTTCAGCAGACTCACGAAGTAAGCCCGCATGTTGGCCCAGAAGCCCTTTTCGGTGCGGCTCGCGGTGACGAACGCGTCGAGGTCCATGTGCGCGTGGGCGTGCGGCATGGGCAGATAGCCGGGCAGCAGGTTGAAGAGGGTCGGGATGTCGCTGGAGCCCTGGATGGAGGCGTGGCCGCGCAGGGCCTGGATGCCGCCGCCGGGGCGGCCGATGTTGCCGAGCAGCAGCTGGAGGATGCTCGCGGCGCGGATGTACTGGGAGCCGACCGAGTGCTGGGTCCAGCCGACCGCGTAGGCGAAGGCACTGGTGCGGTCCGGGCCCGAGTTGGACGTCAGCTCGTCGCAGACGCGCAGGAAGGTCGCGCGGGGTATGCCGCAGACCTCCTCGACCATCTCGGGGGTGTAGCGGGCGAAGTGCCGTTTGAGGACCTGGTAGACACAGCGCGGGTGTTGGAGGGTGGGATCGGTGGGCGCGCGGTGGCCGGTGCGGGCGCCGCCGGAACCGTGGGTCTCTGCGCCGCCCGCCGCGCGCACCCGGTCCTCGTACTGCTCGTCGACGTCGCCCGTGGGCTGTTGCACCTCCACGCCCTCGTACTGCCAGCTGTGCGGGTCGTAGTGCCGCTTGTCCTCGTCGAATCCCGAGAAGACTCCGTCGAGGTCCTCGGTGTCGCGGAAGTCCTCGCTCACCAGGGTGGCGGCGTTGGTGTAGTTGAGGACGTACTCGCGGAAGTCCTTCTCCTCGGTGAGGACGTGGTTGATGATCCCGCCGAGGAAGGCGATGTCGCTGCCCGCGCGGATCGGGACGTACAGGTCGGCCAGCGCGCTGGTGCGGGTGTAGCGCGGGTCGACGTGGATGATGCGGGCGCCGCGGGCCTTGGCCTCCATCACCCACTGGAAGCCGACGGGGTGTGCCTCGGCGTAGTTGGAGCCCTGGATGACGATGCAGTCGGAGTGCTGGAGGTCCTGCATGAAGGTGGTGGCGCCGCCGCGGCCGAAAGAGGTGCCGAGTCCGGCGACGGTGGAGCTGTGGCAGACCCGGGCCTGGTTCTCCACCTGGACCACGCCGAGGCCGGTCAGCAGCTTCTTGATGAGGTAGTTCTCCTCGTTGTCGAGGGTCGCGCCGCCGAGGCTGGCGATGCCCATCGTGCGGGCCGTGCGCACGCCGTCCCGCTCCCACTCCCAGGTCTCGCGCCGGGTCCGGATCACTCGGTCGGCGACCATGTCCATGGCCGTGTCCAGGTCGAGGGGCTCCCACTCGGTGCCGTACGGGCGCCGGTACAGGACCTGGTGGCGCCGGGCCGGCCCCGTGGTGAGCTGGAGGGTCGCGGAGCCCTTGGGGCAGAGGCGGCCACGGCTGACGGGCGAGGCGGGGTCGCCCTCGATCTGGACGACCTTGTCGTCCTTGACGTACACCTGCTGGCCGCAGCCGACCGCGCAGTACGGGCAGACGGACCGCGTCACCCGGTCGGCGGTGTCGGTACGGGGCCGCAGCTGGTCGGTCTGCCGGGACTTCACGGCGGCACCCCGGCCCAGGCGGTCCTCGCCGGTGAGCTGACGGTAGACGGGCCAGCCGCGGAACCGGTCGGTGATGCCCATGCGGTCTCCCTGGGGTCTCCTTGCCCGGGTCAGCCGGAGGACTCGTCCGGGTCCGGGTGCTCGGGGTGGACGGTGTCCGAGCGCGGGGTGCCCTGTCGGCCCGTGCCCGCCTCGTCCGTGTCCGGGACGTCCGTGGCGGGCGTGTCCTCGTCGGCGCCTCCCGAAGCGGGACGCGCGTCCCAGGGGTCTTCCTCGTCCTCGTACGCCTGCTGGTCCGGCATGTCCCGCGGGATCGGCTCACCGTTCTCGCCGGGACCCTCCAGTCGCTGTTCGGTCACGGCACTCCATTCTTCAGCAGGTCGGCGCGGCCCGCACACGCTGGCCGGGCCGTCTTGGGCCCGGCGCGAGTACCGCAGGGGTGACCAGCGAAACCGCCCGCACGGGATCAGTGCGGAGCGCGCTCCTCCAGGGCCGTGCGCCAGGCGGGTGACCTGCCCTCCTGTACGGGCTCGGCGCGCCGGCCGCCGCGCGCGAAGAAGTCGGCCAGGGGCAGGATCGCGGCGCCGACGGTGACGGCGTCCGGGCCGAGTTTGCCGAGGTCGATGGAGACGCGCTCGGCGGGGTAGCGCAGGGCGTACGAGGCCGCGTACCGGCGTACCGCGGGCAGGAAGCGGGTGCCGAGCTGGAGGCCCGCCCAGCCGCCGATGAGGATCCGCTCGGGCTGGAAGAGGTTGATCAGGTCGGACAGGCCCGCGCCCAGGTACTCGGCGGTCTCCTCCAGGACGGCGAGGGCCACCGGGTCGGGCTCGCCGTCCCCGGCCGGATAGGCCGCGGCGAGCATCGCGGTGAGCGCGGTCTCCTCGTCGGTGCCCTCGGGGGGGCGTCCGCCTTCCTCGCGCCAGCGGTCGAGGAGCGCCTCGGCGCCCGCGTACGCCTCCAGACAGCCCAGGGCGCCGCAGCGGCAGCGGCGCCCCCTGACCCGTACGGTCAGATGCCCCCACTCGACGGACCGGCCGTTCTCCACCTCCTCCGTGACGAGGCAGGCGCCGACGCCGGAGCCGAAGAGGACGACGACCGCGTTGCGGGCGCCGCGTCCGGCGCCGAACCACATCTCGGCCTGGCCGAGGGTCCGGGCGCCGTTGTCCGCGAAGTACGGGACGGTGTCGGGGAGTTCGCAGGCGGAGCGGAGCAGGGATTCGAGCGGGACGGCGTCCCAGCCGATCGTCTGGCCGTGCACGACCGCGCCGCGCTCGGCGGTGCGGGCGACGATGCCGGGGACGCCGATGCCGACGCCGAGGAGCCGCTCGGGGGCGATCTCCGCCTCGGCGAGGACCTCGGCGATGCCGTCGCGGATGTGGCCGACGATGACGTCGACGTCGTAGCCCTGGCGCTCCAACGGCCGTTCGGTGCGGGCGAGTTCGGTGAGGGTCAGGTCGAAGAGCTCGACGCGGACGCGGGTTTCGCCGACGTCGACGCCGATCATGTGGCCGCTGCCGGGCGCGACGCGCAGCAGGGTGCGCGGGCGGCCGCCGTCGGAGTCGACGCTGCCGGCCTCCTCGACCAGTCCGTCGGCGACGAGTTCGGCGACCACGTTGCTGATGGATCCGGAACTCAGTCCGGTGGCCGGGCCCAGCTCGTAGCGGCTCATCGGCCCGTCGAAATACAACCGTTGCAGCACGGCCGTGCGATTGCCCCGCCGCAGGTCACGCACTGTCCGTCCGTTCCGCCCCGCCATATGAATCCCTTCCGGACTGCCCGACCTGCAAGATACCCCTGCGCGATCCCTTGACGCGACTTTCTTCCGGGTCTTAACTCACGTCCTAAATTAAGCCATGAGGGTCGTTCGGGAAGTGAACGCGCACGGCTCTCGCGGCTCTCCCTCCGGGAAAGGGACACAAGCAGCCATGCGCAGAATACGAGCCGCGGCCGCCGGTGCGGTCACCATCTCCCTGCTGACCGCCGCGACCGCCTGTGGCGGCGGCTCGACGGGCGGCGGGTCCAACGACTCGCCGAAGACGCTCACCTACTGGGCCTCCAACCAGGGCGCCAGCATCGAGATCGACAAGAAGGTCCTCCAGCCCGAACTCGACAAGTTCGAGAAGCAGACCGGGATCAAGGTGAAGCTGGAGGTCGTGCCCTGGTCGGACCTGCTCAACCGGATCCTCACCGCGACCACCTCCGGTCAGGGCCCCGACGTCCTGAACATCGGCAACACCTGGAGCGCCTCCCTGCAGGCCACCGGGGCGCTGCTGCCGTGGAACGCCAAGAACTTCGACAAGATCGGCGGCAAGGACCGCTTCGTCGACTCGGCGCTCGGCTCGACCGGAGCGCAGGGCAAGGACCCGGCCGCGGTGCCGCTGTACTCGATGGCGTACGCCCTCTACTACAACAAGAAGATGTTCGCCGACGCGGGCATCGCCAAGCCGCCGGCCACCTGGGACGAGCTGATCGCCGACGGCAAGAAGCTCTCCAAGGGCGGCAAGTGGGGCCTGGGCGCGGAGGGTTCGAACCCGTCGGAGAACATCCACCACGCCTTCGTCTTCGCCAAGCAGCACGGCGCCGACTTCTTCACCGCCGACGGCAAGGCCGACTTCACGAACGACGGGGCGGTCGCCGCGGTCCAGCAGTACGTCGGCCTGATGGCCAAGGACAAGATCATCGCGCCGGGCAACGCCGAGTACGCGCAGAACCAGTCCGTGAGCGACTTCGCCAAGGGCAAGAACGCGATGCTGCTGTGGCAGTCGGCGTCCGCCAACCTCACGTCGCAGGGCATGAGCGAGGACGCGTACGGCATCGCGCCGGTGCCCGTGCAGTCCGGCACCCCGGGGACCGGCACGAACGTCAACTCGATGGTCGCGGGCATCAACCTGGCCGTCTTCAAGAACACCGACAACCTCGACGGCGCCACCACGTTCGTGAAGTTCATGACCAGCGACGGGGAGCAGAAGATCCTCAACACGGCGTACAGCTCGATCCCGCCGGTCAAGGCCGCCCAGGCGGACGCCACGTTCAACACCCCGTCGAACGCCGTCCTCAAGGACACCCTGGCCCAGAGCGCCGCCGCGCTGCCGCAGGTCGCCGACGAGTCCCAGTTCGAGACAGCCGTCGGTACGGCGATCAAGGGGCTGTTCGCCGACGCGGCGGCCGGACGCCCGGTCACCGCGTCGTCGGTGAAGGCGGCGCTGGAGAAGGCCCAGCAGCAGATGCCGACGAAGTGAGCACGATGACCACCACCGTTGACGTCGGTAAGCCGGTGGGCAAGGGCTCACCCGGTGCGGCGGCGGCGCGCGACCCGCGTCGCCGCCGCACCGGGCGGATCCGCCGCATCGGACTGCCGTACCTGCTGCTTCTGCCCGCGCTGATCCTCGAGCTCCTGGTCCACCTCGTGCCGATGGTGATCGGCATCGTGATGAGCTTCAAGGAGCTCACGCAGTTCTACATCCGCGACTGGGGCACCGCGCCCTGGTCCGGCCTCGACAACTACAAGGTGTCGGTGGACTTCGACGCGCCCGTCGGCGAGGCGCTGCTCCACTCGTTCCTCGTCACCGTGGGCTTCACCCTGCTGTCGGTCGGCCTGTGCTGGCTGATCGGCACCGCGGCGGCGATCTATATGCAGGACACCTTCCGCGGCCGGGGCCTGCTGCGCGCCCTGTTCCTCGTCCCGTACGCGCTGCCCGTGTACGCGGCCGTCATCACTTGGGTCTTCATGTTCCAGCACGACAACGGCCTCGTGAACCACGTCCTGCACGACCAGCTGCACCTCACCGACAAGCCGTCCTTCTGGCTCATCGGCGACAACAGCTTCATCGCGCTGCTCACCGTGTCCGTGTGGAAGGGCTGGCCGTTCGCCTTCCTCATCGTCATGGCAGGGCTGCAGAACATCCCGGGCGAGCTGTACGAGGCGGCCGCCCTCGACGGGGCCGGGATGTGGCAACGGATCCGCCGCATCACGCTGCCGTCGCTGCGCCCGGTCAACCAGGTGCTGATCCTGGTCCTGTTCCTGTGGACGTTCAACGACTTCAACACGCCGTACGTCCTGTTCGGCAAGACGGCTCCGGAGGCCGCGGACCTCATCTCGGTGCACATCTACCAAGCCTCGTTCGTCACCTGGAACTTCGGCAGCGGCTCCGCCATGTCCGTCCTGCTGCTGCTCTTCCTGCTGATTGTGACGGGCGTCTACCTCGTGCTCACCTCACGCGGACGGAGGGCCGCCGATGCCTAGGTCCGTGGTTTCCCCGATGGCCCCGCCCCGGTCCTTCCTCTGGTCCCGGCGGATCTTCTTGACCCTGCTCACCGGGTTCGTCCTGGTGCCGGTCTACGTCATGGTCTCCAGTTCGCTGAAGCCGCTCGCGGACGTCTCGGGGAAGTTCCGCTGGCTGCCGAGCGGCCTGACCATCCGCCCGTACATCGACATCTGGTCGACGGTCCCGCTCGCGAAGTACTTCGTGAACTCGCTGATCGTGGCGGGCGCCGCGACGGTCTGCTCGGTGGTGATCGCGGTCTTCTCCGCCTACGCCGTCAGCCGCTACCAATTCCGGGGCAAGCGCGTCTTCACGGTCACCGTGCTGTCCACGCAGATGTTCCCCGGCATCCTCTTCCTGCTGCCGCTGTTCCTGATCTACGTCAACATCGGCAACGCCACCGGCATCGCCCTGTTCGGCTCACGCGGCGGGCTGATCCTGACGTACCTGACCTTCTCCCTCCCGTTCTCGATCTGGATGCTCATCGGGTACTTCGACTCGGTGCCGCGCGACCTGGACGAGGCGGCGCTGGTGGACGGCTGCGGACCGCTCGGCGCGCTGTTCCGGGTCGTCGTGCCGGCCGCGATCCCCGGCATCGTCGCGGTCGCCGTCTACGCCTTCATGACCGCGTGGGGCGAGGTGCTGTTCGCGTCGGTGATGACCAACGACACCACCCGCACACTCGCCGTCGGACTGCAGGGCTACTCCACGCTCAACGACGTCTACTGGAACCAGATCATGGCCGCCTCACTCGTCGTCAGCGTGCCCGTGGTCGCGGGCTTCCTGCTCCTGCAGCGCTATCTGGTCGCCGGACTGACGGCCGGGGCCGTCAAGTGACCAACTCCCTTGATTCTGAGAGGACTTCTGTGAGCATCGACCTCGCCGCACTCCCGCACGACTTCCTGTGGGGCACGGCCACATCGGCATACCAGATCGAGGGAGCCGTGGCGGAGGACGGCCGTTCACCGTCGATCTGGGACACCTTCTCGTACACCCCCGGCAAGATCGACAACGGCGACGACGGGGACCATGCCTGCGACCACTACCACCGCTGGCGCGAGGACATCGGGCTGATGCGGCAACTCGGCGCCAACGCCTACCGGTTGTCCATCGCCTGGCCCCGCGTGGTGCCCGGCGGCGACGGTCCGGTCAACGCCAAGGGGCTGGACTTCTACGACGCGTTGATCGACGGCCTGCTGGAGGCGGGCATCACGCCCTCCGTCACGCTCTACCACTGGGATCTGCCGCAGGTGCTCCAGGACCGGGGCGGCTGGCCGGTCCGCGACACGGCGCACCACTTCGCCTCGTACGCGGCCGTCGTCGCGGAGCGGCTGGGCGACCGCGTCCAGCACTGGACCACCCTCAACGAGCCGCTGTGCTCGGCCTGGATCGGCCATCTGGAGGGCCGGATGGCGCCGGGCCTGACCGACCTCACGGCCGCGGTCCGCGCCTCCTACCACCTGCTCCTCGGCCACGGCCTGGCCGCCCAGGCGGTCCGCGCCGCCGTACCGGGCGCACAGGTCGGCATCGTCAACAACCTGTCCAGCGTCGAGGCCGCCACCGACCGCCCCGAGGACATCGCGGCGGCCCACCGGCTGGACGGTCACACCAACCGCTGGTGGCTCGACCCGGTCCACGGCCGCGGCTTCCCGGCGGACATGCGCGAGGTGTACGGAGTCGAACTCCCGGAGCTGCCCGGCGACTTGGAGACCATCGCCGAGCCACTGGACTGGCTGGGCCTCAACTACTACTTCCCCTCCACCGTCGCCGACGACCCGACCGGACCGGCGCCCCGCGTCCGCACGGTCCGCCGACTCGGCGTCCCCCGCACCGGCATGGACTGGGAGGTCGACGCCGCCGGCATCGAGAGCCTCCTGCTCCGCCTGACGGAGGACTACGGCGCCCGCAAGCTGTACGTCACGGAGAACGGCTCCGCCTATCCCGACGTCGTACGCCCCGACGGGACCGTCGACGACCCCGAGCGCACCGCCTATCTCGAACAGCACCTCGCGGCCTGCGCGTCGGCGGTCCGCAAGGGCGCGCCGCTCGCCGGCTACTTCGCCTGGTCGCTGCTCGACAACTTCGAGTGGGCGTACGGCTACGACAAGCGCTTCGGGCTCGTGCACGTCGACTACACGACACAGAAGCGCACGATCAAGGGGAGCGGCCACCGGTACGCGGACATCATCCGGGCGCACGGCGGGAGGGGGCGCAGCGCGGCATAGGCCCTGATTTGCCGGGGCAGGCGTTAGCCGAGTTCGTCGAGGGCGGCGAGCAGTTCCGGGGCCACCGCCTCGCGCACCCAGGCGACCTGTTCGGCGCCGTATGCGCGGGGCACCGTCTCGACGAGCATGATCAGGTAGAGGTAGCTGCGATAGAGGGCGAGGCGCTGTCGGGCCGAGGAGTCGAACTCGGACCGTCCACCCGCCCCTTGATAGCCCGTCAGGAAATCCTCGTCCCGCTTGATGTCGCCGAGCAGGGCCAGGGAGACGAAGTCGGCCAGGGGGTCGCCCCAGAACATGCGCTCGCCGTCGATCAGACCGCCGATCCGGGGTGCCGCCGGCGCGTGGTCCACCAGGATGTTGCCCCGCCACAGGTCGAAGTGGACGAGGCGGGGGACGGTGACCTCGTCCAGGGCGTCGTACGCGGTCTTCGCCGTGCGGGCCACCTCGTCCGCGGGGCGGGGCAGCCAGGCGTCGTAGCGGCGGGCGTCGTCCAGGACGGCGTCGTACATGGTGGTGAAGGCGGTCCGCCAGTCGGGGGCGAGGGGACCGAGGGCACCGGAGGGATAGCCGAAGCCGGGGCCGGTCACGCTGTGGAGGCGGGCCACGAGATGACCCAACTCCCCGCGCAGAGACCCCTGTTCACCAGGTTCCAGGTCACCCCACGGGCTGCCCGGGCAGTGGGTCATCAGGAGGTGGCGCTCGCCTGCCGTGACCACTTCGGGCGCGGGTACGCCGACCGCCGCGGCCGCCCGGTAGAACTCCGCCTCCGACACAAGGAGTTCCCGCTCGTGGCTCAGGCCGGGGGTGGTGGCCGACGGAGGGCTCTTCAGGACGTACCGGGTGCCGTCGCCGAGTCGTAGCTCCTCGACCGTGTTGTACGTCCCGCCCGACAACGCCCGGCAGTCCACGAGGCCCTCGGGCGGCAGCCCCGCCGTCTCGAGAACCCACCGCGCCCGCTCCCAGGTGTCCACCGCAGTCCCCCTTGTCGCCGGTGGACCCACTCTGCCAGGTGGGCCCACCGGCCTGCACTCCTTATCCGGCGGCCCACACGTCGGCGTGCGCCTGCGGGACACGGGACGTACCTCCGGCTCACTTGATGCCGCCGGTCCAGTGCGGGTCCTCGGCGAGCATGTCCTCCCCGATGTCACTGCGGCTGAAGGTGATGACCAGGTCGGTGCCGTAGGTCTTGTCGATCGCGCCCTCGTTGGTGAAGGTGCCGGTCTTGCCTGGCGCGATGCGGCCCGTCATCGTGCGCGATCCGTTGTCGACCGAGAGGGTGTCGACCTCGCCGCCGTTGCTGGCGCCTTGCTCCTGCTCGTACACGTTCTCGAGGTCGAACGGACGCTTGGTGGCGTTGTCCACGGTCCAGGTGACGCGGTACGCGGTCTGGTCGGCGTCCGGCCGCGAGTCCCACTCGCCGAAGCGGATGAGCTTCCGGATGCTCGTGACGGTGATCTTCACCCCGTCGTCGTAGGTGAACGCGTCGCCGACGGCGAGCTCGGTGTCGGGCTGGTTGTCGGTGGGCGTGGCGGCGTCGCCGCACTGGTCGATCCAGTCGGACTGCGACAGCGTGGAGTCGGGCCCGCAGTCGGGCGTCTGCTGGGTCCGGGTCTCCTTGCCGGCCGTCGCGTGCGGGGCGCGTTCGGCGTGGCCCTGGCTGTTGTCGGAGCAGGCGGTGAGCGCGGCGGCGACGAGGGCGGCGGTGAGTAGTGCGGCTCTGGCGTGCATGGTGCCCCCAAGAACGCTTCGGGTGGCCCGTCATTGTGGGGAGGTATCGAGAGTCCGACCAGAGTGTGCGCAGGGTTCGTGGCCGACTCGTAATGGGGACAAATGCCGTTCCCCGGAAGGATGTTGACCCGCGAACATCGCGCTCCCCAGGCGCCTCTCCTTACTCTCGCGGGCACCTCGGGGAGAGGAGACCCGCCGCGCGCCGTCGCGGCCCGCCGCGGCGTCCACCCGCGTCCCGCGATGGCGGCGGAGTGGGGCGAAGCGCCGGGCCGGCTGCGGGGCCGGAACGTGCTCGACCTGTTCCGGCCGCAGGAGGCGATGCAGGTGGAGCGGATCGCCCAGGCGCTGCGGCTGCACCACCGCTCCCGGTGCCCGATCTCGGCGCGCTGGGACGCGGCCGACGGGGGTGCGGCGCCACGGTGAGCTGACCGCGGACCCCGTCAGCGACAGCGTCGAGGCGTCCACCGCCCTGCTGGCCATACTCCCGCGCGGGCGGCGAATGCCCCGGCAGCATCGAGCCGTCCGCCCCGACCGTCGGCGCCGCCGAGGCCCGCCCGCATCCTGGCGCTGCTCGCCGGGGCGCGACAACGGCGCAGGCCGCCCGGGAGACGGGCCGACCGTGGACGGCGTCACCTGTCACCTGCGGCGGCTGTCCGAGCGCTGGGGCGCTGCCAATGCCTAGCCGGTGGGGGTGCTGAGGCCGAGCGTATGGCCACCCACTGCCGTGCCCGCGCCCTGAGGGGCGCCGAAGCGGGCGAGGCAGTGCCACACCATCTTCAGGTCCTGCGGTGCGTACCGTCCCGTACGTGCCGCGTCCCCGATGATCCGTGGGTCGAGGTATCCGCCCTCGGCGATCCGCGCGCCGAGCTCGACGAACTCCGGACCGCGAAAGTCGGGGTGGCGGCGCAACTCCTCGACGGAGAGCCGGTATCCGGGATGCCACTCCACCGGGCACGGCAGCCGCAGGGCCGCGGCCTCGACGGGTGTGCCACGGTATGAGGCGTCGAGGACCAGGGCCTCCATGTCCCGGGCCAGGACGACCCGGCCGTGCACATGCGCCTCGATGTAGTCGTCGAGGGCGTCGCGGTCGTCCGCCTCGGCCAGCGCGATGAGGGACATGCCGGCCGCCACTCCGAACGCGGACGGCTCGGCGGCGCTGTCGGGGTAGCAGAAGGTGGCGCGCCGCAGTGCCGCGCCCGTCATGCGGAAGTGCGAGGAGCCGAACCGGGGTGATGCGCCGACGAGTTGGCCGCGGAAGTTCAGCCCGCCGTACACGGGGCGCTCGTGCGCGGGCGCGGCGTCGTACGCTGCGCCGAAGATCCGGCTCTCCCAGCGCCAGCGATCACCGCCGGGGTGTGCGGTCAGCCCGCCGTTGCTCGCGCCCGTGACGAACTGCGAGCGGTACGTGCCGTCCTGGGCCAGCGCCTGCAGGATCGGGAGCCCACGTACGAGCCGGTCGGGGTGGAAGTTCAGGGTCACGCGCATTGCGGGATCGACCGCCGGGCCGCACGAGCGGGCCGCGACGTGACGCAGTGCCCGCTCCTGTGGTGTGCGGCCGTTCCCGAAATCCACTGGATCTCCCCCATGAGGCTATGTAGCTTAGGGCAAAACCTAGTACCCCTAGGTTTCACGCATCGATGCCCCAGGAGAACTCCCCCCATGAGATCACTCACCGAGCAGGACATCCGCAACTCATTTATCAACTGCTCCAAGGGTGAGGCCAAGCGCCTGGCGATACCTCGCGACCTCGACGAACGCCCCTGGGACGACCTGGACTTCCTGGGCTGGCGAGATCCCGGAGCGCCCGACCGCAGCTATCTCGTCACCGAGCGGGACGAGGGTCTCGTCGGCATCACCCTGCGCTTCCCCTCCTCCCAACGCGGCTTCCTGCACCGCAGCATGTGCTCGCTGTGCCTGACGACCCACCCGGGCAACGGGGTCTCGCTGATGACGGCCCGCAAGGCGGGCGCGGCCGGCCGCGAGGGCAACTCGGTCGGCGTCTATATGTGCGGCGACCTCGCCTGTTCCCTTTACGTACGAGGCAAGAAGGTCCCCGAGTCCGGGAGCCGCTTCGAGGAGAGCCTCACCATGGAGCAGCAGATCGCCCGCACCGTGGGCAACCTGTCCGCCTTCCTGGACAAACTCATGCGGTGAGCATGCCGCGTGAGCCAGGGGCCCGCCTTGGCGCCGTCGGCGTCAGTTCTCCCCGACGACGAGCACATCTTGCCCCGGTTGTCGCGTCGCTCCGGGCCCTCGTGGGCCGCGCGCGCCTGGTCCAGCGGGAGCACGGTCTCGACCGATACGCGGTACCTGCCGGCCGCGACCCGGTCGGCCGGCTCGCCCAGGTCCTCTCGGGGGTCGTAGCCGTGGATCTGCAGGTTGGTGAGCTGGAATCCGAGGACGGCCGCATTCTTGGGTTCACATCCTCGCCCGCCTAAGGGAGGGCGATTCCCACCTGCCGCGCCGTTGCCGGGCGCGGCTTCGGGTGGAAACAGGGCTAAGGCATATCCAGACCGGTGCCATTTCATGATCCAAGGCGCCCGTGCGTGGCTCGCCCGGACCACCGGTCAGGCCTCCCACCGGGGCTGGGGAAAGCCTCGCGGCAGGCGCTGTGGTTTCCCCTCGACTCCCGGCGCGCCGGCTTCAGGACGCGGCGGGCGTCCAGTGCGGGTCGCGGCCGAGGAACGCGAGCAGCGTCTCGGCCCGGCTCGAGCCCTCGGGCACCTCGCGCGCGGCGGCGAACACCCCGAACGAGTCCCGCAAATGATCGGCGAGCCGCTCCGCCGCGGCCCAGATGCCGTCGGCCAACTCCTCGTCCAGCGGCGCGTCCTGGCCCGTCGCGACGGCGATGTCCCAGGCGTGCACGGCCGCGTCCATGGCGCCCGCGGCGGCGGCCAGTCGCATCGGCAGCGGTCCCAGCGGGGTCGCCACCTCCTCCGCGTCGGCGGGCAAGGGCGCGTAGGTGTCCGCGACGTCCCGCAGCACCTTGTCGAGCGCCGCCCCGGCGTCGGCGTCCAGCGCGTCGGCGGGCCGGAAGGGGTCGGAGTCGGGCCACCCCGCGCCGGTGATCGCGGCACCATACGCCTGCTGATCGAGTCGCGCATGGTTGAGGACCTGGCGTACCGTCCACTCACCGCACGGCGTAGCCGCACCCCACGCCCCCTCCGGAACGGCCGCGACCACCTCGCGCAGGTAGGTGTGCGCCCGCGTCAACAGTTCGATGCCCTCGACGTTGCTCATCCTGGTCCCCTCCTGGTGCCCGGCTGATGGACAACAATCTAGGCTCGCTTGCGGACAGATACAGTCCTCAAGGACAACGTTCGGTACACCTGTGGAACGGGAAAAGCCCAAGGATGCGAGAGGTACGTGAGGAGTGGGCGACATCGGTCGCCCAGCTCGTGAAGCGACGCCGGGAGCCCGTGGTCGTGCAGACCCTGAGGTCGACGGCTGCCGCGACGATCGCGTACGTCGTCGCCCTGCATCTCAGCCCCGAGCCCGCGCCCCTCACCGCGCCCCTGACCGCGCTGCTGGTCGTGCAGGTCACCCTGTACGCCACGATCACCACCGGTGTCCGGCGTGTGAACTCCGTGGTGGCCGGTGTCGTCATCGCCATCGGCTTCAGCAGTCTCGTGGGGCTGACCTGGTGGAGCCTGGCCTTGATCATCCTGGCCTCGCTGGTGGTCGGGCATTTCGTACGGGTCGACGAGTTCGTGCCCGAGGTGGCGATCAGCGCGATGCTGGTCCTCGGCGTCACCAGGGTGGGCGACACGGCGTGGGCCCGAGTGGTGGAAACGCTGATCGGGGCGGTCGTGGGACTCGGCGCCAACCTCGTGTTCCCGCCTCCGGTCTGGGTGAGCGAGGCCGGGGAGTCCATCGAGGACCTGGCACGCCGGATGCGGCAGTTGATGCTGCGGATCGGCGAGGAGGCCGCCGGCCGCACCCCCTTCCAGCTGGCGGCCGAGCGGCTGCACGAGGCACGCCGCCTCGACCACGACATCATCGAGGTGGACGCGGCGCTGCGGCAGGCCGAGGACAGCCTGAAGCTCAACCCGCGCGTCCGTGAGGGACTGCTGCACCGGGTCGTGCTGCGCACCGGGCTCGACACGCTGGAGATCTGCACGGTGGTTCTGCGCGTCCTCGCGCGCAGCCTCACCGATCTCGCCAAGGAGCGCGAACCGCAGCCGCTGTTCGAGCCGCAGGCCGGGGCCGCCCTGGAGCAGCTGCTGTCCGAGGTCGCCGACGCCATCGTCAGCTTCGCCGTCCTGGTCACCACCGATGTGAGCCGCAGCGCCGCCTCGGCGGAGGCCCGGCTCAGCGCGGAACTCACCACGGCGGCCGCCACCCGCGACAAGCTGGCCCAGCTCTTCCTCGAAGAGGTCCAGCGGGACGCCGGCCTGTGGCAACTGCACGGCGCCGTCCTGACCGAGGTCAACCGCCTCATCGACGAGCTCGACACCGAGCACCGCACCCACCGGCTCCTGGAGGAGCTGGACCGCTGCACCCAGGAGGAGCGCGAGCGCCGCCCGCACCTCACCCGCCTGCGGCGCCACCTGCGCCTCCCGCCGCCACTGCGCCGGAAGCGGAACCGCCCCGCTGCTTCTCGTCGTTCTACGTGACGTAGCGGTACGACGCCGACGAAGCGTGTGGCGTCGGAGAAGCGATACGACGAGGGGGCGGGCGGATGACCGAGGGCACCGTGCGGATCGACGGGAACACACTGCGACTGCCGGGCGGGGTGCAGGTGCGGTTCATGCGGACCCTGCGGCTGCCCGAGAAGGGCACGCACGCGCTGCCCCCGGGGCTCGGCGAGTTCCCGATCCGCCGGGTCGAGGACTACGCGGACACCGTGCCCGCCGCATGGCGGGCGCGCGGCGGTGTGATGCTGCCGGTGTATCTGCGGGAGGCCATGTGGCTGAGTTTCGCCGGGACGTCGGAGCCGGCTGCCCTGCAGGTCGGCGTGGGCAAGGTGTGCGCGGTCTCCGGCAAGCCGTGGAGTTCCCGGCTCACCCGGGACCCGCAGAACTATGTGGTGCTGCCGCGCCAGCCATGGCTCGACGGGATCAACTCCGGGAAGGGGACCGTCCGGCAGTTCGTGGCGGTGCCCCTGGGCCTGGGCGCCACCGTCGAGGGCCAGGTCACCGGCGAGGAGGTGTGGGGCGGCGTACAGCTGCAGTCGTTCCCGCTCAATGACACGGAGCTGGCCGCGTGGCGCGAGGCCGAGCGCCGCAGGGCGGAGGCGATCAGGGACATGCCCCTGCCGGCCGGTGGGTACGGCGCGGCGTTCCCCATGGCCGCGCCCGCCGCACCGGGCGCCGCACCGGCGCCCGCGGGTGCTCCGGCGAGCCGCCCGAGGAGTGCCCCCGCGATGGGCCTCGGCGTCGGCGGCTCCATGCGTCAGGAGGTCTACCGGGACGACCGGCCGCTGAAGGCCTGGGCCAAGGAGCCGGCCGGACGCGTGTTCGTCCATCTCGTGACACCTCCGGAGTGGCGTCGCATCACCGGCGAGGCGCCCCCGCCGTCCCCGGTGGACCGCGCTGCCTACACTCGGGCCGGCCTCCCGTGGTTCGACTACTACGACCAGGACGCCACCGACCTGGCCCCGACGGACACGCTGGGTTCGGTGCAGCCGGTCGGCGACTGGATCGGCGACGACCACGAGCCCTGGCAGCAGCCCTCGCCCCACCAGGTGAAGCCGCTGGGGGACGCGCCGGGCAAGCCGGTCGAGGACGGCGACTGGTAGTCGACCACGGGCGACTGTTCATCGACAACAGGTCGTTGCAGTGTGTGCAACGACTGTTGCCGTTCTTGCACTCCACGGGTGTCGCACGCCAAGGTGGCTCTCACAGCTGAGGCAACCGACACCCGAGGTGCAGGCATGAGCAGTGGTGCAGAACCGGCGCGAGGCTCGGGCGGCGGCTGGACCAGGCGCCGCTTCGTCGGCGCGCTGGCGGGTGCCGCCGTGGTGACGACGGTCCCGGCACCGGCCGCCCCCAGGGCGGACCCCGCGGCGGCCACGACGACACCGGCATCACCGACCGCACCGACCGCACCGACCGCGGGATCCTCGCCGTCCCCCACCCACCGCTCCGGACCCCGCCCGCTGTTCCTCGGCACGTACACGTCGGTCGACGGCGGCGGCACCGGGATCGGCCTCGCCACCTACGACCCCGCGACGGGCCGCATCACCACTGCCGGCACCATCACGGGCGTCGGCGACCCGTCGCATCTCGCACTGCATCCGGACGGCCGGACGCTCTACGCCGTCAATGAGCGGGAGGAGGGCGGGGTGACGGCCGTACGGCTCCCGAAGAACAAGGTGCTCGGCACGCGCGGCACCGGCGGCGGAGGCCCCTGCCACCTGTCCGTACATCCGAGCGGGCGCTGGCTGCTGAGCGCCAACTACGGCTCGGGCAGCGTGGCCGTGCACCCCATCGAGGCCTCGGGCGCGCTCGGCGAGCGCAGCGACCTGGTCACGCACTCCAGTCCGGCGCCCGGTCCGGGCCAACAGGGCCCGCACGCCCACCAGTTCATCACGAGCCCCGACGGCGGCCACGTGCTCGCCGTCGACCTGGGGACCGACACCGTGTACACCTACCGCCTCGACCAGTCCAAGGGCACGCTCACCGAGGTCTCCCAGGCGCAGACGCGGCCGGGCGCGGGCCCGCGCCATCTCACCTTCCACCCCGGTGGCCGCTACGCCTATCTCGCCAACGAGGTCGACAACACCGTCGTGGTCTGCGGCTACGACCCGGCCACCGGTCGGCTCACGCCGGGCGATCCGCAGTCCACGGGCACGGGCGGGGGCACGAGTTACCCGGCACAGATCCTGGTGACGTCGAACGGGTCGTACGCCTATCTCGCCAACCGCGGCCACAACAGCCTGACGCGCTACGCCATCGAGGCGGACGGAGCCCGCCTCAGGCTCCTGGACACCGTGCCGGTGGGCGGCGACTTCCCGCGCCAGATCGCGTTCTCGCCGGACGGGCGGCTGCTGTTCGCCGCCAACCAGAAGTCGAGCACGGTCAGCGTCTTCCACGTGGACGACACGAGCGGTGAACTCCGGCTCGCGGGCGAGCCGTTCGCCTCACCCGTCGCCGTCTGTGCGCTGCCGCTGTAGCGCGCGGGGGCAGGCGGTGGAGCTCGCCTGTGTGAGCAGGACGTGCATGCGCTCCGTGAGCGCGGAGACGTCGTCGGCGGGTGCGTGGAAGGGCAGGCGCACGTCGCCGTTGCCGCGCGCCCGCTCGATGCGCAGGGTGAGTCCGTGGCGGTCGACGGCGAGCGGCTGGACGCGGACCGCGCCGTGCAGGCTGTCCGGTTCGACGAGGCGGGTGAGCCGTTCGACCGCGTCCGGGTGGGCGTCGGCGAGGTGGGTCAACAGGGTGGCCTCGGCCGTCGCGAGGGGGTCGGGCTGGGCGTCCGCGAACTCGTCGAGGTCGAGCACGACCGTCCCGGACGGCCTGCGCAGCACCGCGCGCGTCGGCCGGAACGCCAGGTGTCCGTCCTCGGGGACGAACCAGCCGGCGAGCCACAGCCGGGCGCGGATCCGGTTGCGCAGCGGGACGGGCGCGACATCGGCGAACTCGAGGACGGCGGACGGCTCGCCGCGCGGCGCGCAGATCGCGGCCGCGAGCAGTGCACTGTCCTCCGGTACGTGCAGGAGCACCCGGCCGTCCGCGGCGACGGTGTGCGCGCCGACGAACTCCTCCCGGCCGCCCTCAGCGGTCACCGCGCAGGACCAGGCCGCGGCGAGTACCGAGCGGGCGCGTTCCGCCGCGGCGGGCGCGGCCGTCCAGGTGTGACGGTCACCCATCAGATTCCTCCTTAGGTAAGGCTTGCCTAACCTATCGAAGATCCGGGTGTACGCCAACCACGCCTCGCCATCCTGTGAGCACGCGGTTCGGGAAGCGGCCCGGCCGGAGGGGGCCGACTCAGGGAGTGATCGCACCGAGCAGCGCCCGCGCGCACAGATCGCGCACCTGCTCGCGGGTCAGCTCTGCCCCTCTGAGCCATTCCAGGCACACGGCCGTGGTGAACGCCAGCCATCCGCGCACGGCGATCCGGAGTTCGGGACGGTCCTCCGGCGCCCAGCCGAGCTCCGGGTCCGCGGCGAGCGCCTCGATGATCTGCCGCTCCTGCGCGGCCAGCGCCTGCTGATAGACCTTGCGTACGGCCTGGTCGCCCGCCGCGTCGGCACGGTGGAAGGCGCGGAAGCCGTGCGCGTGCTCCTCCACGTACCCGAGGAAGGTGTCGAGGCCGGCGCCGAGTTGCTCCCGCACCGGAATTCCGGGCACGGCCGCGGTCATCCGCAGCATCCGCTTGCTCTCGCGCTCGACGACGGCCGCGAAGAAGTCCCGTTTCGTCGGGAAGTAGTGGTATAGGAGGCCGCGCGAGACTCCGGCGATCTCGGCGACCTGCTCGATCCACACGTCGTCGTACGGGCTCTCCGAGAACAGACAGGCCCCGACCGACAGCAGCTGCTCCCGGCGCTCCTCGGTGCTGAGCCGCCGACGCGGGCGCTCCCCCTGTTTCCCGGCCATGCCCGCACTTTACTTGACGTCGGTTCAACAACGGGACGAGACTGAAATCCGTTATTGAACCCGCGTACAACAGATTCGATCTGCCCCAGGCACGAAGGAGATGGCGTCATGGCGGAGACGACGGGGGCCGCACTGCCCAAGGGGTTCCGCAGCGCGGAGCTGGGCTGGCCGGAGCTGCACCGCATTCCGCATCCGCCGCGCCGCGTCCCGCTGATCGGCGATGTGCTCGGCGCCAACGTCCGTTCGCCCGTACAGGACTCGATGCGCTTCGGCCGCCGGCTCGGGCCGATCTTCCGGCGCAAGGCCTTCGGCAAGGAGATCGTCTTCGTCTGGGGTGCGGAGCTCGCGGCCGAGCTGGCGGACGAGTCGCGGTTCGCCAAGCATGTGGGCCTGGGTGTCGCCAATCTCCGGCCGGTGGCCGGAGACGGCCTGTTCACGGCCTACAACCACGAGCCCAACTGGCAGCTGGCGCACGACGTCCTGGCGCCCGGCTTCAGCCGCGAGGCGATGGAGGGCTACCACCCGATGATGCTGGCCGTGACCGAGCGGCTGACGGACCACTGGGACCGGGAGCAGGCGGCGGGACGCCCCGTGGACGTGCCCGGCGACATGACGAAGCTGACGCTGGAGACGATCGCCCGGACCGGCTTCGGCCATGACTTCGGTTCCTTCGAGCGCGCCCGGCCGCATCCCTTCGTGAACGCGATGGTGGGCACCCTGACGTACGCGCAGCGCCTCAACGTCGTCCCCGCCCCGCTGGCTCCGCTGCTCATGCGCGGCGTCGCCCGTCGCAACGAGGCGGACATGGCCTACCTCAATCGCACGGTCGACGCGGTGGTGGAGGCCCGCCGATCCGCGAGCGGGGAAGGGGACCTGCTCGACCGGATGCTGGAGACAGCGCACCCGGAGACCGGGGAACGGCTGGCGCCGGAGAACATCCGCCGGCAGGTCATCACCTTCCTGATCGCGGGCCACGAGACCACGTCCGGCGCGCTCTCCTTCGCGCTGCACTACCTGTCCCAGCACCCGGACGTCGCCGCCCGCGCCCGGGCGGAGGTGGACCGCGTCTGGGGCGACACGGACCGGCCCGGCTACGACCAGGTCGCCAAGCTGCGCTACGTCCGCCGGGTCCTCGACGAGTCGCTGCGGCTGTGGCCGACGGCGCCGGCCTTCGCCCGCGAGGCCCGGCAGGACACGGTGCTGGGCGGTGTCCACCCGATGCGGCAGGGCGCGTGGGCGCTGGTCCTGACCGCGATGCTGCACCGCGATCCCGAGGTGTGGGGCCCCGACGCCGAGAAGTTCGACCCGGACCGCTTCGACGCGAAGGCGGTACGGGCCCGGCCCGCGCACACCTTCAAGCCGTTCGGCACCGGGGCGCGGGCCTGTATCGGCCGCCAGTTCGCGTTGCACGAGGCGACGCTGGTCCTCGGGCTGCTGCTGCGCCGCTACGAGCTGCGGGCCGACCCGGACTACCGACTGCGGGTGGCCGAGCGGCTCACGCTGATGCCGGAGGGGCTGCGGCTGCACCTCGAACGCCGTGCGCCCACACCGGATTCAGTGCCGGCCCGCCCAGTGGCCCGGGCGGCTGACTGACTCCGGCAGCCTGGTGCCGGCGCTGCCGCGGGCCGCGTTCAGCTGCGGCTGGGTCAGGAAGAACGCGCCGGTCAGATCGGCGTCCGTCAGGTCGGTGTCGCGCAGATCGGCACCGATCAGGTCCGCGTCGCGCAGGTCGGCGCCGGTCAGGTCGGCGGCGATGAGGTAGGCGCCGCGCAGATTGGCGCCGCGCAGGTCGGCTCCCTTGAGACGGGCGCCCATCAAGTCGGCGCCGCGGCGGTCCTTGGGGCGGCCCTTCTTTCCGCGGCCGGCGGCTCCCGCGCGCACGAGTTCACTGGTCCGCAGCAACAGCACATTGACGTCCTGGCGGTGCGCGGCCACGTCCAACTTCGCGAGTTCTTCCGGGGTTTGGCGGGTGAGCCGGTCCGTCGTGTCGAGCGCGCGCCGGACGTCGGCGTGCACCGAACGGGCGGCGGGAAGCGTCAAGGCCTCGTTGAGGTACCAGAGCAGTTCGTGGAGCTGGCGGACGACCGGGAACACGTCGAACATCTGCCGGGCGCGCTCCCGCGACCCCGAGCGCCAGTCCTCACCGCCGAAGGTGACCTGGGAGACCTTCTGCCCGGCGCCGAAGCAGTCGTACACCGTGCAGCCCGTGAAGCCCTTCTGCCGCAGCCGCGTGTGGATGCCGCACCGGAAGTCGGTCTCCAGGTTCGGGCAGGGCTTCCCCGCGTCCTTGTCGAGGGCGAAGTCCGCGGAACGCGCGAAGGGCAGCGCGACACAGCACAGCCCGAAGCACGAACCGCAGTCGCCGCGCAGCTCGAGGCGTCTGTCCTGGGCTGTTCCGCTGTCTTCTCGCATGACGCCCAGCCTACTGAGACCGGGACGGACCCCCTGGTCCAGGGGCTGACGGAGGGCCGAGCCCCCTGGGTCGTGGGTGCCTCGCCGGACGCGCAGCGGATCGGTCACCGGATCAGTCACGGTCGGCGGAGAACCATGGTCTGATGGCGCCGTGAGCCGCGCCGCAGAAGAGAGCAACCGCCGCATGCTGCGGGCACGGGACGCCATGGACCGCGCCTACGCGCAGCCGCTGGACGTCCCGGCCCTGGCCCGGATCGCCCATGTGTCGGAGGCGCACTTCACGCGCACCTTCCGGGCCACGTTCGGCGAGACGCCGCACCGTTACCTGCAGCGCCGCCGGGTCGAGCGTGCGATGTTCCTGCTGCGGGAGACCGACCGCAGTGTCACGGACATCTGCTTCCAAGTCGGCTTCGGCAGCCCGGGAACTTTCAGCCGCACGTTCCGCGACATCGTCGGCCGGTCACCGAGGACGTACCGCAAGGAAGCGGCGGCCACGGCCGTACCGACGTGCTTCACGATGGCGTGGACGCGGCCGAGTGCCTGACGGTCCGCCCTGCGGGTACCGTCCGCCGATGGAGCAGTTTTGGATAAGTTTTCGTGCGGAGTGCTCGGTAGCGTGATGCACATGTTCAACGCCATCACGCATTCACAGATCTACGTCCTCGACCAGGACGAGGCCCTCGACTTCTACGTCGGCAAGCTCGGCCTGGAGGTCAACGCCGACGTCGACCTGGGCTTCATGCGCTGGCTCACCGTCAGCGTCCCCGGTCACCCGGAGCGCCAGATCCTGCTGGAGAAGCCGGGCCCTCCGGCGATGTCCGAGGAGACGGCGCAGCAGGTCCGCGAGCTGTTGACCAAGGGCGCGACGGGTGGCCACCTCATCTTCAGCACGGACGACTGCCGCAAGACATACGAGACGCTGCTGGGCCGGGGCGTCGAATTCACCGAGGAACCCACCGATCGCCCGTACGGAATCGACTGCGGCCTCCGCGACCCCTTCGGCAACAGCATCCGCTTCACCCAGCCGAAGGCCTGAGGACCGTCCGACATTTCAGCCCCTCCCGCGTTGGAGGAGCGGAGTCTGGGGCGGAGCCCCAGGTAAGGGACGGGCAGGAGCGGAGGGGGCGAAAAACTCCTCACCGCACCCCGCTGCCCCTGGAGGTTTGGAGGCGCCCGGGGTATCGAGGCGGCATGGATGACGCGCCCCTCCCCGGTCTGCCCGGTCTCCCCGCCCCTCCCCCGCCGGGAGCGAGCGCGCTGCCGCCCGGCACGTACGACGGCTCGCTGGTGATGGTCACCGGCGGCGGCACGGGCCTCGGAAAGGCGATCGCGGCGGAGTTCGCCCGCCTGGGCGCCGATCTGGTGATCGTCAGTCGCGGGGAGGAGCATCTGCGGTCCGCACACAAGGAGTTGGCGGCACTGGGCACGCGAGTGACCACCGCCGTGTGCGACGTACGGGACGCGGAGCGCATCGCCGAGGTGTTCGCCGCATGCCCACTGCCTGACGTCCTGGTCAACAGCGCGGCCGCGAACTTCCCGGTCCCCGCCGAGGACATGTCCCCGAACGCCTGGCGGGCGGTCGTGGACATCACGCTCACCGGGACGTTTCTGATGACCCGCGAGTTCGGCCGCCGTCACCTCGCCGCGGGCACGCCCGGTTCGGTCATCGACGTCGGTGCGTCGTACGCCTGGACGGGCGGCCCCGGTTTCGCGCACAGCGCGGCGGCCAAGGCCGGGGTGCAGTGCCTTGTCCGGACGCTGGCGGTGGAGTGGGGGCCGTACGGGATCCAGGTCAACGGCCTGGTGCCGGGGCTGATGCCGCACGAGGACATGACCGAGGACATCCGCGGACAGCTGGCCCGGGCCGACGCGCACGACGCGCGCCAGCCCGCCCTCCGGGTCGGCGCGCCGCGTGAACTCGGCTGGGCCGCCACCTTCCTGGCGTCCCCCTACGCCCGTTTCATCACCGGCCACACACTGGTGGTGGACGGTGCGAACTGGCAGCGCAGGGGGCTCGTCAGCCCGCCGGTGGTGCCGGTGCGCGACCAGCTGGGGCGGGGGCCCTTCACCGGCTGACCGTCAGTGGCCCGACTCCCCGAGGTCGAGCCGTGCGAGCCGCTCGGGGTCGGCCAGGATGTGCAGGGCGACGATCTTCCCGTCGGCGACGGTGACGGCCATGACCGACAGCGGCTGCCCGTCGATCGTCGCGACCACGCCCACCTCGCCGTTGATCCGCACGAGCCGCGAGGACGCCGCGAACCGCGCGAACGTGAGCGCCTGTTGGGCCACCGCCGTCGCACCACGGACCAGCTTGGACGCGGCGGCGCCGCCGACCAGCGGGCCCGAGTCGGCGCGCAGGACGACGTCGGGGTCGAGGACGGAGAGGAGGGCCTCGAAGTCTCCGGCGCGCGAGGCCGCGAGGAAGGCGTCGAGGACCTTCTTCTGCCGGGTGACGTCGCGCTCGGGCTCCGGAGCGGCTCCCTGCACCCGGCGGCGGGCCCGGCTGGCGAGCTGGCGGGTCGCGGCCGAGGAGCGGCCCACGATCGGCGCGATGTCGTCGAAGGGCACCGCGAACATGTCGTGCAGCACGAACGCGAGCCGCTCGGCGGGCTCCAGCGTCTCCAGGACCACGAGGAGGGCAAGCCCGACGGAGTCGGCCAGCAGCACTTCCTGCTCGGGGTCGATCCGCTCCAGGGGACTGACGACCGGGTCGGGGACGAAGGTGTCCATGGGCTCCTCGCGGCGCGACGCGCGGGAGCGCAGCATGTCCAGGCACACCCGGCCGACCACGGTGGTCAGCCAGCCGCCGAGGTTTCTGACCTCGTCGGCGTCGGTGCGGCTGAGCTTCAGCCAGGCCTCCTGGACGGCGTCGTCCGCCTCGCTAAGCGAGCCGAGCATCCGGTATGCCACCGCTCTCAGGTGGCCGCGGTGCTCTTCGAACCGGTCCGCGAGGAGTTCGCTGTCGTGCATCGGTCCCCCATCCTCCGTGGTGCAGAACAGTGACCGATCAAAACATGCCGGTCACTTCCCCTCGAAGCGGGGCACGCGGCGGGCGCCCTTCGCCCCGTATCCCTCGCGCGCGTCGTCCGAGGTCAGGGTGAGCGCGGCCGACATGGCCGTGCGGTCGAGGGCGGCGGCGAGCCCGGCGTCGGCGTACGTGTCGATGTCGTGCTTGATGCCCTGTACGGCGAGGGGCGCGTTCGCCGCGATCTCGGCGGCGACGGCACGGGCTGTCTTGTCCAACTCGTCGGGTGCGGTGACGAGTTGGACGAGGTGGAGGCGCTCGGCCGAGGCCGCGTCCAGGCGGCGGCCCGTCAGCGCGAGCAGTTTCGCCCATCCCGCGCCCGCCTCGCGCGCGATGCGAAGATCACCGCCCGTGTCGACCGCGACTCCGAGCTGCGCCTCCGGCAGCGCGAACACCGCGTCGTCGGCCGCGATCCGGACGTCCGCCATCAGCGCGAGCTCGAACCCGAAGCCGAGGCAGTAGCCCCGTATCGCGGCGATGACCGGCTGGGGCAGCCGCGCGAAGGCGGCGAACCGTTCATGGGCCCAGCGGATGCCCTCGTAGTAGTTGCGGGCGCGCTCCGCGCCGGACCGGCCCGTGATCGTGCCGCCCGGCGCCGTGACGTCGATCCCCGCGCAGAAGGCCCGCCCCTCGGCCCGCAGCAGGACCACCCGGATCGACTCGTCGAAGCGGATCCGGTCGGCGAACAGGCCGAGTTGGCGCGTGGACTCCCAGCTCCAGGCATTGAGCTTGGCCGGGCGGCAGAGGGTGAGGACGCCGATGCCGTCCTCGACGTCGAGGCGCAGCCGCTCCTCACCCTCCGGGATGTCCGTACGCGTGGTGTCGATCATCCGTACCCCCAAGGATTCTGACGGTCCGTCAGGATTCTAGGGGGCCTCGGAGAACTCAGACCTCGTCGCGCGTCAGCGCCAGCAACCGGTCCAGGACGCGCGGCCCGCCGGCCCGTACGCCGTCGTGCTCGAACTCGTCCGTCACCCAGGTGCGCAGACCCCGGATGGCGCGCGCGGTGCGCAGGGAGTGCTCGGCGTCGACGTACATGTCGTCGTGGTAGACCGCCGCGGCGACGGGCACCTCGTTGGCGGCGAGGCGGGCGGGGTCGTACAGCGGCGGCCAGTCGGTGCGGGCGGCCAGTTCCTCGGCGGTCTCGCGCAGGGGGCGAAGGGCCGGGTCGGTCTCGAACGTCCAGGGGTGCACGGACTCGCCGGTGAACAGCAGCGGCCCCTCCTCCGTGAGCGTCTTGGCAGCGTCGAACTGCGGGAACTCGGCGCGCACCCGCTCGGCGGACCAGGCGGTGGGCCGGTCGTCCTGGGCGTAGCAGGCCTCGTGGACGAGCGCGTACAGGGGGTGGCCCGCGTACGAGAGGAGGCTCTGGACGTCCTCCTGGAAGGCGTCGGAGAGGGCCGGGCCCTGCGGGGTGCGGACGAAGGCCTCCTCCAGGAGGTAGTGCAGACGGTGGCTCCCCTCGCTGCCGCCGAGGACGATGCCGAGGGACTGGAAGGCCTCGACGGTCAGCCGGTAGCCGCCGTTCAGGACCGGCTCGTGCTGGAGGACGTACTCCGCGATCTGGCGCGCCCGTTCGACGTCCTGCGGGTAGCGCGCGTAGTGCGCGGCGACCTTGCGCTCGATGCGGGGGTACGCGGCCCGGTAGACGTCGTCCGCGTGCGCGTCGAGGGAGGGCAGGCCACCCGTGATGACGGCGGCGCGCAGCCCCTCGGGGGCGGTGGACAGGTACTGCACGGTACAGAAGCCGCCGAAGCTCTGGCCGAGTACGGTCCAGGGGGCGCCGCCGGTGAGCCGGGGGCGGATGGCCTCGCAGTCGCGGACGATGGAGTCGGCGCGGAAGTGCGCGAGGTAGTCGGCCTGGGCGCGTGGGCCGCCGCGCAGCGGCAGGGTCTGCCGGTTGGCCGGGGAGGAGTGGCCGGTGCCGCGCTGGTCGAGGAGCAGCACCCGGAAGTCCTTCAGGGCGCGCCCGAGCCAGGCCTGCTTGCCGACGAAGCGGTTGGCGCCGAAGCCGGGGCCGCCTTGGAGGTAGACCAGCCAGGGGAGGTCCTGGTGCGCCTTGTCGCTCGCGACGACCTCGCGGGCGAACAGCTCGATGCTCTCCCCCGCCGGGTCGTCGTGGTCGAGGGGCACGGTGAAACGGTGGTCGGTGAGGACGACACCGGGCTGGCGGTAACTGACGGTCAACAGGGCTCCCGAGACGAACGGATTCCAGGCTGCGTCCCAGTTGAGCACATGTTCCGCAGGCTGCGGGGCCCGGGGATCAAGAAATCCTACTGAACAGCGGCTCAGCCCTGCGGTCGACAGGAACTGAACTGCCGCTCAGCGCGGCGACAGACTGGAGCGGCGCACCACCAACTCCGGCTGGAGCACGAGCCGCCGGTGCTCGTGCGGCGTGGGCGCGGTCTCCGTCTCGATCTCCTCCAGGAGCAGCTCGGCGGCGAGGGCGCCCATGGTCACCGCGGGCTGGCGTACGGAAGTGAGCGGGACGGCCGCGGCGGCCGCGAACTCGATGTCGTCGTATCCGACGATGGCGAGGTCGTCGGGGACGCCGACCCCGGCCGCATACATGGCCTGCAGGACGCCGAGCGCGAGCAGGTCGTTGGCACAGAAGACGGCGGTGGGCCGCTCGGCGAGGCCAAGCAGCCGGGCGCCGGCGTCGCGTCCCGCGGCCACGTCGAGGCGCTCGGTGGGCAGCTCGCGCAGGCAGTCCGGGCCGAGCCCCGCCTCGGCCAGCGCGTTCAGGGCGCCGGTCCGGCGGTCGCGCACCTGGTTCAGCCCGGGCGGCCCGCTGACGTACGCGATGGAACGGTGACCGGCGTCCACGAGATGCCGTACGGCCAGCGCGCCGCCCGCCACGTCGTCGACCGACACCGAGCACTCGGTGGTGCCCTCGGCGACCCGGTCGACCAGCACGAACGGGATGCCGTTGCGGCGGAAGGCCTCGATGTTTCGCCCGCTCGCGTCGGTGGGCGTCAGCAGCACCCCGCGCACCCGCTGCTCGGCGAAGAGCGACAGATAGTCGGCCTCCTCGCTCGAGCTCTGCGCGCTGTTGCAGACCATCACGCCGAGGCCGGCGTCCCGCGCGGCGCGCTCGGCGCCGCGCGCCACGTCCACGAAGAACGGGTTGCCCATGTCGAGGACGAGCAGCCCCATGATCCGGCTGCGCCCCGCCCGCAGCTGACGCGCGGATTCGCTGCGGACGTAGCCGAGCCGGTCGATGGCGGACTGCACGCGCGCCCGGGTCTCGGAGGCGACCGTGTCGGGGCGGTTGATCACGTTCGAGACCGTGCCGACGGAGACTCCGGCGGCACGGGCGACGTCCTTGATACCCACCGACTGGGCCATCAGGCGGGAACCTCCAGGGAAACGAGAAGCGGCGGGCAGGCCCTCACATTACCCGCGTGCCCGCCGGTAACGATGCTCACGAGGGCAGCCGGAAATCGATGACATGCAGCGGCGAGGGGGTCGTGCCGCTGGACTTCTCCTGGTACATGAACGACAGGATTCCATCCTGCGAGACGCGCATCTCGTCGATCACGACCTCGCCGAAGGCATTCAGGCCGCTGCCGTCGTACAGGAGCTTCCAGTCGGTGTACCCCGAGGACTTCGAGGCGCCGGCGATGCGGCCGAAGGGCAGGATCGCGTAGGCGTTGTCGTACTTGTCGAGGACCAGCTTGGTGCGCTGGCTGGAGTTCAGGGCGATCGGGATCTCGGTCTTGGTCCAGGTGCCCGAGGCGTTCTTGCGGACGTGGAAGGCGCGGCCGTTGGTCGTCCGGTCGGTGACGTAGTTGGTGGTGCACTGGCCGAAGCGGCCGGGCACATAGCTGATGATCGCGTGCGGCAGGCCGGTGGAGTCGGTGGCCTGGCTCTCCTGGTTCATCAGGGAGTGGTCGGGGTTGAGCGGGTCGACGACGAGCCCACTGTCGGTGACCGCGACCTTGTCCGAGCCGCCGGTGGTGCCGACGACGGTACCGGCGTTGTTGCGCCAGGTGCGGGCGCGGTCGTCGGAGTAGACGTAACCGGTGTCGTGGTTGGTGATGCCGCCGCTGTTGCACATCACGGCGCCGTTCTGCTCGCGCCAGGTGAAGAAGGAGTGCAGACGGCCGTTCTTGTCGTAGTCGATGCCGTGCAGATACATGTTGCGGGCCGTGCTGGCGCCGTGCGCGCTGGTGTAGGTGCCGGTGGAGCTGCTCCACTCGCCGACGCTGGTCCACGACGTGCCGTCGTACTCGGCGAGGGCGTTGCGCCCGTTCCCGGAGATCCCGACGCGATAGCTGAGCTGGAGCTTGCCCTCGGGCGTCGAGATGAACTGGGGGTAGGTGAACTGCGAGGTGAGCGCGAGCCCGTCCAGGGTGGACTGCGGGGCGCCGAAGCGGCTCGCGGTCCAGCTCAGGCCGGAGGGGTTGTCCAGGAGACCGGCCACCGACTTGACGTAGGTGAAACCGTCGCTGTGGGAGTCCATGTTGAGGTGCAGTCGGCCGTCGGTCTTGGAGACGCCCATGGAGATGACGTTGTGGGAGTCGCTGGTCTTGAGCGTGTGGCCGACCTGGGCCGTCGACCAGGTGCTGCCGCCCAGCACGCGGCGGCCGACGACGGCGTTGCGGTCGGCGGTGTACCAGACGGCGTACTGGTAGCCCTTGTAGGTCAGCAGACCGTTCTTCTGGAACGAGTTGTTGTTGACCAGGCCGTCGTAGGAGACGAAGAAGATGGCCTGACTGTCGAGCGTGGTGCTGCCGGTCTGGGTGACCGAGGGGCCGGGGTCGGCCGCCCGTGCGGTGCCGGCGGCGAGGGCGGGGGTGCCCACGGCCCCCAGGAGGGTGGCGGCCAGCAGCGTGCGTCGTCTCATCTCGGGGGACTCCCTTGTCGGGCGGTGTCAGGCGAGGTGGAACACTTCGGTGAGCGGTTTCATGGCCTCGTCGGGACGGGCTCCGTCGAGGGACTCGAAGAACGGCGCCATCTCGGCCTGCCAGCGGGCGTTGACCTCGGCCGCTTCCATACCGGCCAGGGCAGCCTCGAAGTCCTCGGTCTCCAGGTAGCCGACGAGCAGACCGTCGTCGCGAAGGAAGAGCGAGTAGTTGTGCCAGCCGGTGGCCGAGAGCGCTTCGAGCATCTCCGGCCACACGGCGGCGTGGCGTTCGCGGTACTCGGCGATCCGGTCCTCACGGACCTTGAGGAGGAAACAGACGCGCTGCATGAAGTACCGCTCCTGTACGAGAAGTTGAACTACGAGAAGTCGAACTACTAGAAGCTGAACTACTAGAAGTTGAACTGGTCGATGTTCTTCGCGTTGAACACGGTCGGCTTGCCCAGGTTGATCACGCCGTCCTTGCCGATGGTGAAGGAGCCCATGTCACCGGCCTTGAAGGTCTCGCCCTCCTTGCCGGTGATCTGCCCGGAGGAGAGCGCCACGGCGGTCCGCGCGGCCAGCTCGCCGAGCTTCGCCGGGTCCCACAGCTCGAAGGCCTCGACGGTGCCGTTCTTGACGTACTTGCGCATGTCGTTGGGGGTGCCGAGGCCGGTCAGCTTGACCTTGCCCTTGTACTTGGAGCTGGACAGGTACCCGGCCGCGGCCTTGATGCCGACGGTGGTCGGGGAGATGATCCCGGCCAGCTTCGGGTGCTCCTGGAGGAGGCCCTGGGTCTGCTGGAAGGACTGCTGGGCGTCGTCGTTGCCGTACGCGACCTTCACCAGCTTGATGTTCTTGTACTTGGGGTCCTTCAGCTCGTCCTTCATGAAGTCGATCCAGGTGTTCTGGTTCGTCGCGGTCTGCGCCGCGGACAGGATCGCGATCTCGCCCTTGTAGCCGATCTGCTCGGCGAGCAACTGCACCTCGGTGCGGCCCAGGTCCTCGGCGCTGGCCTGCGAGACGAAGGCGTTGCGGCAGTCGGCCTTGGTGTCGGAGTCGTAGGTGACGACCTTGATCTTGTTCGTCATGGCCTGCTTGAGCGCGGTGCACAGGGCGCCCGGGTCCTGCGCCGACACCGCCATGGCGTTGACCTGCTGCTGGGTGAGGGTGTTGACGTAACTGACCTGTCCGGAGGTGTCGGTGGCGCTGCTGGGGCCGACCTCCTTGTACTTGGAGCCCAGCTCCGTCAGGGCCTTCTCGCCGCCCTTGTCGGCGGAGGTGAAGTACGGGTTGTTGACCTGCTTGGGCAGGAAGCCGACGGTCAGGCCCTTCTTGGTGGCCGCGTTGGGGTCGGCCTTGCCGGCGGCGGCGTTCGAGCCGCCCGAGTCCTTGACGTCGTTCTTGGTGGTGCCGCCGCAGGCGGTGGCGGCCAGGGCGAGCGAGGTGACGGCGGCGAGCGCCGCAGCTGTGCGGCGGATCGAGGACTTGCGCATGGCGTTGTTCCTTTACGAGGGTGAGCGGAGGGGTTACAGGGCGGCCCGGGTGGGAGCTACAAGGTCGGAGTCGAGGCGGCTCTGCGGCCCGCCCTCGCTACGGAGATCTGCCGTGCCACCCGGGGGCCGAGCACGGAGACGACGAGCAGTACGCCGGTGACGACGATCTGCGACTGCGCGGAGACATTCAGGAGGCTCATCACGTTCTGCAGCGCGCCGAGCAGGAAGACTCCCGCGATCGCGCCGCCGAGCGTGCCCTTGCCGCCGTCGAAGTCGATGCCGCCGAGGAGGACGGCCGCGACGACGGAGAGTTCGAGTCCGGTGGCGTTGTCGTAGCGGGCGCTGGCGTAGTGCAGGGCCCAGAAGACGCCGGTCAGGGAGGCCATGAAGCCGGTGGCAACGAACAGGATCAGCTTCTGCCGCTTGACGCGGATGCCGGCGAACCGCGCGGCCTCCTCGTTGGCGCCGATCGCGAACGCCGAGCGTCCGAACGGGGTGGCGTGCAGGACGACCACGGCGATGGCCAGCAGCACCAGGAACGGCAGGAAGGCCTGCGGGATGAAGGTGTTCCCGATGCGTCCGGCCGCGAAGTCCAGGTACTGGGTGGGGAAGTCGGTCACCGCGTCCGAGCCGAGCACGATCTGCGCGATGCCCCGGTAGGCGGCGAGCGTACCGATGGTGACGGCGAGGGACGGCAGCCCCAGCCGAGTCACCAGCAGGCCGTTGACCAGCCCGCACACCACGCCGAGCAGCAGGCACAGCGGGATGATCGTCTCGATCGACATGCCCTGGTTCCACAGGGCGCCCATCACCGAGCCGGACAGCCCGGCCGTGGACGCGACCGAGAGGTCGATCTCCCCGGCCACCACGAGCAACGTCATCGGCAGGGCGATCAGCGCGATCGGCAGGGTGTTGCCGATCAGGAACGACAGGTTGAGGGCGTTGCCGAACCCGTCCACGAACCCGAAGGAGAACAGCAGCAGGACGATGAGGAGGGCGCCGACGACCGTGTCCCAGCGGACGGCGCGCGCGAGGGGCGAGTCAGCCATGGCGGGCGTTCCTCTTCTTCAGGGCGGAGGCCACGCGCAGCGCGACGACCCGGTCGACCGCGATGGCGAGGATGAGCAGGATGCCGTTGATGGCGAGCACCCAGACGGAGCTGACGCCGAGGGCGGGCAGCACGCTGTTGATGGAGGTGAGCAGCAGCGCGCCGAGCGCGGCGCCGTAGACACTGCCGGAGCCGCCGGTGAAGACGACACCGCCGACCACGACCGCGCTGACGACGGTCAGTTCATAGCCGGTGCTGGTGCCGGAGTCGACGTTGCCGAACCGGGCGAGGTACAGGGCGCCCGCGAGCCCCGCGAGGCCTCCGCAGACGATGTACGCGGTCAGGATCCGCTTGCGGACGGGGATGCCGGCGAGCCGTGCGGCCCCCGGGTTGGAGCCCAGCGCGTACAGCTCGCGTCCGCTGCCGAAGTGCTTGAGGTAGTACGCGGTGACCACCAGCACCGCCAGCGCGATCAGCGCGAGGTACGGCACCGCCGAGATGCCGCCGGAGCCGAAGTCGACGAAGCTGCCGGGCAGGTCGGCCGCGGTGATCTGCCGGGAGCCGACCCAGATGGAGTCGATGCCGCGAATGATGTAGAGCGTGCCGAGGGTGACGACGAGCGCGGGCACCTGGCCGAGGCTGACGAGCAGTCCGTTGACCAGGCCGCAGCCGATGCCGAGCAGGACCGCGAGGAACACGGCGACGACGGGGTTTCCGCCGCCCTGCAGATAGGTGCCGGCCGCGAAGGCGCTGATGCCCAGCGTCGAGCCGACCGACAGGTCGACGTTTCGGGTGATCACGACCAGCGACTGGCCGGTGGCGACCAGCACCAGGATGGTCGCGTTCAGCAGCAGGTCCTTGATGCCCTGCTCGGACAGGAACTCGCTGTTGCCCATCTGGGTGATGGCGATCATCACCAGGAAGACGGCCAGGATGGCGAGTTCACGCATCTTGAAGACGCGGTCCACCAGCCGGGTGCCGCTGGACTTGGGCACCTCGGCGGCGGGGGCGGGGTTGGGTGCGGTCACCGTCATGCGGCGGCCCTCTCAGTGGTAGTCGTCGTCATGCGGCGGCCCTCCGCGTGTGTCGTCGTCATGCGGCGGCCCTCCCGGTGGCTGCGGCCATCACCGTTTCCTCGGTGGCTTCGGAGCGGGGGATCTCGGCGGTGAGCCGGCCCTCGTGCATCACCAGCACGCGGTCGGCCATGCCGAGGATCTCGGGCAGGTCGGAGGAGATCATCAGGACGGCGACCCCGTCGGCGGCCAACTCGCTGAGCAGCCGGTGCACTTCGGCCTTCGTACCGACGTCGATGCCTCGGGTGGGCTCGTCGACGATCAGCACCTTGGGGCCGGTGGCGAGCCACTTGGCGAGGACGACCTTCTGCTGGTTGCCGCCGGAGAGCGTGGAGACGGTGTCGGCGATCCGGGCGTACTTCACCTGGAGCTTGACCGCCCAGTCGAGGGAGCGGCTGCGCTCGGCGCCGCGGTCCATCAGGCCCGCCCTGACCGTCGTACGCAGCCCGGTCAGGCCGATGTTGCGCTCGATGGACATGTCCATCACCAGGCCCTGGGCGCGCCGGTCCTCGGGGACCAGGGCGAGCCCGGCGGCCATGGCCGTGGAGGGCGCTCCGTTCGTCAGGGTCCTGCCGTCGACCTCGACCTCACCGGCGTCCCAGCGGTCGACGCCGAAGACGGCCCGTGCCACCTCCGTACGCCCCGCGCCGACCAGTCCGGCGAGGCCGACGATCTCGCCGCGCCGGACGTCGAAGGAGACGTCGGTGAAGACGCCCTCGCGGGTCAGTCGGCGCACGCTCAGCGCCACCTCGCCCGCCTCGACGTCCTGCTTGGGGTAGAGCTCGTCGAGGTCGCGGCCGACCATCCGGCGTACCAGGTCGTCCTCGGTCATGCCGTCCAGCGGTTCGCTGGAGATCCAGGCGCCGTCGCGCAGGGTTGTGACCCGCTGGCAGATGCGGAAGATCTCCTCCAGGCGGTGCGAGATGAACAGCACCGCCGAGCCCTGCTCGCGCAGGGTGCGGACGACACCGAAGAGGCGGGCCACCTCGCTGCCGGTCAGGGCGGCGGTCGGCTCGTCCATGATCAGGACGCGGGCGTCGAAGGAGAGCGCCTTGGCGATCTCGACGATCTGCTGGTCGGCGATGGACAGGCCGCGTGCGGGGCGGTCGGGGTCGAGTTCGACGCCGAGACGCTTCATCAGGGCCAGGGTCGCGGCGTGCGTGGCCCTGTGGTCGATGCGGCCGAGCGCGCGGCGGGGCTGGCGGCCCATGAAGATGTTCTCGGCGATCGACAGGTCGGGGAAGAGCGTGGGCTCCTGGTAGATCACCGCGATGCCCGCGTCGCGGGCATCGGCGGGACCGTGGAAGACGGTGGGTGCGCCGTCCAGCAGCACCTGACCGGCGTCCGGTCGGTGCACGCCGGCGAGCGTCTTGATGAGGGTCGACTTGCCCGCGCCGTTCTCTCCGGCGAGCGCGTGCACTTCGCCGGGAAACAGTTCCAGGGACACGTCCCGCAGGGCTCGTACGGCGCCGAAGGACTTCGAGATGTCCTTGAGCGCCAGCACGGGGGCCGGACCCGTATCGGACGGGTGGGTCATGAGGGCTCCTCGACGACGTCGGCGGGACGGCCCCACAGCGTCGTGAAAGGTTTCAATTGGGTTGCCGGGACGTTAGGCATGTCACCCAGGTCACGTCAATGGGTTCCTGTCGAAATTTTTCGAGGAACAAAGGTCACAACAGAGTCACGGCCAACGGCTTGCGCCGCAGGGGTTGACAGCCCTTCGGGGGGCTCATAGCTTCGGCTCCTGAATCGTTTCAGACCGCTCTGCGCAGCACTCCGCAGAACAGCAGCCTTCAGAAGTCTTCACAGACGTCAGACCCGAAGTCGTAGGAGCCCCGAAGTGACCGAGCTCGCCGCGGTGAAGACCGCGCTCAAGACCCAGGCCGTCGAGACGCCGTCATGGGCGTACGGGAATTCGGGGACCCGATTCAAGGTGTTCGCGCAGCCCGGAGTGCCGCGCACACCTCAGGAGAAGCTCGACGACGCCGCGAAGGTGCACGAGTACACGGGCGCCGCGCCGACCGTCGCGCTGCACATCCCCTGGGACAAGGTCGACGACTACGCGGCGCTCGCCAAGTACGCCGAGGAGCGCGGCCTGAAGCTGGGCACGATCAACTCCAATACCTTCCAGGACGACGATTACAAACTCGGCTCCATCTGCCACCCGGACGCGGCGGTGCGCCGCAAGGCTCTTGATCACTTGCTCGAGTGCGTCGACATCATGGACGCGACGGGTTCCAAGGACCTGAAGCTCTGGTTCGCCGACGGCACGAACTATCCCGGTCAGGACGACATCCGCGAGCGCCAGGACCGGCTCGCCGAGGGCCTGGCCCTCGTGTACGAGCGGCTCGGCGACGACCAGCGGATGCTGCTGGAGTACAAGTTCTTCGAGCCCGCCTTCTACACGACGGACGTCCCCGACTGGGGCACGGCGTACGCGCACTGCCTCAAGCTCGGCCCCAAGGCGCAGGTCGTCGTGGACACCGGGCACCACGCCCCCGGCACCAACATCGAGTTCATCGTCGCCACGCTGCTGCGCGAGCGGAAGCTCGGCGGCTTCGACTTCAACTCCCGCTTCTACGCCGATGACGACCTGATGGTGGGTGCGGCCGACCCCTTCCAGCTGTTCCGGATCATGTACGAGGTGATCCGCGGCGGTGGGTTCACGCCGGACGTGGCGTTCATGCTCGACCAGTGCCACAACATCGAGGCGAAGATCCCGGCGATTATTCGTTCGGTCATGAACGTCCAGGAGGCCACGGCGAAGGCTCTCCTCGTCGATCGGTCCGCGCTCGCCGAGGCCCAGCGGTCCGGCGACGTGCTCGCCGCGAACGCGGTGCTCATGGATGCGTACAACACGGACGTGCGTCCGCTGCTGGCGGAGGTGCGCTCCGAGCTCGGGCTCGATTCCGATCCCGTCGCCGCGTATCACCGGTCCGGCTACGCGGATCGGATCGCCGCGGAGCGGGTTGGTGGGCAGCAGGCGGGTTGGGGGGCGTGATGGCTGAGTCTCGTCTGCCGGGTTCGGCCGGATGCAGACTGCGGGCCGTAGTGGGCTGGTCGCGCGTTTCCCCGCGCCCCTAAACAAGGGGCGCTCCCCCCTTGAGCCCCTCACACGTACACACTCTTCTTAAGGACTAGGAACATGGCACCCCATCCCGAAGCCGCGGCTCTGCTCGCCCGCTCCCACCGGCTCGGCGCCGACCCCCGCAACACCAACTACGCGGGCGGCAACGCCTCCGCGAAGGGCACCGACACCGATCCTGTGACCGGAGGTGATGTCGAGCTGATGTGGGTCAAGGGGTCCGGTGGTGACCTCGGGACGCTCACCGAGGCCGGGCTCGCGGTGTTGCGGCTGGACCGGCTGCGTGCGCTCACGGAGGTGTACCCGGGTGTCGAGCGCGAGGACGAGATGGTCGCCGCGTTCGACTACTGCCTGCATGGCAAGGGCGGCGCGGCCCCGTCCATCGACACCGCGATGCACGGTCTGGTGGACGCGCCGCACGTCGATCACCTCCACCCCGACTCCGGGATCGCGCTGGCCTGCGCGGCCGACGGGGAAAAGCTGACCGCCGAGTGCTTCGGCGACAGCGTGGTGTGGGTGCCGTGGCGCCGGCCCGGTTTCCAGCTCGGCCTGGACATCGCGGCGGTCAAGGAGGCCAACCCGCAGGCGATCGGCTGCATCCTCGGCGGGCACGGCATCACCGCGTGGGGCGCCACCGCCGAGGAGTGCGAGCGCAACTCGCTGCACATGATCCGCACCGCCGAGGCCTTCCTCGCCGAGCGTGGGAAGGCGGAGCCGTTCGGGCCGGTCGTCGAGGGGTACGAGGCCCTGTCCGAGGCGGACCGCCGGGAGCGGGCGGCGGCACTGGCGCCGTACATCCGGGCCATCGCCTCCCAGGACCGCCCGCAGGTCGGCCACTTCACCGACTCCGATGTCGTCCTGGACTTCCTTGCCCGCGCCGAGCACCCGCGGCTCGCCGCGCTCGGCACCTCGTGCCCGGATCACTTCCTGCGGACGAAGGTCCGGCCGCTCGTCCTCGATCTGCCGCCGACCGCCTCCGTCGACGACACGATCGCGCGTCTCAAGGAGCTGCACGCCGCGTACCGCGAGGAGTACGCCGCCTACTACGAGCGGCACGCCCTGCCCGACTCCCCCGCGATGCGCGGCGCGGACCCCGCGATCGTGCTCGTGCCCGGTGTCGGCATGTTCTCCTTCGGCAAGGACAAGCAGACGGCGCGGGTGGCGGGCGAGTTCTACGTCAACGCCATCAACGTGATGCGCGGTGCCGAGGCCGTCTCGACGTACGCGCCGATCGAGGAGTCGGAGAAGTTCCGCATCGAGTACTGGGCCCTGGAGGAGGCCAAGCTCCAGAGGATGCCCAAGCCCAAGCCGCTCGCGACGCGGGTGGCGCTGGTGACGGGTGCGGGCAGCGGCATCGGCAAGGCGATCGCGCACCGGCTGGCGGCCGAGGGCGCGTGCGTGGTGGTCGCGGACCTCAACGCGGAGAACGCCGCGGACGTCGCCGCGGCGCTGGGCGGCCCCGACAAGGCCGTCGCCGTCACCGTCGACGTGACGTCCGAGGAGCAGATCGCCGAGGCGTTCAAGGCGGCGGTACTGGCCTTCGGCGGGGTGGACCTGGTGGTCAACAACGCCGGTATCTCCATCTCCAAGCCCCTGCTGGAGACCTCGGTCCGCGACTGGGACCTCCAGCACGACATCATGGCCCGCGGCTCCTTCCTCGTCTCGCGCGAGGCGGCCCGGGTGATGATCGCGCAGGGGCTGGGCGGTGACGTGGTCTACATCGCCTCCAAGAACGCGGTCTTCGCCGGTCCCAACAACATCGCGTACTCCGCGACCAAGGCCGACCAGGCCCACCAAGTCCGTCTGCTGGCCGCCGAGTTGGGCGAGCACGGGATCCGGGTCAACGGCGTCAACCCCGACGGCGTCGTGCGCGGCTCGGGGATCTTCGCGGGCGGCTGGGGCGCGCAGCGGGCGGCGACGTACGGCATCGAGGAGGAGAAGCTCGGCGAGTTCTACGCCCAGCGGACGATCCTGAAGCGGGAGGTGCTGCCGGAGCACGTCGCGAACGCGGTGTTCGCGCTGACGGGCGGGGACCTGACGCACACCACGGGACTGCACGTCCCGGTCGACGCCGGCGTCGCCGCCGCGTTCCTGCGATGACGGCGACCACAGCCGTGACGTCTGGGCACGCGTACGCCGCGGTCGACCTCGGCGCGTCCAGCGGGCGCGTCATGGTCGGCCGCGTAGGACCCGACTCGCTGGACCTCACGGAGGCACACCGCTTCCCGAACCGGCCGGTCCGGGTCCCCGAGGGGCTGCGCTGGGACATCCTCGCGCTGTACGCGGGCGTCCTCGACGGCCTGCGTGCGGCCGGGCAGGTCGACTCGGTCGGCATCGACAGCTGGGCCGTGGACTACGGCCTGCTGGACGCGGACGGAGCGCTGCTCGGCAACCCGGTGCACTACCGCGACGCCCGCACGGAGGGCGTCGCGGAGAAGGTGTGGGCGACCGTGCCCGCCGCCGATCTGTACGCGGCGACCGGGCTCCAGTACGCGCCCTTCAACACCCTGTACCAGCTGACGGCGGCCCGCTCCACGCATCAACTCGCCTCCGCCGAGCGCCTGTTGCTCATCCCGGACCTGCTGACGTACTGGCTCACCGGCGAGACGGGCACCGAGATCACCAACGCGTCGACCACCCAGCTGATCGACCCGCGCACCCGGGACTGGTCGTACGACATCGCGGAGCGGCTCGGCATCGACCTGAGGCTGTTCGCGCCGCTGCGGCAGCCCGGCGACCCAGCCGGTCTCCTCCAGCCGCACGTCCTGGAGGAGACCGGGCTGACCGGCCCGGTCCCGGTGACCACGGTCGGTTCGCACGACACCGCCTCGGCGGTCGCCGCCGTCCCCGCCACCGGGGAGCGGTTCGCGTACATCTGCACCGGCACCTGGTCGCTGGCGGGCCTGGAGCTGGACGCGCCCGTGCTCACCGAGGCGAGCCGGGCGGCCAACTTCACCAATGAACTGGGGCTGGACGGCACGGTCCGCTATCTGCGCAACATCATGGGACTGTGGCTGCTCCAGGAGTGCATACGGGACTGGGGGCACCCCGACCTGGGGGAGCTCCTGTCGGCCGCCGCCGAGGTGGCGCCGCTGCGGTGCGTGGTGGACGCGGGCGACGCGGCGTTCCTGGCGCCGGGCCGGATGGCGTCCCGCATCGCCGACGCCTGCCGGGAGTCGGGGCAGCCGGTGCCCGAGTCCCCCGCCGAGGTGACGCGCTGCATCCTCGACTCCCTCGCGCTCGCCCATCGCCGGGCGCTCGCCCAGGCCCAGTCCCTCGCCGACCACCCGGTCGACGTCGTGCACATCGTCGGCGGCGGCACCCGCAACGCCCTGCTGTGCCAGCTCACCGCCGACGCCTGCGGCCTGCCGGTCGTGGCGGGCCCCGCGGAGGCGGCGGCGCTGGGCAACGTCCTCGTCCAGGCGCGGGCCCACGGGCTGGTCGGCGACCGCGCGTCGATGCGGCGACTCCTCGCCCGTACCCAGCCGTTGCGGCGCTACGAGCCCCGGGGAGACGCGGCGGCCTGGCGCGCCGCGGAGTACCGGCTCACCCGGCCGTGAGCGGGTACTCCCCTGGTGCTCGCCCGCCGCGTACTCTGCACTCATCCGATGATCGATCCCAAGGAGCTGCGATGCGTGTCGCCCTGTTCCTGACCTGTGTCAACGACACGCTCTATCCGGACACCGGCCGCGCTGTGGTGAAACTGCTGACCAGGCTGGGCGTCGACGTCGACTTCCCGATGGGCCAGACGTGCTGCGGGCAGGCGCACTACAACACCGGGTACCGCCATCAGGCCGAGCCGCTCGCCCGGCATTTCTCCGATGTTTTCGGGGAGTACGAGGCGATCGTGACGCCGTCCGGGTCGTGCGGGGCGATGGTGCGGGAGCTGTATCCGCGGATGGGTGAGCGGGCGCGTGCCGAGGGCCGCGGGGACTCCCTCGCGGCCACGCTCGCCCCGGTCGTGCCCAAGACGTACGAGCTGACGGAGTTCCTCGTCGACGTGCTCGGTGTGACGGACGTCGGCGCGTACTACCCGCACACGGTGACCTACCACCCCACCTGTCACGGCCTGCGCAGCCTGGGCCTGGGCGACCGGCCGCGCCGACTGCTCCAGGCCGTCAAGGGACTTGAGCTGCGCGAGCTGCCCGGTGCCGACGAGTGCTGTGGCTTCGGCGGCACCTTCGCCGTCAAGAACCCCGATGTCTCCGCGGCGATGGGCGCCGACAAGGTGCGCAACGCCACGTCGACGGGCGCCGATGTGCTGTGCGCGGCCGACAACTCCTGTCTGATGCACATCGGCGGCACGATGACCCGGCTCAACACGGGCATGCGGCCGGTGCACATCGCGGAGATCCTGGCGAGCACGGAAGAGGAGCCGTCGGCATGAACGGACGCACCGTGGAGGAGCCGAACGCATGAACGGGACCAGTGGAGAGGAGCGGGGCGCATGAGCGGCGGCACTTTCGTCGGCATGCCGGCCTTCCCCCAGGCCGCGCACGAGGCCGTGCACAATGCCACCCTGCGCGGCAATCTGCGCCACGCCACCCACACCATCCGCTCCAAGCGCGCCAAGGCGGTCGCGGAGGTGTCCGACTGGGCGGCGCTGCGCGAGGCGGGCAAGCAGATCAAGGACCACACGCTCCGTCATCTCGACCGGTATCTGGTGCAGTTGGAGGAGTCCATCGCCGCGGCCGGCGGCATCGTGCACTGGGCCGCCGACGCCGACGAGGCCAACCGGATCGTCGCGGAGCTGGTCAAGATGACCGGCGAGCGCGAGGTCGTCAAGGTCAAGTCGATGGCCACACAGGAGATCGGACTCAACGAAGCCCTCGAAGCGGAGGGCATCCACGCCTACGAGACCGATCTCGCCGAACTCATCGTGCAGTTGGGCAAGGACCGGCCCTCCCACATCCTCGTCCCGGCGATCCACCGCAACCGCGGCGAGATCCGGGACATCTTCGCCCGTGAGATGAGCGAGTGGGGCCGCCCGGCCCCCGAGGGCCTGACCGACACGCCGGCCGAGCTGGCCGAGGCCGCCCGTCTGCATCTGCGCGAGAAGTTCCTGCGCGCCAAGGTCGGCATCTCCGGCGCCAACTTCATGGTCGCCGAGACCGGCACCCTCGTCGTCGTCGAGTCCGAGGGCAACGGCCGGATGTGCCTCACCCTCCCCGAGACGCTGATCTCGGTCGTCGGCATCGAGAAGATCGTGCCGACCTGGCAGGACCTGGAGGTCTTCCTCCAGACCCTCCCCCGCTCCTCGACGGCCGAGCGCATGAACCCGTACACCTCGACCTGGACGGGCACCACGGACGAGGACGGACCGCAGACCTTCCACCTGGTCCTCCTCGACAACGGCCGCACCGACACGCTCGCCGACGAGGTCGGCCGCCAGGCGTTGCGCTGTATCCGCTGCTCGGCGTGTCTCAACGTCTGCCCGGTGTACGAGCGGGCGGGCGGCCACGCCTACGGCTCGGTCTACCCGGGCCCGATCGGTGCCATCCTCAGCCCCCAACTCCGGGGCACGCAGAGCGAGATCGACGCCTCGCTCCCGTACGCCTCCTCGCTGTGCGGCGCCTGCTACGAGGTCTGCCCGGTGGCCATCGACATCCCCGAAGTCCTCGTCCATCTGCGGGAAAGGGTCGCCGAGGGCGGCCCGGCGACGCGGGACGGCAACAAGGTCGTCCTCAAGCCCGCCAAGGGACATGCCGCCGAGCGGGCGGCGATGCGCGCGGCACGCTGGGCGTTCAGCCACCCCGGCGCGTTGCGGACGGGCCAACGGCTCGCGTCGCGGACACGCCGCTTCCATCCACGGACGCTGCCGGGCCCGGGCAAGGCGTGGAGCGCGAGCCGTGATCTGCCGTCGGTGCCCGCGGAGCCGTTCCGCGACTGGTGGCAGCGTACGCGGGGCGGAAAGGACGGGGAGGCGAAGTGAACAGCAGGGATGTGATCCTGGGCCGGGTACGGCGTGCGATCGCGGACGTACGACAGAACGACACGCCGTACGAGCAGGCCGTTGACCGGAGTTATCTGCGCGAGCACGGGGCCCGGAGTGTCGCGGAGACGGTGGATCTGCTCGCGGAGAACCTGGCGGACTATCGGGCGGTCGTGCACCGCTGCGACGCCGACGGGCTGACGGCCGTGGTCGCCGGGCTGCTCGCCGAGCGGGGTTCGGCGTCGGTGCTCGTGCCGCCGGGCCTCGACGGGGAGTGGCTGGCCGCGATCGAGGTGACGCGTGTCCCGGACCGGACCGACAGCACAGCGGGCGAACTCGACCAGGTCGACAGCGTGATCACGGCGTGTGCGGTGGCCATTGCCGAGACCGGCACCATCGTGCTGGACGGCGGACCCGACCAGGGCCGCCGCCGCATCACGCTGGTCCCGGACCACCACATCTGTGTGGTCCGCGTCCCCGACCAGGTCGTCTCCTCCGTGCCCCAGGCCCTCGAACGCCTCGACCCGACCCGCCCGTTGACCTGGATCTCCGGTCCTTCGGCGACCAGTGACATCGAGCTGGACCGGGTCGAGGGGGTGCACGGTCCGCGCACCCTGGAGGTGGTGCTGGTGAGCGGTCAGCCGAGCGCCGAGGTCACCTCGTAGCCACCGGAGGGCAGCCGGTAGGAGGCGACTCCGTTCTCGAAGCCCAGGTAGTCGACGCCGGACACCTGGGCCAGCGGTGTCCGGTTCTCACGGACGGTGGACGGGTCGGTGGTGGGGATGCGCAGGGTCGCGCCGCTGTTGGCGGGAACCACCGCCCGGTAGGTCATGGTCCGGCCCTTCACCGTCCACTCGCTGACGATCTCGCCGTCTTGCGAGGCGTGCGAGCCCGCCACCCGCGTGATCTTCCCGGTGGGGTCGATGTGCGGCTGCAGGAAGAAGTGCTTGAACCCGGGGTGGGCCGGGTCCTTGGCGATGCCGGCCATGGCCTCGTACATCCACTCGGCGATGGCGCCGTAGGCGTAGTGGTTGAAGGAGTTCATCTCGACCGGGCCGAAGCCGTCCTTCTTCGAGTACGAGTTCCAGCGCTCCCAGACGGTGGTGGCGCCGTTCGTCACCGAGAACAGCCATGAGGGCAACTCGTCCTGGTGGAGCAGCTGGTACGCCAGGTCGGCGCGGCCCTGGTCGGTGAGCACCGGGGCGAGGACGTTGACCCCGAGGAAACCCACGGAGAGCGTGTTCTCCGCGTACTTCACTCGGGTGCTGTCCGGGTGGGCCGCCTTGTAGGCCGGGCCGTTCTCGATGTTCTCCGCGAGGAGCTTCAGGAGTTCACGGCGCTGTGCGTCCGTGTCGTACAGACCGAGTTTCAGTGCCCACAGCAGCGCGGTTTGGGAATTGTCCTCGGTGGGGGCGGCGTCGCCCACTTCGGACGCCTTGCCGAGGCTGGAGCGGAGCACGAGCTTGCCCGCGGAGTCGGTGCCGAGGTACTTGGCGACGAACTTCCGCTTGATGTTCGCGAACAGCTCGTCGTAGGCGCGGGCTTCGGTGGCTCGGCCGGTGGCGCGGCCCATGTCCGCCAGGAGGCGGGTGGAGTAGCCGTAGTAGACGTCGCTCATCATCTGGGCGCTGGTGTTCTGGAAGGCCAGCCAGTCCCCGAAGACCGAGCCCTGACCGGCGTAGGAGTCGCCCGAGGTGCGGTGGATCCAGTCGATGTACTTGGTCATGGCCGCCCAGCTGCGGTCGATGACGGTGGTGTCGCCGGACATCTGCCAGACGGCCCACGGCACGACGACGCCCGCGTCGGACCAGCCGCTCTCGGGAGCGGGGAAGGCGAACCGGGAGCCGGGCGCGATGCAGGTGAACTGGGCGCCGTCGACGCCGTATGTCTGCTGCGACTCGATCAGGGTGTCCTGGAAGTGGCTGAGGAAATTGACCGCGTCGCCGTTGTAGAGGCCGGTGTTGCAGAACACCTGGGTGTCGCCGGTCCAGCCCTGGCGCTCGTCGCGCTGCGGGCAGTCGGTGGGCACCCAGAGGTAGTTGCCGCGCTGGCCCCAACGGACGTTGCTGAACAGCTGGTTGACCAGGGCGTTGTCGGTCGTCACGGTGCCGGTGTCGCGGATCGCGGAGGTGGCGACCTTTCCGGTGACGCCGGAAACCGTGACGGTGGTGTCCGGGGTGGCGATCGTCACCTGGACGTAGCGGAAGCCGTAGAAGGTCAGCGAGTCCTGGTGGGTCTCGCCGTTCTTCGCGCCCTTGAGGGTGTACGTGCTGGTGGCCTTGGCGGTGCGCAGGTTGGCCAGGTAGACGGAGCCCTTCGGCCCGTCGGCGCCTTGGCTGTCGTCGTTGAGCATCTCGCCGAAGCGGAGGACGACTTGGGCGCCGACGGGGCCCTTCAGGGTGTAGCGGGGGACGCCGACCATGTTCTGTCCCAGATCGAATATCGCCGTGTCCCCGGTGTGCAGGGTCACCGCGGCCTTCGCCGCCTGCTTCGGGTCGGTGACCGAGCGGTCGGGGTCGACGACGATGTGGCCCCTGCCGTTCGGGCTGGTGGACTCGCCGGCCACCTGGTTGTAAACGGTGACGGACTCGGGGCGGCGGTCCCACTGCTCCATCAGCCGGGCGGTCTCGCCGGGGTAGGCGACGAGCTTCGCGTCGGGGAACTTGGTGCCGAAGCCGTGTTCCTCGACCTCCGCCCAGCCGGAGTCGTCGAAGCCGTTCGCCGACCAGCCGGGCAGCTCCTTGCGGGCGTCGTAGGTCTGTCCGTCGTAGATGTCGTCGGCGCGGTACGGGCCGGTGTCGGTGGCCTTCCATCCGTCGCCGGGCCTGGTGACCACGCTCTGGGCGGTTCCGTCGTCGTACCGGATCAGCAGCTTGGCCTTCAGGGCGAGGGGGTTGCCGTCCTTCGCGTAGTACTTGCTGTCGTCCAGGCCCGGGATGCCCGTCGCCGCCTCGCTGATCCGGGAGTTGTACCAGCCGTTGCCGAGCACCGCCGCCAGCGTCACCTGCCGCTCCCCCGCGACCAGTTGGGTGACGTCGTACGACATGTAGTTGACGGTGGAGTCGTAGTTGGTCCAGCCCGGGGTGAGCAGCTCGTACGTGCTGCCCTCGCCCTGCGGCAGCGCGACCCGGTGGCCGTTGACGTAGGCGTCGTACACACCCAGGGCCGAGATGTAGAGCCTGGCCTCGCACACGCGTCCCTTGAGCGCGCTCTGGCGTCGGAGCAGCGGCGCGCCGGCGCTGTTCGGGGCCTTGCCCGCCATGCTGATCCACTTCGCGCCGTCCCAGCCCGACACGCCGTCGGTGCTGAGGAGGCCGGTCTCGAAGTGGGCGGTCGGGGCGCCGCCGGTGACGCGGCCCTCCTCGTCCCACACCGCCACGGTCCAGTAGTAGCGGGTCGAGGCGCGCAGGGCTCTGCCCGAGTAGCGGACGGCCACCGAGTCCGCCGACGCGACGCGGCCGCTGTTCCAGACGTCCGCGCGGGTGCGCGTCAGGCGCTCGGGCGAGGTGGCCACCAGGATCTGGTACGCCGTCTGCCGGCGGCCTCGGGCGGAGGAGGCCATGCGCCAGCCGAAACGGGGCTTGGCCGCGTCGACTCCGAGCGGGTTGGTGCGGTGCTCCACGGTCAGGCCCGACACGCCGGTTCGCACCGCGGTGGGTGCGGCCCAGGCGGTGCCTCCGGTGCCGAGTTGTCCCGCTGCGACCACGGGCACGGCACCCAGCGCCGTGGTGAGGACCGTCCTGCGCCGGACGGTCCTCTTGTTGCTCTCTCGTTCAGTCACGCCGTCATCCCTTCGGCTTCCAGAGCGAGTTGATTAAAACGATTCACTCGAACGGCGCCCGACCATAGTGGCGACTGTGACACGTGTCTACAACTCGGGCAGCATGACCATCGCCCAGAAACAAACAGAACTTCCCAGGCCGCCGTGACCAGGAGTTCCGCACCCTGTTTGAAACATTTCAAAAACGGAAGCTGTGGTTCACGCCCAAGGGGACGCCACTGCTGAGCGGTGCGCGACGCGCGCGGTTAGCGTGAGGGCATGATCCGGTTCGATCAGGTCACCAAGCGCTACCCGGACGGCACGACCGCCGTGGACGGCCTCTCCTTCGAGGTCGCCGAGGGCGAACTCGTCACGCTCGTCGGCCCGTCGGGCTGCGGCAAGACGACGACCATGATGATGGTGAACCGGCTGATCGAGCCGACGTCCGGCCGGATCTTCGTCAACGGCGAGGACATCGCCACCGTCGACCCGGTGCTGCTGCGGCGGCGCATCGGATACGTCATCCAGCAGGTCGGACTGTTCCCGCACCGGACGATCCTCGACAACACGGCGACCGTGCCGACGCTGGTCGGCTGGAAGAAGGCGAAGGCGCGGGCACGCGCCGCCGAGTTGCTCGATCTGGTGGGGCTGGACCCCAAGACGTACGGACCGCGCTATCCGGACCAGCTGTCGGGCGGTCAGCGGCAGCGGGTCGGCGTGGCACGGGCGTTGGCCGCCGACCCGCCCGTGCTGCTGATGGACGAGCCGTTCGGGGCCGTCGACCCGGTGGTGCGGGAGCAACTGCAGGACGAGTTCCTGCGGATGCAGCAGGCCGTGCGCAAGACGGTCCTGCTGGTCACGCACGACATCGAGGAGGCCGTGCGGCTCGGCGACCGGATCGCGGTGTACGGGCAGGGGCGCATCGAGCAGTTCGACACGCCCGGGGCGGTCCTCGGCACGCCCGCCACGCCGTACGTCGCCGAGTTCGTCGGCGCCGACCGCGGACTGAAGCGGCTGTCGGTCACCGCGATCGAGGCCGACGACCTGCAGCAGCCGCCGATCGCGCGCCTCGACGAGCCCGCCGACCGGGCCGCCGCGCGGCTGCACGCGGAGGGCGCCCGCTGGGCCGTCGTACTCGACACGCGGGGCGATCTGCACGGATGGGTCGGCGTCGACGAGCTGGAGGCGGGCGGTACGGTCGGCGACCTCGCCCACCACATGAACTCCTGGGTGCCGGTGGGCGCCCCGCTGAAGCAGGCCTTCGGTGTGATGCTCCAGCACGACGCGGGCTGGGTCGCCGTGCTGGACGGTGCGCGTTTCCTCGGCGTACTGACCCCGGCGAAGCTGCACGAGGCGCTGCGGCGGTCAGTGGACGCGGACGCCCTGGGCGTGTCACGGGGTCAGGTGGAGTTCGACTCGGTGGCGGACGCCTGAGCCGTGGAGCGAGCGGTGCGCTCCGGACGGTTCGAGCGGTCGAGGAGTCCGAAGGCCCAGCGTTCGTTGAAGCCCGCCAGGAAGCCGACGGCGCACCAGAATCCCCAGAAGGCGGTGCTCTGTCCGTCCTGGTTGGCCGCGCAGATCTCGGCGGGCGTGGCGGGCATCTCGAACAGTTTGATGAAACCGGCGTTGAGCAAGAAGTAGACGGCCAGCGCCAGGATCCAGCCGACGAAGACGCGGTAGACGCCCTCGTGGCGCATACCGCGGGCCATCTGGCCGGGCGCGACGGCACCGCGGTCACCATTGGTCCTGCGGCGCGTCAGCTCCTCGCCGCTGTTGCGCAGCCGCACGAGGACGCTGAGCACCGCACCGAAGGCCCCCACTCCCCCGCAGACGAACGCCCCCATCAGACTCCAGCGGTCGCTGCAGCCCACCTCGACCCGCAGCAGGTCGAGCAGCCCCGCCGCTCCCACCAGCAGGGGCACGATCAGCAGCACGACGCTGATGAGCGCGCCCAGGCTGAGCCCCACGTTGATGCCCCTGCTGACCGCCAGCGCGCAGTCCTGATCGATGCGCGCCCGCAGGCCGGAGATCTCCTTGTTGAGATAGTCGGCCAGATGGCGGTTGGGCTCCGAGCCCGCCAGCCGCCCGTCGCGCAGGACGTTGCTCAGCACGTTGCCCACGGTGATGCGGAGCGACTGCCTGGTCTGCGACTCGAAGGCCCGCTGCGATTCGCCGTAGAGCAGCTGAAGCTGCACCTGCTGCTTGGAATAGACGAGTTCGAACCGCTCGTACGCCTTCTCACAGCCGGGCTCGACGAGATTCGCCAGCCCGTCGGCCTTGGTGTCGGTGCGCGCCCCCAGGACCGCTTCACGTAATGCCTGCCGCCATGTCCGGCGGAATCCCCCGTAGTCCCCCATAGAGAACGTGTACCGGCACCCATCCCGCCCGGGAAGCCGCCCGACCGCACCAGTACGGTCACCGACGTCACGAAGCCGTCACCTCGGGCTCCGGCCTTCATGACCTGACCGCGGTGCCGCGCCCTCAGCAGTAGACAATCGGGCAGCCGCGCCGGAGCGAGTGCTGGGCGGCGCGCAGGTACAGCGCCGCATAGAAGCACGTGTCGAGGTCGTCCGTCCACGGTCCCGACCCGGCGGCGGCCGCTTCCCTCGCCGGCCCGTCCAGGAACCACGTGGTCAGATCGAGGTTGTCGCACGTCGCCGGTATCTCGTCGTCCGGAAGCTCGATGGCCGCCGCCAGTCGCTCCGCGAGGGCGAGGACCTGAGGAGCACCCGCGACCATCGTCGATTCCGTGTAGGACGACTCGACGGGCAGCCAGATCTCCTCGTCGAGCGACAACGGCACCAGCACCGACCAGCCGAGGAGAGTCGCCTCTTCCTCCCGTGACAGGTGCGCCCGGCACAGCGTGCCGAATCCGTCCATGGGAGGGACCAGCTTCTCCTCGAACGCCTGCCCGGAGCCACGCACGAACTCCGTCTCCTCGGGAACGGACTCGTACGGCGGCAGCCCGCGTCGTCTCAACTCGTCGTTCAGTGCGAAGGCGACGTCCCCCCGCCCGTCCTCGTTCTCGTCGAACCACTCCTGCGCGCCGACGCTGACCAGATAGATCCCCATGACCGCAACGTACAGCGCACCACTGACACACCTCTGAACCTCACTTCAGCAGGCCCTTGTCCTTCAGATAGTTGCGGGCCACGTCCTCCGGCAGCCGTCGCCAGCTGTCCACCTGCTGGTTCATGGACGCCAAGTCGGCGGTCGTGAGTACGTCGTTGAGCTTGCCGAGCGCCTGGGTGACGCGCTCGCTGCCGGCGCGTGAGCGGTTGACGACGGGCACGACGTAGTCGGCGTTCTGCAGGTGCTTGTCGTCGGCGAGCAGGACGAGGCCGAACTCGTCGAGGGTCGCGTCCGTCGTGGTGGTCAGCACCATCTGGTCCTGGCCGTTCTGCACGGCGCGCTTCGCCTGGGTGGTGCCGACGCCCTTCGGGTCGACGGCGGTGATGTCGATGCCGTACGTCTTCTTCAACCCGGGTTCGCAGTACGGGCGTTGCACGCACTCGTCGGCCGCCGCGAGCCGCACCTTCAGGCCGGATTTCCCCAGGTCGCTGAGCGTCTTGAGGTGATGCTGACGGGCGTACGCGTCGGTCACGGCGAAGGCGTTCTGGTCGACGGCCCTGCCGGCGTCGAGGACGGTGAGGCCGCGCGGCACGGCCAGATTGCGCAGGGCGGCCATTGTGGCGTCGAGGTCGGGTGAGCCGACGGGCGGTGCGTCGGCGCCATGGGTCTTGGCGTTCAGCCAGTCGGCGAAGGTGGCCGCGTATTCGGCGACGACGTCGATCTGGCCCGATTCCAGGGCGGGTTCGTACAGTTCGCGGTTGGCGACGGTGAGCAGGGACGTCTTATAGCCGGCCTGGTTCAGCAGCAGCGCGTACATCTGGGCCAGCAGGTCGCTCTCGGTGAAGCCGGCCGAGCCGATGGTGAGATGTCTGCTGTCGCCGGGCGAGGCGGTGACCGCGCCCTGGGTCTCCAGGGAGGGGCCGGTGGTGCAGCCGCTGACGAAAACCAGGGACGCCAGTGCGATGCGTCGCCTCACCGCGGGCCCCTCGTCCAGTGCGGCGCCAGCCTTTCCTCGACCTCGAAGATCCCCTCGACGATCAGCGCGAACACGGCGACCAGCACGGCACCGGCGACGACCTGAGGCGTACTCGCCAGGTTGAAGCCCGCGGTGATGATCCGGCCGAGCCCGCCGCCGCCAGCGAGTGCGGCGATGGTGGCGGTCGCGACGAGCTGGACGGCGGCGATCCGCAACCCGTTCAGCACCATCGGGAGCGAAAGGGGCAGTTCCACGTGAAACAGCATCTGTCGCCCGGTCATCCCCATCCCGCGGGCCGCCCGCACCACGTTCTGGTCGACCTCGCGCATCCCGACATACGCATTGGTGAGCAGCGGTGGCACGGCGAAGAGGACCAGCGCGACGACGGTCGGGCCCTCGCCCCACTTGCCGAGCGGGGTGAGCAGCAGGAGCACCAGCACGGCGAAGGTGGGGACGGCGCGGCCGACGTTGGAGATGTTGACGGCGAGGGCGCCGCCCTTGCCCAGGTGGCCGAGGACGAGCGCGACGGGCAGCGCGATCAGACAGCTGATGATCAGGCAGACGACGGTCAGGACGAGATGCTGGGCGAGGCGGTGCCAGACGCCGTCGTCGCCCGACCAGTGCGCGGAGTCGGTGAGCCAGCCCCAGGCGTCGGTCAGGGTGTTCATCCTCGGGCCGCCCTGGTCCAGGGGGTGATGAGCCGCTGCACGCCCAGCAGGAGGAGGTCCGCGGCGACGGCGATGACGACGCACAGCACGGACGCGGTGAGGACCTGGGCCTTGAAGTAAGTGTTCATGCCGGCGTAAATCAGGTTGCCGAGCCCTCCGAAGCCGACGATCGCGCCGACCGTGACCAGCGAGACGGCCGAGACGGTGGCGATCCGCAGCCCGGCCATGGCGGCGGGCACGGCGAGCGGCAGTTCCACGGTGAGCAGGAGCCGGATGGGCCCGTATCCCATGCCGCGCGCGGCCTGCCGGGTCTCCTCGGGGACGGCACGCAGGCCCGCGAGGATGTTCCGTACGAGCAGGGTCAGCGAGTAGAGGACGAGGCCCGCGACGACCAGCGCGGCCGAGAGTCCGTACACGGGCAGGAGCAGCGAGAACATCGCCAGCGACGGGATGGTGTAGAGGATCGTGGTCACCCCGAGGACCGGACCGGCCGCCCAGCCCCAGCGGCGGGCGAGTACGGCCAGCGGCACCGCGATGACCAGCCCGATCAGGACGGAGACCGCCGTCAGTTGCAGGTGCTGGACCACCGCGTCGAGGAGGATCTGGCGGCGGGTGCTCAGGTACAGCCCGCAGATCCATTCGTTGCGCGCGAGGCAGTCGTCCGGGGGCGCGGTCACGCGTCCATTCCATCGGGGGCAGGCAGGGGTCGGCGCATTCTGGTGGCCCGTACGGGGTGCCTCGCTTACGGGGTGTAGCGCGTACGGGATTGGGGCGTACGGGGTGCAGGGCGTACGGGGTGTCGCTGAGTACACCCCGGAATACGGGCTCTGCGCCCCATGTGGCCGGCCCCGGCGCTCCGTAGCGTCTTGGGCGAGGCACAGGGCGTGCCGGACGGAGAGTGATGACGATGTTTCGCCAAGCGCGGCGTACGAACGACTCGGGACCCGCCCCCGAGGCTCTGCGGCTGATCAAGGTCAGCAAGACGTTCGGGGCCGAGGAGAGTGCCGTGACCGCCCTGGACGGGGTGACGCTGAGCCTGGCGCGGGGCACGTTCACCGCGGTGATGGGGCCTTCGGGGTCGGGCAAGTCCACGCTGCTGCAGTGCGCGGCCGGGCTCGACCGGCCCGACAGCGGCATCGTGATGGTGGACGGTACGGAGATGACGGGCGGCGGCGAGGCCGAGTTGACGAAGTTCCGGCGCCGCCGGGTCGGCTTCGTCTTCCAGCAGTACAACCTGCTGCCGACGCTGACCGTCGCCCAGAACACCGTTCTGCCGCTCAAGCTCGCCCGTCGGCGCGTCGACCGTGCGCGGGCCCGGGAGGTCCTGACGGCCGTCGGTCTCGGCGACCGGCTCGGCCATCTGCCCGACCAGCTCTCCGGAGGACAGCGGCAGCGCGTGGCGATCGCCCGTGCGCTGGTCACCGAGCCTCGGGTGATCTTCGCGGACGAGCCGACCGGCGCGCTGGACACACGCAGCGCGCGGGATGTGCTGCGGCTGCTCCAGGAGGCGGTACGGGTGCACGGCAGGACCGTGGTCATGGTGACGCACGACCCGGTCGCCGCCTCGTACGCCGACTCCGTCGTGTTCCTCGCGGACGGACGGCTGGCGGGCGAGCTGCACGCGCCGACGGTGGACGCGGTGGCCGAGCGCCTGGCGCACCTGGGCGACGACGCGCTGCTGGGGGTGTGAGTCATGTTCGCTCTGGCCCTGCGTTCGATCCGCAAGCGCCCCGGTCGCTTCACGGCGACGTTGCTGTCCGCGTTCCTCGGCGCGGCGATCATCATGACGTTCAACTCGATGCACGACACGGCCGGGCAGCCCGGCGTGGACTCGGTGAGCGCGGAGTCGCTGTCCACCGCGGCGAGCGTCGTCGGCGGCTACGGCACCCTGTTGGTGTTCTTCGCGGTCGCCTCCGCGCTGACGGTGAATGTCCGTCAACGGAGCGCCGAGATCGAGCTGTTGCGCTGCTCGGGAGCGACTCCGGCGCAGATCAAGCGGATGGTCGTCGGTGAGTCGGCGGCGGTCGCGCTGGTGGGCGCGGTGCTGGCGATCGGTCCGGCGATGCTCGGCGGGCGCGCCCTGCTGGACGTCTTTCAGGACAGCGGTCAGGTGGAGCGGTCCGTGGACTACTCCTTCGGTCCCATCGCCCTGATGTCGGGCATCGACATCACGGTGCTCGCGGGCGCGGGCGCGGCGTTCCTCGCGGTGCGGCGGGCGACGCGCCGCCGTCAACCCCGGGGCGGGGCACGGAAGTTCCTCGCGTACGCGGCGCTGGTCGTCGGCTTGGCGGCGGTCTGCTCGACCTTCGTCCTCTCCGCGAAGGACGCCGGGCTGATGGCGCCTCCCGCGTACGGCGCGATCCTGCTGTCGGTGGGGTTCGCGCTCCTGTCCCCGAGGCTGCTGAAGGGCCTGCTCGCCCGGCTTCCCCTGGCGGGCCCGAGCGGTTATCTGGCCGTACGCAACCTGCGCCGGCGCGCCGACGCCCTGTCCGGTGTCCTGATGCCGCTGATCCTGTTCACCTGCATGGCGACGGCGACGCTGTCCATGCAGGCGGTCGAGAACGACGCGATCGACGCCTCGGGCGTACCGAAGTCCATCGACGCCAAGAACCTGGAGACCCTCAACCTCGTGGTCGTCGGCATCATCGTGGTCTTCTCCTGCATCATGCTGATCAACTCGCTGTACGCGGCGACGACTTACCGCAGCCGGGAGTTCGGCCAGCAGCGGCTGGCCGGTGCGACGCCGGGCCAGGTGCTCGCCATGGTCGGCGCGGAAGGTGTGATCCTGACGGTGACCGGTGTCTTCTTCGGCACCGTGGCCGGGCTCGCGGGAATCCTCCCGTTCACCCTGGTCCGTACGGACACGACCTGGTCGAGCCAGGTCCCGGGCATCTGGCTCGCCGTCGTCGCGGTCGCGGCGGCGGTGACGCTGGGGACCAGCCTGCTCACAGCCCGGCGCACCCTGCGGACGCCCGCGGTCGCGGCGGTGACGCTCGCCGCGTGACCGGACGCTCGGTCCGGGAAGATCCGAGAAGATCGAGAATATCGAGAAGATCCGGGGAGATCCGCGGAGATCCGGGGAGGGGCGCCCGCCCGAGCGGGTGTCCCTCCCCCCGCGCTGGCACACGCGCCGTCGAGTGGCGACGATGTACTCGAAGGACGCGGCCCGACCCCGGAGGGGACGATGAACCAGGATGCCCGTTCGGGAAGCGAGGAGCCGCCATCCGGCGCCCCCCAGGAGTCCGCCTCCGAGCAGTCGGCAGCGCCCGCCGAGGAGAGGGAGCAGATCGTCGAGCTGCGGGAGGAAATAGACCAGTTGAAGGAAGCCGTCACCTCGCACGCCGTCGTGGACCAGGCGATCGGCATGATGGTCGCCCTCGGGCGGGTGACACCCGATCAAGGGTGGACCGTTCTCCGGGAGGTCTCCCAGCACACGAACATCAAGCTGCGCACCATCGCGGAGATGATCATTGTCTGGGGGCAGAGGGGAGAGCTGCCGCCCGATATCTGCGCCGTCCTCGAGGACACGCTCGACAAATACGGGCCCACCCAGATCCCGGACGCTCCGCCCGCTCCGTAACCCCGAAAAGTGTTTGGATCCGGTCCGCCCCGGTAGTTCGGAGAAAGGCGAGAGGCTGGCCAACCATTCCCGGGAGGGTTCGGCAGTGAGCTCGCCCCCGACCTCCCGGACCGAGGAGACTCGGCCGGGCGGCCGGGTAGGACCGCTGACCGTCGCGGCAGCTGCGCGGCATCGGCGAGCACCTGCGACCGTCGCGGCAGCTACGCCGCATCGGCGAGCACCTGCTCACGCAGCGTGGCGCAGCAATCGCTGATCAGCCGGGACACGTGCATCTGGGAGATGCCGAGCTGCTCCGCGATGCGGCTCTGTGTCATACCGCCGAAGAACCGTAGGTAGAGGATGGTCCGCTCACGCTCGGGCAGCGCGCTCAGCGCGGGCTTCACGGCCTCCCGGTCGACGACCAGGTCGAAGCCGGCGTCGAGTTCGCCCAGTGCGTCCGCGAGGGCGTATCCGTCCTCGCTGCCCGGCAGCTCCGCGTCGAGCGAGAGGGCGGCGAAGCTGTCCAGGGCCTCCAGTGCTGTGCGTACGTCGTCCTCGCCGAGGTGCGCCCACTCGGCGATCTCGGCGATGGTGGGCTGTCGGCCGGGGGTCGTCTGGTGCAGCTCTTTCAGTGCGGCGCGGACCCGGCTGCGCAGATCCTGGACGCGGCGCGGCACGTGCAGGATCCACATGTGGTCGCGGAAGTGACGCTTGATCTCGCCCGTGATGGTGGGGATCGCGTAACTCTCGAAGGCGTTGCCCCGGGCCGGGTCGTACCGGTCGACGGCTTTGACCAGGCCCAGTGCCGCGACCTGGCTCAGGTCCTCGATGGATTCGCCTCTGCCCCGGTACCGGCCCGCGATGCGCTCCGCCATGGGGAGCCAGGAGCGGACGATCTCGTCGCGCAGCGCCTGTCGCTCGGGTCCGTCGGGCAACGCGCAGAGCCGGTCGAAGGCTGCCCCGGTGTCCGGGGCGTCGTCGTGCGGGTGATGCTTCGTGTTGACCGTGCCACGCATGGTGCTCACAACTCCCTCGTGGGGTGCTGAGTGGACAGTCACCATGGGAGGCGCGCACGCGAACCGGTCGAGACACCCGCGGCCCGACATGCCGGCTCCCACGGACGTGCCTCCTGTCCGAAGCACAAAGGAATCATATTCCTGGTAATCGGCCCCCTCAACAATTGCCCTGATGACGTGACGCCGGGCAGTCGGCCGAATATGGAATGTGATCAGAGCTCCGCTCAGGGAAATTCGCCCTTCACGTATGAGAGCCCCTCACGTATGAGAAGGGGATCGTCGAAATGACGGACCCTGGCTTCGCCCGCAAAAGCGGCTACGCCCCAGGGTTGTCATGGTCCCGCGGCCGTGTTCCCGTAACTACCAGGAGCGCGCGGCGAGTTGGAGAGCCTCGCGGACGCGGATCACGTCCGGGTTGGTGTCGGCGCCCGAGCGCTGGACGAGGAAGAGGGTGTTCAGCGGCGGTTCCTCCGGGTCGTGGAGCAGGACGAGGCGGCCCGAGTCCAGGTACTCCTGGCACAGTGAGCGGGGCAGCACGCTGAAGCCGCCGCCCGCGTTGACCGCCGAGAGAACGGCGTACAGGTTCGGCACGGTGACCGCGGCGCGGGCGGTGAGCTGCTTGCCGAAGATCGTCCGCCAGTAGCGGCGCACGATGGGCAGGTCCTCCGCGTACGTGACCAGGGGGACGTCACGGAGCGCGGCACCGAGCTCGTCGGCGCAGGAGTGCTCGGGGATGTGCCGCGCCCAGCTGGGGGCCGCGACCAGTACGTACTCCTCGTCCGCCAGGGGCACGGAGGCCGGCGCGCGGCCCCGGGGCCGCCGGGTCGCGATCACCAGGTCGTGCTGCCCGGCGCGCATGTCCTCCAGGAGCGGTTCGGTCAGTCCCTGGGTGACGCGCAACTGCACGCCCTCGGCCACGAGGGGGACCAGAGCGGGCAGGACCCGGACGCACAGCAGCTCCGACGGGCCCGCGAGGTGCACGGGGGCACGCTGCCCGGCGAGCGGGCCACTGCCGCCTTCGAGGGCGGCGAGCGCGTCGAGCGGTCCGGCGACCTGGTCGGCCAGTTCGTGCGCGAGGGGCGTGGGCTCCACTCCGCGCGGGAGCCGGGTGAACAGCACACGCCCCGTCTGCTGCTCCAGGGTGCGGATCTGGGCGGTCACGGTGGGCTGGGAGAGCCCAAGCAGGGGGGCCGCCGCCGTGAAGGAACCGGAGCGATAGACGGCCAGGAAGGTGCGCAGCAGGTTCAGATCCGCGTGCGCCGGAATCTGCCTGCCGGTGATCCCGGTCCCGGCGCTGTCGAGTGTCCGATTGTCCATGCCCACCAGCGTAGCGACCTCTCACATCGGCAGGCCGATGGCAGATATCGGCTCCTCTATTGGTTTTCCGATGTTCGCCGGGCCTACAGTCGAGGACGTCGCCAGGTGGCGGCACCCCATATGAGCGGCAACGATGCAGCCAGGAGCTCCGCACCCCGCGCCGTACGCAGGAATCTGAAAGGACTCCCATGACCACGCAGAACGCGATCAACTGGCCCGAGCGCTACCTCCCGGGCACCGGCGACAACTTCGTCTCCAACGAGGTCATCGTCAGGGGTCTGTCCGCCTCTGCCGTCTGGCACTACCTCGTCGACACCTCGGAGTGGGAGGCGTACTACGACAACGTCGCCGACATCTCCTTCCCGCAGGGCGGCGGCCCCGAGCTCAAGGACGACATCCACTTCAGCTTCGGTACCTTCGGCTTCCCTCCCCTGGACGCCCTTGTCGTCGAGTTCCAGGCGCCCGCCGAGGGCGTCCCGGGCCGACTGTCGTGGACCGCGCAGCAGGACGGCAAACCGGAGGAGCAGCTCGACGTGCTGCACGCGTGGCTGGTGGAGGACCTGCCCGGCGGCCGGGTGCGGATCCTGACCCAGGAGACCCAGATCGGCCGGCCCGCCGCGGCCCTGGCCGACGAGCGGCCCAACCCGATGCTCAACGGCCACCAGGCCTGGCTCGAGGGCCTCGTCGGCGCCGCCGCCAAGTGAGCGACCCCCGGGTGTGCCCATGCCGTCGCGGCGCACCCGGTGCCGTACCGTCCCCGATTCGCGCACCCGCCGACGCATCGCATGCATGAGGAAGTTGACGTCATGACCGACAAGCTCACCGTGAGTGTCCTGGGCACCGGGATCATGGGGGCCGCGATGGCCCGCAATCTCGCCCGCGCCGGGCACACCGTCCGCGCCTGGAACCGCAGCCGCGCCAAGGCCGAACCCCTCGCCGCCGACGGCGTCCACATCGCCGACACCCCCGCCGAGGCGGTACGGGGCGCCGACGTCGTCCTGACCATGCTCTACGACGGCCCCGCCGCCCTGGACGTCATGCGACAGGCCGCCGATGCCCTGCGCCCCGGTGCCGCCTGGGTGCAGTCCACCACCGCGGGCATCGAGGCCATCGGCGAACTGGCCGCCTTCGCCCGCGAGCACGACCTGGTCTTCTTCGACGCCCCGGTGCTCGGCACCCGTCAGCCCGCCGAGGCCGGGCAGCTGCTCGTCCTGGCGGCCGGCCCGAGCGGGCACCGGCACGCCGTCGCCCCCGTCCTCGATGCCGTCGGCGCCCGTACGGTGTGGACCGGCGAGGACGGCGCGGAGGGCACCGCTACCCGCCTGAAGCTGGTGGCCAACAGCTGGGTCATCGCGACCACCAACGCCGCCGGTGAGGTCCTGGCCCTGGCCCGGGCTCTCGGCGTGGACCCGCAGAGCTTCTTCGACGCCATCGCCGGCGGCGGGCTCGACATGCCGTATCTGCGCGCCAAGGCGGGGCTCGTGCTGAACGACCAGCTCTCGCCGGCCCAGTTCGCGGTCGCCACGGCCGCGAAGGACGCCCGCCTGATCGTCGAGGCCGGCCGGCAGCACGGGGTGCGCCTCGACGTGGCCGCCGCGAGCGCGGAGCGGCTGGAGCGCGCCGCCGCGCAGGGCCACGCCGACGAGGACATGGCCGCCGCCTACTTCGCCAGCTTCGACGAGCGGCCCTCCGCCTGAGACCGAGGAGTCCTGATGTCCAAGCCGCCGCTGCCGCCCGAGGCCGACGCACTGCTGCGCCGCCCCCACCCCTGTGTCATGGCCACCCTGCGGGCGGACGGCACGCCCGTCTCCGCTCCCACCTGGTACCTCTGAGAGGACGGCCGTGTGCTGATCAGCCTGGACGAGGGCCGCGTACGCCTGAAGCACCTGGGCCGCGACCCGCGCGTGACCTTCACCGTCCTCGACGGGGACAACTGGTACACGCACGTCACGCTCATCGGCCGCGTCGTCGAGATGTACGCGGACAAGGGCCTGACCGAGATCGACCGCCTGGCCGAGCACTACACCGGCAAGCCCTATCCGGACCGGGTGCGCGCCCGGGTCAGCGCCTGGATCGAGGTCGAGCGCTGGCACGGCTGGGGTGCGATGAAGGACAGCGACCAGGCATCCACGTGAGTCCGTGTGAGCGGTACCAGCCCGGCCCTCGCCCCCGCGAGATCGAGGGTTCGGCCCGGAATCACGTGGACCTCGGCTTGATCCACCCCAGCGACCGCTCGACGGCTCGTTGCCAGTTGTCGTATTCCGACTCCCGCCGCCCGGGGTCCATGTCCGGCAGCCATTGGGCGGCCCGGTGCCAGTTACGGCGCAGGACTTCCAGGTCCGGCCAGTAGCCGGCGGCGAGCCCGGCGGCGTAGGCGGCGCCGAGGGAGACCGTCTCGGCGACCATGGGCCGCACCACGGGCACGTCGAGCACGTCGGCCACGAACTGCATGAGCAGGTTGTCCGCTGTCATGCCGCCATCCACCTTGAGCTGCTTGAGTGCGATGGAGGAGTCGGCATTCATGGCGTCGACGACCTCTCGCGTCTGCCAGCCGGTGGCCTCCAGGACGGCTCGGGCCAGGTGTCCCTTGGTGATGTACGAGGTGAGGCCGACGATGACACCGCGGGCGTCGCTGCGCCAGCGGGGCGCGAACAGACCGGAGAAGGCGGGGACGATGTAGCAACCGCCGTTGTCCTCGACCGTCCGCGCGAGGGTTTCGATCTCCGGCGCGCTGCTGATGAGTCCCAGGCGGTCACGGAACCACTGGACCAGCGAGCCGGTGACGGCTATCGATCCTTCCAGCGCGTAGACCGGGGGCCGGTCCCCGATCTTGTAGGCGACGGTCGTGAGGAGTCCGTGCCGGGACCGCACGACATCGGTACCGGTGTTGAGCAGCAGGAAGCTGCCCGTTCCGTACGTGCACTTCGCCTCGCCCGGGGAGAAGCAGGTCTGCCCGAACAGGGCGGCCTGCTGGTCACCGAGGGCGGCCGTGATACGCGCGCCCGGGAGGACCGAGCGGGCATCGCCGTAGATCTCGGCGGAAGACCGGATCTCGGGCAGCATGAGGAGGGGGACCCCGAAGAACGCCAGAAGCTCCTCGTCCCAGGCGAGCCTGCGGATGTTCATCAGCATCGTCCGGCTGGCGTTGGTGGCGTCGGTGATGTGCAGGCCGCCGTCCGCGCCCCCGGTGAGGTTCCAGATCAGCCAGCTCTCCATCGTGCCGAACAGCACCTCGCCGTCCTTGGCACGCCGTTCCAGCCCAGGGACGTGGTCGAACAGCCAGCGGATCCGCAGCGCCGAGAAGTACGTCGAGGGGGGCAGGCCGCAACGCTCAAGGAAAAATTCGTCTCCCGGTTGGTGTCTGAGGTCCTCGACGAGCGGTGCTGTGCGGGTGTCCTGCCAGACGATCGCCCTGCCCAGCGGGGCGCCCGTCCGCCGGTCCCAGAGCACCGTCGTCTCGCGCTGGTTGGCGATGCCGATGGCGGCGACCTCTTCCGCGCCGACACCGGCCTCGGACAAGGCCTCCGGCACGACGCGCTGCAGATTGCGCCAGATCTCGACGGCGTCGTGCTCGACCCATCCGGGCTTGGGGAAGTGCTGCTGGTGCTCCCGCTGGGCGACCGACACCAGCCGCCCGTGGTGGTCGAACAGAATGCATCGGGTGGAATTCGTGCCCTGATCGATGGACATTACATACCGTTCAACCATGATCGGGTCTGCCTTCCGATGTGTCGAGGAGGCGGTGGGACTACCAGCGGGTCGCGCCGAGGTCTCGGGAGATCGCCCGTGCGGCCTCACGGAGCAGGGTGATCAGGCTCGGCCGGGGACGGCCTTGGCTGTCACAGATCCTTTCGACCGGGCCGGACAGTCCGATGGCGCCCACCACCAGGCCGCCGTGCCCTCGGATCGGCGACGCGACCCCGGCTTCGCCCATGCTCATTTCCTGGACCTCGGCGGCCCATCCGAGCTCCCGGATCTCGGCGAGCGCCCGGGTGAGTTGCTCCGGGACGACCAGGGTGTGCCGGGTGTACGCCTCCAGCCCCGATTCCAGGATCGGCTCGACGGGCGCGGTCCCGTAGGCCAGCAGAACCTTGCCGAGCGAGGAGGCGTGCAGAGGCATCAGTGAGCCCACGTCCAGGGTCTGAAGCGTGTCGTCCGGCCGGAACACGTGGTGGACGACGAGGACCTTGCCCTCCAAGGGCGTGCCCAGGCGGACCGCTTCCCCGCTACGGGCGGCCAGGGCATCGGCCCAGTTGATGGAGCGCGACCGCAGCTCATTGACGTCGAGGTAACTGGTGCCCAGGTGCAGCAGGGCGGCCCCGAGCTGGTACTTTCCGGTCGCCGGATCCTGCTCCACGAAATCCACATGCTGAAGCGTGCGCAGAATGCCATGGGCGGTGCCCTTCGCCAACCCGAGCGAGGCCGCCACCTCGCCGAGCCCGAGTCGGCGGGGCCCACCGGCGAGCAGGCGCAAGATCGCCGCCGCCCGTTCGATCGACTGGACTGGGCCGGCCATGAAACGAGCCTATTACCGCCATCGAGGGTCCGCTTTACGTACAGGTAGACGCTTCATCACCAGATGGGCGGTCTCGTTCGGTAATGCCGACCGCCATTCATTGACCGGGCCTTGTTTCGCTCCATAACGTGCTCGAAGGCCCGGCACGGCGCGCTGAGGCCCGGCATTCGGCCGACAGCGCTCACCGGAGGAGAGCAGATGGCGATACAGCTCGAGCTCGACACGATGCTTCGAGAGGAAGTCGAACACGTCTGTCCCCTGCCCCCCGTTACCGGGGCCGTCTCGGCCATACGCCGGCGCGTGGGGGCAGTCCTCGCCGACTGGAACGTGTCCCGGGAGATTGTCGAGGACGCACTTCTGGTGGTGTCGGAGCTCCTCACCAACGCGCTCGTCCACGCCCTGCCCCCGGCGGAGCTGCGGCTGTCATGGGTCCGGGACGACGGGCTTGGCACCCTGCGCGTCGAGGTCACCGACGCGGGACCCGCACTTGCGGCGGGGCAGTCGCCCGCAGGGTTCGACCCGGACGAGCACGGCCGGGGCGAGGAAATCGTCCACGCGCTCGCGACCCGGCACGGCATACACGTCCACTCCGGCGGATTTACCCGGTGGGCCGATCTCGTCGCGGCATGAGAATGCACTACTGCATGTGAGAGTGCGCGGGTCGCGGCGTGAGCGTGAGAATGCGCGGCCTTGCTGGTCAGGCCTGGTTCGGCAGGGGGTGTCGGCGGCCGTTCTCCAGCCGCTGGGAGCTGAGCCCTGAGGTGAAGGCGGCGCCGGGGTCACCTGGGTCCGCCGCCCCGTCGGTCGTCCCGGCAGCCTGCCTTCCGCCGCCCACGCCCGTGACGGAGGACCGGGAGCGGGAGTGGGGCAAGACGGAGAAAGAGCCGCGACCGGGGTCGGACGCCGGTTCGGAAATGCCCGGTTCGGAAATGGTTGGTTCGGACAGGGCCGGTTTGCGGAGCAGGAGCAGGGCCGCGTCGTCGTGCAGGTGGCCGCCCACATGCGCCAGCAACTCGTCATGGAGCGCGGTGAGGGTGCGCGCCGGCTCGTCGGACACGTGGCGCGCCAGCCCTTCGGCGAGCGGGTAGAACTCAAGGCCGTGATTGCGGGCCTCGGTGACCCCGTCGGTGTAGAGCAGCAGTTGATCACCGTCGGCGAAGGGCAGCACCTGGAGGCTGGGGGTCTCGCCCGTGAGGGCGCGCAGCCCGAGGGGCGGGGCCGGATGGGTGGGCTCGACCGCCACGACGCTTCCGGATTCGCCGACCAGCAGCGGGGGCGCGTGTCCGCAGTTGACGACCTCCAAATGCCCTGCCTGCGGGTATCCGGCGACCAGGGCGGTGACGAAGTCGTCACTACCGAGGTTGCGCGCCAGGCTCCGCTCGATCCTGTCGACGACGGCGAGGAGATCGGGCTCGTCGTAGGCGGCCTCGCGGAAGACACCGAGCACGAGGGCGGCGGTCCCCACGGCCGGCAACCCCTTGCCGCGCACATCGCCGACGATCAGCCTGACCCCGTACGGGGTGGGCACCAGGGCGTAGAGGTCCCCGCCGATACGGGCCTCCGCCGCCGCGGCGCTGTAGCGAACAGCCACCTGGAACGGGCCGACCGTCGCCGGTACGGGCTTGAGAAGCGCCTGCTGGGCGGCCTCCGCGACCGAGCGGACGGCCGCGAGCACCCGTTCACGACGTCCACGCAGCGCGCTGGCCAGGCCACTCGCCAGAGTGACGGCCACCAGGGCGGACAGGACGGCCGCCAGCTCACAGCCCGGAACACCGTCCCGGGTTCCGAGCGCCGCGCTCAGCACCGCGGCGAGGAGGCCGACGCAGAAGACTCCGCGCGGCCCGCTGGTGGTGGCGGCCAGCGCGGGCCCGGCCGCGAGCAGTGGCAGCCAGATCATCCCGGCGCCGCCGACGAGGTCGACGAGCACGACGACGGAGACGATCAGTACGGGCAGTACGGGCGTACCTGCGGCCAGATGTGCGGCGGCGCGTTTCCGGGCCGCCGTCCCAGGACCGGCCACTCGGTTCCTGAACGGCCTCGTGGGCCAGTGGTCGCCACCATGGTCTCGGGCCTGACTCATGTTTCGTCCGCAGTCCTCACCTGTGCACTCGTGAAATGTCTGTTTCATCCAGGAAAGGCGTTCGATTCGAGCGCCACAAGGAGAGGATTTTCAGATAGTGAGCGACAGGCTCCTGGTCACGCGACTCGCGGTCGAGATCAGCCGCGCCCGGATCTCCTCGAGTCGGGAAAACCGGTCCGCCGGCAGTGAGACGCCGAGCGAGCCGAGCGTGTCCCCGCTGTAGACGGGCACGGCGACGCAGACCGTGCCAAGGGCGTACTCCTGCAGGTCCGTGACCGCCGGGGCCGCGGGTGAGGAGTCGAGTCGCCGGAGCAGTTCCGGTGGGCTGGTGATGGTCCGCGGTGTGAGCTCGGCAAGAGGGTGCCGGGAGAGGTAGTCCTTGCGGGAGTCGTCGTCCAGTTCTCGCAGCACGGACTTGCCCAGCGCGGTGGCGTGCCCTGCGTCCTCGAATCCCACCCAGAGGTCGACGCGGGGCGTCCGGGGGCTGTCGACGATCTCGGCGACCCGGATCTCGCCCTCCTCGTAGAAGGTGAGGTAGGCGGGGGTCGCGAGGTCGTCCCGCAGAGCGGCGAGCGTGGGACGGACACGGCTGAGCAGCGCCTGCCCGTGGCCCCCGCTGTGCAGCGCCTGCAGCTTGTCGCCCAGGACGAACCCGCCGTCGTCCAGTTTCCGCACGTATCCGTCGTGGACCAGCGTCCGCAGCAGGTGATAGGCGGTGGCCAGGGCCAGGCCCGTCTCCCGTGCCAGCTGCTTCGCCGGCGCACCGTTCTCGTGCGCGCTCACCGCCTCCAGCAAGCGGAAGGCCCGCTGCACGGACGTGATGAGCGTGGGGCCGTCGTGAGCACCCATACCCACCAGCGTGCGCCGGGCGCACGGCGCAGGCAAGGCGTGCACAGCCCTGCGCCACTCCGCGCGGCCCCACGCACCGGCGCCCGCGCCCGTAAAACGGGGACGGCTCCCGGAACAGGGACGGCGGGGAGCCAGGAAGGCCGTACGGCGTCCGCGGCGGCTACAGGGGCGCGCGACAGCCCGTCCAGCGCCAGGCTCCGTGCGGAAACGGGCGACGCCCCCGAGCGAACCGTGGCGTCCTCGGCATCGGTCTTTCCCCGCCACTCAGGCGGATGTGAGCGTGCCTCGATCACGCTGGACGGTGACCTGAGCTGAGAGGGGATCGAATCGGTCGCGGAGGTCGGCGCAACGTGCCCGTACGTGGTCTACGACCCGGTCTCGCGGTCTACGCCCCGGCCTCGCGCCGTTGCACGCTGGCCTGCGGCGGCCATCTGCCCCCGGCAGCCGTCACTCCGGACGGCCCCATTGACTTCCTCCGCGTGGCACCCGGTCCCCCACGGGGCGTGGGCGGCCTGCCGTTCGAAGCCACCGGGGCCCAGCTGCTCGAAGGCAGCCTGCTTGTTCTGTACACCGACGGACTGTTCTGTACACCGACGGACTGGTCGAAGCCCGCGAGATGTCACCGCCCCTGCGCCACGCACAATCATCCGGGGAGACTGAAGTTAGAAGGTCAACTGCTCGTCCGGCCCCAGCGCCCCCCGACCCGCTGCCATTCGGCAGCCCATTCCTCCAGGCGTCGGCGCTCCAGGCGTCCGCGCACGAGTTGCGCACTCCCGATCGCGGCGCTACCAACGCCGATTACGGCCAGTGTGCCCGCCCAGGTCGCCTGGAACTGCGCTTCCGCGGGGCTGAGCGGCTTCGACGTCAACCGGCCCTGCCGGTCCGTCCACACGGTGGCCGGACTGCCTTCACGGTGTCGCGGGGCACCTTGGTCTGATCGGTGCGGGCGGAGCCATCCGGCGCGGTCCACCGCACGGTGGCCCACATACGGTCATCGTCGACGAACCGCGCTGACCGCCCTTCCCTCACGACCAGGCTTGCGCCACCGAAGGAGTCGCCCCGGGTGCCGCCGCAGGCCAACAAGGAGGGGGACCGGCCCGGAACGCTGAAGGGGGGCTCGGAAAGTCATCGCGCCAGAAGAGGCAGGCATCCGCGCTTGGTTGGGGGCAGGTCCGCATGATCGTCTCACCGGGGTACCAGGTGGTCCGGCTGTCGCCGGCAGTCGCCGGCCGTCCCCTGGGTGCTGCCGTGCTGCGACCTGGTGAAGGGTGCAGAGGCACAGGTGCTGTGGCATGGGAACGCTGCGTCGGCAACTCGATGAACACGGTCAGCTACGAGCCCGTCGACCGGTTCTGGTTCGCCGCGCTGCCCGCCCTGATACCCCCTCACCTGGCACCAGACGCACAGGCGCTCGCCCCCGAGATGGAGGGGATGACGTCAAGTCACACCGCCGTATCCCGTTGGCACGAAGAAGGCCAGTCTCTCATCAACGTCACGGCGGGTCCTCGGCCAGGACGAGGAGGTCACCTCCGTCGGATCTTCCCGCTGTCCGAACGGTGACGGGAAGGTCGGCCGCGCCTTCGAGGGCCAGACCGTGCATCATCGCTGCGTGGCCCGCAGGGATGGCACTCGCCCGGCTGTTGTCGGTGGTCATGCAACTCCCAGTGGGAGTATCACCGTCAGTGGGAGTGTCGCCGTCCCTGCCCATGCGTTCATTGAGCGGTGTCCCGAGTGGGCGGGCGGCCCGGAGCGGCGCCCTCCTGCCGTGCTGGAGCAGCGTCGGGTTCCCCATGAGGAGGAATCTTGACGATTCTGCGGGGGAATGACGTAGCGGTCCACAGACCGTCACGCGATGCCGATGGCGACGGCCACGTCAGCGACGCCGCGCTTACACCACCCGGGGTCGGGCATGCTGTCGGCCACCGTGCAGGAGCAAGCGAGCGGCGAGCGCAACGGGTTGCTCGCAACCGCAGCCAGCTGCCGAATGCACCGAGGAAGCCGGTGGCCGGCGTTCGCCCGCAGCGGACGTGTGCCAGGTGTGCCTGAACAGTCCCTGCACGCGGGCTCCCCGCGCGGGCGGCGAGGCGAACGAACAATGCGGCCGGAGAAGAATGCCGCAGCTGGCGCATTCTCCTCCGGCCGCATGGAAAGGGACCTATCAGTTGATATCCCCCTTGCCAGGTTACGGTCATCCTTACTCGCCCTCGGACGACTCCTCACCCTCGGCCGTCGGCGCCTCCGCTTCCTCCGTCTCCGCTTCTTCTGTGGGTTGTTCACCCTCAGTCGGAGCGGCCTCGGGTTCCGCGGCCTCGCCGGTCGCGGGGGCTTCCGCCTCCGCGGCCTCCGCAGTCTCCGCCGCCTCGGCTGCCGACTCCTCGCCTTCAGCCGGGGTCGCCTCGGGTTCCGCAGTCTCACCGGTCGCGGGAGCTTCCGCCTCCGCGGCCTCCGCCGCCTCGACTGCTGGCTCCTCGCCTTCAGTCGGGGTCGCCTCGGGTTCCTGTTCGGTGTCACTCATGTGTTCACCTCCTTCCCACGGCGCAGAGTTAAGGAGTCCTGGCGTCGGTCACATGGGAGCCAACGAGATCCGGAGCGCACACTTTCATACGCTCTACGCCTTTTGTCCTATTCCTCAAGAGTGAGGATGTCAACGGGCCCTGGGGCGAGAGTTGCGGGCGCGAGCACCAGGCGACGAGGGTCTGCTCCGGGGGCGCCCTCCGCGTCACCTGACCGAGGAGGCACCGGAGCGTCCCGACGACAACGGCGGCGGCGCGCCACGGATGATCGTCGGCGGTGAAACGGCATAGCACGCTGAGTTGTCATGCATGCCGGCGCCACGGGGAGGACCGCCAGCCCGGACACGTGACGGCCCTGGCCCACTGGCCGTTGAGCATTGTGCGTCCGGCGACAGCGCTGGGCGCTGTCGCGGTGGTGTCCGCACCGTGGGCTGGTGGACCTGGTGTCCCCGCCACGGGTGCATCGTGCGATGGCCTGCCCCGGAGCTTCACACGCGACCGGCGCCTTCCCCCAATCTGTCTGCTTAAGGCAGCAATTTGGCCGGCGGCCTCCCGACGCAGGGCCGACGGATCGACGGTGACCTCGGCGCGTGGTTGACATGCCTGGGCGCGGCTCGTCGCTCGTCAGCGCACGGGCGGGCCGAGGGCCCGCGGCTCGGAGGACTCTGATCGGCCCGCACGGGCCGGGGCCGCCGTGCCGCGCCTCGCCCGGCGGGCCCCGCGGTACGCGGACAAAGGCGGGCGCCGTGACTGAGCCCCCGGGCATCCGGTCCTTCGTCGTGGACGTGTTCTCGCAGGCCATCGCCGGCTGGTCCGCGGCAACCAGCAAACCCGCCAAACTCGTGCTGGACGCCATGGACCTGGCGCTGTGGCGGCGGGACCGGGCGGGGAGGCCGGCCCCGTCTGAACTGAACGCGGCGGGCAGACTGGACAGGTCCCGCTGCGTAGATCGCAGCGGCGCCTCGTTTCCCGTGAGGGCCAGCTTGAGAAGTACATTGCCGAACTCGTGCGCGCAACCATGCTGCGTCCGGCCTTCTTCATGAACAACTTCGCCTTCCTGGGGGCTGCGAGGGGGGACCAGCCCGTCCAGGCCCGACAGGACTGAGGATTGCCGAGCGCGTCCCCACCTCGTGGGCAGCTGATCTCCGGGATGCCGGCGACAGCAATCGGCGAACCACGCTTCAGGCGTCGCCGACACCTCGGTCGCCTTGGAGACGGACCGCCAACTGGTTTCACCTCTCCTGCAGGGGATGGGACACGGGGCTGCAATCCTCGATCGCCCGGGAAGGCGTCCGCCAGGCCTGGACGACGCCCATATCGCCGTCGACATGTGGTTGTGATCCTCCGTCGCCCCAGAGGGCAACCACCACTCGTCACGCATGAGGCGCCACCGGAACGGTCACGACGTTGCGAGCCTCGGTCGCCCCGGCCGGTGACCGCCACACCGCCGTAGTGAGTGAGTCCGATGTCTTCTTCCAGCCTCCGGCGGTGCTGAGTCTCGGAATGATGCGGAACCTCCCGCCCCGGTTCAGGGCTTGCCGAGGAAGTCCAGGAGCATGCTGTTGAGTGCGGCGGCCCGGGCGAACGGAACGCTGTGGTGCGACAGGCCGGGGAGTACTGCGGTCTCGACGTGTGGCAGATGCAGCCGCGCCGCCGCCTCGACGCGCCGAATGTCGTGTGCCCTGCTGTCGCCGGCAAGCAGCACCAGCGTCGGGATGGTCGAGCCTCGCAGTTGCCGGGACCTCGGGCGTTTGCCCACGACGACCTTCGTGCCCGGGAATTCGGCGGCGAGCGCGTATAGGTCCAGCCATGCGGGGTCGACTTCCGCGCCGTGGGTTTCCCAGGCCAGGAACGCGCGGGCCCGTTGGGCGGTGGGCCGGATGAGTAGGGGAAGGGCGCGTAGCAGGTACCCAGCCTTGAATCCAGCGAAGCACTGGGTGGGATCGAGGAGAGCGAGCTTGCGGACCCGCTGCGGCGTGCGCAGCGCATAGGTGAGGGCGATCCATCCGCCGTAGGAGTGCCCGCACAGGTCGGCGCGGTCCAGGCCCAAGCCGTCGAGTACGCCGTCCAGCCAGTCGAGAAGGTCGTCGACGGACCGGACGGGGCGGCCCCCGGGCAGACTGCGGCCTGGCTCGCCGATCCGGTCGACGGCGTAGACGCGTCGGGTGCGGCTCAGGTCGGCCACGTTGGCAAACCACACTGCCGAGGTGGCCCCGCCACCGTGCAGCAGCACCAGCGGCTCCCCGCCCACGGGGCCGCACGCGGTGACCCGGGTTGTGCCGTACACCGACGTCAGGTCCATCCGGTCGACGAGCACGGGCCAGTGGTCCAGGACGGCGTCGTACACCGCCAGAAAGTGAGTCAGGTCTTCTGCCATGGGACGCCCTCAGAGAAATAGGTCGCTGAGCAAGTATCTCGTCGAACGAGATACTATGCATGCTGGATCGATCATGGAAGGGCGGAACAACATGGATGAAGGAGAGCCCGGGCTGCGGGTTGTGCATCAGCTACGTGCCATCACCGTCGAACTCGACCTGCTCGGAGCCGAGTTCGCGCAACGCAACGGCCTGCACCCGACCGACGTTCGTGCCCTGATCTGCTTGTTGGATGCCGCTCGGGCGCACACGCTCGCGACGCCCGGCTGGCTCGGGCGGCAGCTCGGCCTGAACTCTGCGGGCACCACGGCCCTTGTCGACCGGCTCGAGAGGCTCGGCCACGTGCGGCGCACACGAGACAGCCGCGACCGACGCCGTGTGCTGCTCGAGGTCGACGATCGGGCAGTCACCCTCGGACAGTTGTTCTTCGGCCCGCTGATCACGGAGGTCGTCACTGCGACACGGGCCTTCTCCGACGCTGAGCTGGCAACAATCCAGCGCTTTCTCCTGAACGTGCACGAGGTCGTCGCCGCACAGCGAGACCCCTCGACCTTGCTCACCCGAAGTCCCGTGCCGCAGAAGAAGCGAGGACCTCAATGATCTGTCGGTGACGACAGACCTTGAGACCCTGATGACCGCACGGCATGTGAAGATCGACGACGAGATCGGAGGGACACGATGGATGGGGCGACCGCCCCGTATCAGCGACTCCCAACTCGTCTGCCTGGCGGTGGCCCAGGGTCTCCCCGGCCACCACTCCGAGGCGCGATGGCTGCGCTCCGCCCGCGAGCGGCTGTCCGGCCTGTTCCCCTGGCTGCCCCACCAGTCGGGGTACAACAAGCGCCTGCGGGCCCTCTGCCGCTGGTCAAGCGCATGATCCGGGAGCTGGCCATCGACAGCGACCTCTGGACGGACACCGTGTAGATCACCGACTCCACCGCAGTCCCGTACGGCATGTCCCGCCCGACCGTCCAGCGCTCCAACCTGGCGGGCTGGGCCGGCTACGGCTACTGCGCCTCCCACTCCTTCTTCTTCTGGGGCCTTCGCCTCTACCTGGTCTGCACGCCGACGGGAATGCCGATCATGTGGGCGCTGGCCAACCCGAAGATCGGCGGGCGCGAGGTTTTGGCCTCGCTAACCCGGTCGTTCGAGAAGGACCTCTCCCAGCTTGGTATCGAGTTGCTGCGGCCGTCGTTCAAGCGGGATGGGAAGCGCCTCGGCGAACCGATGCTCAAGAAGGTCCGTCAGCTGATCGAGTCGGTCAACGACACCCTCGAAGGACAGCTCGACCTGGAACAACACGGCGGACGGACCTTTGAAGGCGTCGCGATTGAAGCCTTCGACGACTACCTGCAACGGTTGATGTACTGCCTGAGCCAGGCAGGCGCTGGCACCACGAGCACCACAACCCATGCGTCCGGCTCCTGGCGGAGCCAGGGGCTTTCGTTTGGATCTTCAGGTGGACGCCCGGTGTCAGGTGCTGCCGGGACCCAAGGAAGCCCTCTACCGGTTCGTCGCCGGACAGGAGATGGCCGCGGTGGCCGAGGCGACCCGCCTGGACCCCACCGACCTGCCCGAATACGCCGGGCGGGTGCACGACTACTTCATCCGCCACCCTGACCGCTTCCGGCTCATGAGCTGGGGCCGAATGGAATTCGCGGGCACGACCGCCGACGCCGCCACCCAGGAGACCGTCCGCCGCAAGGTCGAGCAGCTCCGCAAGGCTCAGGAAGCCGGCCACCTGGATCCCGCCTGGGAGCCCATCGACATCCTCGTCTTCGTCAACCAGATCGCCATGGCCTGGGCCGGCCAGCTCGATCTCGTGGACGCGGCCGCCGACCAGGTCCGCGACCCCTCCCCGGCAGCCCGACGCGCCGCCGTCGTCGCCGCTGTCCAGCGCCTCTTGCCCGCCACCGCAGGCAACACCAGCGACGGCACCTCTGGCACCGGCAGGGCATAGCCGCTCCTTGCGCACCACTCGATCGTTGGTCCGGGTGTGCCATTGACTGACGCGCAGTGGGTGCGGATCCAGCCGCTCCTTGGGGACCGGACGTCGAAGCGGGGCGGCCGGTGGCATGACCACCGAGAAGTGATCGACGCGACAGCCTTCAAGTTCCAGACCGGAATCCAGTGGGTGCACCTGCCGGAGAAGTACGGCAACTGGCGAGGCGTTTACGACCCGCTGCGGATGTGGGCCGTCGACGGCACCTGGGCGCGGGCGTTCACCGCGCTGATGGCCCAGGCCAGGGACCAGTCGTCGGGCAGCTGACGGGACAGATGGCCGAAGTGGCGCAGGCGGCCTATCTGTTCCGAGGTGAGCACGTGTTCTGGCATCGCATCCCTCCTCAGATGGCCGGTTCCGTCTTCAGGCCCGCGAGTCGGCGCCTCATGATCTTGCCGGTGGACGTCTGCGGCAGCGCCGTGACGAACTGGACGGAGCGCGGGACCTTGTACGCGGCGAGCCGGCCGCGGCAGTACTCGATCAGTTCCTCACCGGTGACGGTCGCTCCGGGGACCGGCACGACGTAGGCCCGTGCCGTCTCGCCCTTGACCTCGTCGGGAACCGGCCCAACCGCCACCATCGCCACGTCCGGGTGTGCGGCCAGGACGCGTTCGATCTCCGCGGGATAGATGTTGTACCCGGCGGTGATGATCATGTCCTTTCACTAACGCTCACTTCATCGGCAGCAGTTCACAACCCCTCGCGAGTGGTCCCCGCGCCGACGGGGCTGGTCCCGCTCGGGGAGGCCCTGTGGTCCCCGCGCCTGCGGGGTTGGTGCCGCCTGAGAGGGCCGTTCGTGATTCTTTGGCCGTTTCTGGATCGAGCTTGGGATAGGCGTGCCGGTCAGGACTGTTGGCGGGGTGCTGTCTTGGCGACGAGGACGAACAGGCCCAGCCCGGTCTCTGCGAGGATGCCGCGGGCGACCAGGCGCTTGAGCCGGGAGCGCATGGCCTCGCGGTGCATCGGCTGGGTGCCGATGTCGAGGATCCGGCAGAGTAGTCCGGCGCGCGGGAGATCGCTGGCGCGTTCGAACTACGCGAGCATGTTCAGGTAGGCGGGCTGGGCCATTGTCGCTTCGGCGGCAGGGCCCTCGTCTGGCTCGGTGTATCTCAGCGACATCGCGGTCCCGCGCGTGACCTGCAGCCGGGGGCAGTTCGGTCTCGACGGCGGCCAGTTGTTCGGTAAGTCGATTCCGGCAGGCGCACCGCCGACCGCAGCTTCGCGACCACGCGGTGGGAGCGCCCGGCGGCGGCGCCACCCGAAATTCTCGCCGTTCGGCAGCCGCAGCACGCGTCACTCGCAACGCACGGTCCGTAGCGGCCAACACCGCGCGCGCCTCGGGCAGGAGAGCCTCGCCGAGGCCGGTCAGCATCAACCCGGACGACGTACGCCGGAACAATGCGGCGCCGACTTCACGCTCGAGAGACTTGATCTGCTGGCTGAGCGAAGGCGAACTGTGCCTCAACCGCTCCGCCGCCGTCGTCAGATTCCCCTCGGCGACCGTGCAGAAGTATCTGAGCTGTCGATGTTCCACATCGCTCACCCGTCGCCGGGCGCGGGACCCGCGTCGAGCCCGGCGAGGTCGGCCATCACGAGGATCTGGTGCTCGAAGTACTCCCGCCGCGCGTCGATCAAGTCGTCGAGCCGGCCGAAGACCTCGAAGGTGACCAGGCCGAAGAGCTGCGTCCACAAGGTGAAGGCGATGGCGATGACCGACTCGGGTGCCGGCTCGGTCCAAGCGGGCTTCGGTCCCTGCGACTGGGCCAGCAGCCGGCGCAGGTCCGCGGCGGTCGCCGCGGGCAGTGGCCGGGACGGGATCGTCGGGAGCAGCCCGCGTTCGGCGGCGTCGAACAGGATGCCGATCAGCGTCAACACGACCTCCGAGGCCGGGCCCACCATCTCGGGCGGCGCCGCGTATCCCGGGACCGGGCTGCCGTAGATGAGGGCGTACTCGGCAGGGTGGTCCAGAGCCCACGAGCGCACTCCGTGGCTGAGCGCCAGGAACCGTGCTCGCAGGTCGTCACGGGGCACGGCGGCTTCGGCAGCCTTTGCGCTGGCCGCCAGCGCCGCGTAGGCGTCCGTGATCAGCGCGGTCAGCAGGGCGTCGCGGCTCGGGAAGTAGCGGTACAGCGCCGACGGGACGAGGCCGGCATCTCGCGCGACCGCACGCAGGGACAGGTTCGCACCCTCCGTGGCCAGGTGCCGCTTCGCGATGGCGCGGATCTCCTCGGCCGTCTCGGCGCGGACCCGCGCGCGCAGTGATGGCACCGACATGCGGGCATTCTCGCACAGGGCGAGAACGGCAAACCGAAGAGAGAACAGTGTTCTTGACAATCCGGCCGTCGGCTCCACAATGGGCTGCGAGAACACTGTTCTCTGAACGAAACGCTGTGCACTCTCGGAGGTGACACCATGTCTTTGCACGTCATCGTCGGTGCCGGACCGGTCGGGTCGGCCACCGCACGCCTGCTCGCCAATCGGGGCGAACAGGTCCGCGTGGTGACGCGGCGCGGCACCGGCCCCGGCCACCCCGCCGTCGAGCGGGTGGCCGCCGACGCCACGGACGCGTCGGCCCTCGCCCGCCTGTGCGCGGGGGCGGCGGCGCTGTACAACTGCGCGAGCCCGCCCTACCACCGGTGGGCTCTTGACTGGCCGCCGCTGGCCGAGGCCTTCCTGGATGCGAGTCGAGACAGCGGCGCCGTGCTCGTCAGGGCCGACAACGTCTATGGCTATGGCCCGGTGGACGGCGCGATGACCGAACAGCATCCGCTGCGGGCGACCGGCACGAAGGGCCGCGTCCGGGCAAAGATGTGGACTGACGCGCTGGCCGCGCACGAGGCCGGCGAACTCCGCACCGCGGACGTGCGCTCGTCGGACTACCTCGGCGCCGGTACTCAGTCGATGCTCACGATGGCCGTCCTGCCCAAGGTGCTGGCGGGAGCACGCGTGCGCGTGCCCGCGGATCTGGACGCGCCGCACAGCTGGACCTACGTCGGCGACGTCGCCCGCACACTGGTCGCCGTCGCGGCCGACGAGAACGCCTGGGGCCGGGCTTGGCACGTGCCGAGCGCCGCGCCGGTGTCCCTCCGTGACCTCACCACCCGCGCGTGCGACCTGGCCGACGCGCCCGCGCCCCGGCTGTCCACCATGCCGACGGCAGTGCTCTGGCTCGGCGGACTGGGCAACCCGCTGGTCCGTGAGCTGCGTGAGACGCAGTACCAGGTCCGTCGGCCGTTCGTGCTGGACTCCTCTGCCGCGACCGCGACCTTCGGCATCCACCCCATCCCGCTCGACGCGGCGCTGCGCGAGACTGTCGCGGGACTGCGTGACGACTCAATTGCCCGCACCGACTTTTCGGCAACAGCGTCTGAGAAGGGCCGGTGAGCCGGGCGATCTCGTTTTTCACAGCCGATCGCAGCGTTCGAGATCGGTGGTGTGCGGCGCGGTCTCGACCGCCTTGCGCTTGACGAGGAACCGGCCGGTGACGCCCTCGACGTCCGGCGACGTCGCCAACTATGCGGGCCTGTCGGCCCTGGGTGTCGGGGCCTGGCGACAGCGGGCCCAGGACCGAGCTCAGGATCGTCAGCGCGCCCCGAGTGTCCCTGGGGCAGGTCATGGATGGTCTCGGCGGTTTCGTCGTCCCGCCACTCAGCGAAGTAGTGGTACACCGCGCTTTTGGGTGGCAGGTCATATGGGGCAGGTAGCGCCACTGGCATCCGGAGCGGGCTTGGTAGAGGATCGCGTCGGGAAGACGGGTTGGCTCGCCGACAGAGTTCCGCGGGGGCGCGCGAGTCTGTCCGGCGCGACAAGCACCGCGCGGAAACGGGCGCGCCCCCGCGAAATCGTGGCAGGACCGTACCCCCAGGTCAACGCACTCTTCCGCGCGGTTTCAGGGGAAGTGGCGGGAGTTCCGGAGCAGTCAGCGGCGCACCGTCGTAACCCACCACCTCACCGAACCGCGACCCCGTCATCCAGTCCGAACGGGCCTGTTCGATGTCCTCCTGGGTCCGGCCGATGAAGTTCCACCACATGATCAGCTCCTCCTCGAAGGGCTCGCCGCCGAGGAGCATGAGGGCCGCGTCCGACTCGGCGCGCAGGGGGAGTTCGGTGCGGCCGCAGCCGAGGTAGAGCATCGAGCCGGGGAGTACGGGTACGCCGTCGACGTGGGCCTCGCCGGACATCGACAGGACGGCGTACTCGAAGTCGGGCTCCAGCGGCAGTCGTACGTCGGTGCCGTTCGCCAGGGACAGGTCGGCGCCGACGATCGGGGTGTACGTCGTGCCGGGCGAGGTGGTGCCGTCGACGGTGCCCAGGATGAGCGTGGCCTTGAGGCCGGGAGCCGTGACGACGGGCAGTTCGGCGTGGTGCTCGAAGTGTGGGTCGGTGTGACGGTGGCCGTCCGGGAGGGCCACCCACAGCTGCGCGCCGTGCAGGAAGCGGGCGTGCGACTTGGGGCTCTCCTCGGAGTGGCTGATGGCCCGGCCCGAGGTCATCAGGCCGAGTTCGCGCGGGCGGATCGTCTGCAGGCTGCCCGTGGAGTCGCGATGCAGCACCTCGCCCTCGTGCAGCCAGCTGACGGTCTGCAGGCCCATGTGCGGGTGCGGCGGGACCTGCATGCCGGGCTCGTCGGCGATGTCGTCGGGCCCGTAGTGATCGACGAAGCACCACGCGCCGACCATGCGACGGCCGAGGTTGGGCAGCAGTCGGCGAACTTCGGTGGACTCGCCGAGCTTGACCCGGCGGGGGCTGAGGAGTTCGCGCACCGGCTCGGCCACCACGAAACCGCGGCCACCGCACAGGGCGGGAACCGCCTCGCGATCAAGATTGCTCATGGCGCACAACCTAACCCCGTCGGGGACTCTCCGTCAGGCCATCGACCCGCCCATTGAGGGGCACATGACTCAGAACCGGCGCGGGACCTACGACCTCGGCCCCAGGTGCGTACGCCGTTGGTCGGACCAGCCCAAAAATAGTAGCCATGGATATAGTAGCCATGTACTGTTTCTCGCATGAGTTCAGTGAGGTCGGTATCCGAGAACGCGACGCCCGGTTTTCTCGTCTGGCGTCTGTCGATGAAATGGCGCGTGGCCGTCGACCGGGCGGTCGCCCCACTGGGCCTGACCCACGCGCAGTACTCGCTGGTGGCGTCGCTGTACGGCATGGACAGGGGCGGACAACGACCCAGTCAGCGCCAGCTCGCCGACCACACCGGACTCGAACCGCTCTACGTCTCGAAGCTGGCCCGCGCCCTGGAGGCGGCCGGCGTCGTCGACCGCACCCGGGATCCGGCGGACCCCCGGGCGGTCCAGTTGACCCTCACGAAGGAGGGGCTCGAGATCGCCCGCCGTGCGATCCATGTGGTCCAGGGCCTCCTGGACGAGCTCCTCGAACCGCTCGGCGGGCTCGACGGCGAGCGCACGAAGGCGTTCAGCCACGAGCTGGCCACCCTGCTCGACGTACCACTCGATCCACTGTCCGAGAAGACACATTCATCCGAGAAGACACATTCCAAGAGTGAGCACTCCGAGAAGGAGCAGTCATGACCACCACCACTCCCCCCGTCAACGGCCAGGTCATAGGCCTGGCCCACTACGCGAGCCGTGCCGCCCTGGAGACCGTGCTGGCCCGCACCGGAACCACCTTCAACCAGTCTGTGGCCCTCAGGGCCGTGTCGGACAACGGCGGGACCGTCGAGCGCGACTGGCTCGTGGGCCGGCTGACCGGGGCGCTGAAGATCGAGGAGGCGGCGGCCCGGGAGACCGTCGACGAAATGACGGCCCTGAAGCAGCTGGAGGAACCGGCGGCCGGGCAGGTGTCGCTCACCGAGAGCGGCCGGGAGCTGTTCGAGGCGATCCGCGCCGGCGGCAACGAGATCGCGGCCCGACTGTACGCGGGCATTCCGGCCGAGGACTTGGCCACTGCCGGGCGCGTACTGACCCTCGTCACCGAGCGGGCCAACGCGGAGCTGGCCGGGGCATAGCCACCCGTCCTGCCAGGTCGTGGAATATTCAACCACTGCACCCTGTTGTGGCCCGTCGAAGGAGGTCAGCAGTGGAAACGACGTACTACGACCACGGGACGGCCGCGGAGCGCTGGGAGCGGGCGCAGATGTTCTTCGACGCCAAGGACTACGCCGCCGCGGCGCGGGTTCTGGGCGGGCTGGTCGAGGAGGTGCCGGAGCAGGTCGGACCCCGGCTGCTGCTGGCGCGCTCCTACTATCACTCGGCTCAACTGCGCCGCGCCGAGGCGGAGTTGCGTGCACTCGTGGAGCTCGACCCGGTCGAGCACTACGCCCGGCTGATGCTGGGGCGCACGCTCCAGCGCCAGGGGCGCCACGACGAGGCGGAGTCGCACATGCGCATCGCTTCGGCGCTCGCGGGCGACTTCGAGCAGGTGTGATCACACCGTCCAGGGACCCTTCGGGGAGGGCCGGTCACCTCGGTGACCGGCCCCTTCGCGTGCGCCGCCGGTGAGTTCACTGGAGGGACGTCGACTGCGGTGTACGCGAAGTCGCCGCCGAGGCGCTGCCGCACCCAGTCGGCAGCGTGTCGGATCAGGCTGCCTGGGAGCCGTAGGTGCGCTTCCCCTTCCGGTACGCGATCTCGCCGAGGAGGACGTCCACGGCGATGAACACCGCCAGCGGGATGCCGAGCAGCGGGACGAAGTAGCCGAGGACGGCGACGGCCGCCATGGCCGGGACGAGGATCTGCGGCGGGACCTGCTGCCAGGCGCCGCGCTGGATGGGCCGCCCGAAGGCGTTGGCGCGGCCGCGCTGCCACCACATGCGGTAGCCCCACACGATGAGCAGGATCAGCGAGAGCGCGAGGGCCATCAGGGCGATCTGGTTGACGAGGCCGAAGAGGACGCCGGTGTGGGCGTCGATGCCCCAGCGGGTCAGCTTGGCGAGCAACGGGTAGTCGGCGAAGCGGAGTTCGTCGGTGACCTTGGCGGTCGCCGGGTCCACGGCCACCGAGTCCTGCTTCTCGGGCCAGCTCCGCTGGATCTGCTTCACCACGTACGCGGTGTTGGCGTCGGCGGGTGCGACGATCTCGACGGGGTCGCCGAGGCCCTTGGCGCGGGCGGCCGCGAGGATCTTGTCGATGTCGACGGCGATGTCCTGTGTCGAGGCCTCACCGGTTTCCGCGCCCGTGTGTCCCGCGTGCTCGCCGCCCGTCGCCGACGACACCGAGGGGGTCGCCTGGCCGAGCGAGGTCCGCAGCTCATCGATGGTGGCCCCGGCGTACGTCGACCACGTCAGACCAGTCGCCGAGAGGAAGACGAACCCCGCGGCCGCCCAGACGCCGACCGTGCCGTGCAGCCCCAGGGTGCGACGGCGCCCGCTGGTCCCGCGCACCTTGCGCTGAGCGCGGCGGCGGCCGAACCAGAGCACGAGCCCGCCGCCCGCGATCACCCACAGCCAGCTCGCGGCGAGTTCGCTGTAGAGGCGGCCGTTCTCGCCGAGGTGCAGATCACGGTGGAGCTCGTCGATCCAGGTGCGCAGCGGGAGCGCACCGGTGGAGCCGTACTGCTCCAGGGCTCCGCGCACCTTTGCGGTGTACGGGTCGACGAAGACCGCGAGGGTGTGGTCGGCGCCGACGCCCGGGACGCCGGAGAGCAGCACCCGTGTCGTCGCGTCCGCCTCCGGTGACGGGCGTACGGCCGAGACCGTGCCCTCAGGGTGGGCCTTGCGGGCGGCGGCCACCTGCTGGGACAGGGCCAGTTTGTGGTCGCCGACCGGGACGGTCAGTTCGTGCGCGTACACGATCTTCTCGGCCTGGAACGAGGCGGCGTACAGGAGGCCGGTGGCGGCGGCGACCAGCAGGAACGGGGCGACGAGTACACCGGCGTAGAAGTGCAGGCGCAGCACCAGGGGGCGCAGCGGGGACCAGAGTCCTCGCGGCGGCGTCGGCGGGACGGACTGCGGGGAATCGTCCGTCGTGGTCGAGGGAGCGGTGGACATACGGCGGGGTTCTCCGGTCGGGCAGGGGACGGAAGCGGGCCGTGGGCCGGGGAGTTGGGCTCCCCTCACCAGTGGCGGTCCAGTAGTCGGGGTGCGCGGCCATCGAGTTCCCGGGCGCGCGCGTGGCGTGCGTCACATACGGGAAGATGCGGGACTCGCCCGGCTCCGCCTCGCTCGGCGCGACCGGTCTTGGCATCCTGGCGCGATGGCATCCGAACGTGACTCCAGCACCTCCCGCCCCCTGAGCGACCGGGTCGAGGAACTCCTCGCCCACGAAGGCCCGTTGCCGATCGTCGCCGCCGGCGATCCGGTGCTCCGCCGGGCGGCCGAGCCCTTCGACGGCCAGCTGGACCCGGGGCTGCTGGCCCGCTTCGTCGCCGCCCTGCGCGCGACGATGCACGCGGCGCCGGGCGTCGGTCTCGCGGCGCCGCAGGTCGGCGTACCGCTGCGGCTCGCCGTCATCGAGGATCCGGCGCCGGTGTCCGAGGAGGTGCGGCTGGCGCGCGGACGGGTGCCGCAGCCGTTCCGGGTCCTGGTGAATCCGTCGTACGAACGGGTCGGCGCGGGTCGGGCCGCGTTTTTCGAGGGCTGTCTGAGCGTTCCGGGCTGGCAGGCCGTGGTGGCCCGGCACACCGAGGTGCGGCTGAAGGCCCTGGACGAGCACGGCCGCACGCTCGACGAGGTGTTCACCGGCTGGCCCGCGCGCATCGTCCAGCACGAGACGGATCACCTGGACGGCATGCTCTACCTCGACCACGCGGAGCTGCGCTCGCTCTCCTCGAACCAGGCGATGGCGGAACGCTGGAACCAGCCGACGCCGGCGCGGGCGGCCGAGGCCCTGGGGTTCAAGCTGCCCGATGGAACCGGCGGACACCGAAGCCCGGTATGAGGTGAAGCCCGACGGGGGCCGAAGGCTCGTACCCGCGGAAAAATCCGTCGCGCCCGAGCAAGCCCCTCGCTAGCCTGACCGCATGTCTACGCCCCGAACCTCTTAGCTCAAGGACCCGCTTCCACGCCACCCGTGTGTCCTTTTGCTGATTGATTCCCCGGAGCGTATTCCCATGATCACCGTTCGCGGTGTCGACGTGCGCGTGGGCGCCCGTCTGCTGCTGTCCCACCTCTCCTTCCACGTCTCCCCCGGTGACCGCGTCGGCCTGGTCGGCCGCAACGGCGCGGGCAAGACCACCCTCCTGAGCATCCTGGCGGGGCAGGCGCGGCCCGCCGCCGGGTCCATCTCCCGTACGGAAGCGCTCGGTTACCTGCCTCAGGACCCCCGCGCGGCCGACCCCACGGTCAGCGTCACGGACCGGATCCTGTCGGCGCGGGGCCTGGACGAGGCCGTACGCGCGCTGCGCGCGGCCGAGACCGCGATGGCCGACGGATCCGAACGTGCGATGAACGCCTATGCGCGCGCGGAGGCCGAGTTCCAGGCGCGCGGAGGGTACGCGGCCGAGGCGGAGGCGGCCCGGGTCGCCGCGGGTCTCGGGCTGCCGACGCGGGTCATGGACCAGCCGGTCGGCGCCCTGTCCGGCGGTCAGCGCCGCCGGGTCGAGCTGGCCCGCATCCTGTTCGCGGACCACGGCACACTCCTGCTGGACGAGCCGACGAACCATCTGGACGCCGACGCGATCGCCTGGCTGCGCGGCTTCTTGACGAACCATCAGGCGGGGCTCGTGCTCATCAGCCACGACACCTCACTGCTGGCCGCCGTCGTCAACCGCGTCTTCCACCTGGACCCGCAGCGCGCCACGCTCGACGTCCACAACACGAGCTGGCACGCCTACCTCGCCCAGCGGGACGCCGACGAGCGCCGCCGTGCCCGGGAGCGGGCGAACGCCGAGCGGAAGGCGGCGGCGCTGCACGCGCAGGCGGACAAGATGCGCACGTATGTGTCGACGGCCGTGGCGGCGAAGAACATGGCCCGCCGCGCCGACCGCATGCTCGCCGAGCTTCAACCGGTCCGGCAGCGGGAGAAGGTGGCCAGGATCCGGCTGCCCGAGCCCGCCCCCTGCGGACGGATGCCGCTCGGCGCGGTCAGCCTGACCAAGTCGTACGGGGATCACCGCGTCCTGAGCGGAGTCGACCTGGCCGTCGACCGGGGCAGCCGTCTGGTGATCCTCGGCCTCAACGGCTCGGGCAAGACCACGCTGCTGCGTCTGCTGGCCGGTCACGACACCCCGGACAGCGGGCGTGTGGTGCGCGGCCACGGGCTGCGCCTCGGCTACTTCGCCCAGGAGCACGACACGCTCGACCCCGCAGACACGGTCCGCGGTCATCTGGCCGCCACGGCGCCGCACCTCACGGACGGCGAGGTGCGGCGCGTGCTCGGCTCGTTCCTGTTCACGGGCGACGACGCCGACAAGCGCGTCGGGGTGCTCTCCGGGGGCGAGAAGACCCGCCTCGCCCTGGCGGGCCTGGTGCACTCCGGCGCGAACGTGCTCCTGCTGGACGAGCCCACCAACAACCTCGACCCGGTCTCCCGCGCCGAGGTCCTGGCCGCGGTGGGCACGTACCCGGGCGCGATCGTCATGGTCACCCACGACGAAGGCGCCATCGAGGCCCTGCGTCCGGACCGGGTGCTGCTGCTCCCGGAAGCGGACGAGGACCTGTGGAGCGAGGAGTATCTGGAGCTCGTGTCACTGGCCTGACGCCGAGGGTGCCGCCGGGACCGGCGGCACCCGGTCGTCACGGCCCGGCTACACGTCCCGGTACGCCTCCAGCAGCCGCAGCCACACCTCGCTCACCGTCGGATAGGACGGGACCGCGTGCCACAGGCGGCTTACCGGCACCTCGCCGGCGACGGCGATGGACGCCGAGTGGATCAGTTCGCCCACGCCGGGGCCGACGAAGGTGACGCCGAGGAGGATCCCCCGGTTGATGTCGACGACCATGCGGGCCCGGCCGCGGTAGCCGTCCGCGTACAGGCCCGCGCCCGCCACCGAGGACATCTCGACGTCCACGGCCCGGACGCGGTGACCGGCCTGTTCCGCCTCGGCGAGGGAGAGGCCCACGGCTGCCGCCTCCGGGTCGGTGAAGACGACCTGCGGGACGGCCGCGTGGTCGGCGGTCGCGGCGTGCGCGCCCCAGGAGTCGGTCTCCAGGAGGGGGACCCCTGCCGCGCGGGCCGCGATGGCGGCGCCCGCGATCCGGGCCTGGTACTTGCCCTGGTGGGTGAGGAGCGCACGGTGGTTGACGTCGCCGACCGCGTACAGCCACTCGCTGCCGACCACCCGGAGGCTGTCGTCCACGTCGAGCCACGACCCCGGTTCCAGGCCGATGGTGTCGAGGCCGATGTCGTCGGTGCGGGGCGCGCGGCCGGTGGCGAAGAGGATCTCGTCGGCCTCGATGCGGTCACCGGTGTTCGTCAGCGCGACCACGGTCGAGCCCTCGCGGGTCACCGCGGTCACCGCGGTGCCGGTGCGCACGTCCGCGCCCGCCTCCGTGAGGGCCTCGGCGACCAGCTCCCCGGCGAAGGACTCCATGCGGGGCAGCAGGCCCTTGCCGCGGACGAGGACGGTGACCTGCGAGCCGAGGGCCTGCCAGGCCGTGGCCATCTCGGTGGCGACCACACCGCCGCCCACCACGATCAGCCGCCCGGGCACGGCGTGCGCGCTGGTGGCCTCGCGGCTGGTCCAGGGCTTGACCTGGGCGAGTCCCGGCAGGTCGGGGAGCCGGGCGCGGCTGCCGGTGCAGACGGCGACCGCGTGCCGGGCGGTGAGCACGTGCCGCTCGCCGTCCGGTCCTTCGACCGCCACCGTGCGCGGTCCGGCGAGCCGCCCGTGTCCGCGGTAGAGGACGGCTCCGATGCCGTCCAGCCAGCCGACCTGGCCGTCGTCCTTCCAGTGGGAGGTGTAGTAGTCGCGGTGGGCGAGGACCGCGGGGGCGTCGAGGGGGCCTTGCACGGCCTGGCTGAGGCCGGGCACGCGGCGGGCGTCGGCGCGGGCGATGGCCGGGCGCAGCAGGGCCTTGCTGGGCATGCAGGCCCAGTAGGAGCACTCGCCGCCGACCAGCTCGCTCTCCACGACCGCGGTGGAGAGGCCGGCCGCGCGGGCGCGGTCGGCGACGTTCTCCCCCACGGGCCCGGCACCGAGCACCACGACGTCGTACGCGATGGATTCCGTTTCCGTCATGGGGTCAGTCTGGTGGGTGGTGTGCGCCGTGGCCACACGGGTACGCACGCGGAATACGCCCCCGGCAGGCGGCGTTGTGCACACCGGCATGACCCGGACGCGAGGAAGAGGGAAACACGTATGAGCAGCACCGTGGAGCTCACCAAGGACAACTTCGACCAGACGGTCACGGACAACGAGTTCGTCCTGATCGACTTCTGGGCGTCCTGGTGCGGGCCGTGCCGTCAGTTCGCCCCCGTCTACGAGAAGGCGGCCGAGGCCAACCCCGACCTGGTGTTCGCCAAGGTCGACACGGAGGCACAGCCGGAGCTGGCCGCCGCCTTCGACATCCAGTCGATCCCGACGCTGATGATCGTCCGCGACCAGGTCGCGATCTTCGCCCAGCCCGGGGCGCTGCCCCAGGCCGCCCTGGACGATGTCATCGGGCAGGCCCGGAAGCTGGACATGGACGAGGTCCGCAAGTCCATCGCGGCGCAGCAGGCTCAGCAGGCCGGCGAATAAGACCCGGCAGGCGGATCAGAACGGGTACGCCGCAACATCCCCGCGCACCGTCGTCCAGCGCACGTCGGTGAAGGCCTCGAGGTTGGCCTCACCGCCGAAGCGGGCGCCGGTGCCGGAGGCGGCGATCCCGCCGAAGGGCGCGACGGCCTCGTCGTTGACGGTCTGGTCGTTGATGTGGGCGATGCCGGTCGGGATCCGCTCGGCGAGGTCGAGCCCACGCGCGGTGTCCCGCGTGACGATGCCCAGCGACAGGCCGTACGGTCCCGCCGCGGCGAGCGCCGCCGCCTCGTCGAGCGTGCTGAACGCGCGTACGGGCGCGACCGGGCCGAAGACTTCCTCCGTGTACGCCGGAGTCGTGTCGTCGACTCCGGCGAGCACCGTCGGCCGGTAGAACAGCTTCTCGTGCGTGCCGCCCGCCGCCAGTTTGGCGCCGCGCGCCGTGCTGGACTCCACCAGCCCCTGGATCTTGGCGAGTTGGGCGTCGTCGATGATGGGGCCGAGGTGCACCTGCTCACGGTACGGATCGCCGACGGCGAGCGAGTCGGCCTTGGCGGCGAGCCGCTCGATGTACTCCTCGTACAAGGACGCGTGGACGAGGTGGCGGCCCGTCGTCATGCAGATCTGTCCCTGATGGAAGAAGGAGCCCCAGGCCGCCGTGGAGATGACGGCGTCGATGTCCGCGTCCTCCAGCACGATCAGCGCGGAGTTGCCGCCCAACTCCAGGTGCGCGCGCTTGAGATGACGGCCCGCGGCCTCACCGACCGCGCGGCCGGCGGCAGTCGATCCCGTGAAGGAGATCACCGGCACCTGAGGGTCGGCGACCAGTGCCTGACCGGCCTCGGCGCCGCCGGGCAGCACGTGCAGCAGCCCCTCGGGCAGTCCCGCCTCGGTGAAGACGGCGGCGAGCGCGAGGCCGCCGCACACGGCGGTGCGCGGGTCCGGCTTCAGGACGACGCCGTTGCCGAGCGCGAGCGCGGGGGCCACCGAGCGGATGGAGAGGATCAGCGGAGCGTTGAAGGGGGCGATCACGCCCACGACGCCGACCGGGACGCGCCTGGTGTACGACAGGCGCGGCGCCTCCGACGGCAGGACCTGGCCCGTCGGGCGCGAGGCGAGCGCGGCCGCCTCGTAGCACTCCTGGGCGGCGACGTGCAGTTCGAAGTCGGCCTTGCCCGGGATGGAGCCGGACTCGCGCACGATCCAGTCGCGCAGTTCGTCGGCGTGCGCGGCGAAGAGGTCCCCCGCCTTGCGCAGCACGGCGGCGCGGACGAAGTGCGGGACCTTGGCCCACTCGGCCTGGGCGGCGCGGGCGGTCCGCGCGGCCGCCGCGATGTCCTCGGCGGCGGCGAGCGTGACGGCGCCGAGCGGCTCGCCGGTGGCGGGTTCGGTGACGGTGTGCTCACCGCCCGAGAGGGGGCGGGACTGCCAGGTCTGGGGGTCGAGCAGCGGCATGACGGCTCTCCGTTCAATCACTGATCACCAGCGGGACTCGGCAAGGTCATCAGACACGTCCGGCTCATGAAGTGCCTCATCACGCGAGTGGAAGTCCCGTGTAGTTCGCGGCGAGTTCGGCTGCCGCGTGGCGGGATGCCGTGATCCGGCGCAGCCGTGCGAGCTGCATCCGGTGGTCGAAGGCATCCCCATCTGGTTGAGTGTGCAACATCCTAGTCATGTCGTACGAGAAACGCGTGGCCTGCCACACCCGGTCCAGGCACAACTGCGAGTAGTGATCGAGGAGTTGAGTCGATCCCGTGCGGTGGAACTCGGCGAAACAGCGGGCCAGGACCCGTACGTCGGACACCGCGAGGTTGAGCCCCTTGGCGCCCGTCGGCGGCACTATGTGCGCTGCGTCCCCGGCCAGGAACAGCCGACCATGGCACATCGGCTCGTGGACGCAACTGCGCATCGGTGTCACGGACTTGGAGGTGATCGGGCCGCGTTCCAGGCGCCAGTCGCCGTCGATCGCGAAGCGCGCGGAGAGTTCGTCCCAGATGCGCTCGTCGGGCCAGTCCTCGACGTCGGTGCCGTTCGGGACCTGCAGGTACAGCCGTGACACCGACGGCGAGCGCATGCTGTGCAGCGCGAAGCCGCCCGGGCCGCGGGCGTAGATCAACTCCTCGCAGGAGGGCGGCACATCGGCGAGGATCCCGAGCCAGGAGTACGGGTAGTCGTGCACGTAGGTGCGGCTCACCTCGGCCGGGAAGGCGGCCTGCGCGATGCCGTGGGAGCCGTCGCAGCCCACCACGTAGTCGCAGCTCAGCATCTGCTCGCGGCCCTCGTGCACGAACCGCACGACGGGTGAGTCGCTCTCCGGCTTCTCGACGGCGAGCGCCTCCGCCCCGAACAACAGCGGCGGCCCCTCGGCGAGTTGGAGGGCGACGAGATCCTTCACGATCTCCGTCTGGGCGTAGATCGTGACGGTGCGGCCGCCGGTGAGCACCGGGAAGTCGATGCGGTGGCGCTCGCGGTCGAAGCGCAGCTCGATGCCGTGGTGGATCAGTCCCTCGGCGTCCAGACGTTCGGCGGCGGCGCACTCGCGCAGCGCGTTCACCGTGCCCTGCTCCAGCATTCCGGCGCGCTGGCGCTGCTCGACGTACGCACGTGTCCTGCCCTCCAGGACGACACAGTCGATGCCCGTCCGGTACAGCAGCCGGGCCAGCAGCAGCCCGGCCGGGCCGCCACCGATGATGCCGACCGTGGTCCGCATGACGCGCCTCCCGTTTCTGGTCCGGCCGGGGGGACCAGCTACAGCCTCTCTCAGCTGGAGTCGCGATGCACGACCCGCGCGCCCAGCACCTCGTGCGTCTCGGGCGTGACGCCGGGTTCCCGCACCGCCCGGTCGACCAGCTCGGCGAGGTCGCGTCCGGACGGCAGCTCGATGTGGACGGTGCTCAGCCGGGGCCGCAGCAGCCGGCCGAGCATCAGGTCGTCGGCGCCGATGACGGCCGTCTCGTGCGGGATGCCGATGCCCTCGTCCTGCAGGGCGCGCATCAGCAGCATCGCGTACTCGTCGTTGTAGGCGAACACGGCGTCGAGACCCAGGGAGCGCCAGCGCGCCGCGAGCCGGGCGGCGGCCTCCTCCTCGTACGCCAGGGGCAGCTCGGTCACCGACGCGTCCGTGCCCTGCAGAGCCCGGCGTACGCCGTCGAGGCGGGGCTTGGAGAAGATCTCCAGGCCGGCCTCGTCAGGCACCACGACACCGATGCGGCGGCGGCCGCGGGCGGCGAGGTGGGTGCCCGCGCAGTGGCCGACCCGGTCGTGGTCCATGAGCAGGGCGTGCGCGCCCTCGACGCGCTCGGGGCCCATCGTGACCACGGCCCGGGCGCCGGAGCGCTTGAGGACGGCCACGCCCTGCGGGCCGAGCCCGCTGCCGGGCACCAGGACGGCGACCGGGCGCAGCTCCGCCCAGACGCGGGCGGCCTCGTCGCCGTGCAGGCCGACGCTGCCGTACTGCACGACGGTGTAGTCGAGGCGGCTCAGAGCCCACTGGAGCTCGTTGAAGAACTGGCTGTAGAGGGGGCCCACGGGCACGGTCGGCGCGGGCATCAGGACCATGCGGGTGTGCCCGGCGCGCAGGCTGCGGGCGGCGGCGTGCGGCACGTACCCGAGTTCCTTGGCGGCCTCGTGGACGCGGCGGCGGGTGGGTTCGCTGATCCGGACGGCGCTGGTGTTGTTCAGGACGTACGAGACGGTCGCGCGTGAGACGCCCGCGAGGCGCGCCACATCGGCACTCGTCGGCACGGGTCGTTGTGCGGGCGACGGCGGGGCGGACTGCTTCGGTATCTGCACCATGACGGACGGCATCCTTGCAGAGGCACGGCACACCGCTCGGTGCCGGGTGAGCTTCCGGGCTCCGGACGGCGGAACTCCCGCTTCCACAAAGGAACTTCCGCTTCCCGTACCGGACGGCCCGACCAGAGGTTACCGTGCGGTAGACGATGTGCATCGGAGGTGTCCCGGATGACTCCCGACCGTGCCGCAGGCCTGGCCGAGTGTGCTCGCTCCCTCGCCGACGGCGAGGTGACCGCGCGCGAGGTGGTCGAGCGGGCGCTGGCCCGGATCGAGGCCACCCAGCCCACCCTGAACGCCTTCCGTCTGGTGCGCGCCGAGGCGGCGCTCGCCGAGGCCGACGCGGCGGACAAGGAGCTGGCGGCGGGGGTGCGGCGGCCGCTGCTCGGGGTGCCGGTGGCGGTCAAGGACGACATGGACGTGGCGGGCGAGCCGACCGCGTTCGGCTGCCGGGGCGACTTCCCGCCGCAGGCCGAGGACGGCGAGGCCGTACGCCGTCTGAGGGCGGCCGGCGCCGTCGTCATCGGCAAGACCAACACCTGCGAGCTCGGCCAGTGGCCGTTCACCGAGGGGCCCGCATTCGGCGCCACCCGCAACCCCTGGCACCACGACCACACCCCCGGCGGCTCGTCCGGGGGCTCCGCGGCGGCGGTGGCAGCGGGTCTGGTCCCGGCGGCGCTGGGCTCGGACGGCGCGGGCTCGGTGCGCATTCCGGCCTCCTGGACGCATCTGATCGGCATCAAGCCGCAGCGCGGCCGGATCTCGACCTGGCCGCGCCCCGAGTCGTTCCAGGGCATCACGGTCAACGGCACGCTCGCCCGCACGGTCGCCGACGCGGCCCTCCTCCTGGACGCGGCGAGCGGCAACCACGACGGCGATCTGCACCGCCCGCCCGCGCTGCGCGTCTTTGAGGCGGTGGGCCGCGACCCGGGCCGGCTGCGGATCGCGCTCTCGCTGAAACCGCCGTTCACGGCGCTGCCCGCACGGCTCGACCCCGCCGTACGGGCCAAGGTCCTCGCACTCGCGGAGCGGCTTGCGGCGCTCGGGCACGAGGTGGAGGAGGCCGAGCCGCGATACGGCCAGATCGGGCTCACGTTCATCCCGCGCGCGACCGTCGGTCTCGCCGAGCGGGTGCGCGATGTGCCGTTCCCGGATCTCCTCGACCGGCGCACCCGCGACGCCGCCCGCCTCGGCCGGCTGCTCGGCGGCGCGCCCCTGCGGGCGGCCCGCCGGGCCGAGGCCACACTGCACCGGCGGATCGGCGCGCTCTTCGACACGTACGACGTCATCCTCGCGCCGACGACCGCCGCTCCCCCGCCGCGGATCGGCTCGATGGTGAACCTGAACGGCCTCGGCACCGACCGGGCCATGATCGCCGCGTGTCCGTACGCCTGGCCGTGGAACATCCTGGGATGGCCCGGGGTGAACGTCCCCGCGGGCTTCGTCGGCGACGGGCTGCCCGTCGGCGCGCAGCTGCTCGGACCGGCGCACAGCGAGCCGCTTCTCGTGTCGCTGGCCGCCCAGTTGGAGGCCGACCGGCGCTGGCACGAAGAGTGGCCGCCGCACGAGGCTCCCGCGAACTCTCCGGCGGTGTAGGCGAGTTCCAGCCCTACGACGGGTAACAGAGTGAGGCCTGGCCGCATCCTCAGTAGCGGACGGCACTGTGCAGCAGTGGTGGATACACGGTGGACGTTTCACCGTCGACGGTGGTCCCCGCGAACTGCAGCATCGCCCGCAGCGCGCCGTGCATCGGTGCCGGGTAGTTCAAGGTCGGGGCCGAGACCTCGTCCAGCGTGTGGAGGTGTTCGGGGGTGAGCGTCATCTCGAGGCCCGCGAGGTTGTCGGCAAGGTGTTCCGCGCGCCGGGCGCCGACGATGGGCACCACGGTGCCTTCGCGGGCGCGCAGCCAGGCCAGTGACACCGCCGCGGACGTCGTATCGAGCTCGTCGGCGACGGCGGCGACAGTGTCGATGACCGTGAACTCGTCCTCGCCGGGGCCACCGACAAAAGCGGTGCGGGCGGAGTCGGTGACCTGGACGTCGCGCCGGTACTTGCCGGACAGGAAGCCGTTCTTCAGCGGGCTCCAGGGAACCAGCGCCATGCCCTGATCGAGCGCGAGCGGCGCGAGCTCGCCCTCGACGGTGCGCGCCAGCAGCGAGTACTCGACCTGCAGCGCGATCAGCGGGGTCCATCCCTTCAGCAGCGCGGTGGTCTGGGCCTGGGATGTGACCCAGGCTGGCGTGTTGGAGAACCCGATGTAGCGGATCTTTCCGGCCCGGACCAGGTCGTCGAGGGTGCGCAGCGTCTCCTCGATCGGAGTGTGCCGGTCCCAATTGTGCAGCCAGTACAGATCCAGGTAGTCGGTGCGCAGGCGGCGCAGGGTCTCGTCGAGCTGGGCGATGATCGACGAGCGGCCCGCACCGCCACCGTTGGGGTCACCGGGGAAGAGGTTGCCGAAGAACTTCGACGCCAGCACCACGTGATCGCGCCGGCCGGGACGGGCGGCGAACCAGTCGCCGAGGATCTTCTCCGAGTGGCCATTGGTATAGAAGTTCGCGGTGTCGATGAAGTTCCCGCCGAGGTCCAGGTAGGTCGCCAGGATCTTCTCCGATTCCTCGACGCTGCATCCCGCGCCGCCGGGATCCTCACCGAAGGTCATCGCGCCGAGGGCGAACGGGCTGACCCGCAACCCCGAGCGACCGAGGGTGACGTACTGATCGAGTGGCATGACGGTGGCTCCCATGTGTGTCGGATTGGTCATCCCATCGAAGCCCGAGCCCTACGGCCCGCGGTAGACCGATCCGCCCGGGCTCTTGCACAATCCTCTCGAGTTCACTCCGATCGGGCTTGCACCGCTGCCTCGCGGATGCTTCCGTGAAGTGTGCGCAGCGCCCCCGACCTCCTGTACGAGATCCGCGGCCTCATCGCGGCCCATGCCCGACCCGACCTGCAGACGTCGATCGGCGGGCTGCTGTTGTCCAAGGTGGAGACGGAGGAGCCGGATTATTCGCTGACCGAGCCGCTGCTGGTCGTCATGGCTCAGGGCGGCAAGCGCCTCCTACTCGGCGACGAGGTGTTCGAGTACCGGGCCGGGCAGTGCCTCGTGGTCACCGCCGACCTGCCCGTCACCGGCCATTTCCTCGACGCCACCCCACAGGTCCCGTCGCTGGCCCTCGGGTTGGTGCTGCGTCCGGCCGCCATCGCCCCGCTGCTGCTGGAGGCCCCAGCCGGACGGTGGTCCCGCAGCACGGCCGGCCCGCCCGCGATCGCGACCGGCGAGGCCGGCCCCGACCTGCTCGACGCCCTGGCCCGTATGCTCCGGCTGCTCGACCACCCCACGGACGCGCCCGTGCTCGCCCCGCTGATCGAGCGCGAGATCCTCTGGCGGCTGCTCACCGGCCCGCACGGCGGCATGATCCGCCAGATCGGCCTGGCCGACAGCGGCCTCTCCCACATCAGCCGGGCCATCCGGTGGATCCGCGCCAACTACGCCGAACCCATGCGGATCGAGGACCTCGCGCGGCTGGCCGGAATGAGCTCGTCCGCGTTCCACCGGCACTTCCGCGCCGTCACCACCATGAGCCCCCTGCAGTTCCAGAAACGCATCCGTCTCCAGGAAGCCCGCTCATTGCTGGTCGCCCGCCCGCACGATGTCGCCGGCGTCGGACATCTCGTCGGCTACGACAGCCCCTCGCAATTCAACCGCGAGTACCGCCGCCTGTTCGGCGCGCCACCCGGCCACGACGCCGCCCGCCTGCGCGCGGACAGTCACCCGCACGTCATCCGACACCTGCCCTGAGGACCGGAGTCGACCGTCGACGAGGGCTGATACACCGTCATTCCCGACGCGGGCACAGACTCACTCCGTTGCCGGTCGTTAGTCTGTGACCATGGACGATGCGTCGATGGTCGGGTTGATGGGGCGGGTGACCGGCACGGTCGGGCCCGGGCTCGTCGGCGAGGTGATCGTCCGGGTGCGCGGCGGCGCCGAGCACTTCCTCGCGTATCCCGCCTCCGCGAAGGACCGCATCGAGCGGGGCACGGTGGTGATGGTGGTGGAGTATCTGCCGCCGCGGACCGTCTACGTCTCTGCGGCGTACGACAGTTGACAGCTCGTCTGTGCGGGTTCCACCCCAGGTGAGAGCGGTCCGCGTCAAGATTGCGGCAAGGATCCGTCAGCGTCTGTACCCCGGCCTCGCTCAGGAGCACACTCCCGTTCGTTCGGTGCCGATAGGGCACCATGCAAAGGGGGCGTATGCCGATGGTTGTCGGCGTCGTGGCGGGGGCGGTTGTCCTCGCACTGATCTTCATCGTTGTGGTCTTCAAGCTCATGTGGCGCGTCGCGGAGCCCAACGAAGCACTGATCATCTCCGGTTCGAAGCATCGGACCGAAGGCCTTGAAGAAGGCATGGGATTCCGCATCGTGACGGGGCGCGGCACGCTGGTGCTGCCGGGTGTGCAGGCGGTGCGCAAGATCTCGCTCGACCTCAACGAGACCGAGCTGCACGTGGACTGCGTGACCGCCCAGGGCATCCCGCTCAAGGTGCGCGGCGTGGTCATCTTCAAGGTGGGCGACGACTTCGTGTCGATCGCCAACGCGGGCCGCCGCTTCCTCGATCAGCAGAAGCTGATGGCGGAGCGGGTGCACAACGTGTTCGCCGGTCATCTGCGGTCCATCGTCGGCGGGTTGACCGTCGAGGACATGATCCGCGACCGCGAGAAGCTGACCGGACAGACGCGGGCCGCGTGCGGTACGGAGATGGAGAAGCTCGGTCTGATCGTCGACTCACTGCAGATCCACGAGATCGAGGACCCGACCGGGTACATCAAGAACCTCGCCATGCCGCACGCAGCCGCCGTCCAGCGGGACGCGCGCATCGCACAGGCCGAGGCGAACCGTCTCGCTACTGAGGCCGAACAGAAGGCCGCGGCACGGATGTCGGAAGCCACCCGGGACAGCGAGATCCTGCAGGCCGGCTACCAGGCCGAGCGCGACAAGGCGGCGGCGAAGGCCCGGCAGGCCGGACCGCTCGCTGACGCCGCCGCCCGCCAGGACGTCGTCGTGCAGGAGACACGTATCGCCGAACTCGAGGCGCACCGCCGTGAGCAGCAGCTCCAGGCGGACGTCCGCAAGCCGGCGGACGCGAAGGCGTACGAGATCCGCGCACGGGCCGAGGCCGAGCGTGACGCGCGTATCTCCTCGGCGCAAGCCAAGGCGAAGGAGACCGAACTCGCCGCCGCGGCCGAGGCGACCCGGGTCAAGACGGCCGCCAACGCCGAGGCCGAGGCGACCAAGGCACGCGGTGCGGCCGCCGCGACGGCGACCCGCGCCACCGGTGAGGCCGAGGCCGCCGCCGCACAGGCCAAGGGTCTGGCGACCGCCGAGGCGACACGCGCGCAGGGTCTGGCGGAGGCCGAGGCCATCAAGGCGCGGGCCGCCGCCCTCGCCGAGAACCAGGAGGCCGTGGTCGCCCAGCAACTCGCCGAGAACTGGCCGGAGATCGTCCAGGCGGGCGCGAGCGCGTTCGGCAACGTCGATCACATGGTCCTGCTCAACGGCGCCGACGGTATGTCGGACATGTTCGCCAAGGCGCTCACCATGGGCGGTACGGGGCTGGGTCTGGCACGCCAGTTGCTGGCATCGATGAACCAGAACGGGACGGCGGAGAACGCGAATGCCGGGCTCAACGGGGTCGTACCGCCGCGGTCGGAGAAGGTGCCGGTGGAGAAGGACCAGAGGTGACTCGCTGACGTGTGAGGCGTGAGGCGTCGGGCGCACGGGGGTTGAACCCCCCTGCGCCCGACGTCCGTACAGGCTCTAACGTGGCCCCCGTGACTGCCTTTACCGACGAAGACGTGCCCGGCCGCTACGGGCCCACCGCGACCACCGAGGCCGAGCCCCGCGAGGTGGGGCGAGTGCGGACGGAGTACTCCCCCGCGCATGACGGCGACCCCGACCCTGGCGAGATCGTCTGGACGTGGGTGCCCTTCGAGGAGAACGACGGGCGGGGCAAGGACCGGCCGGTGCTCGTCGTCGCCCGCGAGGCCGCCGGTACCTTCCTCGCCGTGCAGCTCTCCAGCAAGCGGCACGACGGTGACCGGGAGTGGGTGCCGATCGGCTCCGGTCCGTGGGACCGGTCGGGGCGGGACTCGTGGGTGGACGTTGACCGCGTGCTGCGGCTGCATGAGGAGGGGATGCGGCGGGAGGCGTGTGCGCTGGACCGGATGCGGTTCAATTTGGTGGTGCACCGGTTGCGGGAGCGGTACCGGTGGCAGTGAGTTCCGCGTTTCTACGGCCGTGAAGACACTGCGGATCCGGTGTGGCTGATCGCGCCCACGCGGCGGAGCCGCATATGTCACAGCCTCGCGCCCCTGTGACTGAGTGTTCCAGCCCGGCGGAACGCTCCCGCAGTCAACCGCCAGGTACCGTCGGCGTGGTGCGTCCTTGGTTCATGACGGCCGACCGCCGAACTGCCAGTCGTGGACCTCGATGTCGGCGTACCGGTCCGGGGTCAGGACGGTGCGTGCCGTGTCCGGATCCGGGGCCCGGAGCAGCACCGCCGTACCCAGCCAGGTGGCGCCGTCGTCGGACAGCAGCGGCCCGTACGCGATCAGCTCGTCCCGGTCGGGCGGCACGATGAGGTCGGCGGCGTGCCCCGAGCCGAGGCCGAGCACCAGATACCGGTTGCCTCCGGTCCGGCCACCAGGGAAGTCCCACATGGTGCGTCCCAGCATGTTGCGCCACCGGCGCAGCAGCACGTCCCGGTACGCGCCGGCCTGATAGTTGGGCTCGTTGAAGGCGAACGCGCGGGCGGCAGCGGGATCCGGCAGGTCGACGATGTGCACGCTGCCGGTGGGCGTTTCGCCGTCACTGGCGAAGGTCGGGCCGCGAGCAATCATCTCCGCCGCGTACCGGTCCATGTACGACCAGTGCTCTTCCAGCAGTTTGTTGCGCAACGCGACCGAGCCGGGCCGGTCGCGGTGGTAGCAGAAGAACTCCATGCCCACAGACTCTCCCCAACGCACGGCAGCATCTCAACGGGATTTGGCAGCGATGCCCGCACGCTCCAATCGCCCTCACACCAGCGGCCCGCGGCGACCAGGGCCGCGACGACCCGGCGGACCTGGCGGGCGGTGACCTCGGCGACGTCGTCCTCGGGCCCGAGACGGAGGGCGTCCAGCAGCTGGCACCAGGAGGTGCGGCCCGACTCAAGGGTGGCAACGCAGGAGTAGGGCCATCCGGGGACGATCAGGTGCTGGTCCCGGCTGCGGCCGTACTCAGGGCAGAACAGCCGCTCCGCGCTGCACGGCGCGTCCGACCGGAGCCAGTTGGTCACATCGGCGGCCAGGACGGGCCGCCCGTCCGCGGCTTCGGGCTGCGGCACACTCGCGGGCAGCCGCCGCAGCCCGTCCGCGGCGATCCACCCGCGGTTCAGCGCCTCGTACATCGCGCCGGGCCCGCGCCGGTGCCCGGCCCCCAGCGTCAGGTCCACCGGGGCGGCCACCGGGCCGTCCGCGCGCAGCAACGCGTCGGTCAGCTCGAACAGTTCGTCACGTCGTGCGGTCAGGCACGCGTAGAAGCCGTCGCGAAAGCGTGACGCTTCCCAAGAACGAATCCCGTTGCCCCTCCAGCCGCGGCACGCGCTCACTCCCACGGCCTTCGTTCTGGTTCCGTGCGTTCCTTGGCCGAAGCACAGGATCGAGCGAAGGCCGCCCTCGCGTCCGGCCTTTCCCTCTGCGGACGATCAAGTTCGAGGGACCATTCGACCACCCACGAGTCCGCTACCGTCCACCGCCGAAGGCCCGACGCACGATCCCGGCCTTCTTCTCAGGCGGGTGGGCGGGCGGGGTCTCCTGGGCATGGACAAGTCGCGCGACCGTGACGCGGAAGTGTTCCTTGCGGGTGTAGGCCCGGTCGTCTGACTCGCTCCAGCACTCTTCGGGTGCCCGCGAGACGGGCAGGGGCGACGCTGCTGGGTCGGCGGCATGAGAGTGCGCAGCCGGGTGCAACAGCCCGGGGGGCTGCTGAGGGGGGTGCTGGCAGCATCTCCCAGGGTCGGGGGCAGGTTCGTACCGTGGAGGTCATGGACAACCGCAGCGAGGTACGAGAGTTCCTGGTCTCCCGCCGTGGCAAGGTCACTCCCGAGCAGGCGGGTCTTGCCACGCATGGTGGCAAGCGCCGGGTTCCGGGCCTTCGCCGTGGCGAGGTGGCTGAGCTGGCCGGGGTTTCGGTGGAGTACTACACCCAGCTGGAGCGCGGTAGCCTGCGTGGCGTCTCCGAGAGCGTGCTGGATGCTGTCGCCCGTGCGTTGCAGCTGGACGAGGCCGAGAGGGCACACCTGTTCGATCTGGCGCGAGCGGCCAACGCTGGCGGGGCTGTGCGGCGCCGTCCGGCGGCGCGGCGGGTGCGTCCGGGCATTCAGCAGATCCTCGACGGACAGCTGTCACCCGCTTGGGTGAGCAACGGCCACGGCGACATTGTGGCGAGCAATCGTCTGGGCCGGGCGCTGCTCTCGCCTCTGTTCGACGATCCTGCCCGGCCGGTCAGCCATGCGCGGTTCCGTTTCCTGAACCCGCGGGCTGTCGACTTCTACCGCGACTGGGACGGCACGGCCCGCGACATCGTGGCGGTGCTCCGCGCCCAGGCCGGCAAGAACCCCTACGACAAGGCGCTGACCGGCCTCATCGGGGAGCTGTGCACCCGCAGTGAGGAGTTCCGCACGCTGTGGGCCGCGCATGATGTGCGTCTTCACCGCAGCGGGATCAAGCGGCTGCACCATCCGGTGGTCGGTGACGTGGACCTGTCCTACGAAGGGCTGGAGCTGCCCTCCGATCCCGGCCTGATGCTGTTCATCTTCACCGCCGAGCCGGGGTCGAGCTCGCAGCAGGCGCTCGATTTGCTCGCCAGCTGGGCCGCCACCCTCGCCCAGCAGGAAGCTGCCGCCCTCGCCCAGCAGGAGCAGGACGAGCAGGAGCAGCGCCAGTCCTAGCGGTCGGGGAATCCGGGCTCCCCGCAGGCCGGCCGGGTCGACCAGGCCGCCGCACGCCCTGCACCTGACGAGCCCATACCGATCCTCGTCGGTCCCATTCAGCATGCGCCTGCGACGCATGGCCCCCGCCTGCCGCCCGAGCACTGGCTCACCGTCCGCAGACGGCAGGCAACGACGACACGTGCGATGACGACACGTGCAACTACGAAGGAATGCTTCACCATGTTCACCAAGATCCCTCAGGTCACTCTGAACAACGGCGTACAGATGCCGATCCTCGGGTTCGGCGTTTTCCAGGTGCCCGCCGAGCAGACCGAGCAGGTCGTCACCGACGCCCTGGCCGCCGGGTACCGCCACCTGGACACCGCCGCCGTCTACGGCAACGAGGAGGCGGTGGGCCGCGCCATCAAGGCCAGCGGCATTGCCCGAAGCGAGCTGTTCGTCACCACCAAGCTGTGGGTGCACGACGGCGGTGAGGACGGCACCAAGCGGGCCTTCGACGCGTCGCTCAAGCGCCTGGGCCTGGACTACCTGGATCTGTACCTGATCCACCAGCCGTACGGGGACTACTACAGCTCCTGGCGGGCCATGCAGGACCTGCACCGCCAGGGGCTGATCAAGGCGATCGGGGTGTCCAACTTCTACCCGGACCGCTTGGTCGACCTCGTCGAGAACAACGAGATCACCCCGGCGGTCAACCAGGTGGAGACGCACCCGTTCTTCCAGCGCGCGGACTACCAGTCGCTCATGGCTGAGCGGGGCGTGCAGATCGAGTCCTGGGGGCCGCTCGCCGAAGGCCGCAACAACATTTTCAGCGACCCTACCCTCAGCGGCATCGGCGAGGCACATGGCAAGTCCGTCGCCCAGGTGGCGCTGCGCTGGCTCATCCAGCGCGGCGTCGTGGTCATCCCCAAGTCCGTGCGGCCCGAGCGCATGGAAGAGAACCTCGACGTCTTCGACTTCGAGCTCACCGACGAGGAGATGAGCCGTATCGCCGCGATGGACACCGGCGTCAGCGTCGCCTTCGACCACCGCGACCCGGAGTGGGTGACCCGGATCGGCGGCGTCCGCGTGGACTGAGCCCCACCAGAGGCCGCACACCAAGGTCCGCCCTGGGACCACATCCCGCACGTCGTGAGGAGAAGAGTTTTGATTAAGCGCACGCTCGGCAGCAGCGGACTGGAGGTCTCCGCGGTCGGACTGGGCTGCATGGGGCTCAGCCACGGCTACGGCCCGGCAGTCGGCCACCAGGACGGCGTCGCTCTCATCCGCGCCGCCGTCGACCGTGGCATCACCTTCTTCGACACCGCCCAGGTGTACGGCCCGTTCACCAACGAGGAACTCGTCGGGCAGGCTCTGGCGCCGGTGCGCGAGGAGGTCGTCATCGCCACCAAGTTCGGCTTCTCCATCGACGGCGGCCGATCCACCGGTCTGGACAGCCGCCCCGAGCACATCCAGGCAACCGTCGAGGACTCCCTGCGCCGGTTGGACGTGGACAGTATCGACCTGCTCTACCAGCATCGCGTCGACCCCCACGTGCCGATCGAAGAGGTCGCCGGGGCGGTGAAGGAGCTCATCGAGGCCGGCAAGGTCAAGCACTTCGGTCTGTCCGAGGCCGGGGTGGACACCATCCGACGCGCCCACGCCGTGCAGCCGGTCACGGCGCTGCAAAGCGAGTACTCCCTGTGGTGGCGCGAGCCCGAAGAGCGGATCCTGCCCACGCTGCTCGAACTGGGCATCGGGTTCGTCCCCTTCAGCCCGCTGGGCAAGGGCTTCCTGACCGGTGCCATCACCAGCACCACGTCCTTCAGCGACTCCGACCTGCGAGGCAGCCTCCCCCGGTTCACCGAGCAGGCCCGCACCGCCAACCAGGCTCTCGTCGACCTGCTGTCGGCTGTGGCCGCACGCAAGGGCGCCACCACCGCGCAGATTGCGCTGGCCTGGCTGCTGGCCCAGCACCCCTCGATCGCGCCGATCCCCGGCACCACGAAGATCCATCGCCTGCACGAGAACACCGGCGCGGTCGACGTCGAACTCACCCCCGAGGACCTGAAGGAGATCGCCGAGGCAGCCGACCGGGTTGACGTCCGCGGGGAGCGCTACCCCGAGCACATGCAGCGGTGGATCAACCGCTGACCCCTTCCGTAGGTCTGCCCGGCGGCAGCGCGCCGCCCCGGCGGTCAGCAGCAGATCCCGATCCAGCACACCAACACACCGACACACCGAGGAGCAACAGCAATGAAGGCCACTGTCATGTACGGCGCCGGCGACGTCCGCGTCGAGGAGGTTCCCGACCCGACGATCCAGCAGCCCACGGACGCGATCGTGCGCGTCGTGGCGGGCTGCGTGTGCGGCAGCGACCTGTGGCCCTACAAGTCCCTGCCCGCCTCCAGCAGCGGCCGCCGGATGGGACATGAGTTCCTCGGCGTGATCGAGGAAACCGGCTCGCAGGTGAGCGGGCTGCAGCGCGGCCAGCTCGTCGTCGCCCCGTTCGTGTGGTCCGACAACACCTGCGACTTCTGCCGTGAAGGACTGCAGACCTCCTGCCGCCACGGCGGCACCTGGGGTCACGACCTCGACGGCGGTCAGGGCGAGGCCGTGCGGGTGCCGCAGGCCGCCGGGACGCTGGTGCCGCTGCCCGTGGAGGAGGACTCCGCCCTCATCCCCTCACTGCTGTCGCTGTCGGACGTGATGTGCACCGGGCACCACTGCGCCGTCACCGCCGGCGTGCGCCAGGGCAGCACCGTCACCGTCATTGGCGACGGCGCGGTCGGCCTGTCCGCCGTCATCGCTGCCAAGCGCCTGGGAGCCGAGCGGATCATCCTCATGGGTCGGCACACCGCCCGCACCGACCTCGGCCGCGAGTTCGGCGCCACCGACGTGGTCGCCGCCCGCGGCGAGGAGGGCATCGCCGCGGTGCAGGAACTCACCGGCGGCGACGGGACGCACGCGGTGCTGGAGTGCGTGGGTACCCGCGACGCCCTGGACACCGCGTTCGCGGTCACCCGCCCTGGCGGCACCGTCTCGCGCGTCGGGGCGCCGCAGTACGAGGAGTTCACCATGGGCTTCGGGCTGTTCCTGAAGAACGTCAACCTCAGCGGTGGCGTCGCGCCCGCGCGGGCCTACATCCCCGAGCTGCTGCCCGACGTGCTCTCCGGCACCATCGAACCCGGCAAGGTGTTCGACCGCACCGTCGGCCTCGACGAGGTGCCCGAGGCCTACCGGGCCATGAACGACCGCGAGGCCCTGAAGGTCCTCGTCCGCCCCTGACTTCTCCGCGAAACCGAACTGGTCGAGGCCATCGTGCACCTGGCCTTCTCCGCAGGATGGCCGCGGGCAATGTCCGCTATCACCGTGGCGAAGCAGGTATTCGCCGAGGACATCGACGGACCGACGCCTACCAGGCCATAACGACCGCCACATCAGCAAGACCCTCATCACCCCTGTGAGCAGGGCCCCGTGCACTGTCGCCCTTCCCGGGCAGCGCCCGACAGCCCTCTCTCTGCACGAAAAGGAAAATGCCATGCAGACCGTCACCCTGAACAACGGCGTCGACATGCCGATCCTCGGCTTCGGCGTCTACCAGATCCCGCCGGAGCAGACCGAGCGGGCCGTCACCGAGGCCCTCGCGGCCGGCTACCGGCTGCTCGACACCGCCGCCGCCTATGGCAACGAGGAGGCCGTCGGCCGCGCCATCAAGACCAGCGGCATCCCGCGCCAGGAGCTGTTTGTCACCACCAAGCTGTGGGTCCAGGACGCACCCGCGCAGGAGAACACGAAGCGCGCCTTCGAGACGTCGCTGACCAAGCTCGGCCTGGACTACCTCGACCTGTATCTGATGCACCAGCCCTACGGCGACGTGTACGGCCAGTGGCGCGCCATGGAGGACCTCAACCGCGCAGGGCTCGCCAAGGCGATCGGCGTCGCCAACTTCTATTCCGACCGGCTCGTCGACCTCATCGTCAACAATGAGATCACGCCCGCGGTCAACCAGATCGAGACCCACCCGTTCTTCCAGCGCGCCGCCGACCAGGAACTCATGCGCGAGCACGGGGTCCAGATCCAGTCCTGGGGTGGCTTCGCCGAGGGCAAGAACAACCTCTTCACCAACCCGCTACTGAGCGAGATCGGCGCCGAGTACGGAAAGTCCGTGGCCCAGGTGGTGCTGCGCTGGCTCACGCAGCGCGGCGTCGTCGCGATCCCCAAGTCGGTCCGCGCCGAACGCATGGCGGAGAACATCGACATCTTCGACTTCGAACTCACCGACGACCAGATGACCGCCATCGCCACCCTGGACACCGGAGCGTCGCTGTTCTTCGACCACCACGACCCGGCGATCGTCACCTGGCTCGCCCAACGACGCCTGGACGCCTGAGCCGGCCGACGCACCCAGCAGAGCGGACGCGGATGTCACGGCGCGAGAGCACAGGACATCCGCTCCGGCGTCACACCCCAGCCCGGCTCACCTCGAAAGGTTCCATCGTGCACCCTCGGCACGACACGAATGCCGCACTACGGCGACGCACGCTCCTGCGCGGCACCCTCCTGACCGGAGCCACGGCCTTGACCGGAATCCACCTGACGGGCTGCTCCCCGTCCTCGCCAGACCAGGCGACCGAAACAGCAGAGCCCAGTGCCAGGGCCGACATGAGCGGGAGGTCGGTCCTGCTGGCCTACTTCTCCCGGCCGGGCGAGAACTACCACTTCGGCCGCCGCACCCACCTGAAGGTGGGCAACACCGAAGCGCTGGCCCGGAAGATCAGCAGCCGCATCGCCTGCGACGTCCACCGCATTCAGGCCGCCGATCCCTACCCGGACGAGTACGACGCGACCGTCCAGCGCAACGTCCGTGAGCAGGATGCCGACGCCCGGCCGGCCATACAGGGCCGCCTGCCCTTCCTCGACGGATACGACACGGTGCTGCTGGGTAGCCCCATCTGGAACGTCCGAGCACCGATGATCATGACGACGTTCACCGAAAACCTCGACTTCCGCGGCAAGACCGTCGTCCCCTTCACGACCCACGCCATGAGCGGTCTCGGCACCACCGCACGCGACTACGCCGCCTCCTGCCCCGGCGCGACCATCGCGGACGGCCTCGCGGTGCGCGGGGAGAAGGTCCAGGACGCCGATGCCGACATCACGGCGTGGCTACGGCGCATCGGTCTGCTCGTCCCGTAGCAACGCTCAGCGGCCTGCACCGTTGGCTGACCAGCGCGTTCCGGTATCCCTTTCGCAGCCCCCTGATAAAGCACGCCAGTTGGCCAAACCGGCCAACCAGCGGGTTGTGGCCATGCTTTCCGTGACCGCTACGGCTGATGCACCGTCGGGCCATACCTCATCGAGTCGATCCCTCACGGAAGCGCGGCCACAACCGCTCAGTTGGCCACGCCAAGCGTCGTGGTTGGCCGAGGTGAGTTCGCCCGGGGAACTGACAACCGCGGTCACGTACGGCACGTCTTGCCCGTGCCGAAGGTCCCGTTCGGGCAGACGATCATCCGACGGACCGATCAGCCGAGGACGAGCGGGAGTTTCGCGGCCAACTCACCCAGTTCGGCCTTCTCCGCTTCGGCCGGGGCGCGCCGTCCGGTGCCGATCAGCAGCGCGTCCTTGTCGCAGAACGACGGGGGAAACGCCGCACCGGCGATCTTCTCCAGCAGCTCGCGTGACCGCGCGAGCCCCTCGGTGGGCGGCTCCGCCGCGTCAGGGAGGTGCGCGATCAGGTCGAGGTGGTGCAGCGTCCATTCCAGGACGTACGCGCAGAGGTAGTCGCCCGCGGTGAGCACCTGGTCGCGGGTGCCGACCCGGCCCGCGGGATCCGCGAGTTCGGCGGCGCGGCCGGCGGCGGAACCGACGTCGTCGAGGTGGAACTTGAGCAGCCGCGGCTCTTCGTACGCGGTGGCCAGGCGGACGATCAGAGCGTCGAGCGGGTCGTCGCCGGTCGGGGCTTCGACGATGTCCCAGTAGGTCACCGCGTCCCGGGTCGGTTCCGTTTCGGCGGGGGTGACGAGGGTGATCAGGACGTCCTGAGCGTCGATGATCAGGTGGCACACCAGGTCCCGCACGAGCCAGCCGGTGCAGCCGGACGGCTTCGCGAAGTCCTCGTCCGGGAGTTCGGCGACCGCTGTGCGCAACGCTGTCCAAGAGCGTAAGAAGAGATCCACGGCCGCAAGCTAGCAGCGCCCGGCCCCCGCTGCGACCGTACGCCGGACTGTGGCTGCCCACTACGGCGTCCGGCTGACACACCACGCAGGCACGGCCACACCCCGTCATGTGGCCATGTCGCCGTTCAACGTGCAGGGCGCACCGGAGTTGGCGCATGCTCTTGCCGGTCTCCGGGCAGAGCCGGACACTCCGAACCGTGAACCTCGTGACCCAGGTCTTCGCCCTCATCGCGGCGCTCACCCACATCGTCGTCGGAACGCTGGAGCGGTTCTTCTACGAGCGCCCCACGGTCCGCGTCTTCCTCACGACCTCCACCGCTGACGCACCTGAAGTCACCCTGTGGCGCTCAGGTGTCGCTGCCTACAACGTCCTCCTCGGTCTGGGGCTCATCGCCGGCGTCGTTGCCCTCCACACCGGCGACATCACCGTCGGTCGCACGCTGATCGTCTACTTGTGCGCGTTCCTGATCGCCTCCGCGGTCCTCTTCCTGGCCTCCTTCCCGCGTTTGTGGCGCGGCGCCCTGGGCCAGGGACTTCCGCCCGCGATCGCTCTGCTGACGACAGCTCTGCTCTGACCCAAAACCGGCACCAGCACACTCGACGCGGTCGCTGCCCTGCGGCCAACTGCGAGTCTCAGAGCGGGGCGCTTCAGCGGGCCCTTGCCACGGATGCGAACGCCTGGTCGAATGCGTTGCGCGTTGACTGACCCGCGGTGCGGTCCAGGATGCCGAACACGACGTGGTCGAAGTGGCCCTCGAAGCGGCCCTTGACCAGCAGGCCCTTGAACGCCGCGGCCACCTGCACCGGATCGTTCTGGAACACCCCGCAACCCCACGCGCCGAGCACCAACCGCCGGTAGCCCTGGGCCGCGGCCGTCTCCAGGACTCGCTCGGCGCGTACGGCGAGGGCGCGCGGGAGTTCGGCCGCGCGCTCCGGGACGGTGCGCAGGACGACTCCCGCGTTGGGTGCCGCGGCGGTCAGGAATCCGGCCTCGTACGGCTCGTCGAGGAGCCGGCCGCGGTCGTCGCGGAAGACGGGCACGGCGGGCGAGTGGATGACACGGTCCGTGTAGAACGGGTCGCGGTGGGCGCGGTGGTGGTCGTAGAACTCCCGGGCCCGCAGCAGGCACGTGTACAGCGCGGAGGCCCGGCACAGAGCCTCTTCCTGGGCCTGCGCGCCGTTCAGGTAGCCGCCGCCGGGGTTGCGTGCCGAGGAGAAGTTCAGGACCGCGACAGGGCCGCTCTGCCCGGCGATCCTTCGGGCGGCCTCCAGGCTGCTCTCGCCCGTAACCTCGAACACAGTATCGACGGGGGCGGACGGCGGTGCCTCCACCGGTTCTGGCCCGTACATCCGCGTCCCGGCCCGGGCGGCCTCGACCGCGGCGGCGATCGGTACCTCGCGCCCGTCGGACGCGCGGTACGCCCCCGCTGCGACGATTTCCTCGGTCTGTTGTGCGATAGCGCGCAGGCGCGTGCTCATGGCGCGACCCCCGTACACGCCACGAGCACGCGTTGTGCGATCTCCCCCGTAGTGCCCATGAACGCATCGTGAGCGATGCTGGTCGTACGGCGCAACAGAGTTTCGCGGCCCCGCAAACAGTGTTTCCCGGCCCCGAAAGCGACGATCTGCACCCTTGTGCGAACCGTCGCGAGGGTCTTGGGTGGGACGAGCAATTGCCGGTTCGGCCCACAAGACGCCGGGTCGGCGGCATGGTGGAATCTCAGGAGGATCCCTACATGTCCGATTCGGTGAGTGACTGTACGGAGCGCCGCTCCGCCGTCACCGAGGCCGAGGTGGAGGCGCTGGTCCGTGGCATCTGCTTCAAGACCGGTCCACCCCGATTCCTCGGTGTCGAAGTGGAATGGCTCGTCCACGAGCTGCGGCAGCCGCAGCTCCCGATACCCCCCACACGACTCGAAGCGGCGTACGCCGCACTGCGGACCCTGCCCCTGCGTTCGGCGCTCACCGTCGAACCCGGCGGACAGCTGGAGCTGAGCTCCCCGCCCGCCGCCTCCCTGATGGAGTGCATCGGGTCCGTCTCCGCCGACCTCGACGCCGTCCGCGCGACGCTGCGTGAGGCGGGCCTCGGCCTCAGTGGGTACGGCCACGATCCCTGGAACCCCCCGAACCGCTTCCTCCATGAGCCGCGCTACGACGCCATGGAGCGGTACCTCGACCGGGCGGGGCCCGAGGGTCGCGCCATGATGTGCAGCTCCGCCTCCGTCCAGGTGTGCCTGGACGCCGGGTACGAGGAGCCAGGCCCGCTCGGGCACGGGAGGCGCTGGTGGCTGGCGCACCAGTTGGGCCCGGTCCTGGTGGCCGCGTTCGCCCACTCTCCGGTCGCCCAGGGACGGCGCACCGGCTGGCGCTCCACACGGCAGTCGCTGTGGACGGCGATGGACCCCGGGCGGTCCAGCGCACCCCCCTTGGGCGGCGAGCCGCGTGCCTCGTGGGCCCGGCACGTGCTGGACGCGCCGGTGATGTGCGTACGGGCGCCGGACGGCCCCTGGGACGTACCGGAGGGCATGAGTTTCCGGGCGTGGACCCGGTCTGCCACGCCGCCGGACCGGGCGGACCTCGACTATCACCTGACGACCCTGTTCCCTCCGGTGCGGCCGCGCGGCCATCTCGAACTCCGCATGATCGACGCGCAGCCGGGCGACGACGGATGGATCGTGCCGCTCGCCGTGACGGCGGCCCTCTTCGACGATCCGGAGGCCGCGGAGACCGCCTACCGGACCGTCAAGCCCCTGGCCGAGCGGGCGGACTCGCTGCCCGCCCCGCGTAATCCGCTGTGGCGGGACGCGGCGCGGTACGGCCTGGCCGACCCGGAGCTGCACGAGGCCGCCGTCGCCTGTTTCGCGGCGGCTGCCGAGGCGCTGCCCCGGCTCGGCGCCACCTCCGAAGTCCTGGACGCCGTGGCGGAGTTCACCGACCGCTACGTCGCCCAGGGCCGCTGCCCCGCCGACGACCTGCTCAGCCAATTCCACGGTCGATCCCTCGGTCAATCCCTTGGTCGATCCCACGGCCGGTCGCACGGTCAGCTCTACGGGAAGGACATCCGCACATGACCGCCCCCGATTCACTTGTGGACCCGGAGTCGCTCAAGGAACGCGCGCTGGACGCGCTCACCACGGCCCGCGACCGCACCGCCCTCCTCACGTCGTGCGTGGAGGATCCCGAACTGACCGCGCAGCACTCGCCGTTGATGTCCCCGCTGGTGTGGGATCTGGCACACATCGGCAACCAGGAGGAGCTGTGGCTGCTGCGCGCGGTCGCGGGGCGTGAGGCGATGCGGCCCGAGATCGACGGGCTGTACGACGCGTTCGAGCATCCGCGCGCCGAGCGGCCCTCGCTGCCGCTGCTGCCGCCCGCCGAGGCCCGCCAGTACGCGGCCGAGGTGCGTGGCCGCGCCCTGGACGTCCTGGAGAGCACCGCGTTCCAGGGCACCCGGCTGACCGAGGCGGGCTTCGCCTTCGGGATGATCGCGCAGCACGAGCAGCAGCACGACGAGACGATGCTGATCACCCATCAGCTCCGCAGGGGACCGGCCGCCCTGACGGCACCGGATCCCGCACCGGCGCCCCTGTTCACCGGGCCCGCCGAAGTCCTGGTCCCCGGCGGCCCGTTCACGATGGGCACCTCCACCGAGCCATGGGCGCTGGACAACGAACGGCCCGCGCACCGCCGTATGGTCCCGTCGTTCTTCATCGACTCCACACCCGTCACGAACGCCGCGTACCAGGCCTTCATCGAGGACGGCGGCTACGGCGACCGGCGCTGGTGGACCCCGGCGGGCTGGGACCACATCCGGGCGCACGACATCGAGGCGCCGCTGTTCTGGCGTCGCGAGGGCGGGCAGTGGCTGCGGCGCCGCTTCGGTGTCACCGAGGTCGTGCCGCCCGACGAGCCGGTGCTGCACGTGTGCTGGTACGAGGCGGACGCGTACGCGCGCTGGGCGGGGCGGCGGCTGCCCACCGAGGCCGAGTGGGAGAAGGCGGCCCGCCACGACCCGGCGTCCGACCGCTCCACGCGCTACCCGTGGGGCGACGCCGACCCCACCCCGGAACACGCCAACCTCGGCCAGCGCCATCTGCGCCCGGCCCCGGCGGGCAGCTATCCGGCGGGCGAATCGCCGCTGGGCGTAAGGCAGTTGATCGGCGACGTGTGGGAGTGGACGTCGAGCGACCTGCTGCCCTACCCCGGCTTCGTGGCCTTCCCGTACAAGGAGTACTCGGAGGTGTTCTTCGGGCCGGAGTACAAGGTGCTGCGCGGTGGCTCGTTCGCCGTGGACCCGGTGGCCTGCCGGGGCACCTTCCGCAACTGGGACTATCCGATCCGACGGCAGATCTTCTCCGGATTCCGTACCGCCCGGGACGCCGGGCCCGGGAGCTCCTGATGTGCCGTCATCTGGCGTTCCTGGGACCCGCGGAGCCGCTCGGCGCACTCCTCGTGGAGCCGGAACACAGCCTCTACCGACAGTCGTGGGCTCCCCGCCGGCAGCGGTACGGGACGGTCAACGCCGATGGGTTCGGGGTGGGTTGGTACGCCGAAGGCGACCCCGTGCCCGCCCGGTACCGCCGCACCGGGCCCATCTGGGGCGACCAGTCGTTCGCGGACCTGGCCCGTGTCGTGCGGACCACCGCGCTGCTCGCCGCGGTGCGGGACGCGACCGTGGCGGGCGCGGACGGGGAGGCCGCGGCGGCGCCGTTCACCGCGGGCCCCTGGCTGTTCAGCCACAACGGCGCCGTGCGCGGATGGCCCGGCTCCCTCGCCCCGCTGGTCCAGACACTGCCCGCGGTGGAGGTGCTGTCGCTGGAGGCCCGCTGCGACTCGGCGCTCGTATGGGCGCTGGTCCTGCACCGGCTGCGCGGCGGTGACGAGGAGGGTCAGGCTCTGGCCGACACGGTCCTGGAGGTCGCCGAGGCAGCCCCCGGGTCCCGGCTCAACCTGCTGCTCACCAACGGCGAGACGATCACCGCGACCGCCTGGGGCGACACCCTCTGGTACTTCACCGAGCCCGGCCGCCGCACCGTCGTGGCCTCCGAGCCCTACGACGACGATCCGCACTGGCAGGAGGTCCCCGACCGCACACTCCTCACGGCGAGCCGCACCGATGTGCTGCTCACCCCGCTCAAGGACATGAACGACGACCTGGCATCCGCACCACCGAAGGAGCCCCGTACGTGAGTCCGTTCCTTCTCACCCGCACCCTGCCCGAGGACGCCACGGAGGCCGCCCTGCGCGCCGACGTCCTGCACGGCCTCGCCCGCCCCCAAGGTCACGGCTCCGCTCGACCAGGGGGAACCCCCATTCCGAAGACGCTGCCGCCGAAGTGGTTCTACGACGCGTACGGCAGCGAGCTGTTCGAGAAGATCACCGAACTGCCCGAGTACTACCCCACACGTGCCGAGCGCGAGATCCTGATCGCCCGGGCCGACGAGATCGCCCGGGCGAGCGGGGCGCGCACCCTCGTCGAGCTGGGTTCCGGCTCGTCGGAGAAGACGCGGTATCTCCTCAAAGCACTGCCCGATCTGCACACGTACGTACCCGTCGACGTCAGCGAGAGCGCGCTCACCCAGGCCGGCCACGCGCTGATCGCCGAGCATCCGGACCTCAACGTGCACGCGCTGATCGCCGACTTCACCGGCGGTCTCACCCTCCCGGGCACGCCCGGGCCGCGGCTCGTGGCGTTCCTCGGCGGCACGATCGGCAATCTGCTGCCCGCCGAACGCGCCACGTTCCTGGCCTCCGTACGGGCCCTGTTGTCGCCCGGCGACGCGCTGCTGCTGGGCACGGACCTCGTCAAGGACGAGTCGGTCCTCGTCGCCGCGTACGACGACGCGGCCGGGGTGACAGCCGCGTTCAACAAGAACGTGCTGACCGTCGTCAACCGTGAGCTCGGCGCCGACTTCGACCCCGACGCGTTCGACCACGTCGCCCTCTGGGACGCCGAGCACGAGTGGATCGAGATGCGGCTGCGGTCGCGTGCCGCGCAGACCGTGAAAATCCCCGCCCTCGACCTCGCCGTCGACTTCGCGGACGGCGAGGAACTGCGCACCGAGATCTCGGCGAAGTTCCGCGAGGAGGGTGTACGCGGTGAACTGGCTGCGGCGGGCTTCGAGTTGACCCATTGGTGGACGGACGAGGAGGGCCGCTTCGCGCTGTCGCTGAGCACGGCCGGGTAATCCCGGTAACCCGGTAACCGTGACTACTGACATTAGTGGTCACGTACGGAGGCTTGTTGTCACCATGATCAGCTTGCTGGCCGACGATGAAGGTACGGCGGCTGCAAGCTGGTCATGTTTCAACCTGCCTGATGCGGGGTTGAAGGCCCTGACTTGGCGAGGCCGACCCGTTCTGCGATATAATCGTCGCGAATCTTCCCGCCCGCCGGTCCTTCCTCGAGCAGTTCGACCGCAGCGGCCACATTTCGATTCTGTCGCTCGAGATTTTGGCGCTCCCAGCGCGCATCGTGACCCATCGAAGAAATACATTCACAGCCCCACCTGCAAGAACAAGACCGGGGAGATGTCAGCGTTGCCGCGGACGCGAGCGGCGCCACGCGCTGGTTGATCGAGTTCGGTAGGCGGTCCGTCGCACGATTACCGTCGTGAGGGAGACCAGTTCCCGTGGACCTCAACACCATCACCGAAGTAATCCGGCGGCCGTCCGATCGGCCAGGCGTGGACTGGCGCGAAGGCGACGCTTGGCTCGCAGGCGGAACGTGGCTGTTCTCCGCGGAGCAGCCAAGTCTGCGTCGCCTGATCGACCTGACGGCATTGCCTTGGGATCCCCTCGTCCCGAGCGACGCGGGCCTCGAAATCGGCGCAACGTGCACCATCCGCGACCTGTATGCCTTTGCGCCGCCAGGTGATTGGATCGCGGGCACCCTTTTCGCGAAGAGCTCCGAGGCGTTCTTGTCCTCGTTCAAGGTATGGAACTCGGCGACCGTCGGTGGCAATATCTGCATGTCTTTGCCTGCCGGCCCAATGATCACGCTGACGGTCGCGCTCGAGGCACAGTACGAGCTGTGGGCTCCTGACGGGTCCACGCGCATGGTCGATGCCCTCGACTTCGTGACCGGCGACCGTCGGAATATTCTTGCTCCCGGGGAAGTATTGCGGCGCATCAACATTCCAGTCCGCGCCCTGAGGAAACGCACCGCGCACCGTCGCTTCACGCTGACCCACCTCGGCCGTTCGACGGTATTCCTCGTCGGTACTCAAACACCAGGAATGAACGACCTGTTGCTCACCGTCACAGCCGGCACTACGCGGCCTGTGCGCATTGCTTTTGACACCGTGCCCGATGACCGAACCCTGCAGCAGAGCATCGACGTCATCCCCGCAGACGTCTGGTTCGCCGATCCCAACGGAACCCCCGACCACCGTCGCCACCTGACAAAGCACTTCGCCGAAGAGATTCGTCGCGACCTCATGGCTGGGGGCCCGGCATGACCTACATCGTGAACGGCAAGAGCTTCGGCGAAGACCCAGAACCCGGCCAGTGCCTGCGCACTTTCCTCCGCTCACTGGGCCACTATGGCGTCAAAAAGGGTTGTGACGCAGGCGATTGCGGCGCATGCACGGTGTGGTTGGACGGCAATCCGGTACACAGCTGCATCACCCCTGCCTTCCGCGCAGACGGTCATGAGGTGACGACGATCGAGGGCATCGGATCACCCGGCAACCTGCATCCCATGCAGCGACAGTTCCGTGACGCCCCGGGGTTCCAATGCGGTTTCTGCACCGCAGGGATGATCATGACGTCGGCAGCGTTCACCGAGGCCCAGAAAGAGGACCTGCCACGGGCGCTGAAGGGCAACCTCTGCCGCTGCACCGGCTATCGAGGGATCGAGGATGCCGTGAAGGGCGTCGCCGGCGTAGAGACAGCCGCGCCGGGAACGGCCGTCGGGACGAGCGTCGGTGCGCCGGCGGCCGACGACGTGGTAACCGGTCGCGCCGAGTTCACGATGGACACCCACATCGAAGGAATGCTGCACCTCAAGGTGCTGCACTCACCCCACGCGCACGCCCGGATCGTCTCGATCGACAAGACCGCCGCCCTCGCAGTTCCCGGCGTGCATCGGGTCTACACCTGGGAAGATGTGCCGCGCAGGCGTTTTACCACGGCGATCCACACCGACCATCTCGTCGATCCGGACGACACCTTCATCCTCGATAACACGGTCCGCTTCGTCGGCCAACGCGTCGTTGCGGTCCTGGCCGACACGGTCGGGGCAGCGGAAGAGGGCTGCCGAAGGGTCGACGTGGAATACGAGGTTTTGCCGGCGGTATTCGACCCCGAAGAGGCGATGGCCGAGGGGGCGCCACAACTGCACGCCACGGACGATCCGTTCGCCCGCGACCTCGTCCACAACATCCTGCTCGAGATCCATTCGCACATCGGCGATGTCGACGCAGGGTTCGCAGAAGCCGACGTGATCCACGAAGGAACGTACTCGTCGCCGCGCGTGCAACACGCGCATCTCGAAACCCACGGCTCGATTGCCTGGATGGAGGACGGTCGCCTGAACGTCCGCACCAGTTCGCAGTCGCCGTCGATCGCGAAAGTCAAACTCGCGTATCTGTTCGCGCTGCGCCCGGACCAGCTCCGCGTGTTCTGTAAACGCGTCGGCGGCGGCTTCGGCGGCAAACAGGAAGTGATCTCGGAGGATCTGGTCGCGCTCGCCACCCTGGACACCGGGCGACCCGTCTGCTTCGAGTACACCCGCGAGGAGGAGTTCACAACGGCTTCGCCACGGCATCCGATGACGCTGACGGTCAAGCTCGGCGCGAAGGCGGACGGAACGCTCACGGCGTTCCAGGTCCGCAATGTGTCGAACACGGGCGCCTACGGCAACCACGGTGGCGAAACGCTGTATGCCGGCGGCGCCGCCGTCATGATCTACCGCTGCCCCAACAAGAAGTACGACGCATTCTCGGTCTACACGAACACTGTTCCGAGCGGAGCACTGCGCGGATACGGCATGACGCAACCGGCGTTCGCAGTGGAATCGGCGATGGACGAACTGGCGCTCGCCTTGCACATCGATCCGCTCGAACTGCGACGGCGCAATATCGTCCGGCCGGGTGATCCGCTCGTCGCCATGCACGACGGCCCCGACGACGTGATGTTCACCGAGGACGGACTCGCGAAGTGCATTGATCTGGTGGATGGCGCGATGGCCCGTACAGCCGATGAGCCGCCCCCCGGCCCCGATTGGCTCGTCGGGGCCGGCGTCGCGAGTTCACTGCACGAGACCGCACCCCCAACCGAACACATCTCCGAGGCCTGGGTCACGCTCGGCGACGACCTCATGTACGAGTTGGCCGTCGGAACAGTCGAATTCGGCGAGGGTACGTCGACCGCACATGTCCAGATCGCGGCCCACCAGTTGGGCACGACGCCATCGCGCATTCGACTGGTGCAGTCCGACACCGACCGCACGGGATTCGACACCGGCGCCTTTGCCAGCGCAGGCCTTTTCGTTTCGGGCAATGCGGTACTTCGAGCGGCCAATGCCGTGCGCGACCGCATCCTGGAATTCGCTGCCGCGCACACGGGAGTCCATCTCGTGATGTGCTCGATGGACAACGATGGCGTCGTCTGCGCCGACCAGCGGGTGTCGCTGGCCGAGCTCGTCGCACTCGCCCGAGCGCGCGGAATCCGATTCACCGCCGCCCGCAAGGCCTACGGATCACCCCGAAGCGTCGTCTCCAATACACAAGGGTTCCGCATCGCCGTCCATCGGGTGACAGGCGAGATCCGTATCCTTTACAGCGTCCAGGCGACCGACGCCGGCGTAGTCATCAACCCCGGGCAAGTCCGGGGACAGGTAGAAGGCGGTGTCGCCCAGGGGATCGGCTTCACACTGACCGAGAACTACCAGGTCGACGCGAACGGTGTCATGGCCAACCCGAACCTCCGCAACTACCGCATCCCCACCTACGCCGATATCCCCCGCACCGACCTGCTCCTGGTGGACTCGGCCGATTCCGTTGGGCCCATGCGGTCGAAGGGCATGGCGGAATGCTGTATCAACCCGGTGGCCCCCGCGTTGGCGAATGCGCTGCACGACGCCACGGGCGTCCGCTACCGTGCGCTGCCCCTGACTCCGGAGCGGATTTACAGCCGGCTCAGCGAGAAACAGTCCATGCCGACGGGCCTGAGCAAATGAACACCGAAATACACGAAGGCGCCGCGGCGACGGCGATCATCAGCCAGAAGGTTCTGCCCGGACTGGATCGGGAGTACGAGACGTGGCAGAACGACGTCAACGCCGCTGCCGCCGACTACGCCGGGTACCTCGGCGTCGAGGTCTCCCCGCCGACACCCGTGCAACCCGAATGGGTCGTCGTATACCGATTCGACTCGATAGCCCATCTGCAAGCGTGGATCAACAGCGCGACCAGGCAGAGTCTTCTCGATATCGGCAACAAATATCTTGACGGTCCCGGAACCCAGCAGGTTGTCAGCGGCGGCAGACAACCAACGGATCCGCTGGTGACCGTTGTGGTGACCCACCGCGTCCACCCGAACCAAGTCGACAACTTTCTCGACTGGCAGCGCCACATGAGCCAGGAGGAGAGCAAATTTGAAGGCTTTCGCGGTACCGAGCTCTTCCGCCCGATCGAGGGACTTCAGGACGAATGGACCACGCTGTACCGATACGACAGCGCCGAGCACCTCGATGCCTGGCTGACGTCGACCAAGCGGCAGGAACTTCTCGCTGAGGGCGAGAAGTTCAACGACTTCAAACTCCGCACGATCGACAACTCGTTCGGCAGCTGGTTCGCCTTCGAAGAGGACGGCAGGGAAGCGCCACCGCCCTCGGAAACCAAAACCGCCCTCGCGGTCTGGGTTGGCTTGTACCCGACCGTCGTGCTGCTGACGCTCGCCCTGTCGCCGCTGAAAATGCCGCTCTGGCTCGGGCTGCTGGTGGGCAACCTGCTGTCGAGCTTCATCATGAGCTTCTTCACGATGCCCTACTACGTGAACCGGCTGCTCAAGCGGTGGCTCCGGCCGTCACCGGACGAACCGGCGGCGAAGACCAACCTCGCCGGCCTCGGCATCGTCGCCGCGGTGACCGTGTTCTGGGCCGTTGTCTTCTACGTCGTGACGACCCAGATCTGGACCCTTCCCTGACCTAGGTGCCGGGCCACCCGCGGCGGGCGACAAACCGCGACCATCTACCTGGCCGGACCGCACATCGCAGGCCTCTTCCTCTGGTCCGCCCGCTGATCCAAACGAAAGACCCTAGGTCCGGTTAGGAGCCTTGACCGGGACACAGGCGAATTCGTCGGTGTCCACCTCAGCTTCTTTCGTGGGACCGCACAGCTCGAACGACGTGGCCTTCTCTGTGTCCGGCAGGCTGAACCCGACCACGCCGACCTTGGTCGCGCCTCGCTCGACGTTGCTCCCGAGGAAGGATTCGCTCCAGCTGTAGTTGCGCCACTCGCCGCCTGCGTCCTCCTGGACATCCTCAAGCTCAGCGAGCTCGCTGCTGGGGAACGCCTCGTAGTAGCAGTAGCCGCTCTCCCCGAAATCGCACGGCTGCTCCGTCGACTTGAACTTCAGCCGAAGATATTTGAGCTTGACGTCTTCCACCCCGCGGTCGGCGAGCTCCCCGGTCACGGCGACATAGACGGCGACATAGTGCTTCCCGGCGTCAGCCGACTTACCTGCCAATTCGGGTGTCCAACTGGTGTCCACAGGTTTCACCCGCACGCCGAGCTGCAGCCCCGGTGCGGTCGTCACGAAGTCCTTGCCCGGGAAGTCGGCGAACTTGGTGTACGTGGGCTGCGAGGCAGTCGGTGACGACTCCGCGCTGGTGGGCGGCGCATCACTCTTGGCGTCACCGCCGCCGTCCGAACATCCCGCGACCAGTACAAGAGAGCCCACGGCAAGCGCGGTCAGCATGCGAGTCGACACGTATCCCCCTGAGACGAGAAAACCGAGCCGCATCATAGCGAGCGGGACCGAATGCGCGCGCTCCAGCGAACGATGGACAGAGCTGGGGGTTCGAAGCTGCTGCCGCTGAGTCGCGCAACGCGGTAACGCAGTATCGCGGTCACCGCGAGCGAAATCCGTCACTCGCCCTCGTCCGCCAGCGCCCGCGTGATGCGGTCGGAGGCTCGCCGGGCCTCCGTCGCCGGGTCGGATCCGGAGAGGACCTTCGTCATGTAGGCCTTGATCGGGTTGTCGGCCTCGACGGCGGCCCACTCGGGCGAGGAAGGGGTCGCCCGGCCCTGCGCGGCGCCCGCCGCCATGGCCGCGACTCCCTCCTCGCCCGCCACCGCCCCGGCGAGGGTGGTCTTGTTGGGCACGTAGCTCATCGTCCGGGCCAGCTCGGTCTGCCACTTGGCGCCGGCGAGTGCCGCGACGACGGCTGTGGCGCCCGGCCGGTCGTCGGTGTTCTTGGGCACCACGAGGTCGGAGCCGCCGGTGAAGACCGCGCCGGGCTCGGCGGCCGTCCTGCCGGGCACGGGGAAGAAGCCCAGCTTCTCCTTGAGGGCCGGGTCGGTCCGCTCGATGGCCTGGGCGAGCCCGGGCACGGCCACGATCTGAGCGACGTGGCCCTTGGCGAACACCCCGGCCTGCGGCGGGTGTTCCTCGTCCGCGTTCACGGGCCCGTCGCCGAGTGCCTGCAGACGCCGGTAGAAGTCCATGCCGCGCAGAGCGGCCGGCGTCTGCAGCGTACCCTCCCAGGTCGCGGCGGAGGACTTCTTGGCGAGGTCGCCGCCCTCGTCCCAGATGAACCCGGCGAGGGTGTACCAGTCCTGTCCGGCCAGATAAATCCCCTGGTTTCCTTGGGAGTTGAGCCGTTCGGTGTCCGTGATCCACTGTTCACGGGTCTTCGGCGGCTGCTTGATTCCGGCCCGTGCGAACAGGTCCTTGCGGTAGATGACGACGCGGTTGGCCGCGTACCAGGGGATCCCGAACTGGCGGGCGCCGAAGCGGCCGGGTTCGGCGAGGCCCGGGAGCCAGTCGTTCACGCCCCAGTCGCGCATCGACTCGAGGGTCAGGTCGCTCAGTCCGCCGCCGTCCACGTACTGCGCGACCTGGGTGTTGCCGACCTCGATGACGTCGGGCGCGCCCTTGTCCTGCCGCTTGAGCGCCGACTGGACCTTCTCGCCGATCCCGGTCCACTCCTGGATACGGATGTCGAGCCGCAGGTCACCGTGCGTCCGCTCGAAGTCCGCCGTGAACCGCCTCAGGAACTCCTTGGAGGCGCTGTCCTTCATCAGCCACACCGTGACGGTCCGCCGCTCCGCGCCGCCTTCCGGCAGGGCACCGCAGGCGGTGAGCAGGGAGGCGGCGACGCATACGACGGCCAGGAGGCGATGTCTCACGAGAGGTCCTGTTCTGCCTTGCGGACAGGGTCAAGGGCCCGACGTGGGGGACGAGCTCAGCGCTCGCACGGGTGTTCCGATTTTGGTATGGACCAATCGGCCCGTCAAGAGTCAGCTGCCGGGCACCGTGTCCTCGAAGGTGGTGCCGGCAGTCCGGTATGCGGCGACCTTGGCGGCCACCTGGGCGGGGCTGAGGACCTGGTCCTTGACGTGCAGCACGTAGTCGATCTGCTCGTCGTAGGCGCGGGGTGTCGTACTGGTCTGCCCGGCCAGGTCGATGAGCCACTGGTTGAAGTTGATCGACATGGGACGCTCCGGCAGATACGCGGCGTCGTGCGTGCCGAAGAGCTGTCCGTCGATGAAGTACGTGATGCTGCTGCCGTCGATCGTCAGGACCAGGTCGTGCCAGCCGTCGTAGCTCCGGCGGCCCTCGGTGTGCTGGTTGACGGCCTGCCACGGGTCCGGGTTGTAGGTCTCCCAGGACGTCGTGTAGAGGATGTTCGAGGGCTCGCCCCAGCCGCCGTTGGGCAGATACTCGAAGTCGTACTCGGAGTAGTCGTCGGCCATCGGCGCGGTGAGGTCGTTGATGGTGAAGAACGTCTGGACGAGATGGTCGCCGTCGGGCCCGCTCTTGGGCGCGTCGGAGAACTTGACGCGTGCCGCGTACGTCCCGTTCTTGAACTTCGTGGCCTTGGTGAGGACTTCGGTCTGTTTCGTCGAGGCGCCGCTGCCCGCGGTCGATGTCTCCAGGTTCATCACCGAGTTGCCGCCGGAGCTGGTGAAGGTGACGTTCTCGGGGGCCCAGACCGCTCCGGGCACTCCGGGGCCACCGGCGTTGGAGCGGACGTTCCAGCCATGCTCGGAGATCTTCGGATCCGTGTGGCCCGTGTAGTTGAAGTCGTCGAAGAGCGCGGCGCCCTCGGCGGGCGGGTCGGTCGGATCGGGGTCCGGGTCCGGGTCGTTGCCCGTCGGCGCGGTCCCCCAGACGAGCGTGCTCGCGCGCGTCGCCGTCACCTTGCTCCAGCTCGCGTACGAGGTCTGCGCGGCGCCGAAGGAGTAGTCGTCGCTCTGGTTCAGGGTCTGCCAGTCGGAGCGGTAGAAGCGCAGCTGCATGTCACCCGTGTCGGCGCCAGGCGCGAGGCTGCCCGCGCCGGAGGTGAAGCCGATCTCCAGGTAGCGGTCGGCGGTCGCCGTCGGCTGCGAGAGCGTTCCGAAGGTGCCGGTGATGTTCGAGCAGCCCTTCACCGCCCAGGAGCACGCGAAGCGATAGGTGGTGCTCGCCGAGTCCGCCTTGAAGTAGTAGCGGACCTTGACCTCGCTCAACTGGAGCGACCCGCTACCAGTGTTGGTGACTTTCAGCCAGGGCTCGCTCTGGTCGGCGCTCGCCCCGGTCGCGCTGGTGCGGTACTGCACGCTGAGGCCGTCGGCGGCCGCGGTGGCGGGCAGGGCGGTGAGTCCGGCCAGGGCGAGCCCGGCGGCTGCCGCGACGCCGATGGCCGTACGCATTCTGGTGCCTTGTCGGTTCATCGATGTGGCTCCTCTCGGAGGGCCGGGAGCTGTGGCTCCCGTTGTGGGGGATCAAGCGGTACGCCGAGGGCGTGCAGGCGTACGTGGTGCTGCCGCAGCCGGTGCGCGAAGTCCGGCCAGGGCCGGGGCTGCGACCAGGCGTTCTCGGCGAGAGCGCACAGCCGCGGGAACGCCCGGTATTCGATGTGCGCGGGCGTGGGCAAGTACTCGGTCCACAACTGGGCCTGGACGCCCAGGACTTGGGCGGCGGCTTGGGGTTCCCAGTCGGCAGGGGGACGGAAGGCGTGGACGGCCGCCAGGTCGATCGGCGGGCCCGGCTGAGCGGGGGGTTCGCCCGGCCCTTCGGACTCCGCGTAGTCGAAGTAGGTGGCCCGATGGGGCGCCATCACCACCTGGTGACCGCGCCGGACCGCCGCGAGGCCGTCGGCCGCGTCCCGCCAGGGCAGCACGGTGAACGAGCGCGGCAGGGTCACACCGTCCTCGCACCAGCCGAGGGGCGTGCGTCCGCGGCGGACGAGGAACTCCCCGACGCGCCCCATGAACCAGCCGTGCAGCTGCTCGAGCCCGGCGAGCCCCTCCTCCCGCACCCGCCTGAGCGCATCCGGATGCGCCGCCCATTCGGCGGTGGGGCACTCGTCGCCGCCGACATGGATGTACGGCGAGGGGAACGCGTCCATGACCTCGTCGAGGACGGTGCGGCAGAAGTCCAGGGCGCGGTCGTGGACGCCCAGCACATGCTCCGAGACACCCCACTCGGTCCACACATCGAGCCGGCGGTCGGGGTCGTTGCCGAGCTCGGGGTAGGCGGCGAGGGCCGCTCCGACATGGCCGGGCATGTCGATCTCGGGTACGACGGTGACCCCACGCGAGGCCGCGTGGGCGACGAGACCGCTCAGCTCGGACCGCGTGTAGCTGCCACCGTGCGGGATGCCGTCCCCGCGGGTCTGCGCACGCCGGGCGCCGATCTCGGTGAGCTTGGGGCAGGCGGCGACGGGCATGCGCCAGCCCTGGTCGTCGGTGAGGTGCAGATGCAGGGTGTTGAGCTTGTGCAGCGCGAGCAGGTCGATGAATCGCCTTATGTACGAGGCGGGTTGGAAGTGCCGGGCCACGTCGAGCATCGCCCCGCGCCACGCGTAGCGCGGAACGTCGGTGATCCGTACGCAGGGGAGGGTCCAGGCGACACCGCGTGCGGGGCTGCCGGCGAGGGCGGCGGGTGGCAGCAGTTGGCGCAGGGTCTGGACTCCGCGCAGCAGGCCGGTGGGGGCGGCCGCGTGCAGGAGTACCGCGTCGGGGGTGACGGTCAGCCCGTATCCCTCCTGGCCGAGGGCGGCGAGCGCGGGGTCGAGGGCGAGCGCGACCTGGCCGTCGGCGGCGGTGGGCAGCGGCAGGCCGGTGGCCGGGGCGAGGAACTCGCGCAGCAGGGCGGCAGCCGCTTCGGTGCCCGGCGCCGGTTTGAGCCTCGTGTGCTCGTCGAAGACGAACTTCCCTGGCTGCACAGTGAGTTGGCTGGGTGCGGGCAGCAGCGGTACGTCGACTGCGGGCATGGCGAGGGAGCCTTTCGCGACCGGATCGACCTTACCAATTGGTCAACTGACCTCTGGCGCGACACGAAGGTGGCATAGACCAATTGGGTGCGTCAAGGGCCCTTGCAGCAGGGAGACTTGAAGCCGCACCCCGAGAGAGCCGCTCGTCAACTGGTCAAGCACCCAGCTACCATCGGCCTGACCAGCTGAAGGCGAGCACCAGGGAGCGGGCGACCCATGGACGGCGTACTCAAACGGGAGCGGGTCCGCGACTTCCTGCTCGGCCTCGTCGAGGACCGCGGCCCCGGGGCGGCGATTCCCTCCGAGCGCACGCTCTGCGCCGAACTCGGCGTCTCGCGGCCCACATTGCGGGCCGCCGTGGACGAACTGGTCGCCACCGGGCTGCTGGTGCGCGAGCACGGGCGGGGCATGTTCGTGGCGCCCGCGAAGATCACCCAGGAGATCGTTCCGGACCGGCAGACGGCGAACGTGCCGCTCGCCACCGGCAGCTGGTCGAGCCGTGTGCTGGAGCTGGCGACGATCCGCGCGGGCGCCAGGATCGGCCGGAAGCTGCGGATGTCACCGGCGGCCGAGCTGGTCTACATCGCTCGCCTGCGGCTGGTCGACGGCTCCCCCATGGCGATCGAGCATCTGCACATCCCGGCCGCGCTGGTCCCCTCACTCACACCGGCGGAGCTGGAGGCCGGGGACCTCTACGCCCATCTGCGGGAGCACCACCAGGTGCAGGTCCACGAGGCCACCCAGTCCATCGAGCCGACTGTCGTCAGCGAGGCCGAGGCCAAGGTCCTTGAGGTCCCGGTCCTCTCCCCCGCGCTGCTGATCGAGCGCCTCACCACGGACACCTCCGGCCGGCCCGTGGAGTACGTCCATTCCGTCTACCGGGGTGACCGCTACCGCATCGTGTCGCGCCTGTCGCTGGGCGCGCACCACGGCCGTACGGCGCAGGACGCACCCGACGACTTCACCCAGGGCATCTCCGACATCTCGCGGACCGCCGCGCTGTGGGGCACCGTGGAATGACGCGTGGCACACCCGCCACGGCGGAGAGGAGCAGCCGCATGTCCGAGAAAACGTACCGGGTCACCGAGATCGTCGGCACCTCCCACGAGGGCGTCGACCAGGCGATTCGCAACGGCATCACCCGCGCCTCGCAGACGCTGCGCAATCTGGACTGGTTCGAGGTCACGCAGGTCAGGGGGCAGATCGAGAACGGGCAGATCGAGTACTACCAGGTCGGCCTGAAGGTCGGCTTCCGGCTGGAGGAGGGCGAGTGACCCCTTGGGGTCACCCCCGCTCAGGCCCTTCACGGCCTGACCCCGCGCCCTTGGTGGCCTGAACCCGGCCCTTCGTGGCCTGGCCCCACCCTTCACGCCTGACCCCGCGCGCACCGCTCGCGCGGGCCCCGTACGGACCGCTCAGGTCCGCCCCTCCCGCTCCTGCGCGTCCCTCAGCGCCGCGGACACGGCCGCCCAGCGCGCCCGTACGACCCTGAAGCCCGCCCGCTCCGCGTCCTCACAGACGAGCTCGTCGTCGTCCACGAGGACGCGGATCTCCCGGTCGCGGGCCAGTCGGCGGAGGACCTCCAGCTTGGTGCGCCGGGCGGGCCTGCGGTCGTCGTTGCGCCGCATCCAGATGCGCCCGTCGGGCAGCCCCTGTGCGGCCAGCCAGTCGACGGTGTCCCGGCGGCACCGCTCGGGGCGCCCGGTGAGGTAGACCACCTCGCACTCCTCCGCGCTCTTGTGCGCCAGCGCTATGCCCTCGGCCAGCGGTGGATCCTGCGGCGCCGCCCCGAAGAACGCGTCCCAGTCCCGTGGCTTCCGCTCCAGGAACCGCTGCCGGTGCGCGGTGTCCGCGAGGGTTCCGTCCAGGTCGAACACGGCGAGTGGTCTGCTGCTCTGCTCCTTCACGCGGACCACCCTAAACAGGGGCGAGGACACCCCACGCGCCGCGGCAGCCGATCCCCCGCGTGAACACCTCCAACTTCCGGCTCGTCAGGCTCTGTTCACACCACCCAGCAAGCCCTTACCGTAATGCCTCGCACAGTATGTCGTACAGCATTCGGTATTTCGAACGAGAGCAGGGTGGTGGGGGGACACCACCGCCCCGGCTTTCGGGCATGCGGAGGTCTGCGTGACCCCCCTCGACAGACGTCGCTTCCTCGCCGTCACCGGCATGCCGGAAGTCGCCGCGCCAGCTGAGCAACCGATCCGAGGAGAGCCGCACATGATCACACCTGACATACCGCCACGCCCCGCACAGCCGTCCCGCCGGAGCCTGCTCCGCGCGATGGTCGCCCTGCCCGCCACCGCCCTCGTCCTCGGCGAGCTGCCGGGACTGCTCGGCACCGCCGCCGCGGCGGCACCCGCCCGGGGCTACGCCACGCGCTACACCATCGTGCCGTTCCTCAACAGCAACGACGGCACCGTCAACGTCTACGAGTCCGACGACGCCACCGACTTCCGGCTCCTGAAGGCGTCCGCGTACACGCCGCCCAGCAATCGGATCCGCGACGCCAGCGTCTTCCGGCACACGGACGGCTACTACTACATCACCTACACCACGCACACCTGGCAGGACACCAGCACCACCATCGGCTTCGCGCGCAGCTCGGACCGGGTCAACTGGACCTTCCTGTACGACTACACGGTCCCGATCACCAACCTCTCCCGCGCGTGGGCGCCCGAGTGGTTCGTGGACAGCGACGGCAGCGTGAACATCATCGTGTCCTGCTCACTCACCAGCGACGAGTGGATCTTCACGCCGTATCTGTTGCGGGCGGCCAACTCCGCGCTCACGGCGTGGAGTTCGCCCGTGGCCCTGTCCGGGATCGGCGCCAACCACATCGACACGTTCATCGTGAAGTCCGGGTCGACGTATCACGCGTTCACGAAGAACGAGACGACGAAGTACATCGAGTACGCGACCGCCTCCAGCCTCACCGGCTCGTACACCATCCGGCGGACCGGCGACTGGGCGGGCTGGGGCGGCACCCGTGAGGGCCCGGCCCTGATCCAGCTCGACAACGGCGGCTGGCGGATCTTCTTCGACGGCTACGGCGACGGCAGCTACTACTACAGCGACAGCTACGACACCTTCGCCACCTGGAGCGCCCCGAAGAAGCTCCCGGGCATCTCCGGCACCGCACGCCACTTCACCGTGATCAAGGAGACGGTGTCCGGCGGGGCGAGCCTGTCGACCGGCGTCACCCGCTCGCTGCGGTCGGGCAACTACACCACCCGCTACTGGCAGGAGCAGTCCTCCCTGCTCAACCTGCCGGTGGTGAGCGGCTCCAGCAGCACCGCCGAGAAGCAGGCGTCCACCTTCACGGTCGTGGCGGGCCTCGCCGACGCGAACGGCTACTCCTTCCGCGACGCGGCCGGCAACTACCTGCGGCACTACGACTTCCGCGGTCGCTTCGACGCCAACGACGGGACGTCGACGTTCGCCAAGGACGCCACGTACATCGCCCGGACCGGCACCGCGAGCGGCTCGGTCCGCCTGGAGTCGTACAACTATCCGGGCTACTACCTGCGCCATTACAACTACCAGCTCCGCGTGGACGTGGCGGACGGCACCGACCTCTTCCGTCAGGACAGCTCCTTCGTCCCGGTCACGGCCTGGGCATGACCACCAACCGCAGAGAGAAGGAGATCCGCGTGAACGGCAACTCCGGCCCGCTTCAGCCCTCCCGCCGCGGCGTTCTGGGGGCGATGGCCGCCCTGACCGCCGGCCTGACCATCGGCGCCCCGTCCGCCCGTGCCGCGACGACAAACGCGTACGTGATGGGCTACTTCACGGAGTCCCCGAACGGCAACGGCTCCGACTACGGCCTCCATCTGGCCGTCAGCACCGACTCGCTCCAGTGGACCCCGCTGAACCAGAACAACCCCGTCGTGACCCCGACGGGCGGCACCGGCGGTCTGCGCGACCCGTTCATCCTGCGCAAGCAGGACGGCACGTTCGTGGTGCTGGCCACCGACCTCAAGGGCACCGACTGGAGCCTGCAGAGCCAGTACATCCACGTCTGGGACTCAGCCGACCTGCGCTCCTTCACCAACTACCACCGGCTGAAGCTGCACGACATGGCCACCCACAGCTGGGCGCCCGAGGCGTTCTGGGACGCGGGCCGCGGCCAGTACGGGATCATCTACTCGGCCGTCAACTCCAGCGGCCACAACGTGATCATGGTGAACTACACCGGCGACTTCGTGACGGTGTCGGCTCCGCAGGTCTTCTTCGACCCCGGCTACGACGTGATCGACGGCGACCTGGCCGTGGGCGTCAGCGGTGTGAACTATCTGTACTTCAAGAAGGATCAGACGCTGGTGGGCGCCAAGTCCACTTCCCTGAACCCGGGCAGCTTCACCGTGTTCAGCACGCCGGTCTCGCACGGCGGCACCGAGGCCCCGATCCTCGTCAAGTCCCAGACATCGAGCACCTGGTACCTGTGGGGCGACACCTACACCCCCAACGGCGTCTTCTACGCCTGGCAGTCCACCGACCTCGCGGCCGGTACATGGACGGCCGTGAACCAGCGTCTCTACACGCAGCCGCTGAACTCCAAGCACGCCACCATCCAGCCGATCACGACGACCGAGTACAACAACCTGGTCGCGAAGTGGGGCGCTCCCGCCTGGAACCGGCTGAAGTCCTACAACTACCCGGACCGGTACGTCCGTCACTCCAACTATGTCGGCCGCATCGACGCGTACCCGTTCGACCCGTACACCGACTCCCAGTGGAAGCTCGTGCCCGGTCTGGCCGACAGCTCCGGGGTCTCCTTCCAGTCGGTCAACTACCCGACCCGCTACCTGCGGCACTACAACTACCAGCTGCAACTGGACGTCAACGACAGCACGACGACGTTCGCGCAGGACGCGACGTTCTACCGGACGGCGGGCCTGGCCGACACCTCATGGTCATCGTTCCGCTCCTACAACAACCCGGACCGTTACGTCCGGCACGCAAACTACGTCCTGCGCATCGATCCGATCTCCACCACCACCGACAAGGCCGACGCGACCTTCGCGGTCGGCTACTGAACCCCCCTCGCCCCCAGGAGACACCCCCCATGTCACCCCTCCGCAGAGTCCTCGCCTGTCTGGCGGCGGCCACCGCCGCCCTCGGCGGACTCACCGCGACCGCAAGCCCCGCGGCCGCCGCCGACTCCGGCACGTTCAACGTGCTCAGCTACAACGTCGCCGGACTGCCGGAGAGCCTCTCCAGCGCGCCGACGCCCCGCGAGTCCAGCACCACAGCGATCGGCCAGCGGATCGCCCCGTACGACATCGTCCAGGTCCAGGAGGACTTCAACTACCACGCCTACCTCTACGCCGCCGACACCGCGCACGCCTACCGCACCCCGACCAGCGGCGGCGCCGGCATAGGCAGCGGGCTCAACACCCTCTCGAAGATCTCCTACGACGCCGACGACTTCGAGCGGGTGGGCTGGAACTCCTGCCAGATCGACTCGGGCGACTGCCTCACGCCCAAGGGCTTCACCTTCATGCGCGAGCGCCTCGCGGAGGGCGTCTACGTCGACTTCTACAACCTGCACACCAACGCCGGTACCAACGACGGCGATCTGGCCTCGCGGGCGGACAACCTCAACCAGCTCACCGCGTTCATCAAGACCCACTCGGCGGGCAACGCCGTCGTGGTGATGGGCGACACCAACACCCGTTACACCCGCTCCGGCGACACGATCGCCGAGTTCGCCGTCGGCAACGGTCTGACCGACGCCTGGGTACAGCTCATCCGCGGCGGCACCCCGCCCGCCAAGGGCAGCGACGCGCTGGTGTGCGACCAGACCGGCCCCACGGTGCCCAACACCTGCGAGGTCGTCGACAAGGTCCTCTACCGCGGCAGCAAGCTGGTGACGCTCAACGCGACCTCGTACAACAACGAGCACGCCAAGTTCCTGACCTCCGACGGGCTCATGCTCTCCGACCACGACCCGATCACGGTCGGCTTCACCTGGTCGCGCACCTCCGCCTTCCAGCTCAGCGACCAGTTCGGCGGCCCGCACGGGGACTACTTCAACGACATCGACAGCGTGCCGGCCGGCGCCCGGGCCACCACCGTCTCGCTGCGCAGCGGTGCGCGCGTCGACCAGATGGGGCTGACGCTGAGCAACGGCACGACACTGGCGCACGGCGGCACGGGCGGCACCGTCACGTCCCTCACCCTCGGCAGCGGCGAGTACCTCACCTCGGCGCAACTGTGCCAGGGCCAGAAGGACAGCCGGACGAGGATCTTCTCCGCGAAGTTCACCACCAACCTCGGCCACACCCTGGCGGGCGGCACGACGACCTCGGACTGCGTGACCCGCACGGCCCCGTCCGGCTGGCAGATCGCCGGCTTCCACGGCCGCACGGGCGACGAGGTCGACAAGATCGGCTTCATCTACACCCAGCGCTGACCCGGCCTTCTCAAGCCGGTGGCCCGCCGTGTCCGAGGACACGGGGGGCCACCGGTTCATCCGCCCAACTAGTGCCGTATCAGGCAACGGGGCGGCTCGGGTGCACGGGTAATGCCGCGAGCGGCCAATTGTTCGTCTTGGGGCATCTGAGCGCTGTGGTGGCCTCAGCCGCGAGGATCGGGTGGCCGGGCCGTGGATGAGCGTGCGAAACGACGACCAGTGCGGGCGTTTCCCATGTGGCAGCGGTGCACCCGCAGCGGGCAACCGGGCGGAAACCTGGACGTCGTCATGCAGTTGGGTACCGGCGGTCGTGGGTACGTCCGTTTCAGGACTCGCCGGCGAGGAAGTGCTTGGCAAGGGGGGTGCCGGCGAACTTCTCGTGCATCAAGCGGGAGAAGAGCAGCATCGCGTTGCGTGGCCGGTGGTTCACCACGAGTTTCTGGGCCTCCCCGGCGGCGTTGCGGGCAACCGTGACGACAACGTAGAGGGGCTCGCCTTGGACCTGAGTGGTGTACTCCTCGATGAAGCCGATGTCGCCGTAGTCGCCGGTGAAGCTGAAGTCCTGGAACTCATACAGCTCGCGGGCGGCGGTCACAACTGAACGGACGGCCTCCGCGCCCTGAATGGGCCCGCCGTCGATGAACGCGCCTTGCCCGGTGACGTCGTCGGCCAGTTTGTCCAGCCACCACGGATAGTAGTCAAGAGTCATGCCGTGCCTCCCACGGAATCCGGCAGCGTGCCGGATGCTCTGTGGTACCCCTCAGGGTCGCGCGTGGCGCCGCCTCGTAGCGCCAGGGACATCACGGCGCGTATACGCTCAACGTAACCTGGTCCGCGATAGGGCGCATATGGAGACCGCGCGGGTCAAACTCGCGGGTCCCCCCACTGGGCGGAACGGCCCTGGCGGCCGCTAGTGCCGCATCAGGCAACGTGGGAGTGCAGGCGATCTCGACGTTGTTGGCCTCGGCCCAGTCCGCCACCCGGCGGCACCGCCCCACGGCCATGCCCTGTGCGGACAACAGCACCATCTGGGCCCGGCGCCAGGTCACCACCGACCCCGTGCCGCGGCGGATGATCCGCAGCAGCCGCCTGCCTCCGTCGTCATCGATCTCACGGACGCGTACTCGATCTGCCACCCGGACAGCCAGACGGGCCGCACGCAGCCCAGGACAGAACCCGAGCGGCGCGTCACATCACAACAAGGCAAACGTTGCCTGATACGGCACTGGCTTACGAGGAGAGCCACTCGGCGGCGTTCAGAGCGAGCGCCGCGTTCGTGGCGCCGCCGTCGTTCCAGCCGTCGTACAGCGTGTTGCCCGACTGACCGGTGCCGTCGTCGATCGGCGAACTGTCGCCCCAGAACGCGACCTTGCCGCTGCCGAAGGTGCTGGTCGCGAAGAACGCGCCGGTGTTGCCGGAGTAACCGCTGCGATACAGCAGGCCCTTGACGGCCGAGTTGTCGGCGGGCTTGAGCGTGGCCGTCGTACCGCTGGCGATCAGACTCTTGGTGACGGTGCCGAACGAGCCATGCAGGACGGGGTTGGTGCTGTCGGAGATCGCGGCAGGGTAGCCGGAGCTGATGCTCAGCGAGTCGATGGAGAAGCCGAACGGGTCAGTGCTGTCGACGCTGTTGTTGGTCATCAGGTCGTTGAGGATCTCGACCGCGTCCTCGCCGTCGTTGTTGCGGTCGGCGCCGGTGTGGTCGGAGATCATGAACAGGCCGCCGCCGTTCTTCACGGACGTCATGATCGCGGTCTTCTCGGCTGTCGTGAAGAGCGTGTTGGGCTCGGGCAGCACCAGCGTGTCGAAGTTCGACAGGTCGGTCGCGGCCGAACCGCCGTACGTCAGCATGGAGCCCGAGGGCAGCGTGTCCAGCGAGTAGTCGCCGGTCTGCTGCAGCGCCACGCCCCAGGACGAGAGGGCGCCGGTCCAGTCCGTCTCGTCGGACGGGGAGGAGTCCTCGCCCAGCGGGTCGGGCTGGCTGGTGGAGATGATCCAGTCGGCGTTGCCCGCCGTCTCGGCGTGGCCGTTGTCGAACAGGATGCGGTGCGTGGTCGCCGCGTCGGCGTGGGCCGCGGTCGACGTCTGGAGGGCTGCTGCCGTGAGCAGGACGCCGAGCGCGGTGAGGGCGGTGGCGAGTCTGTGGCGGGGCTTCGCGGGGGTGAGCATCCGGCATTCCTCCATGGTGGGGGACGGTGGAAGAGGCGGTGCGGGCGCCGATCTGCGCGCGTAGAACGGCCGTTGAGCAACTGCCGTTTCAGCACAGGGGTGGACAGTACACACAAGATCACGGGCGCCGGGAGACCCCACGGCGACTTCTCAGAAAGCTCCTACCATGGGCCACAAACTGTCAGCTCGCTCAGGGCCAGTTGACTGGTCGTCAGGAGGCGTCGGCCAGCCAGGGCCTGACCTGCTTGCGTGCCTCGTGGAGGCGGGACTTGAGCGTGCCGAGCGGGATGCCGACGCGCTCGGCGACCTCGGCGTACTCCAGCTGGCAAATGTCCCTGTAGACCAACGGCGCCACCAGGTGGGGGTGTTCGCGCTCCAGACGCTCCAGCGCCTCCAGCAGGTCGACGCGGGAACCGGCGATGACGCTCGTGGTGCGCGGATCGACCTGCTGCGACGCGTCGATCGCCACCGGCTGCTCCGCCGCGCGACGCTTCAGCTCGCGGTACTTCTGTCGGGCGCAGTTGGCGACCACCGTGTACAGCCAGGTGCTGAAGCGGCTGCGGCCCTCGAACGTGGTGATCTTCCGGGCCACTTGGAGAAGGACGTCCTGGGCCGCCTCCTCGGCGTCCTCGCGACAGGGCAGGAAGCGTCCGCAGCGCCGTACGACCTCGGGCCGGACCTTCTGGAGCAGCGCGTTCAGCGCCGCCCCGTCACCGGCGGCCGCGCGCAGAGCGAGCTCCTCGGTCTCCGCCGCGTCCTGCACTGGGTGCTCCCCTCGGTGTCGATCAGAGGCCATGCATGATAGTCGTATGCACTCCCTGGAGCGGATCGGCCGCTACCGTCTGGAACGGCGCCTGGGCGCGGGCGGCTTCGGCGTGGTCTGGCTCGCCCACGACGACGTGCTGGAGGCGGCCGTCGCGGTGAAGGTGCTGTCCGAGAACTGGGTCGACCACCTCGACATCCGGGAGCGCTTCCTCTCCGAGGCGCGGCTACTGCGCAAGGCCGACTCGAACCGGGTCGTCCAGGTCTACGACATCGGTGAACTCCCGGACGGCAGGCCGTACTTCGTCATGGAGTACGCCGACGGGGGCACCCTCGCCGACCGGGTCGAGGCCGGACCGCTGCCCGTGGCCGAGGCCCTGCGGCTGACGGCCCTCGCCGCCCGCGGAGCGGCCGCGCTGCACGAAGCCGGCATCGTGCACCGCGACATCAAGCCGTCCAACGTGCTGGTGCGGACCTCGCCCGGCGGAGTCGACCGGGTCCTCCTCGCCGACCTCGGTCTGGCCAAGAGCCTCGCCCAGGCGTCCGGGCTCACCATGGCGGCGGGTTCGGCGGGCTACACGCCGCCCGAGCAGGCCGAGCCCGGCTCCGGGATCGACGCGCGGGCCGACGTGTACAGCCTGGGCGCCCTCGGCTACCACCTGGTCACCGGCTCGGTCCCCGGCCCGCCCGGGAAGGTCGTACGCCCCGATCGGCTCCGTACGGATGTGGCCCCGGACATCCAGCGGGCGTTGCTGCGTGCCATGGAACCCGACCGCGAGCGGCGCTGGCCCTCCGCGGCCGGTTTCGCCACGGAACTCGACCGGCTGGCCGAGCGGGCGTCAGGCGGCGCGGCCCCCAGGCCCCGGCGCCGTCGGCGAGCGTTGATCACGGCGTTCGCCGCCGCGGTCGTGGCCGGCGCCGTCGGCGTCACCGCCGCGGTCGTGACGCGCGGGCCCGCCGCGCAGATCGTCCGGGTCGAGGACAGCACCGGTCGGGTCACGGCCGAGGTGCCCGCCGCATGGGGCCACCAGCTGCGCGACTCCGGATGGAATCCGCGCACCCTGGGCCTGAAGGACGCGAAGGAACCCGGTCTGGCCGTCGCGGACGACCTCGCGCGGTGGCAGGACCTCCGCTCGGGCGTCAGTGGGGCCTTCATCGGCCTGAGCGAGCACGGCGACGTCACGGCCAAGGTGCGCGCGATCGCGCACACCGGATGCCACTACGACGGCAGCCGCACCTACACCGGCGCGCACTGGCACGGTCTGATACGGACCTGGAACGACTGTCCGGGCAGCGGCGGCTCCCTCACCGAGGCGGGGCTCACTCCGACGGGCGGCGCCGAGCAGCCCCAGGTGTATGTGCAGATCCGCCAGGACGGCGGCGACGACGCGACCGACCGCGTCCTCGGCTCCGTACGGGTCGGAGACTGAATCCGTAGATCTGCGGTTCGGAGCCTGATCTGTAGAGGTCGAGCCCGAGGCGTCTCCTCAGCTCTTTCAGCCGACAGCTCTTTTCGGCCGATCCCGCGAACTTTTCCGTGCTCCGGTGCATCCGAGACTGATGACGGGGCACAACGCGCCGTGCGCACGCGTCAGGGCACGTGCGTGATTCTCGGTGACTCTCAAGGAGTGGTGACATGGCGACCTTCCGGCGCGGCGCGGCGGACACGGACCGGCTCGACGCGGTACCCGCATCCCGCACGTCGATTCCCGCCCGGCGGGCGGCGCTGCTCGCGGGTGTCGCGCTGCTGGGGCTGCTCACCGCGTGCGGTACCGACAACGGGCCGGCCAGTACGCCGCAGAAGCTGTCCGGTACGGCCGAGCCGGCCTCCGGTGACCGGACCACGGATGCCGGTTCGAGCCCCACGGCCGCCCCGACCGAAAGCGCCACCGCAACCGGATCCGGTACGGCCTCCGCCTCGTCCGGGAGCGGCTCAGGCGGCACCCGCTGCCACACCTCCGAGCTGCGCGCGTCGGTCGGGAACAACGACCCGGGCGCGGGACAGGAGAACTTCCCCGTCGTGCTGACCAACAGCTCCGGGCGCACCTGCACCCTGCGCGGCTACCCGGGCGCGGCATTCGTCGACGCGTCCGGCAAGCAGCTGGGCCCCGACCCGAAGCGCTCCTCGGGCACGCCGACGACCGTCACGCTGGCGCCCGGGCAGAGCGCGTGGGCCGGCCTGACGTTCTCCAACCCCGAGATCAGCGGGGCCGCTACGGCGACGCCCACCGCACTGATCGTCACGCCGCCCGACGAGAAGGACCCGCTCAAAGTGACATGGACGCAGGGCAAGGTTCCCGTTTCAGGCAACGCCTCGTCGGTGTTCTTGACGGTCGTCCGAGCCGGCGCCGGAGTCTGACCCCACCGGCCCCACTCCCCTCTACCCCGCCATCTGCCCCGCAGGTTGGCGGGGTTTGTCACGGAACGGCTACGTGTCCTGCTTCACACGACCCTTTCCAGAATTTCGCGCATCCCACCGTTTGACGCACCGCGCAGAACGGCGCGTCGCAGGAACGGAAGCTCCGGCCGCAGAGCGGGAGCCGTACCGAGAAATCGGGGGATGATCATGAGCGGTATCTCACGCAGGCGCCTGCTGGCCGCGACGGCGTCGGCGAGCGCCCTGGGCGCACTCTCCGCCTGCTCCACCGACGGCTGGTCCGTGGGCAGCAAGGGGGACGGGAACGACGGGCAGACCCGGCGGACCAAGCTGATCGGTGACGGGTCGACCGCCGACACCGGAGCCCAGCCCAAGCAGCCGAAGGCGGAGCGGCTCAAGTCCGGCGAACGCCCACCGCAGTTCGTCGTCTTCTCCTGGGACGGCGCGGGGGAGCTCAGCAACAAGCTGTTCTCCCGGTTCCGCAAGGTCGCCGCCGATCACGGCGCGTCCATGACGTTCTTCCTCAGCGGCATCTACACCCTGCCCGAGTCGAAGAAGAACCTCTACCGCCCGCCGCAGCACCCCGTCGGCGCCTCCGCGATCGGCTATCTCTCCGACCGGCACATCCACGCCACGCTCCAGCAGATACGCGCGGCCTGGCTGGAGGGGCACGAGATCGGCACCCACTTCAACGGCCACTTCTGCGGTACGGACGGGGTCCGCCGCTGGTCGGCCGCCGAGTGGCGCAGCGAGATCGACCAGGCGAAGAAGTTCGTCACCGAGTGGAAGACCAACACCGGCTTCACCGACCTCGAACCGCTCCCTTTCGACTACGACAAGGAACTGATCGGCGGCCGCACTCCGTGCCTGGAGGGCCAGTCCAACCTGCTGCCCACCGCCGCCTCGCTCGGCTGGAAGTACGACGCCAGTTCCCCCGGCGGCCTGCAGATCTGGCCCGGCAAGGTGCAGGGCGGAAAGATCTGGGACTTCCCGCTCCAGTCGATCCCCTTCCCCGGCCACTCCTTCCAGGTCCTGTCGATGGACTACAACCTGATGGCCAACCAGTCGAACGCCAACCCGCTCGGCGACCGCTCCCAGTACGACGCCTGGCGCACCCAGGCCCGCGACAGCTACCTCGCCGGTTTCCGTCGCGCCTACGAGAGCAACCGGGCCCCCTTCTTCATCGGCAACCACTTCGAGCGGTGGAACGGCGGCATCTATATGGACGCCGTCGAGGAGGCCATCACCCAGATCGCCACGCACGACGACGTCCGCCTGGTCTCCTTCCGTCAGCTCGTGGAGTGGCTGGAGGCTCAGGACCCGGCGGTCCTGCGGAAGCTGCGCACGCTCAGCCCCGGCCAGTCACCGCTGGGCGGCTGGGCGGAATTCCTGGGCACGGCGGCTTCATCGTCGGGCGCGACCGCGTCCTGACGGCTCAACGGGCGCCTCCGTGGCCTCCCCCATATCCGGAGCCGGAGCCGCCGTATCCGTACCCGTATCCGCCGTATCCGTATCCGCCGTATCCGTAGTCGTACCCGTAGTCGTACCCGGAGCCGGACCCGTACTGCCCGTCTCCCGGACAGTGGTAATACGGGTAGTAGCAGTAGCCGTACGTCGGATAGGCGGTCGACGGGGTCGGCCGCGGAGTCGTCGGCGTCGCGGAAGACTTGTGCGTGGTGGTCGGCGACGGTGTCTTCGAGGCCTGGGGAAGGGCGGAGGCCGTGGACACCGTCGATTCACGCGTGGAGTCCCAATTGACCACCTCCAGCTGGAGCGAGGGCGAGGAGGTGTCGAGGGTCCAGCGCTGGGCCGCCTCGTCCTTGCGGAGTTTGAGGACGAGCGCCGCTTCGCCCTTGCCGGAGGCCGGCGCGAGAGCCAGGTCCTGGTTCCAGCGCGGCACCAGCGTGCCTTGGAGGGTGAAGTCGTAGCGCACGTTCTTGGTGCCCGGCTGGGACTCGCCCGAGCAGGGGGCCAGTTGGACCGAGTAGCCCAGGTGGGAGTCGAGGCAGAGGTCGGGGTCGGCCACGTTGCGCAGCAGCCCGTCCGCCTCGTACGACCATTGCTGGGCCGACTTCGAGGTGCACGAGGTGAGTTCGGTCTCCGCGCCCTTCACCGGCTTCTTGCCGACGATGCCGATGCACAGCCCGGTCGCGGCGTTGCGCAGCCGGCCGCGCACGGTGCCGTTCGACGCGTCGCCGGCCCCGATCCAGGACGGGTTGGCGCCAGGCACCGTGCCCGAGCCTGAGCTGGGCCCTTCCGAGGAGCCGGTGCCGTCGGCCGTACCGCCCTCGCGGTCGGAGCCCGAACCGGCCGCCCACAGGACCAGCGGGACCAGGATCAGCGTGCTCACGGTCAGCACGCCGAGGGCCACGTTCCGGCGGCGCGGCGCGCGCCGAGGGGCCTTGTGCGTCGTGGCCTTGTGCGTTGTGGCCTTGTGCGCTGTGGCCTTCTGCGCCGCGATCTTCTGCGTCGTGGTCTTGTGCGTCGCGGCCTTGCGTGTCGGCGGGCGGGAGTCGGCGGGCGACTGAGCGCGCGGTGCCGTTCGAGGGGGAACACTCGGCGGGCGTGGGGCTGCTGCCGGAGAAGGGAACTTTCCGTGCGGGTCGGCCAGTTCAGTCGTCGTGTCCCCGGCGGCGGCGATCCCGGCGGCCTCGGGCGGTTGTGTCACCTCCACGATGGCGGTGGCGCGCCCCGGTCGGGATTCGAGGTACGCGCGCGCACCCCAGCCGAGCACGGCTTCGGCGAGCGCGAGGGCGAGTTGGCCGTTGAACTGGTTCAACTGGTCTGCGGCGTACCGGCAGTGGCCGCATCTGGACATGTGACGCCGCAGATCGGGGTCGAGGTCGACGCCGCCGCGCCGCAGGGACACGTCCAGCATGCGGTTGTAGCGGCGGCACTCCTGCTCGGGGGCCAGTTCGCGATGGATTTCCAGGCAGCCTTCGCGCAGGCGTTCGCGGGCCCGGCCGAGTTCTGCCGTAGCGTCCTCGACGGTCAGGCCCAACAGGGCGGCGGGCACCTCCAGTTGCTCGGCCTCGGCCTCCGTGTGCCACAGCAGGCAGCGGGCGGGCTCGGGAAGCCGCTGGAACGCTCGGGTCAGCAGGCGTCTGCCCTCCGGCGGCAGGAGGCGCGCCGCGGCCCGGTCCTCACGGTCCGAGTCGGCGAGCAGCCCGGGATGGAGCAACTCGCGCCGCTGGTCCGTGAGCCACTCGGCCGCTATGCGGCGCGCGGTGACCAGCAACTGCGGCCGCCATGCCGCCGACGGCCCGGTCTGCCGCAGCGATTCCCCGAACATGCGCGTGAATGAGGCGGTCGTGAGCATTCCGGCCGGACGTACACCGTCGGTGCACAGGCGTGCGTAAGAGAAGACCGCTTCCCAGTGGCGGTCCAGGAGTTCTCCGACGGGATAGTGCGCGGGCGTGTTCCCCGAGCTCTTCTTCAGGTCGGCCGCGAGCCGCTCATCCGAAACCTCGAACAGGCGAGCGAGGCTTGGGGAATGAGACAGCCTTGCGTCATTCACGTCCGCTTTCCTCCCAAAGGCAACACAGGAATTAGTCCATACCAATGGGTATGTAGCCCGCCCGATGAAGCGGAGGGACTACCCATGGGGGGTTGCGCCGCGAACGACCGCCTCTGACAGCTCTTTTGAAGCGAGGGGTGCACGGGCGCACCGTATGCGCACAGAGGAAAGTTGAAAGTTTACCTGTACGCCGACACGGCACACCTTTGCACAGGGAACCGAGCCGGAACAAGCGATCTCGGAGTTTTCCCTTTCCGTCGCGAGCCCGGATATTGACTGAACGTCAGCAGGGTCCCAGCAAAGGGAATTGAGAAACACTCGGCCAGACGAACTGTCCGGAACTCGTCGCATTGGGAGCGCTCTCGAGAGCGGACTGGGAAGCGCTCCCCATCCTGCCGTCAGTGACCGCTGATCGCCCGAGGCGTGTACGGCCGCTCCAGCTCCTCGATCTCCTTGTCCGTGAGCTGTACGTCGAGGGCGGCGACCGCGTCCTCGACGTGCAGCGGCTTGGTGGCGCCGACGATGGGTGCGGTCATGGTGCTCTGGTGCAGCAGCCAGGCGAGGGCGACCCGCGCGCGGGGCACCTCGCGCTCGGCGGCGATGCGGGCGACGGCGCCGACGATCTCGCGGTCGCCCTCCTGGTAGAGGTTCTTGCCGAACTCGTCGGTCCGGCTGCGCGCGGTGGCCGTGTCCCAGTCGCGGGTGAGGCGGCCGCGGGCGAGCGGGCTCCAGGGCAGCACACCGACCCTCTGGTCCGCGCAGAGCGGCAGCATCTCGCGCTCCTCCTCGCGGTAGAGGAGGTTGTAATGGTTCTGCATCGACACGAACCGCGTCCAGCCGTTCAGCCGGGCCGTGTACTGGGCCTTGGAGAACTGCCAGGCGTACATCGAACTCGCCCCGATGTAGCGGGCCTTGCCTGCCTTGACCACGTCGTGCAGGGCCTCCATCGTCTCCTCGACGGGGGTCGCGGGGTCGAAGCGGTGGATCTGGTAGAGGTCGACGTAGTCGGTGCCCAGCCGGCGCAGGCTGTTGTCGATCTCCGTCATGATCGCCTTGCGGGACAGACCACGCGCGTTCGGGCCGTCGTGCATCGCGCCGTTCACCTTCGTGGCGATGACGATCTCGTCGCGGCGCGCGAGGTCGGCGAGCACCCGGCCGACGATCTCTTCGCTGGTGCCGTCGGAGTACACGTTCGCCGTGTCGAAGAAGTTGATCCCGGCCTCCAGCGCCTGGCGGATCAAGGGCCGTGACGCCTCCTCGTCGAGGGTCCACTCATGGACGCCGCGATCGGGAAGGCCGAAACTCATGCAGCCCAGGCAGATCCGGGAGACATCCAGGCCCGTCGAACCGAGCTTCACGTGCTGCATGCGCTCTCCTGCTCTCGCTGGCGGTGGGGCGGTGCACTCCGACGACTTGAACCTGCCCGCGACGAGCGCCGCGAAGCCCTACTCCACGGGGCCTTCCACGTCGTCGTACACATGCGCGGCGGCGATCAGGCCGTCGGCGCCCCGCGTGTAGACGGCGAGGCCCGCCTGCGGCGGCAGGTCGGTGTCGCCCCAGCGGTCGCAGATGTACTCGAACGCGCTGCGGGTGCCGTCCTCCGTGACGGTGCACAGCTTGAGCGGGATACCGCCGCCCGCGGAGAAGAAACCCTTGTAGAAGTCGGACAGCACATGGGTGCCGACATATCGGTAGGCGTCGCCGGACGGCTCGCGGAAGTAGCCGTCGGCCGCGAAGGTGGCGACGACACCGTCGGTGTCCCCCGCGCCGAGGGCCGCCTTGTAGGCGCCCACCACATCCGAGGCGTGCGCGTCCGGGTCGTGGGGCAGCAGCGGGGGACGTACGACGTGATGGCCGAGCAGCGGCCAGCGGGAGTGGTAGATCCGGACGGGCAGCGTGGACGCGGGCTCCACGGCGACGGCGACGGGGAGCCCGATGCGCCTGCCGTCCGGGCCGTTCAGGTGCACGACCCATTCGCCCACGGCCCGCTTCTCGGTGACGGTGGTCGCGACCGGCTCGATGTCCACCCGGCGTTCCGCGCGCCATTTCTCCTGCTCTGCGAGCCAGGCGGCGAGGACGGCCACGCCGCTGATACGGCCGGCTCCCGGGTCGTCGAGTGCGACGCGGACGGTGGCCTCGCTCGGGTCGCGCAGGGCGGCGGCGAGGTCGGCGGCGCCGAGTCGGTCGGCGAGGTCGGTGATCTGCGGGATCCAGACCATGGGGACTCCAGAGAAGTGTGCGGCAGTCGTCTTCGCATCGTGTGCCCGTACGGGTCGGCGCGCGACCTCAGCGGCGCGGCGCCCGCAGGACCGCGCGCCGCGCTGCGAGAGCCTCCGGGCATCCGTGCCGGGACTTCTCGGGCGTGTTCCAGCGTGTACGGGTGCAGGATGGGACACGAGGTCATTTCAGGAGTCGTCATGGTGGAAACGGGACATGCGGGCCCTCTGGGCCATGGTGGGGTCAAGGAGCCGGGTCGGGTTGCGATCGAGGAGCCGGACCGGGCTGCGATCAAGGAGGTGGACTTCCGCAATCCCGTGCGGCCCGGGCTCAGCGTGGAGACTTTCGCCCTGGCGGAGCTGCGGCGGCGGGTCCCGGCAGCGGCGCTGGCGCAGCCGCAGCGGCTGGACTTCCACCAGATCTTCCTGATCACATCGGGACACGGGCGGTACACCGTGGACTTCGTGGACCACGAGTGCGGTCCGGGCACCCTGCTGTGGCTGCGCCCGAACCAGGTCCAGGAGAACGCCGCGGCGCCCGGGCTCGATGGCCATGCCGTCCTCTTCACCCCGGCGTTCCTGCCGCCGTCACAGGTGCTCCGCGGGCTCCTGGAGGACCAGTACGAGACGGCCGTGTGGCACCTTGACGCGCCGGAGGCCCTGCGCACCCTCACCGCGACGGTCGTACAGCTCGCCGAGGATTACGCCACCGCCTGCGGAATGTCCGTACCCGCGGGGCACACGACCGCCACACCGCCGCTCGGCATCGAACTGCTGCGCCACCAGCTCACCGTATTGCTCCTGCGGATCGCCGCCCTGCCCACGCCGCCCGGAGCGGCCGAGCCCGGCGCCGTGCCGGACGAGACCTATCTGCGTTTCCGCCGGGAGGTCGAGCAGCACTTCCACCGCACCCGCCAGGTGGAGGACTATGCCCAGTTCCTCGGCTACTCCGCCAAGACCCTCAACCGCGCCTGTCAGGCGGCCACCGGGCACACCGCGAAGCAGGTCGTCGACCGCCGGGTCGTGCTGGAGGCCAAACGCCTCCTCGCCCACACCGATCTCACGGCCGCGGCGATCGCCCAGCGCCTGGGATTCACCGAGGCCACCAACTTCGGAAAGTACTTCACCCACCACACGGGCATGCCCCCGGGAGACTTCCGCACCGGTCACACCGGCTGACCACGCCCCGCTCCCCCGGCTCAAGCCGCGGGTCCGGGAATCCTGGCGCCCCGCACGCGTTGAACCCCCTGTGAGCTCTGTGATCGCGGCAACCCGCTTCTCCGTACTCGACCGCTCGCGCACCCGCGAGGGGCACGAGGCTCCCGAGGCCCTGCGCGACACCGTACGGCTGGCCCGGGATCTGGAGGCCCTCGGCTACCACCGGATCTGGGTCTCGGAGCACCACGGCGTGCCAGGAGTCGCCGGACCCGCACCCACCGTGCTGGCCGCCGCGCTCGCCGCCGCCACCCGTACCATCCGGGTCGGGACCGGCGGCGTGATGCTGCCGAACCACCAACCTCTCGTCGTGGCCGAGCAGTTCGGGGTCCTGGAGTCCCTGTTCCCGGGACGGATCGACATGGGTCTGGGCCGCTCCGTCGGCTTCACGGACGGCGTGCGCAGGGCGCTCGGGCGGGACAAGGACGATGCCGACGATTTCGCGGCCCAGCTCGCCGAACTCCTCGACTGGTTCCGAGGGACATCCCCGACCGGCGTGCACGCGCGCCCCACGGAGGGCCTCACCGTGCCGCCCTTCGTGCTCGCCCTGGGCGAGGGCGCCACCATCGCGGCGCGGGCGGGCCTGCCGATGGTCATCGGGGATCTCAGGAACCGGGAGAAGATGCTGCGCGGCATCGACCACTACCGCGCGACCTTCCGCCCCTCCGACTGGGCGCGGGAGCCGTACGTGGTCATCTCGGGCACCGTCGCGGTCGCGGCGAGCCCGCAGGAGGCACGCCGTCTGCTGCTCCCGGAGGCCTGGTCCATGGCGTACTCCCGCACGCACGGCACGTTCCCGCCCCTGCCGCCCGCCGAGCGCGTCGAGGCCCTCACCATGACCGCCAAGGAGCGCGGCTTCTACAAGTCCGGCCTCACCGGCCACATCGTGGGCACCGAGGAGCAGGTCGCCCACGAACTGGAAACGGTGATCAAGGAGACCGGTGCCCAGGAAGTGCTGGTCACGACGAGTACGTACGACCGGGACGCCCTTGTGGACTCCTACCGGAGACTCGCCCGGCTCGCGGGACTGACCACGACCTAGAATCGTGGGGTTTGCCCCCAGCCCCACTGATGTCCAGGCCCCTGGCCGCCCACAGGAGTCCCGCCGATGCACAGCCCCCACGACCCGTACGTCCGCGTCCGGGGCGCCCGTGAGCACAACCTCCGGGGCGTGGACGTCGACATCCCGCGTGACGTCCTCGCGGTCTTCACCGGTGTCTCCGGCTCCGGCAAGTCCTCGCTGGCCTTCGGGACGATCTACGCGGAGGCGCAGCGGCGGTACTTCGAGTCGGTCGCCCCGTACGCGCGGCGGCTGATCCACCAGGTGGGGGCGCCGAAGGTCGGGGAGATCACCGGGCTGCCGCCCGCGGTCTCGCTCCAGCAGCGCCGCTCGGCACCCACCTCGCGCTCGTCCGTCGGTACGGTCACCAATCTCTCCAACTCGCTACGGATGCTGTTCTCGCGGGCGGGCGACTATCCGCCGGGCGCCGAGCGGCTCGATTCGGATGCCTTCTCGCCCAATACGGCGGCCGGGGCCTGCCCCGCATGCCACGGTCTCGGCCAAGTGCACGGTACGACCGAGGAGTTGCTCGTCCCGGATCCGTCGCTGTCGATCCGTGCGGGGGCGATCGCCGCGTGGCCGGGTGCCTGGCAGGGCAAGAACCTGCGGGACATCCTCGACACACTCGGGTACGACGTGGACCGGCCCTGGCGGGAACTGCCCGCCGAGGAGCGGCAGTGGATCCTCTTCACGGACGAGCAGCCGGTCGTGACCGTGCATCCGGTGCGGGACGCCGAGCGGATCCAACGCCCTTACCAGGGCACGTACATGAGCGCCCGGCGCTATGTCATGAAGACCTTCTCCGACACGAAGAGCCCGACGCTCAGGGCCAAGGCCGAGCGGTTCCTCACCACCGCTCCGTGTCCGGTGTGCGGCGGCAGCCGGCTGCGTCCCGAGGCGCTGGCGGTGACGTTCGCGGGGCGGAACATCGCCGAGCTGGCCGCGCTGCCGTTGGTGCAGCTGGCACAGTCCCTCACAGCCGATTCGGAGACCGCCCGTGTCCTCACCGAGGATCTGAAGGCCCGTATCGCGCCCGTCGCCGAGCTCGGGCTCGGCTATCTCAGCCTGGACCGGGCCACCCCCACCCTCTCCGCGGGCGAACTCCAACGGCTGCGTCTGGCAACCCAGCTGCGCTCCGGGCTCTTCGGGGTCGTGTACGTCCTCGACGAGCCGTCCGCCGGACTGCACCCGGCGGACACGGAGGCCCTGCTCACCGTCCTGGCGCGGCTGAAGTCGGCGGGCAACTCGGTGTTCGTCGTGGAGCACCACCTCGATGTCGTGCGCGGCGCCGACTGGCTCGTCGACGTCGGTCCGCGCGCCGGCGAGCACGGCGGGCGCGTGCTGCACAGCGGTCCGGTCGCGGAGCTGGAGCGGGTGGCCGAGTCCGCGACGGCGCGCTTCCTCTTCGACCGCTCCCCCGCTCCGGTGCGCGAAGTCCGGGCGCCGAGCGGCCAGTTGAAGATCGGGCCGGTCACGCGGCACAACCTGCGCGGGGTCACCGCCGAGTTCCCGCTCGGCGTGTTCACCGCGGTCACCGGTGTCTCCGGCTCCGGCAAGTCCACGCTGATCGGCGAAGTGACGGAGGACCTGGAGGGTGTAGGTCGGCTGGTCAGCGTCGATCAGAAACCCATCGGACGCACCCCGCGCTCGAATCTGGCGACGTACACCGGGCTCTTCGACGTCGTGCGCAAGGTCTTCGCCGTGACGGAGGAGGCCAGAAGGCGTGACTACGGCGTGGGACGCTTCTCCTTCAACGTCGCCGGCGGACGCTGCGAGACCTGCCAGGGCGAGGGTTTCGTCAGCGTGGAGCTGCTGTTCCTGCCCAGCACCTACGCGCCGTGCCCGGACTGCGGCGGGGCGCGCTACAACCCCGAGACCCTCGAAGTGACGTACCGGGGACGGAACATCGCGCAGGTCCTGGACCTGACGGTGGAGGCGGCGGCGCGGTTCTTCGCCGGGACGGACACCCCGGCCGTCGCCCGCAGCCTCACCACGCTCCTCGACGTGGGCCTCGGCTATCTGCGACTCGGCCAGCCCGCCACGGAGTTGTCGGGCGGCGAGGCCCAACGCATCAAGCTGGCCAGCGAGTTGCAGCGGGTGCGGCGCGGCCACACCCTGTATCTGCTCGACGAGCCGACGACGGGACTGCACCCCGCCGACGTCGAGGTGCTGATGCGCCAACTGCACGGTCTGGTCGACGCGGGCCACACCGTCGTGGTCGTCGAGCACGACATGACGGTCGTCGCGGGCGCCGACTGGGTGATCGACCTGGGCCCGGGCGGGGGTGAGGCAGGCGGGCGGATCGTCGCCGCCGGCCCGCCGACGGAGGTGGCACGGGCAGCCGGGAGCCGAACGGCTCCCTACCTGACCCGCACCCTCCGCCAGGCCCCATAAGCCTTTGCCGGGGTCGACAGGGCCCTCATCAGGACCAATAGACCTTCCTGAGGGCCGACTTGGCGAGCTTGCCCGTCGGCGTGCGTGGCAGCGCGTCCGTGAAGTCCACGCTGCGCGGGGCCTTGTAGCGGGCGATCCGCTCCCGGGTGAAGTCGAGCAGCTCACGCTCCAGTTCGGGCCCCGGCGGCGTACCGGGAGCGGGCTGCACCACCGCCTTGACCGCCTCCCCCATCTCGGCGTCCGGAACGCCGATCACCGCCACGTCGGCGACCTTCGGATGCAGGGTCAGACAGTCCTCTGTCTCCTGCGGGTAGATGTTCACGCCGCCCGAGATGATCGTGAACGCCCTACGGTCGGTGAGGAAGAGATAGCCGTCCTCGTCGAGGTGTCCGATGTCGCCGGTCGTGGTCCACTCGGGGTGTTCGGGGTGCTGCGCCTCACGGGTGCGGGCGTCGTCGTTGTGGTACCGGAAGGGCAGTTCGTCGCGCTCGAAGTAGACCGTTCCGGTCTCGCCGACGGGCAGCACCTTGCCGTCCTCACCGCAGATCCGCGGTACGCCCAGGAGGCCGCCGCGCCCCACGGACCCCGGCTTGCGCAGCCATTCCTCGGGCCCGATGAAGGTGATCCCGTTGGCCTCCGTCGCCGCGTAGTACTCGTACAGGACCGGCCCCCACCACTCCATCATCCGCCGCTTGACCTCGACGGGGCACGGCGCGGCCGCGTGGATGGCGACCTTCAGTGACGACACGTCGTACAACTCCCGTACGTCGGACGGGAGTTTCAGCATCCGTACGAACATGGTGGGCACCCATTGGCTGTGCGTCACCCGGTGGCGTTCGATCGCCACGAGCGCGCCTTGCGCGTCGAAGGAGTCCATGAGGACGACGGTTCCGCCGGTGGCGGTGACGACGAAGCAGAAGCGCAGGGGCGCCGCGTGGTAGAGGGGCGCCGGGCACAGATAGACCGTGTGCTCGTCGAAGCCGTACATGGGCTGGAAGAGGAGCTGGAAGGTGCTCGGCACCTCGCGGACGTCGCCGTCGGGAAGCGCCGGCTCGATGCCCTTGGGGCGGCCGGTGGTCCCGGAGGAGTAGAGCATGTCGGCGCCGCGCGGCTGGTGCGCGGGCGGTTCGGGTGAGGCGGCGGCGAGGGCGGTCTCGTACGAGCTGTCCAGGCGGAGCGTCGCGTCCGGCATCAACGCGCCGACGTGCGACGCGAGTTCACCGAGGCGTTCCGAGACGATCAGCGCGGACGCCCCGCAGTCGCGCACGATGTACGCCGCCTCGTCGGCGGTCAGGTGATGGTTGACGGCGGTGAGGTAGAGGCCGGAGCGCAGGGTCGCCCAGTAGACCTCCAGGACGCGTGGGTCGTTGTCGCAGAGGAGGGCGACGTGGTCGCCCCGGCTCAGGCCCATGGACCGCAGATGGTCCGCGAGCCGCAGCGAGCGTTCCTCCAGTTGTCCGTACGTGAGGGTCCGGCCGCCGTCCGCGGTGACGACGGCCGGCCTGGCGGGGTCGTACGCTCCGGGATACATGCCGGGACGGTACCCCGCGCAACTGACGGAATGTCAGGGGTGTGCGCCGGCCGGTGAACACGCGCGGTGCGAACCCCCTTGCGCGGCGTCGGCGAGCGCGCGCCGGTCGGCATGGCTGTGGGCCGCGAGCGCCGGCCGCACCTCGACCTCGGCGACCAGTCCGCGCGCCGCCGCCACCCGCCACAGCGACACGAGCAGCGGGTCGTCGCCGACGAAGGCGGGCGCGGTGCTCGCCTCTCCCCCGGCGAGCCGGTAGCGGATGCGCACCGGCTGGACGGGCACGCCGGCGTCGAGCGCGGCCTGGAAGACGGCCCGCCGGAAGTGCCCCTGGGCCCGGCCGCACCAGGTACTGCCCTCGGGGAAGGCGACGACGGCCGCGCCGCCGCGCAGGGCCTCGGCGATGCGGTCCACGGTGGCGGGCAGGGCGCGGAGCCGGTCGCGTTCGATGAACAGGGTGCCGCCCCCGGCCGCCAGCGGGCCCGCCACGGGCCAGGCGCGGACCTCGGTCTTGGCGAGCATCCGCGCCGGGCGGACGGCCGCGAGGAGGGGGATGTCCAGCCACGAGATGTGGTTGGCGACGATCAGCAGTCCCCCGGTGGGCGCGGCCGCTCCCGTGATCCGGGCCCGTACGCCGGTGGCCCGCACGACGGCCCGGCACCAGCGGCGGATCCACCGGTCGCGCGCCGCCGCCCGCAGCCGCCCGACGAGCGGGCACAGTACGACACCCGCGAGGACCAGGAGCAGGACGGAGGCGAGCCGCACCACCGCGCGGGGCACGGCGCCCCAGGACGCCGTGAACTCCACGCAGCCGCGCGGGGAGCAGGGTGCGGTGGGCAGCCACGCGCTGGGCGACGGCGCGGCGCCGGCCGCGCGGGGCCGCCGCGGCGTCGGAACGGCTCCGGCGGTGGGAAGCACCGCCGAGCCCGGGCCGGCCTGCGCCGCCCCCCGCGGCCGGGGGCGACGCGACACCACGAGGCGAGGGTTGCTCATCACGGCACGAGCGAGAGGAAGTGCCGCAGATAGCGCGGGTTGACCCGGCGCATCGACAGCAGCACGTACAGGTCGGCGACGCCGAAGTCGGGGTCGTGCGCGGGCTGGCCGCACACCCAGGCGCCGAGCCGGAGGTAGCCGCGCAGCAGCGGGGGCAGTTCGGTGCCGCCCTGCGGGGCGGCGCCCGCGGGCGGCTCCCAGGGCAGCAGCGGACGTACCAGGTACTCCTCGGGCGCCAGGTGCTTGGCCTGGACCCGGTCCCAGGTGCCCGCGGCGAGCGCGCCGCCGTCGGCGAGCGGGATGGAGCAGCAGCCCGCGAGCCACTCGTGGCCGCCGTCGACCATGTAGCGGGCAATCCCGGCCCAGATCAGCCCGATGACCGCGCCGTCGCGGTGGTCGGGGTGCACGCAGGAGCGGCCGACCTCGACCAGCCCGGAGCGGATTCCGGCCAGCGGGCCGAGGTCGAACTCGCTCTCCGAGTACAGTCGTCCGGCGATCGGGGCACGCTCGGGCGGCAGCAGCCGGTAGGTGCCGACGACCTGGCCGGTCACCGTGTCGCGGACCAGCAGGTGGTCGCAGTACGCGTCGAAGGCGTCGATGTCCAGGCCCGGCTGCGGGGTGGACAGGAGGGCTCCCATCTCCCCGGCGAAGACGTCGTGGCGCAGCCGCTGCGCGGCCCGGACGTCGGCCTCGTCGCGGGCGAGGGAGACGGTGTAGCGGGTGGGTGCCGCGGGCTGCGGGGGACGGTCGAGCGTGGAAACGCCGGTCATGGCACTCTCCTGGTCACGGGCCGGTTCGGCGGTGCGGTCGCAGACCGACCGGATCGGTGCGGTCTGCGCGCTCCTGTTCTTCCGATGCCGGTTGGCGTGCGCGTGACCGTGGCCAGGAGACGGGATGTGGGGATGTTGAATGCCCGGGATCGGTGTCCGGAAGGCGGCGCTATCGGCTGCGCACCGGGAGAGCCACGGTCAGCCCGCCGGGACGTTCCGCGCCGGACGCGATGTGTGCGCGTGGGGCCGCCGCCTGGCCGGGGGCAGCCCGCTCAGCGGATCCCTCTGGTTCCCCATCACCACCTGCCGGCTCCGCTTCTCGCCCGGCAGGCGCCGCTCCGGCTTCGGGCCGTCGGTCGACAGCAGGTCGTTCCTCGCCGAGTCGGCCGCCCACCTAGTGCGCGAGCGGCTCCCGCAATGCCTGCTGCTCGGGCAGCGTGAGCAGAGCGAGAACCGCCAGGACCGAGGCGAGAACCGCCGGGAGCGTGCCCCGGCGGCGAGCCCGGCCCCGGCCACCACCGCGAACGCCGGCGGACCCGGCTCACCCCGGGAATCAGGGCGAACAGCAGGCCGCCGGCCAGGCCGGCGCGGCGGCCGAACAGCGGCCCGTGGGGTGCTTGGCGGGACCGGGGTGAGCACCACTTCCGGTCCCGCCCGTCCGCACCCTTACGGCGAACGTCTTCTGAACAAGTGACCTCAGCGGGAGCGCCCCTATAGGGGCGCGGGGCTGTGACATTTTGCGACTCCGCCGCGTGGGCGCGACCAGCCACAGTCGGCCCGCAGGCGAACAGCCGCCCAACCAGCGGAGCGCTAACGCCGCCCCGTTTTGCGCGTAGCCCGCATCCACTCCTTGTTCATGCTGGTGATGGAGAACAGCGGGATGCCTTTCGGGCAGGCGGTGGCGCACTCGCCGGTGAGAGTGCAGCCGCCGAAGCCTTCCTCGTCCATCTGCGCCACCATGTCGAGCACACGGGTCTCACGCTCGGGCGCGCCCTGTGGCAGCACATTGAGGTGGTTGATCTTCGCGGAAGTGAAGAGCATCGCCGCACCGTTCGGGCAGGCCGCCACACACGCACCGCAGCCGATGCACTCGGCGTGCTCGAAGGCGAAGTCGGCGTCCGGCTTGGGCACGGGCGTCGCGTGTGCCTCGGGCGCGGCGCCGGTCGGGGCGGTGATGTAGCCGCCGGCCTGGATGATCCGGTCGAAGGCCGACCGGTCCACCACCAGGTCCTTCACCACCGGGAAGGCCGAGGCGCGCCAGGGCTCGATGTCGATCGTGTCGCCGTCCTTGAAGGACCGCATGTGCAGCTGGCAGGTGGTGGTGCGCTCCGGTCCGTGCGCGTCGCCGTTGATGACGAGCGAGCACGCGCCGCAGATGCCCTCGCGGCAGTCGTGATCGAAGGCGACCGGGTCCTCGCCCTTGAGGATGAGCTCCTCGTTGAGGGTGTCGAGCATCTCCAGGAAGGACATGTCGGCCGAGATGTCGTCCACCTCGTACGTGGACATCGCTCCGTCGGCGTCGGCGTTCTTCTGCCGCCAGACGCGCAGGGTGAGCTTCATGCGTAGCTCCGCTGAGTGGGGTGGACGTACTCGAAGACCAGGTCTTCCTTGTGCAGGACGGGCGCGTCACCGGTGGCGGTGAACTCCCAGGCGGCCGCGTAGGAGAACTCGTCGTCCTTGCGGGCCGCCTCGCCGTCCGGGGTCTGGGACTCCTCGCGGAAGTGGCCGCCGCAGGACTCGGCCCGGTGCAGCGCGTCGAGGCACATCAGCTCGGCGAGCTCCAGGTAGTCGACGATGCGGTTGGCCTTCTCCAGGGACTGGTTGAACTCCTCGCCGGTGCCGGGCACCTTGATGCGCCGCCAGAACTCCTCGCGGATCTGCGGGATGCGCTCAAGTGCCTTGCGCAGCCCGGTCTCCGTACGGGCCATGCCGCAGAACTCCCACATGAGTTCGCCGACTTCGCGGTGGAAGGAGTCCGGGGTGCGGTCGCCGTCGACGGCCAGGAGCAGCCGCAGCCGGTCCTCGGTCTCGGCCAACACCTCCTGCACGGCGGGGTGTTCGTCGGTCACCTCGTCATGGTGCGGGTTGCGGGCGAGGTAGTCGTTGATCGTCGACGGCAGCACGAAGTAGCCGTCGGCGAGACCCTGCATCAGGGCCGAGGCGCCGAGGCGGTTCGCGCCGTGGTCGGAGAAGTTGGCCTCGCCGATCGCGAACAGGCCCGGGATGGTGGTCTGCAGGTCGTAGTCGACCCACAGTCCGCCCATCGTGTAGTGCACGGCGGGGTAGATCCGCATCGGGACGGTGTACGGGTCCTCGGCGGTGATCCGCGCGTACATGTCGAAGAGGTTGCCGTACTTCTCCTCGACCTTCGCCCGGCCCATCCGCTGGATGGCGTCGGCGAAGTCCAGGTAGACGCCCTGGCCGCCGGGGCCCACTCCCCTGCCCTCGTCGCAGACGTTCTTGGCGGCGCGGGAGGCGATGTCACGGGGCACGAGGTTGCCGAAGGAGGGGTAGATGCGCTCCAGGTAGTAGTCGCGCTCGTCCTCGGGGATCTCGTTCGGCGGGCGGGTGTCGCCCTTCGCCTTCGGGACCCAGATGCGGCCGTCGTTACGCAGCGACTCGCTCATCAGGGTGAGCTTGGACTGGTGGTCGCCGGTGCGCGGGATGCAGGTGGGGTGGATCTGGGTGAAGCAGGGGTTGGCGAAGTAGGCGCCGCGCCGGTGGGCCCGCCAGATCGCGGTGGCGTTGGAGTTCATGGCGTTCGTCGAGAGGTAGAAGACGTTGCCGTATCCGCCGCTCGCGAGGACCACCGCGTCCGCGTAGTACGTGTCGATCTTGCCGGTGATGAGGTCGCGGGCCACGATGCCCCGGGCCCGCCCGTCGACCATGATCAGGTCGAGCATCTCGGTGCGCGGGTGCATCTCGATGTTGCCCGCGGCGATCTGCCGGGACAGCGCCTGGTACGCGCCGAGCAGGAGCTGCTGGCCCGTCTGGCCTCGGGCGTAGAACGTCCGGGACACCTGGACGCCGCCGAAGGAGCGGGTGTCGAGGAGACCGCCGTACTCGCGGGCGAACGGCACGCCCTGCGCGACGCACTGGTCGATGATCTCCACCGAGATCTGCGCCAGTCGGTGGACGTTGGACTCGCGCGCCCTGAAGTCGCCGCCCTTGACGGTGTCGTAGAAGAGCCGGTGGATGGAGTCGCCGTCGTTGCGGTAGTTCTTCGCCGCGTTGATGCCGCCCTGCGCGGCGATCGAGTGGGCGCGGCGGGGCGAGTCCTGGTAGCAGAACTGGACGACGTGGTAGCCCTGTTCGGCGAGCGTGGCGCCGGCCGAACCGCCCGCGAGGCCGGTGCCGACGACGATCACCGTGTGCTTGCGGCGGTTGGCAGGGTTGACCAGCTTGGCCTCGAAACGGCGGGTGTCCCAGCGCTCGTTGATCGGGCCCTGCGGGGCCTTGCCGTCGACGACCGGCGCACCGGTCGCGTATTCGGTGTATGCGGTCATGTCAGCTCACCACTCCAGTCATGACACCGACGGGTACGGAGATGAAGCCCGCGGTCAGCACCAGCGCGAGGACGTTGGCGACGGTCTTGAGGGCGCGGTCGCGGGTGCGGCTGCCGGCGCCCAGGGTCTGTGCCGCGCTCCAGAAGCCGTGCCGGATGTGCAGACCGAGCGCGAGCATCGCGACGATGTAGATGACGTTGCCGTACCAGGTGGAGAAGGTGTCCACGACGTTCTGGTACGGGTGGCCCTCCTGGAAGCCGCCGGAGTGCACGGTGCCGGTCGTCAGGTCCAGGAGGTGCCAGACGATGAACAGGCCGAGGATGATCCCGCCCCAGCGCATGGTGCGCGTCGCGTAGCTGGCCCGCGGCTTCTTGTGGACGTACTTGCTGGGGCGCGCCTTGATGTCGCGGCGGCTCAGCTGGTAGGCGGAGACAGCGTGCGCGACGACGGCGACGACCAGCACCACGCGGATCAGCCAGAGCGTCCACTCGTAGTGCATGAAGGGTTCGCCCACGGTGCGCAGCCAGTGCCCGTAGTGGTTGAACTCGCCCGCCCCGAAGTAGATCTTCAGATTGCCGATCATGTGGGCGATCAGGTACAGCACCATGATCAGTCCGCTGACGGCCATCACGGTCTTCTTGCCGACGGAGCTGTCCCACACGGTGCGTGCCATGGACGGCCGTCGGTCCGTCCGCGTTGCCAGAGCCATGCCACAGGACGCTAGGGGTCAAGGGGCCGATCGGTCCAAGACATGGTCCGGCTGGTTTCCATAGGCGTGGGCTATTGTCGAAAGGTGCAGTTCCAGCAGCTCCAGTACTTCGTCGCCGTCGCCGAGACCCGGCACTTCACCCGGGCCGCCGATCTGGTCCATGTCGCCCAGCCGTCGCTGTCCCAGCAGATCAAGGCGCTGGAGCGGGAGTTGGGGGCGGATCTGTTCCTGCGGGCGCGCGGGAACATCACGCTCACGGACGCGGGTGAGGCGCTGCTGCCGCTGGCCCGGCGCATCCTCGCTGACGCGGACACGGCCCGCCACGAGGTGCAGGAGCTGGCCCAGCTGCGCAGCGGCCGGGTCCGGCTCGGGGCGACCCCGAGCGTGTGTACCGGTCTGCTCCCGGACGTGCTGCGCGCCTTCCACGACCGCTATCCGGGGATCCGGCTGCTGATCGAGGAGGGCGGTTCGCACGATCTCGTACGGGAACTCGCGCGCGGCGCTCTCGATCTTGCCTTGGTCGTCCTTCCGCTGCCCACGCCATCGCCCGCGCTGACCACGGTGGAGCTGCTGCGCGAGGACCTGGTCGTGGTGTCGTCGCCGGGCGCGCCGGTGCCGGGGCGTGGCCGCACGGTGCGGATCTCCGACCTGGAGGGGGAACGCCTGGTCATGTTCCGGCACGGCTACGACCTGCGCGAACTGACGGTCGCCGCGTGTCGCGCCGAGGGGTTCGAGCCCGACTTCGCCGTCGAGGGCGGCGAGATGGACGCCGTCCTCGGCTTCGTCCGGGCGGGGCTCGGTGTGGCCGTCGTACCGCGCATGGTCGCGACGCGGTCCGGGCGGGGGCTGCGGGTGACGCCGCTGGCCCGGCCCGGGCTCGACCGGACGATCGCGCTGGCGCACCGCAGCGATGTGGCTCCGCCGCGGGCGGCTCGGGAGCTGCAGCGGATGCTGCTGGAGCGTTGACGGGTGCGAGGGAGGCCGTCGGGGGCGGTTCGCCGTCCGTCGCATCGCCCGTCGTCGCCTGCGCTGCCGGTTCGCATGCCGTCGGTTCGGGGTCGGGGCCGTGCCGGAGCATCCGTCCTCGGTCTGGCGCGGAATCGGTCGGGTTCCGAGGGATCCGGCGGTGACGCGCCATCCGCTGCGGGCGGACGTTCCGGCACGTCCCCTCACGCCGGTGAGCGGCTGCGGACCGTACGGGCCGGGCCTTCCCCGCTACGGGCAATCGTGCCTCCCCCACTGCCTTAACGGCGTGGGGGACCCCCAGGCGGCACGGATGGGCGCTGGGGGTACCCCCTGCTCGAAGAGTTTGGGGGAGGCACCCTGTAAGCGCAGGTAAGCGCACCCACCCCGAGCTCAGCCCCGAGGCCGGGTGCACCTGCGAGGGTTTACGGTGCTCATGCGGCCGTCGTGCTGCGGGCAGGCTCTGTGCTCGTCACCGCGTGGGGATGAAGCCGCCGTCGATGACCAGGTCGCTGCCGGTGATGTTGCGGGCGCGGTCGCCGGCCAGGAAGAGGACCAGTTCGGCGACCTCCTGGGGCTGGGAGAAGCGGCCGGTGACCGTGGCGCCGGCGGCGCCTGCCACCACCTCGTCGGGGGTGATCCCGGCGGCGGCCGACACGGTTGCCGCCACTCCGTCGCCGCCGAGCCACAGCTCCGTCTCGACTGGGCCGGGGCTGACGGTGTTGACCCGGATGCCCTTCGGGCCGACCTCCTTCGACAGCGCCTTGGAAAAGGCGACCAGGGCGGCCTTGCCCGCGCTGTAGTCGATCACCATGGGGTCCGGCAGGGTGGCGTTGACCGAGGCGATCGTCACCACCGAGCCGTGGCCCGCGTCCAGCATCAGCGGGAGGGCGGCCCGGGTGACCCGTACGGCCGTCAGCAGGTTCAGGTCGACGGTGCGCTGCCAGTCCTCGTCGGTCACCGAGAGGAAGCCGCCGGTACGGGCCGGGGCCGAGCCGACGTTGTTGACCAGGACGTCGATCCGCCCGTTCGCGGCCTCGACGAGCCGTTCGGCCGCACCGGGCTCGGCGAGGTCGACGGGCACCCAGGTGACGGTGCCCTGCTTGACCAGCGCGTCCAGATCCGGCGTGCTGGTGCGGGATCCCGCGATCACCGTCGCGCCCGCCTCGGCCAGCGCCACGGTGACGGCGAGTCCGATGCCCTTGCTGGCACCAGTGACCACCGCGGTCCTGCCCTGAAGTTCCGTGCTCATCCTTCTCAACTCCTTCGCTGGGCACCCGGTTCACCGGGCGCCGATGTGATGTATGTCCCGTCAGGCGCGCGAAGCGCGTAGGGCTTGTACGCCGAGCGGGTCACGACGTCGGGAACGGTGTGGTCGGCCTGGCCGGAGATCATCAGCAGCGGTCCGTGGTCGGCGTTGCCGGCCAACGGGCGACGTGGCGAGCGGGGCCTCGAACAGCGGCGGTCCCGGAGAGGGGATGGTCAGGCGTGCGTGCAGATCGTTGGACTCGGCCGGCGGCAGCGCGTTGCCGAAGCCGTCGCGGAACTGGGCGGCGCGGTGTCGAACACCTGGTGAAGACCGAACGGCAGCCCGGTCTCCGCCGGCAGGGCCCGGCCCTCGGGCGACGCGACGAGCCGGGAGGGCTCGGAGAGCTCCGTCTCCCGTCCGACGATCGGCTGCACGTCCGCCATCCGGCCACTTCTCCCCCGCGTTCCAGTCACGGTATCGCCGGGTACGGGCACGAGCATCCTGGTTCGATCAGCGCGTGTGGGGCGTGGGGTGCAGGCCGGACCGAGGATCTCGATCACCGCCGCACGCTGGATGCACGCAGCATTCCGCGTATGTCCTCGTAGCGGTCCACGTGCGCTCGGATCTCCCGTTCGGTGCCAGAGGTGAAGATCACCCATGGCCCGTCCACCACCACAGGGTCCCCCCACCACACCTCGACATCGGGTTCGGGGGGCGGCGGTGTCCAGCCAGGATCCACCGCGGCAATGCCGGCGAACAACCGCTCCATGTCCGGAGAGACAGGACCGTTGACCAACATGCCGTTGTTGGCGGGCCGCCGGAACACGGTCCCCTCACCCCATATGACCCACGCTTCGGGCTCGTCGTCCGACATCCCGTCCCGTCTCTCGTGCCGTTCTGCCTCTATCAGCTCCCACATGATCGCCCGGAAGAGTCCTAAGCGGTGGTGACCGGTTCCACGACCGCGTCGAAGTACGGCCACCCGTCCGTTTCGATCACCAGCTCGGCCCCGAAGAGATCCAGGGTCGGCAGGGCCGCTTCCAAGAGGCGGCGGACCGTGCCGGGTTCATAGAGATTGAGGTAGCTGCGGTCCGGGAGGCGTACCAAGGACCCCGATTCGAAGTAGCAGTTCGAGATGATCCGGTCCTCACGCGGACGGAAGACCAGCGCCAGCCGTCGCCGCGTGCCCTCGGGGTAGAGGGAGAGCGTCACTCGGCACTCCTCGTAGGCGGGCTTGACCCGCTGGCGGACGGTCCAGAGCCACGTAGTGTCAGCCACGACGAGGCGACGAAGGCGTCGATCGTTCTTCACCGGGACACCGTAGGCGGCATCGCCGGTGCGGGGCAGACATTTTCGCCGGGAGGGGGACCGGGTGCTCGGCCTGACCAGGACCGCTTTCACCCCGCGGCCGTCCTCACCGCGCCGATGAGGGCCCAGACCACCGTGCAGACGGTGCGTGCATCGGCCACGGGCGACCAGGTGACGCGGCGCTCGATTCCGTTGGCGGCCGGCTCACCGCCGTACCGGCGGGCATGGGCCCGCAGGGCGTCGACGCACACGGCGGTGAAGTCGTCCATCGCGTCCCATAGTGACCCGTACAGCAGGAAGAAGGAGACCCACCTCGCCGGTACGGGTCTCCCGCGCGGGTACGCCCCAATACGCGGCGGACCAGCGGGGCGCGGGCCCGTACCAACGGTCCGGGCCCGCGCCCCGCGCTTGCGTCACGCCGTGCGGGGTCGCGTCCCGAACGCCCGTCCCGCCGTCAGCCCGTGGCGTCCACCAGCGCCAGCTCGTGCAGCCGCTCCGGCGGTCCGGGCCGGGCGTAGTACCAGCCCTGCGCCGTGTCGCAGCCCAGTATCCGCAACTGCTCGGCCTGGGCGCCCGTTTCCACGCCCTCGACGGTGACCGCGAGGTCGAGGCTGTGGGCAAGGGAGACGATGCCCTCGACGATCTTCAGGTCGACCGGGTCCGCGGGGAACTGCTGCATACCCTGGGTGAAGGATCGATCCAGCTTGAGGATGCTGACCGGCAGGCGGCGCAGATTGGCGAGGTTGGAGTATCCGGTGCCGAAGTCGTCGAGGGCGATGTCGACGCCCATTTCGGCCAGTCGGCGCAGCGGCTTGAGCAGGTCGTCGTCGGCGCCGATCAGCGCGGACTCGGTGACCTCCAGGCACAGCACGTCGGCGTCGAGCCCCTCGCGCTCCAGGATGTCGACCGTGTCCTGGACCAGGCCGGGATGGGTCAGCTGGCACGGCGAGAGGTTGACGTTGATCCGCAGCGGGCCCGCGTTGGCGTGTCGTTCCTGCCACGCGCGGGCCTGGCGCACCGACTGCTCCAGAACCCAGCGGCCGAGCGGAACGATCAGTCCGGTGTGCTCGGCGAGCGGGATGAAGCGGTCGGGGCCGAGGACACCGTGCTGCGGGTGCAGCCAGCGGACCAGGGCCTCGGCACCGCGTACGCTTCCGTCGCCCAGGTGCACCAGCGGCTGGTACTCGATGAAGAACTCGTTCCGGTCGAGCGCCGCCGGCAGTGCCGTGGTGAGTCCGTGCCGGGTGATGGCGCGGGCGTCGGCCTCGGGGTCGGCGAGCTCGAAGCGGTTGCCGCCCGCGGACTTGGCCCGGTACATCGTGATGTCGGCGCTGCGCAGCACCTCCGCCGGGCCGCGCTCGCCCGCCGGGCCCTCGACGATGCCGATGCTGCCGCGCACGGTCAGTTCGCGGCCGTCGATGCGGACCGGAGTGACGAGGGCGTTCATGATGCGGTCGGCCAGCGCGTCGACCTCTCGTTCCGTGTCGGTGCCGGTGGTCAGGGCCACGAACTCGTCGCCGCCGAGCCGGGCGACCATCTCGCCGGGGGCCGTCGCACAGGACTGCAGCCGGTCGGCGACCTCGACCAGCAGCCGGTCGCCGGCCGCGTGCCCGAGGCTGTCGTTGATGGTCTTGAAGCCGTCGAGGTCGAGGTAGCACAGCCCGAAGCGCTGGCCCTCCCCCGCGGACAGCGCCTTCTCCAGGCGCTCGAAGAACAGGGTCCGGTTCGGCAGTCCGGTGAGCGCGTCGTGCGTGGCCTCGTACCGCAGCCGCAGATTGAGCAGCCGGCGCTCGGTGGTGTCCTCCATCAGCGCGAGCTGGTACTGGGGTTCGCCGTCCGGGTCGCGCAGCAGCGAGACCGTCAGATTGGTCCACAGGGCCGTGCCGTCGGGACGGTAGAAGGCCTTTTCGACGTGGTAGTGCTCGCGCTCGCCGCGTACCAACTCCTCGTACAGCCGCCACACTTGAGGAGCGTCCTCCGGGTGCGTCCACTCGGGGACCTTGCGGCCGCGCATCGACTGCTCGGAGCCGCCGAACATGCGCAGCAGGGCTCCGTTGACCTGGAGGATGTTGCCTTCGAGGTCGGCGATGCCGATTCCTATGGCCGCGCCCTCGAACACCGCGCGGAAGCGGGCCTCGCTGGCGTGCAGCGCCTCGGCCACCGCGCTGCGGGCGTTCAACGCCGCCTGGGAGATGGCCTCTTGCTCGGCCAGCGTCCGCTCCCGCAGGGCCTGCGCGAATCCGGCGGCCATGGCGTGCTGCAGCCGCGCCGACCTGGTCCGCAGCGCCTCCTGGGGCCCGTCCTCGCCGCAGTAGAGCACCAGATAGGCGTCCACGCAGTCGAGGGTGCGGCTCAGCGCCTTCGGGTCGGTGCAGTGCGCGGCGATGAGCGCGGCGCCGACGGCTTGGCCCTCGGCCGCGTCGAAGGTCCTGGCCCGCAGTGCGTCGCTCAACCGCCGGGCGAGCGGCACCAGTTGCTGCTCGAACTCGGGCCGGGTCAGCGACGTCGAGGTGACCGGGAAGACCGCCCGGCTCCAGATCGTCGCGAACCGGCGCAGTCTGTCCTCCGGCCCGTCCGGCTCGGCGGTCACGCGGTGCGCCCCACGCCGGCGAACCCGGAGAAGGCATAAGCATCCTCGTCCTCGGGTGCCGTGTCGGGCCGCCAGTTCGGCATCGGCACCAGCCCGGGTTCCACCATGTCGTACCCTTCGAAGAACCGCGCGATCTCGTCACGCGAGCGCATGATCAGCGGGTTGCGGATGTTCTTGTAAACGTCAACCGTGCCCGCGGCCCGCTCCGGCGGGAGCGGAATTCCCTCGTACGAGGCATGCGTGAGGATGAGCAGGCTGCCCGGCGCGAGCGCCTCGCGCAGTTCCGCCACCGCTCGGTGCGGGTCGTCCGCGTCCTCCACGAAGTGCAGTATGGCAACGAGGAGGAGGGCAACCGGCCGGTTCAGGTCGATCAGTCGCTGAACCTGGGGGCTCGCCAGGATTTCCTGGGGCTTTCGGAGATCGGCGGCGACGACATCCGCGCCCTCGTTGTCCCGCAGGACGGCCTCGCTGTGCGCGACGGCCACCGGGTCGTGGTCGACGTACACGACGTGCGCGCCCGGCTTGGCCTGCTGGGCGACCTCGTGGACGTTTCCGAAGGTCGGGATGCCCGAACCGATGTCCAGGAACTGGGAGATGCCCTCGCTGGCCGCGAACCGCACGGCGCGGCGCATGAACGCGCGGTTCGCCTGCATGATCTTGGGAAGTCCCGGCATGAACTCCATCGCCTTGCGTGCCGCTTCCCGGTCGACCTCGAAGTTGTGCGAACCGCCCAGGTAGTAGTCATAGATACGGGACACGCTCGGAACCGTGATGTCAATGCTCCGGGGGGCCCAGGCGGGACGCTCCATCTATCTCTCCAAGGCGTTGTCGACGGTGTAGGCGATCCGGTGTTCGAGCTGAGGCTACTGATCGCCCGCCAAAGGAGCGAGCCGAAACGGAAATTGACCATCCGTTCCCGGTCACTGCCTCCGGCAAGTGCCGAATTGGCGCCCCGCGTACGCCACCCGAACACGCCTCTGGCCGCCCCTGCGAAATCGCTCCGAAGCATTCCAAAAAGCTCCGGAGCGTTACGAAGGGTGGCCACGGTATCCGTAGCGTCGCCAAGGTCATTCATGGCTCAACCGCCGCGGTGCGCCAAGGTCATTCAGGACTCAACCGTCACGGGTCGCCGAGATCATTCATGACTCGACAGCCGCGGGTCGCCGAGATCATTCACGACTCGACAGCCGCGGGTCACCAAGGGCCTTCGCGCCCGGGCACGCCAAACAGCCCGCCCCCTCCGTGCGGTGCGGAGGGGGCGGACCCTGGGTCGCGCGCGTTGTTCCATTCGTCCGGCATACGTGCCTGTCTGTGTCCACTCCCTTCCGCGTTCCGTTGCTCTCTCGACGAGGCGATCAACCCTGGGGAGGTGATCCTCTACTCCGACGCGCCGACCGGCTTTCCGTCGGGCGAAACGGCGTACCACGTGCCGCCCACGCCCTGACCGTTGGTGTCCCCGGGAGCCGTGTCACCGGAGAAGGTGTAAATGGGCCAGCAGTTGACCGTCATCTGCTTGACGCCGTCCGGGCGGGTGAAGCCCATGAGGCCCTTCTTCTTGACGCCCTTGGTGTCGTCCGCGGAGACCGGCGCGACGGCGGGCCACTTCTCCAGGCAGGCGCCGGTGCAGGCCGACTTCGAGACGGGCCAGGCCTGGTCCTTCATGAAGCGGTAGACGGTCATGCCGTTCTTGTCGACGACGATCTCACCGAGCTTGGGGTCATTGCGGACCGACAGGCCGGGCAGGTCGGCCAGGGTCGCCTTCTTGCCATTGGGGGCGGATGCGAACCAAGTGCCGCCCACGCCCTGGCCGTTGGTGTCTCCGGCCTTCGTGTCCTTCGCATAGCGGTACATCGGCCAGCCGCCGATGGTCAGCTGCTTCGTGCCGTCCGACCGGGTGACCTCGCCAAGAAGCGTCTTATCCACACCGGTGGCGGCCTCGGCACCCTCGGCGGGCACGGGCGGCCAGGCCTTCGCGCAGTCGCCGTCACAGCTCGACTTCGGCGGTTCGGCCGTGTCCTTGTCGAAGCGGTAGAGGGTGAATCCGGCACTGTCGGTCAGCACCTTGCCGAGCTTCGCGCTTTCCGCAACAGCGAGCTGACCTGCGGCTTCCGCCTGGGCCGCGGCGCTCTGCTGGGTCCCGGAATCGGCACCGTAGCCATTGCCCGGGCTGGTGCTCGCTCCATAGTCACCGGCGGCCGCGGTGGCACCCACGTTCTGGCTGCCCGTCGACTGGGTGCCCTGTTCCTGACCGCACGCCGTCGTGAGCGCCAGCACGGCCGCAGCTGTCGCTACGAGTGAGGCGCTCCGCCAGGAGGTCTTCATTGGTAACTCCCGCTGTTCGCATTGGTGTTGCAGCGCCCTGCTGCGCCGCGCATGGCCCTAGGTACGGGCGGCAGTGGCGGGAGTGTTCAACCGGCTCACAAATTTCTTTCCGGAACCTGTGACGCGGACCGCGCGGTTCGCGCATGTGTGCGCACGCACCGGCGTGTGACGCACGGCCCGTCAAACGGTCGGGAGGCGCACGTACCCCCTTCGTGGGCAATCCCCCGGCACTGCGGCATACGCGGGCGCCGCGCGCCCCATGATCTTCGTCGTGCATGGACCCGAACGGACTCGATCCGCCCTCGCCATACGGGTGTTCGCGGTGCTGACGCTGACCTGGATCCTCGGCGGCGCCGGGCAGGGGCCGGCGATCGCCGACGCCTGCGCGTACGCCTCCGTCGGCCCGGAAGGCGACGGCACCACGGCGGTGGCCGTGGCGGGGAGCGGCGCGGTGGCGACCGCCGGGGACACCACCTGGTGCCCGACCCCCACACCATCGCCGCCCTGCCCGACACCGACGCCCACCCCGACTCCTACTCCTACGCCGCCGGAACCCACCCCGAAGCCGGCGCCCACTCCCACCCCCACGTACGCACCGAGACCCGAGCCCCCGTCTCCCCCGGCCCCGCCGCCTCCCCCGCCGACACCGCGGCCCGTGGCGCCGCGGCCCACCCTCACGCCGACGCCGAGTGCACACCCCAATCACCCGAAGAAGCGCCCCAAGCCGTCGCCGTCCCCGGTGAGTTATCCGGCGTACGACACCCCTCCGCGCAGGCACCCGCCCCGCAGTGGCCCGTCGCTGGTCTCGCTCACCCTGCTCATCACCGCGCCCGCGGTGCTCGCCGTCGCGGCGCTGCGCCCGCGCTGAACCCTGGAGGATCCTTGTCGGAATGGCTTGTTCTCGTCCTCGCGATGGCGGCCGCGTGTGTCGTCGTCCTCATCGTGACACTCGTACGCCATCGCAGGGCCCGCGAGGACGAGGATCCGTCCGAGACCCCCGACGTGATCGAGTACATGACCATGATGATCGGCGTGGTGTACGCCATCGTGCTGGGCCTGGCCATCGCGGGTGTCTGGGAGGCCCGCGGCGTCGCCCAGGACCATGTGCAGACCGAGGCCCAGGCCCTGCACGAGATCTCGGAGCGGGTCCGCGTCTACCCACCCGATGTGCGCGACCACGTCCGCGGCGACGTCAACGCGTATGTCAGCCACGTCGTCACCACCGAGTGGCAGACCATGGCGGACGACGGCCATGTGACCGCCCAGGGGGGCCGACTCTTCGGCCGCATCCGCCAGGACGTCACCGACTACCAGCCGAAGACGGACTTCGAGGCCCAGGCGTACCAGCCGCTCGTCGACCAGGTGACGGCGGCCGACGCCGCGCGCAGCGCCCGCGCCGACTCGACGGGGGCGACCATGCCGGGCGTGGTGTGGTTCGGGCTGATCACCGGCGCCCTGGTCACCGTCGGGATGGTCTTCGCGCTGCAGATCCGGCGCACCACCCGCGAGCTGATCCTCGCCGGGTTGTTCTCCGCCCTGATCGCCTTCCTGCTCTTCCTGATCTGGGACTTCGACGCGCCCTACAGCCGGGGGATCACCGCCTCGGCGGAACCGTTCACCGCGCTGTTCCCGCACCTCTCCGGGTGACGGCTCCTCAGGAGGCGCCCGGCGGCAAAGGGACGGGTGCCACGCCGCGCCCGTCCCCCGGTCGCACGCACGCCGTCCCCTGTGCGGCCCACACAGTTGCCCCATTCGCGCGACTGCGATCGCGCCCGCGCGCACCCTTCCCTAGCGTTTCGATCACCGAGGCGCATGTGTGGCGCAAGCGGAACCGGTCCGCGGCAAGGCTCCTCGGGGACCTGGAGGCTCACCATGCACGCGATACGCGTCGCTTCGGCCGCACTGCTGGGCGTGACCGCCCTGACCTTCACCGCACCCCTCGCCGCCGCCAGTGTCGCGGACGAGAACAACGTCACCCCGTTCGGGTTCAGCGTTCAGCCGTCGACCATCGTCGCGGGTGGCCAGGTCTCACTGCTCCTGAACAGAGACGACGGAAGGTGCAAGGGAATCGCCACGGTCTCCTCCGGCGTCTTCGACACCGTCACCCTTCGGGCCGGTCAGTCCTCGGCCAGGACCGCGGTCGACGTCGACGCCAGAGCGGGTGCCGTGTACGAGGTGACGTTCAGGTGCGACGGGGTGAGCGGTCACACCGGACTCACCATCGGCAGCGGTCGCTCCGACAACCCGACAGTTGTCCAGGTCCCCGCACAACGGGGTGTCAATGCCGGTGTCGGCGGCACGGTCGACGGCTTCGACCCCAAGGAGATCGGCCTCGGAACGGCTCTCGTCGCCGGCTCCATCGGCGTGGCGTGGTACTTGGCGCGCCGCCACGACGCGGCCGACGACTCGTGACGGAGCGGCGCAGCTCTTCACCCCGGACCCGCTCAGTTCGGGGCGAAGCGCTGTCGCGTGCGGTTCCCGGAGGGGGAGCTCCTGTCCTTGAAGGGGAGGGCTGGTTTCCGAAAGGGCGGCCGGGTCAGATCCTCTTCTCGGACCTGCGGCGCATCCAGAACACTCCGCCGCCGATGAAGGCCAGGGCCACCAGACCTCCGCCGATCGCCATGTCGGTGGGCGTGGCGCCCGTGGACCTGCTGCCGCCGAAACCACCGCGGACACCGCCGATGACAGTGAAGGCATTGGGGCGGGTCAGGGAGCCCGAACCGACGCAGTTGACCGTGATGTCGTACGAGCCGGGGCGTGCGTCGCGGTCGACGGTCGCCCGTCCGCTCGACGTGTCGTTGGTGCCGGGGACCCGCGAGAGGGACGTGCGCCGGAACGCGGGCGAGGTCACCGTGCCGCCGTTCCGGCACCCGTCGACCGTCACCGTCAACTGGCCGCCGGCGGCGATGACGCTGGGCGTGGCGACGATGTTCCTCGAAATACCCCCGTGGTCGTTGTCCGGCCCGAACCCGTTGTCGTTGCCCGGCCCAAACCCGTTGTTGCCCGGCCCGAACCCATTGTTGTTGCCCTGCCCGAACCCGTTGTTGCCGGGCCCGAACCCATTGTTGTTGCCCTGCCCGAACCCGTTGTTGCCCGGACCACCCCCGTTGTTGTTGCCCTGCCCGAATCCGTTGTTGCCCGGACCACCCCCGTGGTTGTTGCCCTGCCCGAATCCGTTGTTGTTGCCCGGCCCAACCCCGCCCGGCCCAATCCCGCCGGGCCCAATCCCGCCCGGCCCAATCCCGGTGCCCGGCACAATCCCGGTGCCCGACCCAATCCCATTGGTGCCCGGCACAACCACGACGTTGCCCGAGTCATTGTTGTTGCTCTGACCGCCCGCCCCGCCCATGCCGTCCGCGACGGCCGCGGGGGTGGCGAGCCCGAGGACAGCGACCACAGTGGCCGCGCCCGCCAGGGCACGTGAGTTTCGCATGTGATCCTCCGCGGAAGACGCCCCGGGAACCGTCCCCGGTAGATCGGCGAGAAAGCGCCTCCCAGACAGACCCTCAGATGCCATGCACAGGGCCGCATTTCGAGAATGGTCCGTCCTGGTGAGAGGACACGCCGAGAGAATTCCACACAATCGGATATTGCCGCAGGTCACGGTCCGTCAGAAAATTCCTGCTCGTGGCAACTCGGATGGCTCACGACGGATGTACTCCGCCACCCGTTCGCCCGCGCCCCGTCGCCCGCCGGGCATGCTGCAATTAGCGTTCTCATATGCGCGAGTGACGCGGCGACGGCCGCGTCGAGAGGGGATTGCGAATGTCTGCGTCCGAGCTGGCCGAAGAGGAGGAGCGGCAGAGAAGGCGCGCCCCGTGGGGCGTGATAGCGCTAGTTCTGCTGACCGGCCTCGCACTCATCCGGAATGGTTCCGGTGAGTTCGACGTGGGCCCTCCGCAGCCTGCTTCGGCGGCGGCAGCGGACAGCCGCACGTCCGGCGGCACCTTCTCGAGCGCGGCGGCCCCGCTGCCGTACTCCGTGGCCGACCGGGTCAGGATCCCGGCGATCCAGGTCGACGCCCCGGTCATGCCGGTGGGCCTGGACATCGACGGGTGGGTCGCCGCGCCGCCGCCCGACGACCCGAATCTCGCGGGATGGTTCACCGGCGCGGTCTCGCCCGGTGAAAAGGGCACGGCCGTGATCGTCGGCCATGTGGACAACATGCGGGGCCCCGCCGTCTTCTACGGGCTGGGGGCGCTCAAGAAAGGAAACCGGATCGACGTCGTGCGCAAGGACGGCAAGACCGCGGCATTCGAGATCTACGGCCTCGAGGTCTTCGCGAAGAACAACTTCCCCGGCGACCGCGTGTACGGCAGCAAGGGCACTCCCGAATTGCGGGTCATCACCTGCGGGGGCGGTTTCTCCAAGCAGCACGGCTACGACGGGAACGTCGTCGTGTTCGCCCGCCTGGTCGAGGTTCGCTGAGCGTTCCCCGGCCGGGCGGGCGAAAGCCTGCCGAGGAGGCTACGCGAATCGCCGGCGTGGCACGGTGATGTGGTAGCCGGAATCCAGCAGGTGTGGCAGATAGTCGCGCAGCGCCCGGACGCTCTGCGAGCGGTCGCCGCCCGCGTCGTGCGAGAGGATCACGACACCCGGGGCGGCGCCACTCTCGACCCGGTCGACGATGGTGCCGGTGCCCGGGGTCGTCCAGTCGAGTGTGTCGACCGTCCAGGCCATGGGTTCCATGCCCAGTTCGGCGCCGATCTGGAAGGTGGCCCGGTTCCAGGCCCCGTACGGTGCGCGGAACCAGACGGGCGGCTCGCCGTAGGCGTCGTCGATGACCTCGCAGGTGCGCTCGATCTCGGAGTGGATCGCGGAGCGCGAGAGCTGGGTCAGCAGCGGGTGGGTCCAGGTGTGGTTGCCGACGACGTGTCCGTCGTCGGCCATCTCGCTCAGCAGGTCCTTGTTGTCGGCGGCCATCTCCCCGCACACGAAGAACATCGCGCGCACGTCGTACTCGCGCAGGGTGCGCAGGATGTCCGGCGTGTAGTGCGGGTCGGGGCCGTCGTCGAAGGTCAGCACCATGCGGTGGCCGCGACCGGACACGCGCAGGAACGGCTCGTGCCGGACGACGGTCCGCGCGGGCCTGCTGCGCGGGGGGCCGTATCCGGCCATCGGCTGGAGGCGGTAGGCGGAGGGCTTGAGGGCGCGGCGCACCTGCGGGCCCGAGACCGGCGGGGTGCCCCGCACCGGCTGGGTGGCCGGTTCGCCGGTCAGGACGCGGGCTGTGCCCGCCGCCCCGGCCGCCCCCAGGACGGCGGCGCCGGCGATCAACGCCCGGCGCCGGGTGAGCAGCTGATCCTTTTTCATGACTCATCAGTCACCCAATGGAGGGGCGGCGCAGCTGGGCAACACCGGTACGGACCCACGAAAGCACCCGATGGGACCACTTCAGCGGCGGCGCACCAGGGGGAACGGCAATGTCTCACGGATCGTCAGCCCGGTGAGGAACATGACCAGCCGGTCGACGCCGATTCCGAGCCCTCCGGTGGGCGGCATGGCGTACTCCAGCGCGTCGAGGAAGTCCTCGTCCAGTTCCATCGCCTCGGGGTCTCCCCCGGCGGCGAGCAGCGACTGTGCGGTCAGCCGTCGGCGCTGTTCGACCGGGTCGGTCAACTCCGAGTAAGCGGTGCCCAGTTCGGTGCCGAAGGCGACGAGGTCCCAGCGCTCGGCGAGCCGCGGGTCGGCGCGGTGCTGGCGGGTCAGCGGTGAGACGTCGGTCGGGAAGTCCTTGTAGAACGTGGGCAGCTGGGTCCTCTCCTCGACCAGCCGTTCGTACATCTCCAGGACGACGTCGCCGCGTCCGTCGTCCGCCGTGTACGGCACGCCCGCGCGGTCGCACAGCCCGTGCAGCGCTTCCAGCGGCGTGTCGGCGTCGACGTGCTCCCCCAGGGCCTCGCAGATCGCGCCGTACACCGTCTTGACGGGCCAGGGTCCGGAGATGTCGTACTCGGTGCCGTCCTTGCGGGCGACGGGGGCGCCGAAGGCGGCGGTCGCGGCGCCCTGGATCAGTTCACGGGTCAGGTCGAGCATCACGTCGTAGTCGGCGAAGGCCTGGTAGGCCTCGAGCATCGTGAACTCGGGGTTGTGCTTGTAGGAGACGCCCTCGTTGCGGAAGGTGCGGCCCATCTCGAAGACCTTCTCCAGACCGCCGACGCACAGCCGCTTGAGGTAGAGCTCGGGGGCGATGCGCAGATAGAGGTTCAGGTCGTAGGCGTTGATGTGGGTGGTGAAGGGGCGGGCGTTGGCGCCACCGTGGATCTGCTGGAGCATCGGGGTCTCGACCTCCAGAAAGCCGCGGTCCAGGAGGCCTTGGCGCAGGGCCTGTACGGCGGTGGAGCGGGCCCGTACGACGTCGCGGGCGGCGGGGCTGGATACCAGGTCGACAGAGCGGCGGCGGACTTTCATCTCGGGGTCGGCGAGGCCCCGGCGTTTGTCGGGCAGCGGGCGCAGGCATTTGCCGGTGAGCTGCCAGGCGGTGACGAAGACGGTGCGCTCGCCCTTGTCGCTGACGCCCGCGAGACCGTCGGCGATGAGGTGGTCGCCGATGTCGATGTCCGCCCGGAATCGGTCGAGCGCGGGTCCGGATTCCTCGCGGGTGAGGGCGAGTTGGAGGTCGCCGGACCAGTCGCGCAGCACGGCGAAGAGGATGCCGCCGAAGTCGCGGACGAGGATGACGCGCCCCGCGACGGTCACGTGGTCGCCCTCGCGGACCTCGGCGAGGGCGTGGGTGCGCGGGGGGATGCCCACCGGGTACGGGTCGGTGCCGTCGGCGCGGAGCCGGTCGAGTTTGCGGTGCCGGATGCGGACCTGCTCAGGCAGACCGGCGGTCGGGTCGACGGCCCCGGCCTCCTCCCTTGCGTCGAGGCCGAGGGCCGACAGCGACGGCAGGCCCTCGGTACTGGCGGGTTTGGGTCCGCTCTTCGCGTGACCCTTGCCCCAGAGCTTGCGCAGCGAGGGGACGGAGACGAAGCCCTCGGCGATGCCGGACGCGAGGCCGATGCGGGCGAGGGAGCCGGTCTCGCCGTAGCAGATGAAGCGCGGGAACCACTCGGGGTGGTACTTGGCGTTGGACCGGTACAGGGCCTCCAACTGCCACCACCGGGAGAAGAACAGCAGCAGCCGGCGCCAGAGCCTGAGCACCGGCCCGGCGCCGATGCGCGCGCCTTCCTCGAAGACCGAGCGGAACACCGCGAAGTTGAGCGAGATGCGCCGTACGCCGAACTTCCCGGCGACCGCGCACAGCTCCGCGACCATGAACTCCATGACCCCGTTGGGGGCGCTGCGGTCACGGCGCATCAGGTCCAGCGAGATGCCGTCCTGGCCCCAGGGCACGAAGGAGAGCAGGGCGAGGAGCTTGCCGTCGGCGCCCATCGCCTGGACCAGGAGGCAGTCGCCGTCCTCGGGATCGCCCAGCCGGTCGAGGGCCATCGAGAAGCCGCGCTCGGTCTCGGTGTCGCGCCAGGCGTCTGCTCGGGCGACGATCTCCTCCATCTCCTCGTCGGTGAGGGTGGCGTGGCGGCGTACGCGGCAGGTGGCGCCGATGCGCCTGACACGGTGGACGGCCTGGCGGGTGACGCGCATGTCGCGGCCGTCCAGGTCGAAGCCGGCGACATACAGGATCGCCTCGTCGCCGAGTTGGAGCGCGCCGAGCCCGGAGCGCGCGAACGCCTTCGCGCCGTCCTCCGAGGCGCCCATCACGGCGGGCGCCCAGGCGTGGCGGCGGGCCACGTCCAGCCAGGCGCCGATGGCGTGCGGCCAGGCTTCCCGGTCGCCGACCGGATCGCCGCTGGCGAGGCAGACACCGGCCTCGACGCGGTAGGTGACGGCGGCCTTGCCGCTGGGCGAGAAGACGACGGCCTTGTCGCGGCGGGTGGCGAAGTAGCCGAGGGAGTCGTCGGCGCCGTACGCCTGGAGCAGGGCGCGGATGCGGGGCTCCTCGTCGCCGTGCAGGGCCGCCTCCATGCGCTGGGAGCGGAAGAGCGTGGCGGCGGCGTTGAGCAGGGCGAGGGCGCCGAACAGGCCGAGGACGAAGGACAGGGCACGCGGCGGGCGCCCGTCGAAGGAGCGCCCGGAGACCAGGCCGCCGCAGACCCGGTTGGCCGCCCACAGCAGCCGCTGGCCGGGCGGCAGCGTGCCCGGGAACAGCTCGACCAGGCCCCAGCCGACCAGAATCGCCACGCCGAGCCCGGCGAGCAGCACGGCCAGGGACCGCCAGACGGCGCCGCGCCGGTGGGCCGCGTAGAACTCCTTGCGGGCCACGATCAGCAGCACCAGCGCGAGTGCGCAGACGATGAGGGACGGGACCGACTCGGCGTACAGCCCCAGTGCGACGCCGAGGATGTCGCCGAGGACGAGGACACCGAGGTAGACGACGACCAGCCACCAGGCGACCTTCTTGCGGGCGGCGGTCGCAGCGGCGAGCAGGAAGAGGAAGACGGCGTACGCGAGGTTGGCGCTGACGGGGACGGTCAGCAGGTCCAGGAAGCGCACGACGGGGCGCAGCAGCCGCCGCAGGGGCTCGATGAAGGCCAGCAGGGCGCAGAGCAGTCCGAGAGCGCCGAAGAAGGCCGCGAAGCCCTCGGGCACCTTGCTGAGGAAGCCGCCCCGGGACGGCCGTATCGGGCCGGTGACGTCCTTCGGTGCGCGGGCCTCCACGGTGGCACTCATGGTTTCGACTGTAGGAAGAGCGGCGCGTGTCCGCCCGTCGAGCGGTTCCCCTCTCCCCCACGGGGGGCCGGACCTGCGGTTTCCGATAGCCTCACAGACGTGACGGAACAGCAGCACTCGCACGGGTTCGAGCGGGGCACGGACGGTCCCAAGGTCATCGTCGTCGGGGTGGACGGCTCCGACTCCTCGCTGCGCGCCGCGGCATATGCCGGCGGCCTGGCCCGGCGGCAGCACGCGCTGCTCGCTGTCGTGTACGTCCAGCCGGTGATGGCGGCGGGGGCGGCGCTCGGGGTGCCGGTCGCCGAGACGACTGACGAGATCGCCGAGGACCTCGTCGCGCAGATCCGGGAAGCGGCCGAGCGGGTCAAGGGGATATTCGATCTGCGCTGGGAGTTCCACACCTTCCGCGGCGACCCCTACAACGGTCTGGTGAAGGCCGCGGACGAGCTCAAGGCCGACGCCGTGGTGGTCGGCGCCTCCGAGCAGGCGGGACACCGGATCATCGGGTCGGTGGCGGTCCGGCTGGTGAAGGCGGGGCGCTGGCCGGTCACGGTCGTGCCCTAGGGGCAGAAGCCCCCTGGCCCGGCCGCTCAGGGTCGCGAGCCCTGCCGCTCGGGATCGCGCCGTCACCCCGCCCGTCCCTGTCGTGCCGTAGCCCGGCCGCCCGGAGTGTGCGCGCCGTCTTCCGTCGCCACCGCCTCTGCGCCATCATGATCCGCCGTCAGCCGATTACCGTCTGCGAAGAGGTGAGGCTCATGGCCGGGCTCCGAATGGGCGAAGGCATTCTCCGCCGCAAACCCATCGAACACATCGAAGAGACGGAGATCGCCGAGGGCACGAGACTCGACCGATCGCTCGGCCTGTGGCAACTGACCGCGATCGGTGTCGGCGGCATCATCGGCGCGGGCATCTTCACGCTGGCCGGGACGGTCGCGAACGGCACGGCCGGGCCCGCGGTCGTCGTGTCGTTCCTCATCGCGGGCGTCGCGAGCGCCGCGGCCGCGCTGTCGTACGCGGAGTTCGCCGGCCTCATCCCGAAGGCCGGCTCGGCCTACACCTACGGCTACGCGGTGCTCGGCGAGTTCGCGGGCTGGTTCATCGGCTGGGACCTGCTCCTGGAGTACACGGCGATCGTGGCGGTGGTCGCCATCGGCATCTCCGGGTACTTCGGCTTCCTGATCGGCGAGATGGGCGCCGACCTGCCGAACTGGATGCTGGGTGCGCCCGGCACCGGCGACGGCCACCGGGTCGACCTGTTCGCCGCGGTGCTGTGCCTGCTCATCGCCTGGCTGCTGAACCTGGGCATCAAGAGCGCGGCCCGCTTCGAGACGGTCGTCGTCGTCCTGAAGGTGCTGGTCGTACTGCTCGTCATCGGTGTCGGTGTCTTCCACATCAACACCGACAACTACACCCCCTTCTTCCCCTTCGGGATCAGTGGGGCGTTCACGGGCGCGGCGACCGTCTTCTTCGCGGTCTTCGGGTACGACGCCATGTCGACGGCGGCCGAGGAGTCGAAGGACGCCCAGCGCCACATGCCCAAGGCGATCCTCTACTCCCTGGCGATCTCGATGGTGCTGTACGTGGCCGCCTGTCTGGTCCTGACGGGCATGCAGGACTACAAGGACATCGACAAGGAGAGCGGGTTCTCGACGGCGTTCAAGTCGGTGGGCCTGAGCGGTCTCGCGGATGTCATCGCGGTGGGAGCGATCATCGGCATCCTCACGGTCATGTTCACGTTCATGCTGGGCGTCACCCGCGTCTGGTTCAGCATGAGCCGGGACGGGCTCCTCCCCAAGTGGTTCGCGAAGACGCACCCGACGCGCCACGTACCGACGCGTGTGACGTGGATCGTCGGGTTCGCGTCGGCCGCCGTCGCCGGGTTCCTGCCGATCGGCGAGGCGGCCGAACTCACCAACATCGGGATCCTGTTGGCGTTCGCCGTGGTGTGCGTGGCGGTGATCGTGCTGCGCTACCGGCAGCCGGACCTGCCGCGTACCTTCCGCACCCCGTGGATGCCGTTCGTACCCGCCCTGGGCGTGGTCTTCTCCATCTGGCTGATCACGTTCCTGCAGTGGCAGACGTGGGTGCGGTTCGCGGTGTGGTTCGTGATCGGTTGCGCCATCTACTTCGGGTACGCGTACAAGCACTCGCAGCTGGCGAAGGACACCACGGCTACTTCCCCATGACGAGCCCGTCCTTGGCCGCGCCCCGGCTGAAGACGACGTTCCGGATCTGGTCGCGTGCGCCGACGACGTCGGCCCCTTGGTCGAGGGCGACGTTGAGATTGACGACCCGGCCGGCGTCGAGGTCGAAGGCCTGCGGAATGAACTCGGCCTTCGTCACCTGCCAGCGCCCGCCCTGGTGCGCGGGCGGGGCGAAGGTGAACCGTCCGACGGTGCTCTCGTTGCCGCGCAGGTCCCGGACGCCCTGCTGGTTGAACATCTCGCCGGCGATCTGGTCGCCCATGCCGTAGACGACCCAGGTGCCGTTGACCTTCTCGTACGCCTGCGGGACATGCGCGTGGGTGCCGAGGATCAGGTCGATGTCGGGCCGCCCGTTCGTCAGGGAGGCGGTCAGCTGCTTGCTCAGCCGCAGCTGCTGCTCGTTCGGCTTGTCCTGCCATTCGGTGCCCCAGTGCAGGGATACGACGACAACATCGGCGCCCGCCTTCCGGGCGGCGCGGGCGTCCGCGACGATCCGGTCGGGGTCGATCAGGTTGACGGCCCAGGGCTGCCCCTGCGGAAGCGGGATCCCGTTCGTGTCGTAGGTGTACGCGAGATGCGCGACCTGGGCGGCGCCGACGCGCATCAGGCTGACGCCGTTCGCCTCGTCCACCGTGCGCGCCGCTCCCGCGTGCCGCACGCCGCCGCGGTCGAGGGCGTCGAGGGTGCGCTGAATGCCGAAGGCGCCGTCGTCCAGGGCGTGGTTCGAGGCGGTGGAGCAGGCGTCGTAGCCGGTCGCGGCGAGTCCATCGGCGACCTGGGGCGGGGACTTGAAGGCCGGGGAGCCAGTGTAGTCGCCGACCTCGCCGAACACGGTCTCCATGTGGCAGATCGCCAGGTCGGCTCCGGACACCAGGGGCTGGACCCCCGCGAACATCGGCCGGAAGTCGTATCCGTAGCCGCCCGCGTCGTACTTCGCCCGCTCGATGATCGAGCTGTTCGGCAGCACGTCGCCGGAGGCGACGAGGGTGAAGCCGTGGGCGGCGGAAGGAGCGGGGGCGGCGGGCTGTCCGCTGGGCCGGGACGGCCCCGGCCGGTCCTGGGCCTGGCAGGCGGCCGCCGCGATGAGTACGGCCGCGAGGGCGATGCTGGCCTGTCGCCTGCGTGTGATCATCAGCGGTCCCCAATGCGGTCTGATTTTCCCATTAATCAGGAGAAATCCACATACAAGGGGTGCCAAGAGTCAAGGCGCAACGACACCGTTAGCCCGTCCGGCGTGCGAGGACGAGCCCGTTAGGGCGAACGAGGACAGCCCCCGGCGACAGAGGACCCCACCCCGGCGGACCGTTCATCGCACCGTTCACCGACGGCTTCGACCGCCCACCGCAGACCCGCGCCGCGCCCCTGTCCCCGCGGAGCGGCACCCGCTGGCATACACGCCATGACGGCCGGAACCACCACCATGACGCACGGGACGACCGCCGAGCACGAGCTGGCCGCGCTGCAGCGCGAGCACGGCCGGCCCCTCTTCGCGCTGCTGCTGCGCCTGTCCGACGGCGACCGGCAGCGCGCCGAGGACCTGGTGCAGGAGACGTTCGTCCGCGCCTGGCAGCATCCCGAGGCGCTGCGCGCCGATGACTTCGACTCCGTACGCCCCTGGCTGCTCACCGTCGGTCGGCGGCTCGCGATCGACGCGCGGCGGGCCCGCCAGGCGCGCCCCGCGGAGGTCGGCGACGCGGTGCTGGAAAGCGCGCGCGTCTGTGCCGATCACGCCGAACGGTCCGCGGCGATGCTCGATGTACGGGAGGCTGTGAAGACACTCACTCCCGAGCACCGTGAAGTCCTGGTGCAGGTGTACTTCCAGGGGGCGAGTGTGGCGGAGGCCGCCGCGGCCCTCGGAATTCCGCCCGGTACCGTGAAGTCTCGCGCGTACTACGCGCTGCGCGCCCTGCGCCGGGTTCTTCCGGGATACGCGGCCGACCTGCGGTGAAACCGGAGGCCGAGTCAAACCTCCGTAAAGCGCCTTGCTGAGGACCATGGTTGAGCAATCAGCTTGCCTCATCCGTGTTCCGGACTGGGGGCCCGGGGTCGGGCGACGCGCACGCACCGGAGGAAGGCAGGAAGGGATGCTGCACAGAGGTCAAGAGAGCACGGACGGCACCGGCGGTGGGGAACTCACCGTCCCCATGGCGTGGTTGTACGCCGAGTACATCGCCGACGAGCTGCTGCGGACCGGCGACCTGATGCCGCCCACGTCCTTCGAGTTCCGCGCCGGGCGCGACGCCCTCGCGCTGACCATCTTCCTCTCCGACAGCGGCGGAGAACTCTCCGGGATCCGGGTCGTCACCCAGTTGGAGACCTGGCTTTCGCTGACGGCGTACGACCAGCCGTGGCAGGACTGGGTGCGCGAGCACATGGCGCGGCTCGCGGCCGAGGCCGCCGCATCCGGCGCTCCCGCTCCGGACCTGGAGCTGGCGGTGGCGGCCTGGCGCTGGCTGGAGGAGACCGAGCTGCTCGCCCCCGACCTGGACGCGGTGCCCGGTGGCGGACCGGTTCCGGGCGAGGACGACGGTCCGAAGGTGTGGACGCCGGCCTGGCGGCTGGGGCTGCCGCTGGGGCATCTGGCGATCCACCTGTTCTGACCGAAGGTCCGAACCACGCCTCCGAGCAATTTTCTTGTGCTCGCACCAATCCGCGAGCCCTCCCGCTCCGAATGTCTTGGCCGCTATTCCGACCGGGTCTTGAGTGATTCGACGGTCTGGTGCGTACCGGTGGGCAACAGCAACACCACCCCCACCCCGCACCATCGCCACGAGGATTCGGTATTCGGTATGAGGTCCCTGGAACGGCATCGTGACGTCGGCGCCTACGCGCTCGGCGTGCTGGACGAGGCGGAAGCCTTCCGCTTCGAGGACCACCTCATGGAGTGCCCTCGCTGCACGGCGCACGTGAGTGAGTTCCGGCCCGCCGCACGGCAGTTGATGCTGTACCGACGGGCCACGCCGCGCTCCGTGCACGCCTTCGCCGCCCCCGGGCCGCGGCTTCTCGACCGGCTGCTCGGTGAGGTGGCCACGCGGAACCGGGCCGGGCGCAGGCGCTGGCTGTACGCGGTGGCGGCCTCCGTGGTGTTCGCGGCGGGCGGGCCCGCGATCGCGATCGTCACCGCGGACGGCTCCGCGTCGACGCAGGTCGCCGCGACCGACGCCTCGACCGGCGTGTGGGCGCAGGTCACCACGCAGGACCGGGTCTGGGGCAGCGAGGTCGATGTGCAGGTCAAGGACGCGGGAGGCCCGCATGCCTGTCAGCTCGTCGCGGTCGGCAAGGACGGTTCCGAGCAGACGGTGACCAGCTGGATGGAGCCCCCGCACGACGGCGAGGCCACCAGCATGCAGGGCGGCGCCGCGTTGCAGCCCGACGAGATCAGCCGGTTCGAGGTCCGCACGATGGACGGCAAGCACCTGGTGACGCTCAAAGCGCGGTGATCCACGGCTACTTGAGCAAACGGGACATCCGGCGGTCCGCGAGTGGCTTCCCTCCCGTCTGGCAGGTCGGGCAGTACTGCAGCGCGGAGTCGCTGAAGGAGACCTCGCGGATGGTGTCGCCGCACACCGGGCAGGGCTCGCCCGCCCTGCCGTGCACCCGCAGTCCGCTCTTCTTCTCCGCCTTCAGTCGCCCGGCGGCCAGCCCGTGGGAGCGCTCGACGGCCTCGGTGAGCGTGGCGCGCAGCGCCTCGTACAGGCGTCGTGTCTCCTCGGGTGTCAGTGAGGAGGCGAGCTTGAACGGTGACATCTTGGCGGCGTGCAGGATCTCGTCGCTGTACGCGTTCCCCACGCCCGCGATCAGGCTCTGGTCGCGCAGAGCGCCCTTCAGGTGGCGCCGCTCGCCCTCCAGCAGCTGGGCGAACCGCACCTCGTCGAAGTCGTCGGCGAGCGGGTCGGGGCCGAGGCGGGCGACGCCGGGGATCTCCGCCGGGTCCCGTACGACGTACACGGCGAGCCGCTTCTGGGTGCCGGCCTCGGTGAGGTCGAAGCCCTCGCCGGTCGCGAGCGCGACGCGCAGCGCGAGGGGGCCCTTGCCGGGGCGGGGCGGTCCGTCGGGCAGCGTGTCCTTCCAGTGCAGCCAGCCCGCGCGGGCCAGGTGCGTCACGAAGTGCAGGCCGTCCGCCTCGATGTCGAGGAACTTGCCGTGCCGGTGCACGGCGGTGACCTCGCGCCCCTCGAAGGCGGTGACGGGCGGGTCGTACGTCTTCAGGACACTGATGGCGACGGGCAGCACGCGCACGACCTCACGGCCGACGAGATGGTCGGTCAGGAAGTCCTTGAGCGCCTCGACCTCGGGCAGTTCCGGCATAGGTCCAGAGTGCCACCCGGCACCGACAACACCACCCCCACCACCGACCACCCGCGGTGCACCGGTGGTCAGCCCCGGTCCGGGACGATGAACTCGCACCACACGCACTTGCCACCGCCGCGGGCCTCCACGCCCCAGACGTCGGTCAGCCGGTCGACGAGGAGGAGGCCGCGGCCCGAGACCCCGGACTCGCCGGCCTCGCGACGGCGCGGCAGGGCGCTGGAGGAGTCCTCGACCTCGGTGCGCAGCCTGCGGTCGGGGCCGGCCAGGACGCGCAGGGTGACGATGGCGGAGCCCTCGGTGTGCATCAGGGCGTTGGTGATCAGTTCGTCGGCGACGAGCTCGATCTCGTCGGCGCGCTCGCCGGCGCCCCAGGCACGGACCGCGGCACGGATCATGTGCCGGGCCTCGATGAGCGCCTCGGGGTCGCCGGGGCCGACGTGCTGCTGGAGCCGTCCGCCGGACCGCTGGTCGGTGAGGCCGCAGCGGCGCAGAAGCAGCAGCGCGACGTCGTCGTCGCCACCGCGCTCCTCGGCCACGTCGATGAGCCGGTCGGCGAGGTCGCGGACGTCGTCCGGGCCGGAGCGGATGAGCTGCTTGAGCGTGTGCATGCCGTCGTCGAGGTCGATGCCCGGCTGCTCGACGAGGCCGTCGGTGAACAACAGCAGGATCTGGTCGGGGTCGAGCTCGACGGTGTCGACCGGGTATTCGAGGCGGTCGAACTCGGCGGACAGACCGAGCGGCAGTCCCCCCTCGACAGCCAGTCGGCGGCAGCTTCCGTCGGTCTGCCGGATCAGCGGGTCGATGTGGCCCGCGCGCACGAGCTGGACCACTCCGGTGGACATGTCGGCTTCCGCGTAGAGGCAGGTCGCGAAGCGGTCGGTGTCGAGTTCGTCGAGGAAGACCGAGGCGCGGGCCATCACGGTGGCGGGGGTGTGGCCCTCGGCGGCGTAGGCGCGCAGCACGATGCGCAGCTGGCCCATGACGGCGGCGGCGTGCGTGTCGTGGCCCTGGACGTCACCGATGACGGCGCCGACCCGGCCGCCGGGCAACGGGATCACGTCGTACCAGTCGCCGCCGATGTCCCGGCCCAGGGAGGCGGAGCGGTAGCGGACGGCGATGTCGGCGCCGGGCACGCCGGGGATGGAGCGCGGCAGCATGGCCTGCTGGAGGCCCTGCGCGAGGTCCTTCTCCTGCTCGTAGAACATGGCCCGCTGGAGGCTCTGCGCGATGCTGCTGCCGAGCGCGACGAGGACGTTGCGCTCCTCCGCGGAGAAGCCGTACCGGTCGTTGTAGAGCAGGCCTATCGCGCCGATGGGCCTGGCCTGCACGATGAGCGGCAGATACGCGGCCGAGGTGATGTGCAGGTCGGTGATGTTCGGCCACAGCAGGGGGTACGACGCGGCGAACTCCTCCGGCGACTCGATGAAGTGCGGCGCGAGGGTCCGTACGACCTCGTTCATCGGGTATTGCGCGTCGAGGCGCGTGACCCGGGTGCCGGGTACGTAGCTGTCCTCGGGGCCCGCGGCGACCATGCGGATGCGGCCGGCCTCCACCAGGCCCATGACCAGGCTCGTCGCCCCGAGGTGGGTCAGGCCGTGGGTGTCCTCCAGGACGTCGATGACGTCCTGGACGGTGCGGGCGTGCGCGAGCGCCGCCGTGGTGATCTGCACGACGTTGGTCTGCTGGCGCCGGGCCTCGGCCTGGGCGGTCTGCTCGCGGCGCGCCGCGCTCTCGCTCAGCTCGTCGGTGGCGTCGCGGACGATGCCGATGATCCGGCGCGGTCTGCCGGTCTCGTCGCGGCGGATGCAGCCCTGGGTGTGGGTCCAGCGCAGGGATCCGTCGCGGCGGCGGATGCGGAAGTAGGCGCCGTAGTTCTCGCTGCCGTCCTTCATGGCCTGGGACACCACGGCGTCGAGTCGGTAGCCCTCCGGCCGGGGCACCCGCACGGCCAGGCTCTCGGGGTGACCGTCGTATTCGTCGCGACGCAGGTCGAAGATCTCGTGGGCCAGGGCGTCCATATGGAACAGACCGGTGTCCAGGTCCCAGTCGAAGCTGCCCATGCGGTTGAGCGCCAGAATCGGATCCGGGTGGGCGGGCCAGTCGTCCGGGAGTGACAGGGCACTCGCTCCCCGATCAACCATGGAGCTACCTTGCCAGGGTTTGCTCGATTATTCGACTTCTGGGGAGCCCGTCTCCGGGCTCCCCGCCGAGCGTGAGCTCAGCTGTCGAAGACGTCGGTCGGGGCGTCGAAGATGCTGTCCGAGGTGGCCGAGTCGTCGGGGATCAGACCGCCGCCGTCGGGTACGTCGGGGCTCTCCGGGACGGTGTCGGGGCCGATGTCCTCGCTCCCGGTGCCGCTCGACCCCTCCGACGGGTCGAGCGGCGACGCGGGCTCGCCGGACGGGGACCGGTCCTCACCCGGGGCGGTCGTGTCGGTCCCCGGAGCGGTGCTCTGGGCTGACGGCGGCTCGTTCGACGGAGTCGCGGCCGAAGGGGGCTCGCTCGACGGGGTCCCGTCCGAGGGGGCCGGCGTGCCCCCGGGCTGCGTCGTCGGCGGGGCCGTGACGGTGGCGGTGGCGCACTTCGAGGGTTCTTCGGCCGGGCCCCTCGACGGGTGGGCCAAGGGCTCGTCCGCCGAGTCCCTCGACGGGTGGGCCGAGGACTCGAGCCTCGCCGTGTCGGACAGCGGGATGTCGGAGTCCGCGGTCTCGCCGGGGGCGCTCTCGGTCGCCCCCGGCGTGCCGGTCACCGTCTCCGTGGGCGTGGCGCAGTCGGACGCCGAGTCGTCGGGCCGCGGGCTCGCCTCGCGCGGGGAGTCACCGGAGGACGAGTCGTGCGGGCGTGGGGTCCGCGTCCCGTCGTCGGGCGGCGGGACGACGTGGTCGTGGTGGCCGTCGTCGCCGATCCTGCGCTCGATCCAGGTGTTGTTGACGACGCTGATGATCGTGATGTTGGTGATCACGGTGGGCGCCGGGGTCACCACGACGACCTCGGCGGGCCGGTATCCGGACCAGGACTCGCCCTGAGTGCCCGGGTTCCCCCGGAGCGCGGCGGGCGGGTTCAGCGGGTTGCCGCAGGCGCAGCGGACCCGGGGTACGCCCCGGTTGTCGACGAGGACGGCGGTGCCTGCCTGGAGCACGGACTGGAAGCTGGTCGCCCGTCCGTCCCTGAACCCGTGGTCGGTGACCCGCGTGTCGGCGCGCAGCACGACCGAGGTCAGACCGCGCAGGAAGCCCGGGACGGCGGCCTCGGATATCCCCGAGGCCTGGGCGAAGGCACGGGCCTTGCTCCGGTCCGCGGTGAGGAACCCGATCTGCTTCTCGACATCGCAGCTGCCGACGTTCTGGGTACCGCCGTAGAGGCCCGGCGTGGCGCCCGAGAAGGAACGCGCGTCGGGGGCGGCGCCGGTGGACTTCGGTTGCGGCATTCGGGTGACGGGTGGCGTAGTCGCCGTGGACTCGGTGAAGGGGTCGGGGCCCTGGGCGGCGACGGGCTGGAGGAAGAGCTCACCGCCGGATCCGCCGGAGGCCACCTGGTCCTTCTGGTTGTCGCCTCCGCACCCGGCGACGAGGAGCGCCGCCGAGAGCACACAGGCCGTGACTAGGGTTCTGGTGGGTTTGTGCACCACGTTCTCCCGTTCATCCCGGGCAATTCGCCCACCATTGTCTGCGTCGGCCAGATGGCTGACGCAAGCGGAGGCGGTCACCCAGCGTCACAATGGAAGGGAGAGGAGCGACTCGCCATGGAATGGTTCATCGCCCCCGAGTACTGGCTGAGCCGGCTGGTCTTCCAGCGGGCGCTGGCCGTCGTGTATCTCGTCGCGTTCCTGGGCGCGGCGCTGCAGTTCCGTGCGCTGACCGGGGAGCGCGGGATGCTGCCGGTCCCCCGCTTCGTGGCGCGCGTGCGGTTCCGCGACGCGCCGAGCGTGTTCCATCTGCACTACTCGGACCGCTTCTACGCGGCCTGGGCGTGGACGGGCTGCGCGGTGTCGGTGGCGCTGATCGCCGGCCTGGACGCGCAACTGCCGCTGTGGAGCGCGATGGTGCTGTGGCTCGTGCCGTGGGCGCTGTATCTGTCGATCGTCAACGTCGGCCAGACCTGGTACTCCTTCGGCTGGGAGTCCCTGCTCCTGGAGGTGGGCTTCCTCGCGGTGTTCCTCGGCAACGACGAGGTGGCTCCGCCGATTGTCGTGCTGTTCCTGCTGCGCTGGGTGCTGTTCCGCGTCGAGTTCGGCGCCGGGATGATCAAGATGCGGGGCGACGCCTGCTGGCGGAAGCTGACCTGTCTGTACTACCACCACGAAACGCAGCCGATGCCCGGGCCGCTGAGCTGGTTCTTCCACCATCTCCCGAAGCCGTTCCACCGGGTCGAGGTAGCCGCCAATCACTTCACCCAACTCGTGGTGCCCGTCCTGCTGTTCACGCCGCGGCCCATCGCGACGGCCGCCGCCTCGCTGATGATCCTCACCCAGCTGTGGCTGGTCCTGTCCGGCAACTTCTCCTGGCTGAACTGGATCACCATCGTGGTGGCCCTGTCGGCGGTCGAGTTCCCCACCACTCCCCCGCACGTGGCCGCTCCGCCGCTCTGGTACGAGGTCGTGGTCCTCGCCGTGGCCACGGGTCTGCTGGCCCTCAGCTACCGCCCGGCGCGCAATCTGCTCTCCCGGCGCCAGGTCATGAACCGCTCCTTCGACCCACTCCATCTGGTCAACACCTACGGCGCGTTCGGCAGCGTCAGCCGGGTGCGCTACGAGGTGGTCGTCGAGGGCACCACGGACGCCATGCCGTACGAGGAGGCGGAGTGGCGGGAGTACGAGTTCAAGGGCAAGCCGGGCGATCCACGGTACTGGCCGCGCCAGTTCGCGCCCTACCATCTGCGGCTCGACTGGCTGATGTGGTTCGCGGCGCTGTCCCCCGCGTACGCCGGTTTGTGGTTCACGGGTCTGGTGGAGCGGCTCCTGGAGAACGACCGCGACACGCTGCGCCTGCTGCGCCGCTCCCCGTTCCCCGCCGACACCCCGCCCCACTACGTCCGCGCCCGTCTCTTCCGCTACCGGTACACGACCTGGCGCGAGCTGCGGGAGACCGGCGCGTGCTGGCATCGGACGTATGTGCGTGACTTCCTGCCGCCGATACGGTTGGAGACGGAGGCCGAGCGTCGCATCCGGTCCTAGCCTCGCGCTTTCACGAGGCGGGCTTTCCGACTGGTGGTCAAGAAAGCAAAAAGTGCCTCTGACCAGCGAGAATGAGGATTGCTGAGGCCCTTGTTCCCGCCACCGTCGCAGGCGCTTTCCAGATGAAGAAGCGTATCGGGCCCCACCCGCGTGTCCGCGTCGAGGGCGGCGGTCGCGGAGTGGTTTCGCAAGCCGGTGCGGTACTGCTGGTCGAGACGGTCCGCAGGACAAGGTCCTCCTGGACGTCGCCCTGGCGGTCGCGCTCGGCGGTGACTGCCTCGCAGATGTCGCGATGCTGCGGTGCGAGCCGGCCGTCTTCGGCCCGGTCGCCTCCGACCCGACGGTCTCCCCCCTGATCGACGTCCTTACCGCCTCCGGCGAGAAGGCCCTGCAAGCCATCCGGTCCGCACGGTCCGAGGTGCGCAACCGGGTCTGGTCGCTGGCGGGCAACCACGCTCCGGACGCCGGTGGACAGGTCCGGCAAGGACGCAGCCGAGTACCAGGGCACAGCACCCGATCGGCCCGGCTCGGTAGCATGCAACGCATGGCCATCAAACTCGAGAACGTCGGCATCGCCGTTCGCGACCTCGAAGCAACGATCTCCTTTTTCACCGACCTCGGCCTCACGGTCGTCGGCCGTGACACGGTCAGTGGTGAGTGGACCGACACCGCCGTCGGCCTTGATGGCAATCACGCCAACATTGCGATGCTCCAGACGCCAGACGGTCACGGTCGCCTTGAGCTCTTCGAGTACATCCACCCCGAAGCGATCGAGTCGAAGCCCACTCGTCCCAACGAGATTGGCATGCATCGCGTCGCCTTCTCAGTCGACGACATCGACAAAGCCCTTGAGACAGCCGCAAAGCACGGATGCCGTCCGCTTCGCGGTGTGGCGACCTATGAGGACGTCTACAAGCTCACGTACCTCCGCGGTCCCAGCGGCATCCTTGTGATGCTCGCCGAGGAGCTGAAGAAGAACTGACGGCTGAATTAGCCTCGCGCTTACACAAGGCGGGCTGTCCGACTGGTGGTCAAGAAAGCAGAAAGTGCCTCTGACCAGCGAGAATGAGGATTGCTGAGGCCCTTGTTCCCGCCACCGCCGGAGGCACTTGAGGATCACGGACGCGGACGGCATGCGGATCACCTGCTTCGCGACCAACACCCCTGACCGGCCGATCGCTGAGCTCGAGCTCCGTCACCGGCTGCGCGCCCGAGCGGAAGACCGGATCCGGGCCGCCAGGACCACCGGACTGCGCAACCTGCCCCTGCACATCACCGCGCAGAACAGGGTCTGGCTGGAGATCGTTCAGATCGCACTCGACCTGCTGGCCCGGATGCCCATGCTCGCCCTGACTTGCACAGCCCGGCTCTGGGAAACCCGCCGACTGCGGTTCCGTCTCTTTTCCGCGGCCGCCCAGCTCGTCACCACCGGCCGGCGCCGCATCCTCCGCTTCACCCGCCACTGGCCCTGGACAGGCGAGATCACAGCCGCCCTCGAACGACTCGCGCTCCTGCCCAACCCGGGCTGACCAGCAGACCTCCCGTCCCGACGGCAGCACCACCCCACCCCGAGCAGTGGAAACCCGGCGCCCACCCGACGCGACAGCCGGGCCACCGGCCTGCCCTGGAAGGCGAAAGGGTCCACCGACTCCGTCCAGGGACCCTCACGCAAGATCGAGGCTAGACGGCCCTATGGGTTCGCGTACCGCTCGGCACGGGTCGACCAGTCGAGATTGCCGCGCATCCATGCCTTCATTCCGATGATCAGCGAGAGGAGCGCGGCGCGTTCGCCGTCGGAGACCTCCGCCCCATACGCGCAGGCGCGCCGCAATTCCCTTTCCGCCTCCAGAAATTCCCGGATGTCCCGGGCGACGCGCCCATAGACGTGACGCACCGCCTCTTGCAGGCTCAGATCGAGTTCTCGCTGGACGACGAGTACGCCGTTGTTCGTCTCCCCCATGGCGAGTTCCTTCTTCAGGGACACCACGTCGTTGACCCATACGACGACGTCGGCGGCGTTGTCGAACATCGTCCGCAGCATGCCGGTGTCATGGAGGGCCGGCGGAACTTCCAGGCCGGTGGCGTATTCCAGAAGGTCGAGACATGGCGTGATGCCGCCCGACGCACGGCGCAGCTGCATGTATGCGCCGAGTGACGGTACGCATCCTTTGCGCCGGTTGATGTCCTCGTACCGGAAAGCCGTGAGGAAATCCCCGACATGGGAGAGGAACCGAGTACGCCACCATGAGCTCTGCCGTGGCGCGACCCCATGCCAGAGGTGCGCGAGTCCTCGTGACAGCCGGGTGCGCTCTTCCTGGTCGTTCCGTGCCAGGTCCTCGCTCCTGTCGTGGTAGTCGTCGATGACGAAGAGCCAGGCGAACCAGCCCGCGAGCGTGGCCGCCCGGTCCGTGCGAAGCCCGGGATAGGAGCGGGCGATCAGGTCGCCCACACGGGCGCCGCTGAGTCGCTCGCGCGCCCCGGGGTCCTCCAACAGACCTTGTCCGTCGGCCCAGTTGATCGCCAGGACATCGAGTATCTGATGATCGGTGGCGTCGCGGAACGGCAAGGCATAGAGGATGTGGCCCGGGTCGGGGCGGGTGTCCAGTACGTCGAGGTCGTCGAGACGGCCGGTCATGGTCGGGCACCCCTTCGCCGGAGACGGACGGGCGGTGCGAGCAGGGTGAGCGGTGTGGCCACCATGTGCTGGACGTTCAGGAACCTCCGGTACAGCTCGGGATCGTCCGGGATCCGTCGCAGGAGGTGGTGCAGGTACCGGCGGGCAAGGTCGGCGGCGAGGGGTACGTCTCCGGTCCGCCAGCCCAGGTCGAGGCTGGTGGACAGGTACCAGGGCAGGAGCAGCGTGCGGGGCGAGCGGCGCTGGAAGGCCGCGCAGGCCCGGTCCAGTCCACGGCGGTCGTGTCCACCGGCGTCGAGTGCCCGGGCCAGCAGCTGCGCCTGGAGTGCGGCGACGGTCATACCGTGCCCGTACAGGGGGTTGAGGCTGCACAGCGCGTCACCGAGTACGACGAGTCCGCCCGGCCAGGGGCGCAGTCGGTCGTAGCGGTGCCACCGTCCCCCGAGTCCGCCGTATCGGTAGAGCTCGCCGAGCGGTTCGCACTCCCGGACGACATGGCGGACATGGGGGTTGGCCAGGGAGTCGGCGTAGGCGCCGAAGCCCTCCGGATCCGTGGGGGCCGCCTCGCCGTCCGCCCCGAACAGGCAGACCAGCCATCGGTCGCCCTCGATCGCGGTGACGGCGCCTCCGCGCCGCGCCGTCGGCGCGAGGGTGGCCTGTACCGACGCCCGCAGGTCCGGCCGGGCGACCGGATCCCGTCGGTACACGCGGGAGGTGTACGACAGTTTCCCGTCGACGCCGAGGATGTCGGGCTCGGGCAGCCCGACGTCCGTCAGCCAGGTGGGCGCACGCCCATGGCGGCCGGTGGCAATGACCACGAGATCGGCGGAGCGCACGGTGTGCCCACTGATCCGTACTCCGGTGACGCATCGGTGCCGCTGGTCGAGGACCAGTCCTTCCACCTGGGTCTCGTCGAGCACGGTGACCGTCGGACGAGCCATCACCCGGCGGCACAGCGCGGCTTCCAGCAAGGGCCGGCTGAAGGTCTGCAGAGCCAGTGCCGTGCGGACGCTCGGTGACCAGCCCGTGGGGTAGAGCATCGGAAAGCACCCGAAGTCCGACAGGGGTGCGCCTGCCTCGGACAACTCCTCGCGCAGCCCGGGAAACAGCTCTTGGAGGATCCGCGCGCCACGGGCCAGCAGCGCGTGGGGGTGGCGACTCTGCGGAGTTCCTTTGCGGTGGGCCGGGTTCGGGCTCTGGGCGACGCTGTCCCGTTCGATGACGGTCACTTCGTCGAAGCGGTCGGCGAGGACGCGGGCGGTGACCAGTCCGGCGTAGCCGCCGCCCACGACCACCGCGCGCCTGCGGTCAGGCATGGCGCGCCTCCCGCCGGGTCAGTCGCAGGGAAAGTCTGCGGGGGCGGTAGAAGGCCGCGAGGGGTACCGGTCGGGTGTCCGCGTCCGGCTCGCACCGGATGTGCCACCGGCTCACGATCGCCGCGAGCGCGAGGACGCATTCGCCCACGCCGAAGTCGTCGCCCGGGCACTTGCGCGGTCCCGTGCCGAAGCCCGCGAAGGCGCCGCGCGGCAGCGAGGCGGCACGGTCCGGGAGCCAGCGCTCGGGGTCGAAGTCCGAGGCATGCCGATAGATGCCGGTGTTGCGGTGCACCGGAACGGGAGTGATCACGACGGTGGTGCCCGCCTTGAGCCGCGTTCCCGCGAGCTCCACGTCGCACGTCGTCACACGGGTGAACAGCCAGCCCGGGGGATACAGACGGATGGTCTCGTTGACGGCCCGGTGGACGCCGGGCAGGCGCGGGATGTCGCTCCAGCCGCCCGGTCGGCCGTCGAGGACGGTGTCGACCTCCTGCTGGAGTCGGAGTTCCTGCGCCGGGTTCTGGGACAGCAGGTAGAGGGCCCAGGTGAGCGTGGAGGCCACGGTTTCGCTGCCGGCGGCCAGCACGGTGATGACCTGGTCGTGGATCTCCTGATCCTCCGGGTCGGCGGCCAGGAGCGCCGACAGCAGGTTCCGCTCGTCCGCCTGCTCACGTCCATCGCGCTCGTCGTGCTCATCGCGCCGGAAGTCCGCGACGACCCGTTCCACGGTGTCGTTGAGGTGCCGCAGTGCCCGCTGGTGGCGGCGGTTGGCCGGCAACGGCAGGTTCAGGACGCCGCGCGGCAGGAACATCTGCCGGAAGAAACCGCTGAACGCGACGTCGAAGGAGTGCCGGACGCCCTCCACGACCTCCTCGTCGACCCGGGCCGCGAAGAGCGTACGGGTCACGGTGCGCAGAGCCAGGGCGTAGAGCGAGCTGTACGCGTCGATCACCTGGGTGTCGCCCCAGGAGTCGGTCACGGCGGCGATCTCCTCCTCCATCGCCGCCCCGTAGTGTTCCAACTGCGTGTGCTGGAAGGCGGGTTGCAGCATGCGGCGCTGTCGGCGGTGGTCCTTGTGAGCGCAGGTGGCCACTCCGTTTCCCGCCATCGCACGGGCCCGGTCGTAGTACTTGCCCCCCTTGTCGAAGGTGCGGTCGTCGGTCAGGGTCTGCCGGAGCAGTTCGGGGTGGCACGGCACGTACACCCGGGTCGTCCCGAGTCTGATCGCCACGAGGTCGCCGTGCTCGGGCAGCGAGGTCAGAAAGTCGATGGGGCCGCGCATCAGGGGCCATATGTGGCCCAGGCCGGGAACCGCTCCGGGAGCTGTGCCTGTGGTGAAGGGCATGGTTCACTCAATCCGCCCTGCCGCACCGGAGCCAGCCCCGGCGCGCGGGCGTGCGGAGTGACCCGGTGCACGCGCCGCCTCACGGCGCGCCGCCGCCCCCAGCACGTGCGACACGGCTGGGGCCCGAGGGAGGCGTGGGGCAGATCCCGTAGACGCGGGCGGCGGTGCCGGAGAAGACGGCCTCGCTCTCGCCGGAGCCGAGACCTGCCGTCAACTCCCCCGCGATGGCGGCGACTTGGCCGTATGTCGCAGCCAGCGTGCACACGGGCCAGTCGGAGCCGAACATCAGGCGGCCGGGACCGAAGGCCTCCAGGACCGTGTCGGCGTACGGGCGCAGTGTGTCGGTCGTCCATGCGGCGGGGGCGGCCTCGGTGACCATGCCCGAGAGTTTGCAGACGGTGTTGGGGAGCGCGGCGAGCGCCCGGACGTCGGACGCCCACGGTTCGCGTTCGCCCGAAGCGATCGGCGGCTTGCCCAAGTGGTCCAGGACGAAGGTGAGTTCGGGCAGGCTCGCAGCCGCCTTGACGCAGGCCGTCAGCTGGTGCGGCACGACCACCAGGTCGTAGACGAGCCCTGCCTCGGCCACGGCGGCCAGCCCCCGGCGCACATCCGCGCGCAGCAGCCACTCGGGGTCGGGCTCGCCCTGGACCTGGTGACGGATGCCCTTGAGGTACCGGCCGCCCGGCAGCTCCCGCAGCCGCGCCAGTTCGTCGGCCACGTCCGGTCGGGTCAGGTCGGTCCACCCCACGACTCCCGCCACCAGTTCGCTCTCCTCCGCGAGGGCGAGGAACTCGGGGGTCTCCTCCGGCACGGTGATCGTCTGCACCAGGATCGTGCGGTCGAACCCGGCGGCCCGCGCCTCCGGTTCGAGATCGGCCAGGGTGAAGTTCCGTCGCAGCGGCTGGAGTTCGGGTCCCGTGATCCAGTCCTGGTCGCGGACGGAGAGATCCCACACATGGTGGTGCGCGTCCACGCTCACGGCAGCTCCCACACGACGGGCAGGCCGGCGCCCGCGCCCTCGTCGGAGTAGTCGTGGACGACGTCGAGGAGTTCGGCCATACGGGCCTGCCAGGCGATGTTGGCCGGCAGCTTCTCCAGTTCGGCGAACATCCGCCCGTAGTCCTCGCACTCCAGGACGTGGAACAGGTCGGTGCCGCTGCGCCAGATGGTCCAGGAGCTGGCTCCGGCCGCGCGGATCGCGGCGGTCAGCTCGGCCGGCACCTCGCGGTGCGCGGCCTCGTACGCGGCGACGCGGTCCGCGCGGACCTTGGTGTGCAGCGCGACTCTCATGACGGCTCCTGTACGGGTACGGGGGCAGTGGCGGGCAGCAGTCCTTCCGCGATCAGTTCCCTCCAGAACTCCAAGGGCACGGGGGTCGCGAACTGCCGTACACAGTCGTGGACTTCGTCCGCCGAGCGGGCGCCGACCAGGACGCTCGCGACGGCCGGGTGGGCGGCCGGGAAGGTCAGGGCGGCGGCGCGCAGCGTGATGCCGTGCCGCTCGGCGACGGCCTTCAGGCGCAGGGCGCGGTCCAGCAACTCGGCCGGTGCGGTCGTGTAGTTGTACGTCGCTCCCGGCCGCGGGTCGGCCAGCAGACCGGAGTTGAAGGCGCCGCCGATGACGACGGACGTGCCGCGGTCCTGGGCGGCGGGCAGCAGTTCGGTCAGCGCCTGGTGGTCGAGCAGCGTGTAGCGGCCGGCGCACAGCACCACGTCGACGTCCGTCTCGCGGACGAAGCGGGTGAGCATCTCGGCCTGGTTCATGCCCGCGCCGATCGCGCCGACGACGCCTTGCGAGCGCAGCTTCTCCAGGGCGGGGTAGCCCTCGCGGAAGGCCTGCTCGGCGTGGTCGTCCGGATCGTGCAGGTAGACGACGTCCACGCGGTCGAGGCCGAGCCGTTCGAGGCTGGCGTCCAGGCTGCGTCGTACGCCGTCCGCGCTGAAGTCCCAGACGCGGCGGTGCGTGGCGGGCACGGCGAAGCCGTCGGCCAGGTCGTCGCCGCCCGCGTCCGTGGGCTCCAGCAGGCGGCCCACCTTGGTGGAGACCGTGTACTCGGCGCGGGGCCGCTCGCGCAGGGCCGCGCCGAGGCGTCGCTCGGAAAGGCCGATGCCGTAGTGCGGTGCGGTGTCGAAGGAGCGGATGCCGCCCGCCCAGGCCGCGTCGACCGCCTCGTACGCCTGCTCGTCGGTGACCGCGGTGAAGAGGTTGCCGATGCCCGCGGCGCCGAAGGACAGTTCGCTGACCTCGACGCCGCTGCTGCCGAGCGTGCTCACTGGCCCACCGGGCGCAGGCGCAGTCCCTGCATCCCGCCGTCGACGGCGAGCGCCGTGCCGGTGGTCGCGCCGGACAGTGGGCTCGCCAAATAGGCGATGGCGCCCGCGACTTCGGCTGCCGAGACGAGGCGACCGGTGGGCTGGCGGGCCTCCAGCGCGGCGCGCTCGGCGGCCGGGTCGGGGGCCGCGTCGAGCAGCCGGCCGACCCACGGTGTGTCGACCGTGCCGGGGTTCACGCAGTTCACGCGGATGCCCTCGCGTACGTGGTCGGCGGCCATGGCGAGGGTGAGGGAGAGGACGGCGCCCTTGGAGGCGGAGTACAGGGCGCGCTGGGGCAGCCCGGCGGTGGCGGCGATGGAGCAGGTGTTCACGATGGCCGCGTGCGCGGATTGCCGCAGCCGGGGCAGGGCGGCGCGGGCCGTACGGACCATGCCGAGGACGTTGACGTCCAGGACCCGGTGCCACTGCTCGTCGTCGTTGTCCTCGACGGTGCCCTGGGCGCCGATGCCCGCGTTGTTGATCAGTACGTCGAGACCGCCGAGGTCCGCGGCCGCCGCGGCCACTGCCTCCCGTACGGACGTGTCGTCGGTGACGTCGGCGCGGTAGCCGAGCAGGGGCTTCTCGACCGACGACGGGTCGAGGTCGAGGACGGCCACCTGCGCGCCGCGCGCGGCGAGGAGCTCGGCGGTGGCCCGGCCGATGCCGGAGGCGCCGCCCGTCACCAGGGCCCGCAGGCCCTCGAAGTCGCTCATGCCGCCTGGCCCTTCTTGTCGGGTTTGTCGTTCGTCTCGAGGTCGGCGGTCCAGAAGGTTCCGCCGGGGTAGGTGTACCGCGCGATCGACTCGGGTCGCATGGCGGCCGAGAAGCCGGGCGCGGAGGGTGCCGTGTAGTGACCCTCGCGGATCACCACGGGGTCGAGGAAGTGGTCGTGCAGATGGTCGACGTATTCGATGACCCGGTCGTCGGTGGTGCCGGACAGCGCCACGAAGTCGAACATCGAGAGGTGCTGGACGAGTTCGCACAGCCCGACGCCGCCCGCGTGCGGGCAGACGGGCACGCCGAACTTGGCCGCGAGGAGCAGGATGGCGAGGTTCTCGTTGACGCCGCCGACGCGGGCCGCGTCGATCTGCAGGATGTCGATGGCGCCGGCCTGGAGCAGCTGCTTGAAGATGATGCGGTTCTGGACGTGCTCTCCGGTGGCGACCTTCACGGGGGCGACGGCCTTGCGGACGGTAGCGTGCCCGAGGACGTCGTCGGGGCTCGTCGGCTCCTCGATCCAGTAGGGGTCGAACTCGGCGAGGGCCCGCGTCCAGGTGATCGCCTCGTCGACGTTCCACCGCTGGTTGGCGTCGATCGCGATGCGGATGTCCGGGCCGACCACGGAACGGGCGACCCGGCAGCGGCGTATGTCGTCCGCGAGATCCGCGCCCACCTTCAGCTTGATCTGCGTGAACCCGTCAGTGACGGCCTCGGCGGCGAGCCGGGTGAGCTTCTCGTCGCTGTAGCCGAGCCAGCCCGGCGAGGTGGTGTAGGCGGGGAAGCCACGCTCGACGAGCCGGGCGGTGCGCTCCTGGGCCCCTGCCTTCCCGCGGCGCAGCAGCTCCAGCGCCTCCTCGGGCGTGAGGGCGTCCGTGATGTAGCGGAAGTCGACCTGGCGCACCAGCCATTCCGGCTCGGCGTCGGAGAGCAGCTGCCACAGCGGCTTGGCCGCGCACTTGGCGGCCAGATCCCATACGGCGTTGACGACCGCGCCGATCGCCATGTGCATCACGCCCTTCTCGGGTCCGAGCCAGCGCAGCTGGCTGTCGCCGATCAGGTCCCGGCCGAGGGAGCCCGGGTCGGCGCACAGCTCGTCGACGGACCGTCCGACCACATGCCCCCGCAGCGCGTCGATCGCGGCGACCTGGACATCATTGCCCCGCCCGATGGTGAAGGTGAAGCCGTGCCCCTCGGGGAAGTCGGCGGCGTCGGTGCGCAGTACGACGTACGCCGCCGAGTAGTCGGGGTCCGGGTTCATCGCGTCGGAGCCGTCGAGCTCGCGCGAGGTGGGGAACCGGATGTCGTAGGTGTCGACCGCGGTGATACGGACGCCAGTTGGGGACACGGGAGGCCTTTCGGTCCGGGACAGTTGCGTTCGAAATCGAGCGAGGTCAGTCCTGGGCGCGGCCGGTGGTCACACGGGCGATCATCAGGGCGACCAGGATGATTCCGCCGTAGATGGCCTGGATCCAGAAGGACGGCACCTGGGCGAGCGTGAGCAGGTTCTGCACCACGCCGAGGAGGAGTACGCCGGTCAGGGCGCCGAACATGGTGCCCTTGCCGCCGTCGAGGCTGATGCCGCCGATGACCGCCGCCGCCATCACCGTGAAGATCATGTTGTTGCCCTGGTTGGCGCTGATCGCGCCGACGTAGCCGGTCTGCATGATCCCGCCGACCGAGGCGAGGACGCCCGCGACGACGGACACCCCGAGCACCACCCGGTCGACGCGGATACCGGCGGCGCGGGCCGCTTCCGCGTTGCCGCCGATCGCGTAGAGGGCGCGGCCGATCCGGTGGTACTTGAGGATCAGCCCGGCGACGCCGAAGGCGACCGCGGCCAGCCAGACCGACAGCGGGACGCGCAGGAAGGTGGTGGTGGCCAGCGAGAAGAACGCGTCGGGCATGCCGAACAGCGTCTTGCCCTTGGTGGCGCCGACCAGCAGCCCGCGCAGGACGATCAGCATCGCGAGCGTGACGATGAAGGCGTTGAGCTTGAACTTCACCACGAGGATGCCGTTGAAGGCGCCGATGACCGCGCCCACGACCAGGATCGCGAGGAGGGCGAGCGCGGCGGGCCATTCCGTGCCCCAGCCGGACTGCGCGACGGGCAGTACCAGCAGGGCGCCGACGGCGGGCGCGATGCCGACCACCGACTCCAGCGACAGATCGATCTTGCCGGTGATCAGCACCAGCGACTCGGCGAGGACCACCATCGCGAGTGCCGCCGAGGCGCCCAGGATGGAGATCAGGTTCCGTTCGGTGAGGAACGAGTCGTTGACGATCGCGCCGAGCACCATGAGCACCAACAGGGCCGGTACGAGGGCGAGTTCACGGGCCCGGCGGAGCAGCACGGCCTTGGCGGCATGGGGGTCGGGGGCTCGCACGGAGGTGGGTGTCGAGGCCGACGGGGCCTTCGTGTCAGCCATGGTCCACTCCTTCGATGGAGGCGATCAGCTCGTGGTCGTGCCAGCCCGCCGGGTGCTCGGCGACGACGCGGCCGTGGAACAGGACGAGGACGCGGTCGCAGCGGCGCAGGTCGTCGAGTTCGTCGGAGACGACGAGCACGGCGGTGCCGTCCTCCCGCGCACTGTCCATGCGGGACAGCAGGGACTCCTTGGACTTCACGTCGACGCCCGCGGTGGGGTTGATCAGGACGAGGAGGCGGGGGTCGGAGGCGAGGGCGCGGGCCATGACGACCTTCTGCGCGTTGCCGCCGGACAGGTCGGAGACCGGCTGCTCGGGGCCCTCGGTGTGGATGTCGAGGCGCTCGATCAGCTCGGTGGCGAAGCCGCGTTTGCGGTCCGTGCCGATGAAGCCGTGGCGGCCGAGACGGTTCAGGACGCTCATGGTCGCGTTGTCGCCGATGCTCATCCCGGAGACCAGCCCCTGGTCGTGCCGGTCGCGCGGGACACAGCCGACGCCCGCTTTGAGCGCGGCCTGTACGTCACCGAACGGGAGCCGCTCGCCGTCGAGTCGAGCGGTTCCGCCGGTCGGCGTGTGCAGTCCGGCGAACGACTCGGCCAGCTCGATCTTGCCGCTGCCGCTGGATCCGGCGAGGCCGACGACCTCGCCGCGACGGACGGTGAGGTCGATGCCGTCGTACGCGCCCGAGGTCAGCCCCTTGACGTCGAGCAGCACCGGCGCGTCCGCGGTCACGGACGTGTGCGTGGGCGCGAGTTCGGCGATCGACTCGCCCGCCATGGCCTCCACCAGTGCCGGGCGGGGGAGTTCGGCGACCGGCGCGGTGGTGATCCAGCGGGCGTCGCGCAGAACCGTGACCGTCTGGCACACCTCGTACACCTCCTGGAGGTGGTGCGAGATGAACAGGAAGGTGACGCCGGAGTCCTGGAGTGCGCGCATACGGCTGAACAGCCGCTCGATCTCGCGGTTGTCGAGCTGGGCGGTCGGTTCGTCGAGGACGATGAACCGGGCACCGAAGCTCAACGCCCGGGCGATCTCGACCATTTGGCGGTCCTCGACCTTGAGGTCGGCGGTGCGGGCCTCGGGGTCGACGTGGACGTCCCAGGTGTCGAGGAGTTCGGCGGCCTCACTCCTCAGTCTGCGCCAGTTGATGAAACCCCGCTGGAGCGGCTGCCGGTTGATGAAGAGGTTCTCGGCGACCGTCAACTCCGGTACGACCGTGGGTTTTTGGTACACGCAGGCGACCTTGCGGCGCCAGGCGTCGCGGTCCGCGAGCGGGGGCGCGGGCTCGCCGTCGAAGCGGACCGTGCCCTCGTCGGGGGCCTGGAGACCGGTGAGGATGGTGACGAGGGTGGACTTGCCCGCGCCGTTGCGGCCGACGAGGGCGTGGGACTCGCCCGGCAGGACGGTGAGTCGACCGTCCTGGAGGGCGACGGTCGGGCCGTACCGCTTCGCTATCCCGCGTGCCTCGACCAGCGGAGGGACCGCGGGTGAGGGGCTCTCAAGTGGGGGGCTCACACGTGGGGTGCTCATTTGACCGTGTTGCCCCACAGCTTCGGGTCGTCCACGTTGTCCTTGGTCACCAGCGGCGCGGGCAGCTGGTCCTCCAGGATGCCGCTGGGCAGCTTGACGATCTCGGAGTCGTGGTCGGTCGGGCCGGGCTTGAACGTCTTCCCCAGCATCGCGGCCTTGATGTAGTACATGCCGTACTGGGCGTAGGCGTCAGCCGGCTGCGAGACGGTGGCGTCGATCTGGCCCTTGCGGATCGCGTCGAACTCCTGCGGGATGCCGTCGTTCGAGACGATGGCGATGTGGCCCTTCTGGCCCACCGTCTTGAGCATGTTCTTGGACTTGAGGGTCTGGAGGGTGGGCGCGAGGTAGACGCCCCCCGCCTGCATGTAGATGCCCTTGATGTCGGGGTTGGCGTTCAGAAGGGTGTCCAGCTTGGAGGCCGCGGTGTCGGACTCCCACTTGGCGGGGATCTCCAGGACCTTCAGCTTCGGGTAGTTCTTCTTCACGCAGGCCCGGAACGCCTCCGAGCGGTCCCGGCCGTTGACGGACGCGAGGTCGCCCATGATCTGCACGACCTTGCCGGAGGGGATCTGCTTGCCGAGGTACTCGCAGGCCTTCTCGCCGTACGCGACGTTGTTGGCGCGGACGACCATGGCGACCTTGCCCTTGTCGGGCGCCACGTCGACGGCGACCACCGGCACGCCCTTGCGCTCGGCCTGGTCGAGCCCCGCGGCGATGGCGGCGCTGTCCAAGGGGGCCACGACGAGGCCCTTCACGCCTTGGTTGAGCTGGTTGTTGATGTCGGTGATCTGCTGCGACGGGTCGCTGTTGGAGTTGACGGTCTTGAGCGCGTCCATGCCCTGCGACTTCGCCATCTTCGGGACGTAGTCGTTGTACGACTGCCAGAACGGCGAGGTCAGCAGGGGCAGGATCACCCCGACCTTGCCGGTGCCGCCGCCTCCCCCGCTGCCCGAGGAGCCGGTGTCCTTGGTACTGCCGCATGCCGCGAGCACCAGGGCCGCGCAGGCGGCCGCAGCCGCCGCACGCACCGCCCGCGATGAGCTGCGCCTGTCCTGTCGCCTGTTCCGCACTGTTCTGCCGGCCATCTGACGGCTCCTCATTGAGCGTGATCGAGACTGAGCATGATCGAGCAGGAATGCGCGGCCGGAGGTCCCTCTACCGACCGGGACGAATATTTATCAGACCACTTCCCCCTGACAACACCCTTCGACGCCAATTTTTCCCACTCTCAGGCCATAGTGGTCCGACCACTCCGGTCGTTAGACTGCGGCGCACCCGACAACAGGAGGAAATGGCGTGGACGAGCCGGCCCCGCAGAAGGGCACCGTGACGCAGCGCGCCATCGAGCGGATCAAGGCGATGATCCGCGAGGGCCGACTGGAGCCGGGGCAGCGGCTGCCGACCGAACGTGATCTCGCCGCCCAGCTGGGCATCTCGCGCAGTTCGATGCGCGAGGCGATCCGTGCGCTCACGGTCCTCGGTGTGCTGGAGGCGCGGCACGGATCGGGCATCTACGTCACCCAGCTGGAAGCCGGCGACCTGCTGGAGACCTTCGGTGTCGTGGCCGATCTCTCGCGCGGCCGGCGACTGGTCGAGCTGCTGGAACTACGCCGGATCCTGGAGTCGACGGCGACCGCGCTGGCCGCCGCGCGGATCACACCCGACCAGCTCGCCGAGGTGGAGAAGCACCTGACGGCGATGAACGCGACGGACGATCCGGAGGAGATCCTCGCGCACGATCTGGCCTTCCACCGCGAGATCGCGGCCGCCGCCGGCAACGAGACGATGGCGGCCATCCTGGAGGGCCTCTCCTCGCGCACCTTCCGCGCCCGCGTCTGGCGCGGCTACCAGGAGGAGGGCGCCTTCGAGCGCACCCGGCGCGAGCACGCGGCGATCCACCGGGCGCTGGTGGCGCACGATCCGGAGGCGGCGAGAGCGGCGGCGGCCGCGCACGTGGGCGAGGTGGAACAGTGGCTGCGGACCCAGCTCAAGCCGTGATCACCTGATCCGTCTGCCAGTTCACGCCCCCACCACGGCGGGCGACAGCACCCACAGGGACACGCCACCCACACATCGGGACCTGGGTGAGCGCGGACGAGAGCTCCGCCAGCGGGGCCTGCGCGCGACGGCGACGAGCAGTTCTCACCACCGGAACCGGTCACGGTCGGCGGGACCTGTCAGGGCGGCGGCCGCAGCGCCGATCACCAGGGCGGCGGCCAACGGGCCGACCACGTACGGCCACAGTGAACCGGGCGCCCCGGCCAGGAGCCAGGGCCCGAACTGCTGGGCCGGGTTGAGGCTTCCGCCCGTGCCGTGCGCGGTGCAGGCGATCAGCGCGGCGAGCAGCCCTCCGACCGTCACCGGCGCCGCCCCGCCCAGCGCCGGATCACGCGCCTGCCGTACGACCACGACCAGCAGGATGCCGGTGGCGATCGCCTCCCCGATCGCGACCACCGCGCCCGGCACCTCGCCGACGGGCTTCAACAGCGCGTAGTTCACGTCCGGATGGGCCACCGCCGGCCCGGCCAGGAATCGGCCCACGCCGGTGCCGGTCGCGGATCCGACGAGTTGCGCCGACAGGTAGAGCGGCACCTGACGGCCCGGCAGGTGCCGCGCGGCCCACAGGGCGACGGTGACCGCCGGGTTCATGTGGGCGCCGCTGACACGGCCGAGGGGCGAGGCCACGAGCGCCGCCACCACGGCGCCACTGACCAGGGCGTCCGCCAGCAGGCGGCGGTCGCCGGAGGCGAGGCGGGCGTGCAGCCACGCTCCGGGGTGGAAGAGGTGGCGGAAGAGGAGCGTCATGGCCAGCAGCATCAGCGCGGTCGCGGCGAACTCCGCCGCCCACAGCACCGCCGGACGCCGCGCGGCCCTGGTCGACGGCCCGGACGGGGGCCCAACACTTCGGGTGGATGTGGTCACGGTGGCCGGCTCCTGTGTCGCAAGGTGAGTCTCGCTGTCCAAAGACCACGGACACGCGCTGGGAACAGGCCCCGGACGGGGACAGACGGCCCTCGCTTCCGGACACCCGCCCCGGGCGACGACGCGGATGCGGACTCGTCGGATCCCGGGGATCCGGCACGCGGAGGGCATGGAGCGAGCCCGGCGCGGCGGCCCGGCCGACGCGATGTCCCGATACGAGGGCGGCATGTCCCGCAGGACGGTCATGGCGGGGGACGTGCACCGGGTTGATTCGGGTGTCCGGCCCACCGGGGCACGGACCGGGTCCGCCGCACGGCGGCGCCGTCGATCATTCGAGTTCGCGAGGAAGACACGATGAACACGTTGGGTGCGGGCACCGCCCGCCCGCGTTCGGAGTACATGGTCGCGCTGGGGCTGGCCGCCGGGCCGGTCGTGGCGCTGGGGTTCACGCGCTTCGCCTACGCGCTGCTCCTGCCCTCCATGCGGACCGAACTGGACTGGTCGTACGCGGCCGCGGGCGGGCTGAACACCGCCAACGCGCTGGGCTACATCATCGGAGCGGCCAGCGCGGCCTGGTGGTCGAGACGCCTCGGCGCCGGCCGCAGCTTCGTCGTGGGCATCGTCATCAGTGCCCTGGCGCTGCTCGCCTCCGGGCTCACCAGCGACTTCACCGCCCTGTCGGTGCTGCGTTTCGTCGGCGGCCTGTCCACCGCGGTCACCTTCGTCGTCGGCTCGGCCCTGGCCTCGCGCGTGCACACCGGTGGCCGCCAGCAGCGTTCGGCGGCCCTGGTGGGCGTCTACATGGCCGGGGTCGGCATCGGCGTGGTCCTCTCGGGCCTCGTCGTACCGGCCGCCCTCACCGCGTGGGGCGCGTCCGGATGGCAGGCGGGCTGGCTGCTGATGGGACTGCTGGCGCTGCTCGCCGCCGGGCCCGCGGCCCGGGCCGCCCAGGCCGTGCCGCCGGCCCCGCCGGCCGCCGCCGCACAGGGCGGGTCCGGACTGCGCGCGCTGGCGCCCTCGTTCGTCTGGTACGTGCTCTTCGGCGCGGGCTACGTCTCATACATGACCTTCGTCATCGCGCTGCTGCGTGAACAGGGTCTGGGCACGTGGAGCACCGCCGGATTCTTCATCGTCCTGGGCGCTTCCAGCGCGCTGGCCACCCTGCTGGTCTGGGGTCGGATCATCGGCAGGCTCCGCGGTGGCAGGGCTCCGGCGCTCGTCTCGGCGGTGGTCCTGGTCGGTGTCCTCCCGGTCCTGCTGTCCGATGCGACGGCCGCAGCGATGGTCTCGGCGGTGGTCTTCGGCTCCGCCTTCATGGCCGGTCCGACCTCGATCACCGTGCTGGCCCGACGGATGCTGCCGCAGCACGCCTGGACCTCCGGGATCGCCTGGCTGACGGTCGCCTTCAGCGTCGGTCAGGCAGTGGGACCCCTGATCTCCGGAATCCTGTCCGACTCCGAGGGCGGTATCGCCAAGGGCCTGTGGCTGTCCGTCGTCCTGCTGGCCCTCTCCGCCGCCGTCGCGCTCACCCAGCGCGAGCGCTCCACAGCCCCGTCGGCCACCGCGACCGCGCCCGCACCCGCCGCTCAACCGGCCACGCCCGTCGTGTCACCCGCGGCCGTCGAGCAGAACTAGCCACTCGAACCTCCGCGAGGAGGAAGCACCATGTCCGCAAGAACCGTCCGCGTCCGGGAGAACGGCCGCCTGGCCCGTGCGATCGACATCGGCCCGCACCGCCTGCTCTCCGACGAGCCCGTCCCCTTCAGCACCGACACCGGACCCACGCCGGTCGAGCTGCTTCTGGCCGGCCTCGGGGCGTGCACCTCGATGACCGTGCGCATGTACGCGGAACGCAAGGGCTGGGAGCTCACCGGCATCGAGGTGAGCGCCCGCACGGAGCGAAGAGTCGGCTCACACGAACAGATCGTCAAGGACGTGGAGATCACGGGCGATCTGGATGCGGAGCAGATCGACCGGCTGGCGGACATCGCCGAGCGCTGCCCCGTTCAGCGCATGCTCGGTGACTCGGTGGACGTCCACACCCGATTCACCGCGCGCCCCGCCGCCACGACGAGCACGCCCGCAACGCCCGTCACGGTCTGAGCGCACCGGGGCGACTGGCACCGCCTGACTCACGGAGCCGTTCGCCCCTTCGGGAATCCGCGACCTCTCGTGGCGCGGCACCCCGTCCCTGACGCTCCCGCCCTCAGATCCCTCTCGTCCCGATCCCTCACAGGAGAAACTCATGACCACGGCCCAGTCCAAGATCGCCGGCATCCCCGTGCCCGACAGCCGACTCGCCCGCGAGGCCACCGAGCTCGTCCGGGAAGCCGCCTCCCCCACCGTCTTCCACCACTCCTGGCGCGTCTTCCTCTGGGGGTCCCTGCGCGGCCTGTCCCGCGGGATCCACGCACAGCCCGAACTCCTCTACGTCGGCGCGCTCTTCCACGACCTCGGGCTGACCGAGCGCTACCGCCGCGACGACCAGCGCTTCGAGATCGACGGTGCGGACGAGGCCCGCCGCTTCCTCCTGGAGCACGGCATCAGCCCCGACGAGGCCCAGTTGGTGTGGCAGGGCATCGCGCTGCACACCACCCCCGAGATCCCGTGGCACATGGCGCCCGAGATCGCGCTCGTCACCGCCGGAGTAGAGGCCGACGTGCTCGGCATCGGCCTCGGAGAGATCGGAGAACGGGCTCTCGGCGAGGTCGTCGCCCTTCATCCACGGCCCGACTTCAAGCGGCGGATCCTCGAGGAGTTCACCGCCGGCACCGCCCACCGTCCGCGGACGACGTTCGGCAACGTCAAGGCCGACGTACTGCAGCGGTACCTGCCCGGATACGAGCGGGAGGACTTCGTCGACGTCATCCTCGGCTCCGACTGGCCCGAGTGATCCGCGAACCCGCCGTACGTGATTCGCGAACCCGCCGTACGCCGGCACCGCGGCACGTCTGCCTCCGGCCCGTCACGGGACCGGAGGCAGACGTCCGTCCGGGCGCCCTGCTGCGCGCCGCCGGTGTCCGGACCGGTCAGGCGCCGACCTGCCGCGTGGAGCGGAACCGGTCGCGGTACGCCCCGGGGGTGACCCCGAGAAGACGGCGGAAGGTCCGCCGCATGGTCTCCACCGAGCCGAAGCCACTGGCCCGCGCCACGGAGTCGAGCGGGTCACTGCCGCTCTCGAGGAGCGCCTGGGCAGCCTCCAGCCGGATGCGTTCCACGAACTGTGCGGCGGTCATTCCGGTCTGCGCCCGGAACAGACGGGTGAGGTGGCGCTCGCTGACGCCGGCCCGCCGGGCCATCGTCGAGAGGGTGTGGTCCGCGCGCGGATCGGCCGTGACGTCGTCCAGTACCTGTCGCAGTACGGAGTCCGTCCCGTACTTGGCGCTCTGCCGCACCGAGAACTGGGACTGTCCGCCGGGGCGGGCCATGAAGACGACCAGCTGCTTGGCCGCCGCCCGCGCGACGTCCGCGCCCAGGTCGGCCTCGACGAGCGAGAGGGTCAGATCGATGCCCGCGGTGATCCCGGCCGACGTGATGAAGCGCCCGTCGCGCACGAAGATGGCGTCGCTGTCGACGTCGATACCGCGGTAACGCGCGGCCAGGTCGGCCACGAACCGCCAGTGCGTGGCGGCCCGGCGCCCGTCCAGCAGGCCCGTGGCGGCGAGCGGGAACGCGCCCGCGCAGACGGCGGCCACGGTGCCGGAGCGGGACGCGAGGTGGGAGATGCACTCGATGAGCGGCGTGTCCGAGACCGCCGCCCACCAGTCCGGGCGGCCCGGCACCATCAGGGTGTCGACGGGAAAGTCGACGTCCTTGAGCGCCAGGTCGGGTACCAGACGCACGCCCGCGGTGGCCGTCACCGGCTTGCCGTCCACGGAGGCCGTCGCGATCCGGTAGTTGCCCCCGTACTCGTTGGCCGCGGCGTACACCTCCAGCGGGCCGGTCACGTCGAGGATCTGCACACCGTCGAAGACCACCATCACGACCTGATGAGACGGCACGGCGTCCATACCTGGATCCTTGTCCCTGGAGCAATACCCGGCAACCGAAGGGGCCGGCGCACGGCCGGTTCCCTCCGCCGCAGCGAGCCTGTCATGGCTGCTGCACCTGACGGCCCTCCGTACCGGACGGACCCCCCACACATGCGGCCATACGACACCCGCCTCCCCCGGGTCCGCAGCCCGTGGGCCCGGCTGGTCCGCGCGGACCGGCCGGGCCACACCCCGACGGGCTAGACCGTCAGCCGCGCACGAGTTCAGCCTCCGGCCGCGCCGTCTCGGAGCGTCGGCCCTCCAGTTTCCTGCGCAGCTTCTCACCCTCGACGTCGACGTCGGGCAGCAGTCGCCCCAGCCACTGCGGCAGCCACCAAGCCGTGCGCCCGAGCAGCGCGTGCACGGCGGGCACGATCGCCATGCGGACGACGAAGGCGTCGAGGACGACGGCGATGGCAAGGCCGAATCCGATCAGCTTCACCGACTGTTCGCCGGCTCCGAGGAAGCCGCCGAACACGGCCGTCATGATGGCCGCTGCTGCGGCGACCACACGGGCTCCGTGCCGGAATCCGGCGACGACTGCGCCGTCGGGGGTCTCCCCACGGACGTACGCCTCGCGAATCCGTGTCACGAGGAAGACCTCGTAGTCCATGGCCAGGCCGAAGACGATCCCGACCATGAAGATCGGCACGGTGCTCATGACGGGGCCGGGCTGGTCGACGCCGAACAGGTCTGCGGCCCAACCCCACTGGAAGACGGCGACGACGGCGCCGAGGGCCGCGCCCACGGAGAGCAGAAAGCCGAGGGCCGCCTTGAGCGGGACGAGCACCGAGCGGAAGACCACCATCAGCAGGAGAAAGGCGAGGCCCACGACCAGGGCCAGATAGGGCAACAGGGCGTCGCTCATCTTCTTCGAGAAAGCGACCTTCATGCCGGTCTGCCCGGTCACCAACACCCGGTCGCCGGTCGCGGACTTGATGTCCGCGCTCGTGTCGCGGATCTTTCCGACGAGTTCCTCGGTCTGCTTGCTGCCCGGACCGGACGACGGCACCACGGTGATCGTGGCCGTGTCGCCCGACTTGTTGAAGGCCGCGGGGCCGACGGCGGCCACGCCCGCCACCCGGTGCACCGCCGCGACCGTCCGTTGGGCCGCGCTCCGGACGTCGCCGCCGTCCTTCGCGTCGACGACGAGGACCAACGGTCCGTTGTGGCCCGGCCCGAAGCCGACGGAGAGCATGTCGTACGCCTTGCGCTGGGTGGTGTCGGCGGACAGGGAGCCCTCGTCGGACAGGCCCAGTTCCAGGGAGGCGGCCGGTATCGCCAGGGCCCCCAGGCCCACCACCCCCGCCACCAGCACCGGGAGGGGACGCCGAAGGACGAGAGCCGCCCAGCGGGCGCCCGCGGTGGGCCTGGACCCGCGCTTCTTCGGTCGGCCCTTGCGTTCCCTGCGACCGACGATGCGCTTGCCCGCGAGACCGAGCAGGGCGGGCAGGAGGGTGAGCGCGACCAGCACGGCCAGCGCGACCGTACCCGCGGCGGCGAGCCCCATCTTGGTCAGGACCGGTATGCCGGCCACCGAGAGGCCGGCCAGGGCGATCATGACGGTGAGGCCGGCGAACACCACCGCGGAACCGGCGGTGCCGAGCGCACGGCCCGCGGCTTCCTCACGGTCATGGCCCTCGGCGAGTTCCGCCCGGTATCGGGTGACGATGAACAGCGCGTAGTCGATGCCCACCGCGAGTCCCAGCATCATCGCCAGCGTGGGCGTCGTGTCGCCGAGGTCGAGGGTGTGGGCGAGCGCCCCGATGGTGGACACGCCGACGCCCACGCCGAAGATGGCGGTGATCAGCGGGAGACCGGCGGCCACCAGTGATCCGAAGGTGATGAGCAGCACGAACGCCGCGATGACGAGACCGATGGTCTCCGAGCCCTGCTCCTCCTTCGGCTGCAGGACGCTGCCCCCGACCTCGACGGCCATCCCGCTGTGCCGTGCGGACTGTGCCGTGTGCCGCAGGGAGTCCTTGGTCCGTTCCGTGAGCGACGCCACGCCGGTCTTGTAGGTGACGGTCGCATAGGCGGTCGTACCGTCCCTGCTGACCGTATGGGCACGGAACGGGTCGGCCACCGAGGCGACCTGCGTGGAACCCTGCCGCAGCTCAACGGCTGCTTTCTCGATCACCGTCCGGGCGGCGGGACCGGTGAGCTTGCGTCCCTCCGGCGCCTGGAAGACAAGGCGGGCGGAGGCGCTGTCCGGGGCGGGGCCGGGGAAGCGCTCGTCCAACAGGTCGAAGGCCCGCTGGGCCTCGGTGCCGGGCATGGAGAAGGAACTCGGCTCCGGAGGGGTGGCGGTGGCCACACCGAGTCCGGCGAGCACGAACAGCGTCACCCAGGACAGGACGACGAGGAGTCGATGTCTGAAACTCGACCGACCCAGCTTGTAGAGGAATGTGGCCACGCGGGAGTGCTCCGCTCATGTCGATGTGATGCTTCGGGGGGAGCGCGCCTGGACCGGGGCCCAGGGCACCCGTCCAGCCTCGCTTCGCCCGGAGCCGCCGCCGTCAGCACTCATGACGACGTTTCCGCTCCGTCGCGCGGACGAGGCAGCCGGGGCCTCGTCCTCGCGACGGAGGCCTTCCCGGGCCGCCACGCCGGGCCGCCCGGGAAGAGCCCGGACGGCCCGGGGCGTGAAGGCTTCAGCCTCGCTCGAGCCGGAGCGTCACCAGCTCGAACGGCCGCAGCGAGAGTGTGATCCGGTCCTGGCTCCGCTCGGGCTGCGCGGCATCCGGCAGCGGCCGCTCCAGCAGGTCCGTCACCGTCACCCCGGCCACCTCGAAGCCCGCCCTGAGCGTGGCCCGTGTCCGGCCGCCGCGGGACTCGTGGAAGCGGATGACCACGTCACCGCTGCCGTCGTCGGCCAGCTTGAGCGCGGTCACGACGACCGCGTCCTGGTCGACGCTCACCAGTGGCGCGACCTCCCGGGAACCGGTCACCCGGCGCTCCGGCAGATTGATCCGCCACCCCTCGCGCACCGCGTCGCCGATCGCCGCGCCCGGCACCAGGGCGTGCCGGAAGCGGTGGACGCCCTGGTCGGTCTCGGGGTCGGGGAAGCGCGGGGCGCGCAGCAGCGAGACCCGCACGGTGGTGGTCGTACCGGAGTCGCTGGCACGGACGGTCCGGGTGACGTCGTGCCCGTACGTCGAGTCGTTGACCAGGGCGACGCCCCACCCCGGTTCCTCGAGGTGCACGAACCGGTGGTTGCACGCCTCGAACTTGGCGGCCTCCCATGACGTGTTGGTGTGCGTCGGCCGGTGGAAGTGCCCGAACTGGGTCTCGGAGGCGTACCGTTCGGCGTGCACGTCGAGCGGGAAGGCGAGCTTGAGGAACTTCTCGGTCTCGTGCCAGTCGACCTCGGTGTCGATGCCGAGCCGCCGCCGGCCCGGCGCGAGCGACAGCAGCTGGGTGACCCGCGACGCGCCGAAGGACCGTACGATCCGGACCGACACGCCGTCCTCACCAGGCACGACCTCGTCCGCGTCGACGAGGTCGGTGACCGTGTTGCGGTAGAACTCGTCGACGTCCCAGGCGTCCCACATGTTCGGGAAGTCGGGGTGGATCTGCAGCAGGTTGGCGGCCTGTCCGGGCGCGATCGTCTCGCGGTCGGCGACGAGGTCGTACGCGGAGACGACGAGCCCTCGCCCGTCGATCTCGATGCGCAGCAGGCCGTTGTCGAGGATGTAGCCGCCGTTCACGCGCGGGGCGAGCGCGGCCTCGCCCTCGACGTGGGGTGCACCGGCGCCGCCCGCCGGGACGCCGTCCCGGGTGTGCGGCGCCGAGTTGAACACCAGCGCCGTCGATCCCTCACCCGCCAGCGCGCGCTGGGCCGCGTCGATGATGCCGCCCAGCTCCTCGGCGACCCGCTCGTACGTCTTGCGCGCTTCCCGGTGCACCCAGGCGATGGACGAACCAGGCAGGATGTCGTGGAACTGGTGGAGCAGCACCGTCTTCCAGATACGGTCCAACTCCTCGTACGGGTAAGGGAATCCGGTCCGTACGGCCGCGGTCGCCGCCCACAGTTCGGCCTCGCGCAGGAGGTGTTCGCTGCGGCGGTTGCCCTGCTTGGTCTTCGCCTGGCTGGTGAGGGTGGCGCGGTGCAGTTCCAGATACAACTCGCCCACCCACACGGGGGCGTTGGGGTATTCGGCCGCCGCCTTCTCGAAGAACTTCTCGGGGGTCTCCCACACCACGGTGGCGGAGCCTTCGAGGTCGCGGAGCCTGGCCGCCTTGGCGACCATCTCGCGGGTGGTGCCGCCGCCTCCGTCGCCCCAGCCGGTGGGGGCGAGGGAGTGCCGGGCGACGCCCTTGTCCTTGAAGTTGCTCGCGGCGTGGGCGATTTCGCTGCCCTTCATGGAGCAGTTGTAGGTGTCGACGGGCGGGAAGTGCGTGAAGATCCGGGTGCCGTCGATGCCCTCCCACTGGAAGGTGTGGTGCGGGAACTTGTTGGTCTGCGACCACGAGATCTTCTGCGTGAGCAGCCACTTGGAGCCCGCCGCCTTGATGATCTGGGGCAGTCCGGCGGCGAAGCCGAAGGTGTCGGGCAGCCAGGCCTCGTCGTTCTCGATGCCGAACTCGTCGAGGAAGAACCGCTTGCCATGCACGAACTGACGGGCCATCGCCTCCGAGCCGGGCATGTTGGTGTCCGACTCGACCCACATGCCACCGGCGGGCACGAACCGCCCGTCGGCCACCGCCTTCTTCACCCGCGCCCACACCTCGGGCCGGTGCTCCTTCACCCAGGCCCACTGCTGGGCCTGCGACATGGCGAAGACGAAGTCGGGCTCGTCCTCGAGGAGTGCGGTCATGTTCGAGGTCGTGCGCGCCACCTTGCGGACGGTCTCGCGCAGCGGCCACAGCCACGCCGAGTCGATGTGCGCGTGCCCGACGGCGCTGATGCGATGCGCGGAGGGGACGGCGGGCACGGACAGGACGTCCGACAGGCGCGCGCGTGCCGCGGCCGCAGTGCCTCCCACGTCCTGAAGGTCCACCGCGTCCAGCGCCCGCTCCACGGCCCGCAGGATGTCCCAGCGCCGCGCGGACTCCACCGGCAGCTCGGCCATCAGCTCGCCGAGGACCTCCAGGTCGATGACGAGCTGCCACACGGTCTCGTCGAAGACCGCGAGATCCATGCGTTCCAGCCGGTACTGCGGCTCGCTGCCCGCCGTCTCCTTGTCGCCCAACTGCGTGGGCAGGAAGGGGTGGTAGTCGAGGATGACCGGGTTGGAGGCGGCCTCGATGTGCAGCCGGACCTCCTCGCCGCCCTCGACCGGGGCGCCGATCCGCACCCACTGGTTGCGCGGGTTGAGGCCCTTCACCGGAGTGCCGTCCGGGCGGTAGACGAGACCCTCGCACTGGAAGCCCGGCATGTTCTCGTCGAAGCCGAGGTCCAGCAGGGCTTCGACGGTCTTTCCGGCCCACGCCTGCGGGACGGTCCCGGTGACGCGGAACCAGCTGGTGCCCCATGGAGCACCCCAGCGCGCGCCCACCTCGATCGGCTCCGGTACGGCCGCGAGCCCTTCGGCGACCGGTACCGGCTCGCCGGGCGCGTGCCACACCGCCACGTCCAGCGGTAGGGACTCGGGGTACACGGCGGGGCGTATGCGCTCGTCAAGGACGCGCTTGAGGCGGGCTTCGACCAGGGTGCGGTCGTCATGCATGAGAGTGCTCCGTGGGGTGAGGGTGCGGGCTACCAGGTGTGGGTGGTCGTGGCGGGCGTCGAGACGCTGAACAGCTCCCCCACCGCGCGCAGTTCGAACCGCGCGGCCGACTCACCCTGCTCGGGGGCGAGAGAGCCGACGTAGAACGCGCGCTGGCAGGTGCCGCCGAGGAAGCGGCGTGTGCCGTCGGGGAACGTCCGGTACAGCTCGTAGTGGCGTACGGGGCCGGGCGCGGCCTGCCAGGCGAAGCGCAGGTTGCCTCCGTCGGCGTCGGTGACGCGCAGGTCGGTGGGCGCGGCGGGGTTCACCACCGCGTCCCGGACGGCGAGCCCGCCAAGGCGCCAGCGCACGGGCCCGCCGGTGCCGGTCAGCCGGACGCCGAGCGCGCGCACGGTCCCCGACAGGCCGGTGAGCCGCACGGTCGAGGTCTCCCAGCCGCCGCTCGCGCTCAGGGGGAAGTACGTGTACGGGGGCACCCCACCCGCCGTGCCCGGCTCGGCGGTGGCGACGGCGAGCTCGACCCGCACCGCTCCGGAGTCCACACGGTGCGTCAGCTCGACCACCGTGTCCGAGCCGAGCGGCAGCCGTGTCGCGTACAGGTCCAGCGTGGCGGGTGCGTCGAGGGCGCCGTCGACCAGGAGACTGCTGCCGCCGCGCCAGGCGTCGGCGAAGTCGAAGGTGACGGCGGGGCGCCCGCCGCTGGTTCGCACGACCCAGCGGCGGGACGGCAGTCGGTCCTGGAGACCGAGATGGTTCCATGCGGCGTCCGAGGTGACCTCGCCGTTCTCGTGCCACTTCAGTCCGTGGCCCGTGTTGAAGACGGTCGCGAAGGGCATGGAGGTGACCGTCGAGCGGTCGGCGACGGAGACGGCGGGGGCGCGCCAACTGGCCGTGGTGTCGGGCTTGGCGGGGTCGAGGGAGGAGCCGGTCCAGAACCTGTCGTCGGCGGCGTGGAAGTCGCCGGGTGTGCGGCTGGCGGGCAGGTGGTTGCGGGTCCATTCGGGCCGGTAGAAGCCGATGGAGGTGATGTGCGCCCTGTTGGTCGGCACGATCGCGTCCCAGTTCACGGACGTACTGGTGCCGTTGGCCTCGACGTCGACGCCCGCCCACAACTCGTAGCGGTTGCGCCCGAGTTGCTGGGCCGTCGCTCCCGAGGACGCCAGACTGCTCTGGGACCAGCGGAAGTCGATGAACATGGAGTCGGCGGCCTGGAAGAACGCCTTGTTCTGGTTGTTCAGCGCCCCCTGCCAGCTCACCGAACCGCTCGTGGTCATCGAGTCGTACCAGGTGACGCGCTGCCCCTTCGCCGACCCGAGGGCCTTCAGCTCCTTGAGGAAGCCCAGCATGTCGGTGGCGAGCGCGGTGTTGCCGCCGCCGGTCTCGGCGTTGACGAACCAGCCGTCGAAGCCGTACGCGGCGGCGACGGCGACCAGTTGCGCGGCGAGCGGGTAGTGCCCGGTGGCGTCCTTCTGGACGAGGTCGCGGGTCCACTGGAGCTGGCCGCCGTAGGCGACGGGCGGCAGGAAGACATTGCCGAGGACGGACACGCCGTGCCGGTGGGCCGCGTCCACGATCGGCGCGTTCGGCGCGAGGATCAGGCCCTCCCCGGACGAGCCGCCCCAGAAGACGAGTTCGTCGACGTACGCCCAGTGGGTGAGGGCGTAGTAGTCGGCGGTGGCCGCGCCCTGCGAGGGATTGCTCGACGTGGGGCCGAAGGAGACCAGGGACTGGATGCGCGCCTGGCCGGAGCGGGCCGTCGTGTTCGCGGGCGTCGGCGTGAAGCGCGCGGCGAGCGGCACGGACGCCGCGTTGAACGCCAGGTCCGTGTCGCTGTCGGCGCGCCAGGCCTTGAGGCTGCGCCAGGTGATGCCGCTGCCGGGGCTGCCCGAGGGCAGTGAGTCGGGGTACCAGTAGGAGGCGTACGGCCGGAGGTCGCGGGGCGCCGCGGCCGCCGTACCCGACAGGCCGGGGACGAGTCCCGCGGCCACTCCCGCTCCGGCGAGCAGGACGGTGCGTCTGCTGAGGTTCACTGTGTGCTCCGTATCGTTGGGGGACGGACTACGGTGCTTTCGGTGGTGCCTGCGGTCACTGGATGACCTGATCAGGGGTGACGACCTCGGTGATGCCCCGGACCGCGAGGTGTTCCGTGTCGTCGGCGCGGCTCGCGAGGACGGCGGTGGGACGGGCTCCGTCGGCGGTCAGCCGGGCGAAGGCCTCGAAGACCGGGCCGCCGGGTGCACAGACGGAACGGCCGGGTGCAGTGTCGACGACCAGTGCGGTGGTGCGCGCGGCGGGTGCGACCGGCCGGCCCTGCTGGGCGATCCGGGCGATCGCCTCCCCTGCGGGCTTGGTCCGCCGGTCACTGGTCAACAGGCCCAGGCTGTACTCAAGTTCGGGGAAATCGGCGAGGTCGCGGCTGACGTCGTGCGAGCACCACCAGGTCACGCCCCATACGTCGGGGCAGTCGAGGGCGTTCGCGACGGTCGCCTCGGTGAAGGCGGCCGCGTGCTCGGCGGGGATCAGCGGGGCGGGCGCGCCGACCTCCTGCAGCCAGACCGGGCGGCGCGGGTCGTCCGCCCAGGCCTTGGACAGCTCGATGAGGTACACGGCGTGGTGCTCGGTGGCGACGCCCGTCCGGCCGTGCCGCTGCGCCGTCCCGTTGAACACCCACGAGTGCACGGCGGTGACCGCGCCGAGCCGGGCCGCGTGCTCAGGCGTGAACGGCTGGTCGTCCTGGTACCAGGCGGCGTCGTAGGAGGCGTGCAGATGCAGCTTGCCCGGGGCGCCCTGCGCGCAGGCGGCGAGCAGGCGCCGAAGCCATGCCTCCGCCTGCTCGGGTGTGATGCGGTCCGGGTCGGGGTGCGGTCCGGCCGCGAACTGGTTGACCTCGTTGCCGATGGTCATGCCGATGAAGTTCGGCCGGTCGGCGAGCGCGGCGGCCAGGGTGCGCAGGTACGCGGCCTCCCCCTCGACCACCTCCGGATCGGTGAAGATGTTCCGCCGGTGCCAGGTCTGCGTCCACGCGGGCAGGAAGTCGAAGCTCGACAAGTGTCCTTGCAGTCCGTCCACGTTGATGTCGAGCCCGCGTTCAGCGGCCGCGTCGGCGAGCGCGACGAGCTGTTCGACGGCGCGCGGGCGGATCAGTGTGCGGTTGGGCTGGAAGTAGGGCCACAGCGGGAAGACCCGGATGTGGTCCAGGCCGAGCGCGGCGATCGAGTCGAGATCGGCGCGTACCGCGTCGAGGTCGAAGTCGAGCCAGTGGTGGAACCAGCCCTGGCTCGGGGTGTAGTTGACGCCGAAGCGCACGGCAGCAGGCATGCGGGGGTCCTTGCGAAGCGAATCGGGATGGCGGGAGTTCAGCCCTTCACGGCGCCCTCGCCCACGCCGCGGAAGAAGTACCGCTGGAGACAGGCGAAGAGAGCGATCAGCGGTGCCACGGCGATGATCGTGCCCGCGGCGACGAGCCGTTCGTCGTTGGCGAAGGTGCCGTGCAGATAGTTGAGTCCGATGGTCAGGGTGAACTTCGACGGGTCGCTCAGCACGATCAGCGGCCACAGGAAGTCGTCCCAGGCGCCCATGAACGCGAAGATCGCGACCACGGCGAGCGTGCCCTTCACCGACGGCAGCGCGATCCGCAGGAACCGCTGCCAGGCGTTCGCCCCGTCGACGAAGGCGGCCTCCTCGATCTCGTAGGGCAGGTTGAGGAAGGCGTTGCGCATCAGCAGTACGTTCATCGCGCTGACGCAGGCGGGCAGGACGACCCCGATGAGCGTGTTGTTGAGGCCGAGTTCCCGCATGGTCGTGAACTGGGCGATGATGATGCTCTCCGCGGGGACGAGCATCGCCAGGATGAAGACGAGGGTGGCGACGCGCCGGCCGCGGTACTTCAGACGGGCGAGCGCATACCCCGCGAGCGCCGCACCGACGCAGTTCGTCACGACGTTGGCGGCCGCGACCTTGAGCGAGTTGACGGCGTAGTCCCAGACGGGGATGGTGTCGGCGACGCGCTGGTAATTGTGGAGCGTCGGGTCGCCGGGCAGGAACGTGGGCGGCGAGCTGAAGATGTCCTCGTGCGGTCCCTTGAGGGAGGTCGACAGCTGCCACAGGAACGGGCCGACGGTGAGTGCGAGGACGGCGAGCAACAGCAGGTAGCGCAGGGCGAGTTCCCACACTCGGATGCGGCGGCCGTGCTCGTCGGTGAGACGCCGACGGGGTTCGGGTGCCGCCTCCCGGCGCTCCACCGGTCGTACCTTCTCGATGACGCTCACGCCTCCTCCTTCCGGTCGGCACGCAGCACCAGCAGCATCAGGACGACGGTGACGAGGAAGACCACGACCGAGATGGCGGAGGCGTAGCCGACTCGGCCGGTCAGCCCGGTGCCCGTGCGCTGGACGAGCATCACGAGGGTGGTGTCCTCCCCCGCCGGACCGCCGTCCGGGCCCGCCATCAGGTAGACCTCGGAGAACACCTTGAAGGCGGAGACCGAGGAGAGCGCGCCGACCAGCACCATCGTGGAACGGACGGCGGGCACGGTCACCGTGAAGAAGCGACGTATCGCGCCCGCGCCGTCCACCTGCGCGGCCTCGTGCAGCTCGCGCGGCACGTTGGCGAGCGCGGCCAGGTAAATGATCATGTAGTAGCCGAGCCCTCTCCAGACCGTGACGGCCATGGCGCTCAGCAGGAGCAGCCACTGGTCGCTGAGGAAGCCGACCCTGCCGACGCCGATCGCCTCCAACAGCGCGTTCACCAGGCCGCGTTCGTCCAGCAGCCACACCCAGATCAGGCCGACCACGACGATCGACGCGACGACCGGGGTATAGAAGGCCGACCGGAAGAAGGTGATGCCGGGGATGTTCTTCTGGACCAGCAGGGCGAGCAGCAGCGGCAGCAGCACGAGCGCGGGGACGACCCCGACGACGTACAGCGCGCTGTTGCGCAGCCCGATCCAGAACATCTCGTCGTGCAGCAGCTCCCGGAAGTTGGCCAGGCCCACGAACCTGCCGGGGATCAGGGTCCGGCGGTCGGTGAAGGCGTTGACCAGCGTGGAGACGAAGGGATAGAGGATGAAGACGCCTACGACCAGGAGCCCTGGGGCGGCGAACAGCCAGGGACTGGTGGGCAGTTGGCGCCGGACCCGCGAAACGGGGCGCGCCGTCCGCGCCCCGCGTCGGGCTCCCTCAGAGATGCCGGAAGAACTCGCCATAGTGGTTCAGCCCTGCTGCTGGAGCAGCCGGTCGCAGGCCTTGACAGCGTTGTCAAGAGCTTCCTTGGGGCTCTCCTTGCCCTGGAGCGCCTTGGCGACCTCGTTGCGCAGCGCGGTCTTCATCTGCTCGCTGAACAGGACCGGTGTGTAATTCACCGCGTTCTTCAGGGACTTGGCGGCGGCGATCCGCACCCGCGTCTCGTCCGTCCCGTCCTCCTTGGTGAAGTACGGGTCGTCGAGCGATCCGGCGGTGCTCGGGAAGATCGCGACCTTCTTGGCGAACGACATCTGGTTCTGCGCGTCGGTGACGTAGTGCGCGAAGGCGACCGCGGCCGGCGTGTGCTTGGTGCGCGAGTTGACCATCACGCCCATCACGTACATGTTCACCTTGCCGGTGCTGGTGATCTGGTCCGTGATGCCGATGTCCTTGTACAGGTTCGGCGCCTGCTTCTTGAAGTTGCCCAGGTCCAGGGCACTGCCCGGGTTCATGGCGACGGCCTCGGTGAGGAACTTCTTGCCGGACGACTCCGGGGTCGCGGTCAGCGCCTGCGGGTCGAGCGCCTTGGCGTCGTACAACTCCTTGTACTTGGTGAGGAGTTCGACCCCCTTGGCATCGTTGAAGGCGAAGCCGGTGCCCTCCTTGTTCATCAGCTCGACGCCGTAGCGGCCGAAGTCCTCGACGGTGGGCACGTTGGCGAGCGTCGCGACCTTGCCCTTGCTCTTCTTCGCCAACTGCAGGGCGTCGGCGAAGAGTTCGTCGTACGTCGTCGGCGGCTTGGAGGCGTCGAGTCCGGCCTTCTTGAAGAGCGACTTGTTGTAGAAGAGCGGCCCGGTGTTCAGGTACCAGGGGAAGGCGTACGTCCCGGTCATGCCCGGTATCTGGTGGCTGGCCCAGGCGCCGTCCAGGTACTCCTTCTTGTACTTCGCGGCGGACTTGTCGAGGTCGAGCGCGAGGCCCGCCTTGGCCAGCGGCGCGACCAGGTCCGGCGAGACGTTGACGACGTCGGGCAGGGTGCCGCCCGCCGCGTCCGCGCTGATCTTGTCGGCGTAGCCCTCGGCGGGCTGGTCGATCCACTTCACATGGGTGCCCGGGTACTTCTTCTCGAAGTCGGCGATCACGCCCTCGAAGTACGGCTTGAAGTTGGCCCTCAGGTTCCAGGTCTGGAAGGTGATGTCACCCTCGACCTTGCCGGAGGCGTCCGTCGAACCGCCGCCGTCGTCACCGGAGCCGCAGGCGCTCAGCGGCAGGACGAGGGCGACGGCGGCGGCGACAAGTGCTCTGCGGGGTATGGGCACGGTGACACGGCTCCCTTGCGGCGTCGGCGGGTGGTGGCGCCAGCGACCTTGCCCGGCACGCTCGGGGAAAGTCAATGGATTCGTTCCAGCTAAATGAATCTGCACAGCATTAGTGCAGGTCAAAGCCGTATGCGCGGGAACTTGCGGACCATGACTAATGCGCTTTAGGCTTCTACCACTCAAGCGCATTAGTGCGCGGCTCGGAGAAGCAGCTCGGAGAAATGGGGAGCCAACGTGCCAGCCAAGCGGTCTCCCGCGCGCCGGCCGACGATGAAGGACATCGCGCGGCGCGCCGGGGTCTCCGAGAGCGCGGTCTCCTTCGCGCTCAACGACCGGCCCGGGGTCTCCGAGGTCACCCGCGACCGGGTCCGCCGGGTCGCCGAGCAGCTGGGCTGGCGGCCCAGTACGGCGGCCCGCCAGCTGTCCGGCGAGGGAGCCGCCACCGTCGGTCTGGTCGTGGCACGCCCCGCCGACACACTCGGCGTGGACTCGTTCTTCCTCCAGCTGATCTCCGGCATCCAGGAAGTGCTGGCGGAGCGTCATCTCGGTCTGCTCTTCCAGGTGGTCGAGGACGTGGACGCCGAGTGCGCGGTCTACCGGCGCTGGTGGGCCGAGCACCGCGTGGACGGCGTGATGGCGGTCGACCCGCGCGTCGACGATCCGCGACCCGACCTGCTCGACGAGCTGGGCCTGCCCGCCGTGGTCATCGGCGGTGCGCCGGACGCCCGGCATCCCGGGCTCTCCGTCGTCTGGGCGGACGACGCGGGCGCGATGGCCGCGGTCGTGGACGAGCTGTACGCGCTCGGCCACCGTCGGATCGTGCACATCGCGGGCCTGCCGGGGCTCGCCCACACCGAGCGCCGGATCCGCACCCTGCGCGCGGAGGCCGAGCGGCGGGGTCTGGCCGAGGTGCGCTCGGTGCCGACCGACTACTCGGACGCGGAAGCCGCGGCCGTCACCCGCCGGGTGCTGGAGAGCGGCACACCGCCGACCGCGCTGGTCTACGACAACGACGTGATGGCCGTCGCCGGGGTCGCCGCCGCGACGGAGCTGGGCTTCTCCGTGCCGGGTGACGTGTCCGTCGTGGCCTGGGAGGACTCCGCGCTGTGCCGCATGGTCAAGCCGTGGCTGTCCGCGCTCTCCCGCGACACCGTGGAGTTCGGGCGCACGGCGGCGCGGGAACTGACCGCACTGCTGGACGGCGGTCCGGCACGGACGGTGCAGGTGCCGGTGCCGCGGTTGATCGAGCGGGACAGTACGGGGCCCTGCGGGGCGTGAGAACGCAAGGGGTGGACGTCGCGGCGACGTCTACCCCTTGAGCGGCAGAACAGCGGTCCGGCGGCAGTCGGACGCGATCTGGCAGCGGTCGGACCCGGTCTGGCGGCGGTCGGACCCGGGACCCGGTCTGGCGGCGGTCGGACCCGGGACCCGGTCTGGCGGCGGTCGGACAGCAGTCAAGAAGAGCCTCCGACCCTCTCATCAAGTGGGTCCGAGATCGTGTCGGCGACTACACCATGGCGCTTCACTTCAACAGGTGGGAGATCCTCAGCATCCTCTTCCACGACGAGACCACCCGCCGCCTCACCAAACGGCCGGCGACTGACCTCCGCACCTGTCGCCTGCCCCTCCCCTACTACTGAGCGGCCCCTGGCAAGTTCTGCGGTCTTCCTTTCAGGGTCGTCCAGCTCGTGATTTCGGTGTCTCGACCGGCGGGGCGTCATCCCTTGATTTCGGGAGGGTGCGGCCCTCGGACGGGTGACGCCCCGCCCAGCTCACCAGGTCTTGCCGGCCTGCTCCCGGAGCGTGCGGTTGATCCGGTTGAAGAAGTTGGTCATCGCGATGTTCAGGATGATCGCGGAGAGCTGCTTTTCGTCGAAGTGGTCGGCGGCGGCGTCCCAGATCTCGTCGGTCACGCCCGGGGCGCCGTCCTGGAGCCGGGTGGCGGCCTCGGTCAGCGCGAGCGCTGACCGCTCCTCCTCGCTGAAGAAGGGTGTCTCGCGCCACGTGACCACGTTGTGCAGCCGCTCATCGGTCTCACCCTTCTTCTTCGCCGACTCGACCCCGGCAGATACGCACGGGCTGCAGCCGTTGATCTGGCTGGCCCGCAGGTGCCCCCGCCCGCACGCGGTCAGCCCTAACCCCCCCGGCCATGCCGGGGAGAGGCCCAGCTCAGGAGTTGTGCAACATGCTCAGCGCCCCTTGACGGCATGCAGCAGTGTGACGCCGAGCCACGGGCCGCCGTACCAGTACCCGGGGCCGAGTCCGCGCAGCGTGCCCTGGCCGATGTGCGCGGCGTACTTCCTGGCCATGGGCCAGAAGTCGGCGACGAGCAACTGCCCGCCCGGGCGCAGCACCCGCATGGCCTCGTCCACCGCGCGGTATTGCCCCTCGGGCGACGGGATGTTGTGGATCGCCAGCGCGCTCGTCACGACGTCGAAGGAGCCGTCCGCGAACGGCAACGCGGTCATGTCGGCCGTATGTACTTCCACCCGGTCGGCGACCCCTGCCGCAGCGGCGTTGGCGAGCGTGACTTCGGGCCGGTTGCCGTTCTGGTCCTTTCCGGACCACAGGTCCACGCCCACGGCGTGTCCCGTCGGCAGCCGCCTGGCCGCCTCGATCAGCACCGCGCCGCGACCGCAGCCCAGGTCCAGCAGCTGCTCGTTACCCTTCAAGTCGGCCTGGTCCAGCTCCCGCCTCCAGATGCGCAGCTTGCCGTGGAGTGTGGTGTGCAGGTAAATGCCGGTGTGGGCAAGCAGTACCGTCCCCGCAGTCAGCATCGCGTTCCGTCCCGGCCGCCACCGGCCGGCGGCCAGGCAGCAGGCCGTGCCGGCGGCGCCGAGTACCGCCGCGAACGCTGGAGCGTCAACGCCGTACCGCGGCCGCTGAAGGCGCGGCAGTGGGGAGTCATCCCTGTTCTTTGACATACGCGCAGTGTCACGACCTCAACTGCCGGGCGTCTTGGAGAAATGTTCCCCCGTGGCCCCCACCACCACCGGCCTCACGCCTACCGGGTGCAGACCGTCGGTCAAGTTGTGGACAGGTATTCGGGGGCGGCCCACGCGACGTCGTCGACCGCAAGCCACGGCGCGACCGCAACGGCCGTGGGCGTCACACCGGCGAAGGCCATGACATCCCGATGGAGGTGGGACTGGTCGACGTAGCCGATCTCCGCCGCCACCCGTGCGGCGCTGTGACCCGCGGCCAGACGGTGGGCCGCGTGGTCGAAACGGACAAGCTGAGCAGCGCGCTTGGGGTTGAGACCGATCTGGGCTCGGAATCGGGACCACAGACGCTTACGGCTCCAGCCGACCTCGGCTGCCAGCCGCTCGACCCGAACCCCTCCCCGGTTCGTCACCATCTGCCCCCACACGAAGGCGACTTCAGGCTCGATCGCTCGGCCTGCCTCGTGTCGTCGAACGAGCGCCGCCTCCGCGATCGCGAACCGGTCGTCCCATGACCCGGCAGCGCGCAGTTGCTCTTGGGTTCGCACGGCATCGCGGCCCCAAAGGTCATCGAGGGAGACCACCATCCCGCCCAACTCCGAAGAGACGCCCAGCACCGCGTGCGCGACCAGCGGTGACAGCCGTACCTGCAGGCACTCGATGTCACGCCCGCGCCCTCGAACGCCGCTGGGCACGAGTCCGACGACGACACTGCCGTTCTGCCGGCGGCCGCTGATGTCGTCGACGGCGAGCAGCTCATCGCCCAAGTCGACGGCCACCGTGACAGCCGGATACGGGACAACGTCCAGGTCGACGAACTCCGTGGTACGAGCGCGGAATCCGGCCATGCTGACCCCTGGCAGCAGGCCGGGCCGCGACGGGGTGGCGATGTCCCACACCGCCGCAGCGTCATGAGCCGAATCGGCGGATCGCATGTCGGCAAGCTACGCGACATTCATCCAAGACGCGATGCCGGAGACGCGACGACACTGACGGCTTCCGTAAGCACCGCGGACCAGAAAGGACCGCTCGTGATGCACTCGCCGATTGACCCGTTCACGCCGGCCGTCGAACTCGCCGCAGCCATACGCCGAAAGGAGGTGAGCCCGGTCGAGGTGGCCGATTGCTATCTCGAGCGGATGGACGAGCTCGACCCCCGGCTGAACGCCTTCTGCCACCGGGCCGACGACGACGTCCGCAAAGCCGCGTCTGCCGCGGCTGATGCCATAGCGCGGACCCCGTCGGCCGAAGACCTCCCGCCGTTCCACGGCGTCCCGCTGCCGATCAAGGACCTGCTTGACGTGGCCGGATGGCCCACCACCCATGGGTCCGCCGGCGCCGGGCAGGCGCCGGCCGCAGCATCGGACCCGGTCGTGCAACGGTTCGTGGACGCGGGGTTCATCCTGCTCGGCAAGACCACCACCTCCGAGTTCGGTGCCCTGCCCTTCACCGAGAACGAAGCCCTGGGCATCTCGCGCAGCCCGTGGGACCCGGATCGCACGCCGGGCGGGTCGTCGAGCGGAGCGGGCGCTGCCGTCGCCGCCGGGATGGCGCCCATCGCCCACGCCGAAGACGGTGGCGGGTCGATCCGCATCCCCGCGTCGTGCAACGGCCTCGTCGGGCTCAAACCCACCCGTGGCCTGGTCACCAACGCGACCGTCAACGTAGAAGGTCTCGCCACCAGCGGCGTGCTCACCCGCACGGTGGCAGACACCGCGGCCGCCCTCGATGTGCTCGCACGCCATGATCCGGCCGCGTGGTGGTCACCCCCGGCCCCGCACAGGTCCTTCGCCACCGCGATGAAGACGGACATGCCGACCGGGCTGCGGATCGGTGCGCTCACCGACTCCCCGATCGACGGGATACACGTGCACCCGGCGTGTACTGAAGCCGTCACCGTCACTCTTCGGACGCTCGAATCGGCCGGTCACGACTTCGTCGACACTCTCCTTCCGCTCCCCCCGACCGACGAGCTGGTGGCGGCGTTCACGACCATCTGGAACGTCGGCGGCAGCGGGATCGCGCTCGCGGACCCGGACCGTGTCCAGCCCCACAATCGTGCCCTGCGTGACGCGGCACGATCGATCGACTCGTGGTCCTACGCAGAAGGGGTGAGGAAGACCCAACAGTTGTCGCGGCGCATCGTCGAAGGCTTCCTCGCCGGCTTCGACCTCCTGGTCACGCCCACGATGGCGTGCCTCCCGCCGCTCGTCGGTGCCTGGCGGGCAGGCATCGACGACGATCCCCTGAGGGCACTGCTGAACAGCTACCCGATGGGGGTGTTCACGTCCGTGTTCAACGTGACAGGCCAACCGGCGATCTCCCTCCCCATCCACCACGACGATGCCACCGGCCTGCCCGTCGGCGTCCAGATCGTCGCCGCACCGTGGCGGGAAGACCTCCTGCTCCAGGTGTCTCGCACCCTCGAACTCGCACACCCCTGGACCGATCGCCGCCCGCCCGTCAGCTGAGTACGGAGGCTCTTCCCGAGGCCAGACCAGAAAGAAGAGGGCCAGATCACCTGAGACGGGGGACCAGATCCTTGGAGATAGAACACAGGTGCCCACGATCAACTGAGACAGAGCCTGGATCTCGTCTCAGTTGATCACGGGCGTCCCAGGTCACCGGCTCGCCCTGCACACGATCGACTGAGACGGACAGCGGCAGCCGACCTCCGGGCCTCGACGCGGCAGCCCGCCTCCAGGCCTCGACGCGGCACCCCACCTCCGGGCAGAGTGCTCCCGTACTACTCACGAGTACGACGGAGCAGGACCGAGGACGACAAGGAGCGCCCGTGACCACCTGGGTCGGCCGGACCGCCGCCGAGATCGCCACAGCCGTACGCGAGAAGCGGGTCACGCCCCGCGAAGTGGTGGCCGAACACCTCGCGCGGATCGAGCGGCTCGACAGCCGCGTCGGCGCCTTTCGCACCCTGCGGGCACAGGCGGCCCTGGCGGAGGCCGACGAGTTGGCCACCAAGGATCTCGGCGAACTCCCGCTCGCCGGGGTGCCCGTGGCGGTCAAGGACAACCTGCCGGTGCGCGGCGAGTCGAACCGCAACGGCTCCGCCGCGACCCCCGACACGCCCGCCGACCACGACCATGTGACCGTGGCCCGGCTGCGCGCGGCGGGCGCCGTGGTCGTGGGCCTGACGAACGTGCCCGAGCTCTGCGTCTTCGGCACCACGGACGGCGTGCACGGCATCGCCCGCAACCCGTGGGACCTCTCCCGCACGGCGGGCGGTTCGTCGGGCGGCAGCGCGGCCGCGGTCTCCGCCGGGATGGTGCCGATCGCGCTCGGCAACGACGGGATGGGCTCCCTGCGCATCCCGGCCGCCAACTGCGGTCTGGTCACCCTGAAGCCCGGCTACGGCGTGGTCCCGGCCGGCATCGGTCACGGCGACTGGTTCGGCATGTCGGAGAACGGTCCGCTCGCGACCTCGGTCGAGGACGCCCGGCTGATGTTCTCGATCCTCGCGGACACCGAGGTGATACCTCCCTCGGAGACCGTCACCCGGAAGGTCGCCCTCTCCGAGCGCAGCCCCCTCGTCGGCGTGAGCGTCAGCCGTCCGTATACGACCGCCGCACGGGAGGCGGCCGAACTGCTGGCCGGCGCGGGCCACCACGTGCGCCCCTCCGACCCGCCATACCCGCTCTGGCTGAGCACGACCTCGCTCGCGCACTGGACGGCGGGCACCGCGGTGGACGCCGAGGAGCTCGACCCGCGCCGGCTCACCCGGCGCACCCGCGTGCACGCCGCCGTCGGTCGCCGCTTCCTGGTCGGCATCCGCAAGGGCGAGCGCCGCGAGCAGCTGCGGGCGCGCCTGGAGCCGTTCTTCGAAGAGCACGACGTGCTGCTCACCCCGGCGCTCGCCCGGCGCGGTCCCGCCGCCGCGGCCTGGCACGAGCGGGGCTGGCTGCGCAACCTGGTGGCCAACACGAACTACTCGCCCATGACTCCGCCGTGGAACCTGACCGGCTGGCCCGCGATGTCGGTGCCGTTCGGGACGCTGCCGAGCGGCGCCCCCTGCGCCGTCCAACTCGTCGGCCGTCCCGGCTCCGAGTCGGTTCTCCTCGAAGTGGCGGGACAGCTGGAGGAACTGCACCCATGGCGGCGTACGGCACCACTCGACTAGAGAACGGCACCACTCGCGGCGAGAGCCGGCCAGAGACCCTCGCTCAACTCGGTCACAGCGCCTGGTACATGATGTGCAGCCCCACCAGCCCGTGCCGTGGGTGCTCGTACGCCTCCGGCACGGTGCCGAGGATCGTGAAGCCGAGCGCTGTCCACAGCTGGACGGCCGGGTTGGTCTCCACGACGGCGTTGAACACCATGCCCCGGTAGCCGTCGGCCCTGGCCGCGGCGAGGATGTGCTCGGCGAGCGCACGGCCGATGCCCTGTCCGGAGCGGTCCGGGTCGACCATGAATCCGGCGTTGGCGATGCGGGCGGCGGGACCGCCGTAGTTCGAGGTGACGTAGGCGGAGCCGACGATCGCTCCGGTGTCGTCCTCGGCGACGTACACCCGCTTGCCCGGGCCCATCCACAGGGCGCGGGCGGCTTCCTCGGAGGTGTCCGGGTCCCAGGCGTAGGTCTCGCGGGCCGCGACGATCCGGTGCCAGAAAGGCCAAATCCGCGGCCAGTCGTCGGCCGCGGCTTCTCTGATCAGCATGGACGTGAGTCTGACACGCCCATGCCGATCGGCGATCGCGATGGGTCCTGCCGGAGGTCGATCGCGATGGTTCCCGCTCGGGTCAGTCGACGCTGGGCAGGATGTGGGGCTCGGCGAGGTCGTCCTCGTAACCCGCGAGGCGGATCGGGGCGGACCTGGCCCATACGTCCAGGCTGCCGAGCTTCTTCTCGGGCCCACGGCCCGCGCGCTCCGTGCGTTCCTTGGGGCGCTGATCGCGATTCGTCTTCTCCGGTGTCACCGCGCACTCCTTATGTGTCGGGTCACCCTCGGGACGTCTGGCCCGGTCTGCTCCGGTCGCCTGACGTCCGCTCGGGTTTGAGTCGAAGGCAGTTAGGGACGCGGTGGCGCCGGTAACTCGTCTGAGAGCAGGCCGTGGTGACCGGCTTGTCCCGGGACGGACCATGGGTGTGGGTGGAACCCAGAAAGGCTGTCCGTCTGATACAGGGTAACCAAATGAGCGGGTGCCCGCTCGATGGGGCTGAAAACAAGAGGTTACTGTCGCAAGTCGTTCAGCGCCCATCAGGCCCCGATCTGCGGCGATTTGAAACACGATGCCCTCTTCGACGCCACCCATTCGGCTCAATATCGACTGTGGGCAGGGTCACTGAAGCGGCCACGGGTCATGCCTGATCCCACGGACCGGGAGAGAGTCGAACCGAGAGAACGGAGCCGATGGACGCGATCCTGCACGCACTGTCCTTGACGGGATCGATGACCTGGGAGATCACCTGGGCGCTGATCCTCGGCTTCGCGCTGTCCGCCGTCGTCCAGGCGGTGGTGCGCCGGGCGACGATCGTGCGACTGCTCGGCGACGACCGGCCCCGGACGCTCGCGCTGGCCGCCGGGCTCGGGGCGGCGTCCTCGTCCTGCTCGTACGCGGCCGTCGCGCTCGCGCGCTCACTGTTCCGCAAGGGCGCGCACTTCACGGCGGCGATGGGTTTCGAGATCGCCTCGACCAACTTGGTGATCGAACTCGGCGTCCTCCTCGCCCTGTTGATGGGCTGGCAGTTCACTCTCGCGGAATTCGTCGGCGGACCGGTCATGATCATGCTGCTGGCCGTGCTCTTCCGGCTCTTCCTGCATGAGCGGCTGCTGGGGCAGGCCCGGGAGCAGGCGGAGCAGGGGATCGCCGGATCCATGGAAGGGCATGCGGCGATGGACATGTCAGTCCGTCGGGACGGGCCGTTCGTGCGACGGCTGCTGTCCGCCGACGGCTACACCTCGGTCGCGCGCGTCTTCGTCATGGAGTGGGCGGCGATCCTGCGCGACCTGGTGATCGGTCTGCTGATCGCGGGCGCGATCGCGGCCTGGGTGCCGGACGCGTTCTGGGGCTCCCTCTTCCTGGACGGGCATCCGCTGGCCGCGAAGCTGATCGGCCCGCTCGTCGGGCCGCTGGTGGCCATCGCCTCGTTCGTCTGTTCCATCGGGAACGTACCGCTGGCCGTGGTCCTCTGGAAGGGCGGCATCAGCTTCGGCGGCGTGGTCGCGTTCATCTTCGCGGACCTGCTGATCCTGCCGATCCTGAACATCTACCGGAAGTACTACGGGGCGCGCATGACCGCCTTCCTGCTGGTCACCTTCTATACGGCCATGGTGCTGGCCGGATACGTCGTGGAGTTCGTCTTCGGCGGCCTCGGGCTCATCCCCGACCAGGCCGACGCGCAGATCCCCATGGAGGGTGTCACCTGGAACTACACGACCTGGCTGAACATCGCCTTTCTGCTGGTGGCGGCGGCTCTGGTGTGGCGATTCCTGCGGACGGGAGGGCTCGCCATGATGCGGATGATGGGCGGCGCCCAGGAACCGGCGGACCGGCACGGCCACCACTGAACACGGGTGTGCAGTTCAGGTCCCGTTGGCCGATTCGCAAGGCAGCCATGATCTGCTGACGCTCGTCAACGGCTTTTCTCGCGGGAGGACTGACGCATGGAGCTGCGCAGCGTCGAGGAGCTGATGGATCTGCTGCACGCCTGCCGGGGCGCCTGGGACACCCCGGACCGCAGTGGAGACCCGGTCGATCTGCACGATCACGCACTGCAGACCGCCGCGCTGCTGCGCCGCGGTCATCCCAGCGACAAGGAACTCCAGGTGGCGGGCCTGGTGCACGACATAGGGCATCTGCTCAGGCCGGGCGACGACGCCGGGCACGCCGACCACGCCGCCGACGCGGTACGGCCCCTGCTCGGCGAACGGGTCTCCCGCCTCGTACGACTGCACGTGGCGGCGAAGCGCTCTCTGGCGACGACGTCGCCGGGCCGCGGGCTGTCCCCGCAGAGCGCGTTCACCCTGACCGTGCAGGGCGGCGCCATGACACCGTGGGAGGCGGCCGCGTTCGAGCACGATCCGCTCGCGGAGGACGCGGTCACGCTGCGGCAGGCCGACGACGCGGGCAAGGTCGTCGGCCTGGACGCCGGGGTCATGGAGGACTGGCGCACGGTCCTGGAGCTGGTGGCGGCCCAGCATTCGCGACTCGGGGCTGTCGACTGACGGCGTTCACTGGTGGGGCTGTGAACACTGACGGACGGCTGGGGGCTGTTGGCTGACGGTCCGTCATGAGACCGTACGCGGATGACGTCGCCGAACGGGCTCGAGGGCAGGGCCGCCATCGTCACCGGGGCCTCGCGCGGGATCGGCCTCGCCGTCGCAGAGGCGCTGGCCGACGCGGGAGCGCGGGTGTGCGTGACCGCTCGGGATCCGGACGGGGTGGCCCGGGCCGCCGAGCGGGTCGGCGGCATCGGGCTCGCGGGTTCGGTCGCCGACCCCGCGCATCCGCGGGAGCTGGCCGAGCTGGCGCTGCGGGAGTTCGGGCGCATCGACGTCGTGGTGAACAACGCGGCGACCAACCAGCCCTACGGCCCCCTCATGGACGCCGACCCGGACCGCTGGCGCGAGGCCTTCACGGTCAACGTCGAGGCACCGCTGCGGCTGGTGCAGTGCGTGTGGCGGGCGTGGATGGCCGAGCACGGCGGCGCGGTGGTGAACGTGTGTACGGAGGGCGCTGGGCACGTCGGCCCCCAGGTGGGTGCGTACGGCACCAGCAAGGCCGCCCTGCTGCATCTGACCCAGCAGCTCGCGGGCGAGCTGGCCCCGAAGGTGCGGGTCAACTCCGTCTCCCCCGGCCTCGTCCGCACCGAGATGGCCCGCTTCGTCTGGGAGCACTCCGAGGACGAGCTGGGCGCCGGACTCCCCCTGGGTCGCCTCGGTAGGCCCGAGGACATCGCCCGGGCCGTGGCGTGGCTGGCCTCGGACGCGGCCGAGTGGGTCACCGGCGCCGATCTGCTGGTCGACGGGGGCACCCGGGTCAGGGCCGCGTACACGGCCTCCCCCGGCCACGGTGTCCAGGAGCGTCTGCGGACCCGGACACCGGACGCCTAGAGGCACCGCCGTCCCCGCGGACGACGTCCGGCCGACCCCGCGGGACCACGTCCTGGAGCCCCCGACCCCGCGGGACCACGTCCTGAAGCCCCGACTCCACAGGACAAAGACCGCGACCGCGCGTTCAATGTGCTCATGGGTGTCGGGCGACAGGCGAGACACCGCAGAAGGACGGCGCTCACGGCAGCGGCTGTGGCTTGCCTGCTCTCCGCGGGCTACGCCGCCTCCGGATCCGCCTCGGCCGCGGCCCCGCCGCCCCAGCCGCCACCGCAGCTCACCCGGGCGAAGGTGGACGACGCCGTAGGCAAGCTCGACGGCATCGTCCAGAACGGCATGAAGAAGACCGGCGTTCCGGGCGTCGCCGTCGTCGTGGTCTACAAGGACCGCGTCGTCTATCTGAAGGGCTTCGGCGAGCGCCACGTGGGACAGTCCGCTTCCGTCGACCCGGACACGGTCTTCGAGCTGGCGTCCCTGTCCAAGCCGCTGTCCTCGACCGTGGTCGCGGGTGTCGTCGGCAGCAAGGCCATCACCTGGGACGACCCCGTCGCGGGACATCTGCCCGGCTTCGCGCTCAAGGACCCCTGGGTCACCGAGCACGTGACGTACGCCGACCTCTTCTCGCACCGCAGCGGTCTGCCCGACCACGCCGGTGACCTCCTGGAGGACCTCGGCTACGACCGGACGTACATCCTGGACCATCTGCGGTACGAGCCGCTGACCCCGTTCCGCGCGAGCTACGCGTACACGAACTACGGGGTCACCGCCGCGGGCCAGGCGGCCGCGAACGTCAAGGACACGACGTGGGAGAAGCTGGCCGAGGACACGCTCTACGGCCCCGCCGGCATGAACTCCACCAGTTCCCGCTTCGCCGACTACGACAAGGCGGAGGACAAGGCCGTCACTCATGTGAAGGCCGCGGACGGCACCTGGCAGGCGAAGTACGTGCGTGACGCCGACGCCCAGTCGCCCGCGGGCGGCGCGAGCTCCACGGCACGCGACATGGGCACCTGGATACGTCTGCAGCTCGCGAACGGGAAGCTCGACGGCAGGCAGATCATCGCCGCCGCCCCTCTGGAGCGCACGCACCTGCCCGAGATCGTCGCCCAGCCTCCGCGCGCCCCGGCGGGCCGCGCCGGCTTCTACGGCCTCGGCTGGAACGTGAGCTACGACGACCAGGGCCGACTGCGCCTGAGCCACTCCGGCGCCTTCGAACTCGGCGCGAACACCAATGTGACGATGCTGCCCGGCGAGCAGCTCGGCATCGCCGTGCTCACCAACGGGGCACCGGTGGGACTCGCCGACTCCGTCGCGCTGGACTTCTTCGACACGGCCCAGTACGGGAAGCCCACGGCCGACTGGCTCACGCTGGTCGACCAGGTGTACCAACAGCAGGAGGCGCAGGGCCGCTCCCCCACCGACTACACCAAGACCCCGCGGAACGCGGCCGCCGCCCGGTCCGACGACGCGTACACGGGCACGTACGACAACGACTTCTACGGTCCGCTCACCGTCACCGCCGGCCAGGACGGGCTCACCATGCGCGTGGGCCCGAAGCACATGGCGTTCCGGCTCACCCACTTCGACGGCGACACGTTCAGCTTCCGGACGGTCGGGGAGAACGCGACCGGGCTGTCCGGGGTCACGTTCAAGGTCGACGCCGAATCCGGAGGTTCGAGCGGCGACACGGCGTCGAAGGTGACCGTCGAGGCCTGGGACCAGGACGGCCTGGGCACGTTCACCCGCCGCTGAGCCGTCGCACCGCTGAGCCGTCGCGGAGCCCGGGCCGTCAGAAGATGTCCCCCTCGTCGATCCCCGCCTCCCGCAACTGTGCGCTGAATCGCCGGAACCGCTCGTCCCGGTCCGCGCGCAGTTCCTCCAGCGGCGTCCGGCAGCCCAGTTCCGCGAGCAGGTCGAGGAAGCGCGGATCCGAGTCGACGCCGAGCGCCGACTCCGAGCCGAAACGGATCTCCTTCGAGGCGAACCGCCGCGTCATGTCGAGACCCGTGTGGTAGGCGCGGTAGGGGCGGGTCCGCGAGGAGAACTGCAGGTTCTCGGGGTACTCCGTGCCGTCGAGGTTGTACGTGAGGAACATGCCGCCGTCGAACATCTCGCACCGGAAGAACGGCAGGTCACGGTGGAGATAGACATGGGTCGGGAGGGAGGCGCGCAGATCGTGCAGGGCGGTGAGGGAGATGAAGACCTGTCGGCGCAGCGCCTCGATGCCCTGCTCGATGGTCTCCTGCGCTCTGTTGCCACGCTGTTCGCGCTGACGCATGATCACATGGGCCCGCAGGCATTCCTCGGCACGCGGATCGAGGATGCAGAGTCTGATCTGGTCCAGTCGGCGAAAGGCACGCTTCCGGCTGCCCAGGGCCAGGCGAAAGGTGGCGAACTCAGCGGCCGAGCCCTTGCTGTCGTACCGCGTGGACGTGACGAGCAGTGCCTCGAACGCCTCGCGGAAAGCAAGTTTGGGCACATCGGCCGACTCGAAGACTCCGCTCGGCAAAGAGGCCTCGAAACGCTCCTGGAACTGGGAGTGGGCGACGTCGATCGCATAGCCGGCGAGTTCCTGGGCCTGCAGCCGCTGTCGCACGGGATCGAGGAACAGCGACACCATCACATAGACGAGGACCGAGGCGATGACGGATTCCCCGATCGCCGCGAGGGCGGTCGAGAGATCCTTGTCCAGGTCGAAGAAAACGCCCCACAAAGTGAGCAGAACCCCCACCACGGTGGACGCCAGCATCACGATGACGGCCCATAACCGCGCGTACTTGGCGAATATTCGGACGCCGTCGACACCACCGGAAGCGGACGTGGTCATGCGACCAGCCTTTCTGCCACCCATTCCATGAGATCCGCGACGTCCCGGGAGCCGAGCCGGACGACCGTGGTCGACTCGGCGCGCTCGACGGCGGGGACGACGGTGGTGCTGCGCCTCAGGTCCCTGCCCTGCAGAACGGCCGTGACGACGGGGTATCCGTCGGCGGGATCGGCGCGGTGCAGGACGCGGTGGTCGAGGGTGTACGACTCGCCCGCGGCGCGCCGGGTGCGGGACGTCTCGCTCAGGCGTCCCACTCCGTCGGGCGTGTACCGGTACTCGCCCGACGACGCTCGCTTCGCCAATGCGAAGACGGGCGTCGAACCCGCGTCGCGGTCAAGGGAGAACTGCGATTCGAGCAGCTCGCCGGAGACGATGTAGGAGGAGAAGTCCCACCGGTGGTCGTGCACATCGGACTGCGCCACGGGACCGTCCCAGACGTGAATCCGCAGGGCCCATGAATCAGCGCCCGCGGAAAGCAGCTTCATTTTGTAGAAACCGTTTGGATGCCGATAGCACAGAGTGTCGGAAAGAAGTGCCCTGTCCTTTGCCGCTGCCATCAGATGCTCGCGCAGCCAGCCGTCTTCGCATACCGCCACGATGATCTTTTCCGGGTCGTGCGAGCTGGACATGGCGTCGTCGATGAACGCGAACAACTCGGTCATGGGCGCCATGCTACTCGGCAGTCCTGAAGCGTCGTCAGGAACCAGAGAGTGGCGGCATTACGGGTTGTACGCAAGGGCGCACGAGGGGAGCACGGAACGCACGCGCGCCCCGTGCCTCCCTCCCGGGCTCACCACTTGCCGGGCGCGTAGTCCTTCAGGAAGACGCCGTAGAGGTCCTCGCCCTGCTCGCCGCGCACGATCGGGTCGTACACGCGGGCCGCGCCGTCGATGAGGTCGAGCGGGGCGTGGAAGCCCGCGTCGGCGAGGCGCATCTTGTCGGGGTGCGGGCGCTCGTCGGTGATCCAGCCGGTGTCGACGGCGGTCATCAGGATGCGGTCCTTCTCGAACATCTCCTGGGCGCTGGTGCGCGTGAGCATGTTCAGGGCCGCCTTGGCCATGTTGGTGTGCGGGTGGCCCGCTCCCTTGTAGCCGCGGTTGAAGACGCCCTCCATCGCGGAGACGTTCACGATGTACGTGCGCTTGGCGTCGGCGGCCGCCATGGCCGCGCGCAGTCGGCTGATGAGGATGAACGGCGCGGTGGAGTTGCAGAGCTGGACCTCCAGGAGCTCGACCGGCGTGACCTCCTCCACGGACTGGATCCAGCTGTTGGTGTCGTGCAGGTCGGGGACGAGCCCGCCGGCGTCGATCGCCGTACCGGCCGCGATCCGCTCCAGAGACGCCGAGCCGGACACCAGGGCCAGGTCGGTGACGTCCTGCGCGGTCAGCGCGCCGCCCCCGGCGACCGGGAGCGCGGCCACGGCGCCGGAGCCGAAGGTGCCGATCACCTCGGCGGGCGGCAGCTCACCGGCGGGCAGCGGGCCGGACTCGGCGGCGAGCAGCTCGCTGTAGGCGCCCGGAGAGCGGCGTACGGTCTGGGCCGCGTTGTTGATCAGGATGTCGAGCGGGCCCTCGGCGGCGACCGAGTCGGCGAGCGCGACGACCTGGGCGGGGTCACGGAGGTCGATGCCGACGATCTTCAGCCGGCCGATCCACTCGTCGCTGTCGGGCATGGCCTTGAAGCGGCGGATCGCGTCGTTCGGGAAGCGCGTGGTGATCGTGGTGTGCGCGCCGTCGCGCAGCAGCCTGAGCGCGATGTACATGCCGATCTTGGCGCGGCCGCCGGTGAGCAGCGCGCGCTTGCCGGTGAGGTCGGCGCGGGCGTCGCGGCGGGCGCGGTTCTCAGCGGCGCAGTTCTGGCAGAGCTGGTGGTAGAAGTAGTCGACCTCGACGTACCGCGACTTGCAGATGTAGCAGGAGCGCGGGCGCTGGAGTATCCCCGCGATCTCGCCGGCCTCGGTCACGGACGAGGGCAGGATGCCCTCCGTCTCGTCGTCGATGCGCTGGGCGGAGCCGGTCGCGGTGGCCTCGGTGACCGCCTTGTCGTGCGCGGTCTTGGCGGCCCGGCGCTCCTGGCGGCGGCGCTGCTTGACCGTGCGGTAGACGCCCGCGGTGGCGCGCCGCACCGCGATGGCGTCGGGGTGGTCGACCTCGATCTTCTCGAGTTCGTCGAGCACGCTGAGGCAGACGGCCAGCCGCTCGGGGTCGATGCCGGGCCCGTACGGGACCTCTGCCGCGTCGACGGCGGAAGTCGCCCGGTCGTCCTCTGCCGTGTCCACGGCGAGAGCCGCCTGGCCGTCCTCTGTCACCGTCATCGCCGTTGCCGTTCCTCGGGTTGTGCGCCGCGTTCGAACCGCGCTCGCTTTCGAAGGCGGAATTTTACGGAGCAATGGTGCGCGGCACCAAACCCGAGGTGATCATCGGCCGTCAGGAGCGGCAGGCGGCGTTCAGCGTCTCCACCTCCTCGGACAGCGCACGGGCCAGCAGATCGAGGTCCGGTACGGCCTTCGCGTCGGCGACCAGCCCGTAGTGGACCCGCCCGCGGTACGTCGACACGGCGACCGCCAGCGCCTGCCCGCGGGCCAGCGGTGCGAACGGATAGACCTCGGCGAGCGGGCAGCCGCCGAGCTTCAGGCCGAGGCTGGGCAGCGGCACGCTGGTGACGAGGATGTCGAACAGCAGCCGGGCCGCCTGGCCGACGACGGGCCCGCCGAGCCGGTGCCCGAGCGGCGGCACGTGGTCGGCGAGCAGCGCGACGGCGCCCGCTCCCCGGTTGGGCCCCGCGTCCTTGTTGCGGTCCATGGCCGTACGCACCGCCCGCAGCCGTCCGAGCGGGTCCGGGTCGTCGACGGGGAGCCGTATCAGGTAGCCGGAGAGCCGGTTGCCCTGTGGGTGCGCGGTGCGCGGGCGGCGCTTGGAGACGGGGATCAGGGCGCGGGGCGCGACCCCCTCGCTGCCGTCGCCGCGTTCGTCGAGCCAGTTGCGCAGGGCGCCCGCGACGACGGCGATCAGGACGTCGTTGACGGTGCCGCCGACGGACTTGCGCACGCGGTGCACGTCGTCGAGGTCGAGGACCACGCCGGCGGTGCGCCGGGTGCCGGTGGGCTCGGAGGTCAGAGCGGGCGAGGAGCGTACGCCCAGGGTCGCGCGGGCGACGGAGGTGCCGATGTCGAGGGCGCGGCCCACGTCGGAGAGGGTGCCGCGGACCAGGCCCGGCAGCCGGCGCACGTCCGGGAAGAGCCCGCGGGGCGGCTCGGCGGGGCGCGGGCGGGGCTCCGGCATGTCCATCGGGTCCATGATGGCGGCCGCGAGCATCAGCGCCCTGAGCCCGTCGGCCAGCGCGTGGTGGAACTTGAAGAGCACGGCGAACGACACGCCGTCCTCGCCGGGCAGGACGTGCGCCTCCCACGGCGGCCGGCCGCGCTGCAGCGGCCGTTCCATCAGCCGCCCCGCGACCGCCTGGAAGTCCGCGGTGGGCGCGTGCAGCCGAACGTGGTCGAGCGGCTCGAAGTCGGGCGCGGGCTCACGGGCCGCGCTCCCGAAGGCGAGGGGGGCCAGTGGCTGCCACATGTCTCGGATCCGCATGCGCAGCCCCGGCACCGCGACCGCGCGGGCCGCGAGCAGATCGGCGGCGTGCGCGCCGGCGGTCGGCGAGTGGGCCGCGAAGACGCCGAGGGCACCCAGGTGCATCGGGTGCTGGGCGGACTCGATGTTCCAGAACGCCAGGTCGAGTGGTGCGAGGAGATCAGAAGTCAAAGGCTTGCTCTCGCGTCGACGGTGGGTGGGCAAGCAGTCAACCTCCGAGAAGCGATTACGGTCAAGTACGATCAAGCTACGCTCAGTTAACAGCAGATTAAGTCCAGCCCCTCGTGGGAGGAGCGGGGCTCAAGGGTCTCAAGTGGTGGCTGAGGTGCGTCTGAGGCGCGGCTGTATTCCGTCACTGAACGTCTGTTCCGTCCGCGACCGCGGCTCGGCGCCGACCGTGACGGAGAGCGAGCGCAGCGCAGAGCTCACAGCGCGTCGTTCGTCCGAGACGTACGGCCGTACGGGGCTCCGTCCGCGCATACGGGAGATCTCCGGAGGGTCGACATCGTTGTCCACATGGCAGGCGCGTGACGATGTCCCGACATGACAACGGCCCCGGTGTTCGCGGAGCACACCAGGGCCGTCCTCGAAGGTCTACGACACCAGCTGACCCTTGCCCAACGCGATCACCCCGCCCTTGGAGACCGTGTAGAGCTCCGCGTCCCGCTCCGGATTGACGCCGATCGTCGCGCCCGGCGGCACCTCGACGTTCTTGTCGAGGACCGCGCCGCGCACCACCGCGCCCCGCCCTATGTGGACGTTGTCGTGCAGGACCGAGCCCTGGACGACGGCTCCCGGGTCGACGACGACTCCCGGTGAGAGCACGGACCGGGTGACCTGACCGCGGATGAGGCAGCCCGCGCTGATGATGGACTCGCTGGCGATGCCCCCGGCGTTGAATCGCGCCGGCGACAGCTGCCCGGAGTGGGTGTAGATGGGCCAGCTGCGGTTGTAGAGGTTGAAGGCGGGGCGCTCGGCGATCAGGTCCATGTGGGCGTCGTAGTACGCGTCGAGGGTGCCGACGTCGCGCCAGTAGCCCTGGTCGCGGGTGGTCTCTCCGGGTACGTGGTTGTCGCTGAAGTCGTACAGCTGCGCCTCGCCCCGGTCGGTGAGCATGGGCAGGATCGAACCGCCCATGTCATGCACGGAGTGCTCGTCCTCGGCGTCCCGCTGGAGGGCCTCGACCAGAGCCTTGGTGGTGAAGATGTAGTTGCCCATGGAGGCGAAGACGCACTCGGGGTCGTCCGGCAGGCCGGGCGGGTCGGCGGGCTTCTCCAGGAAGCCCTGCACGATCTGGCCGTCGGAGCCGGGGCTGATGACCCCGAAGGACGAGGACTCGGCGCGCGGCACCCGTATCCCGGCCACGGTCACGCCCGCGCCGCCCTCGATGTGCTGGGCGAGCATCTGCCGCGGATCCATGCGGTACACGTGGTCGGCGCCGAACACCGCGATGTAGTCGGGCCGTTCGTCGTACACGAGGTTCAGGGACTGCAGGATCGCGTCGGCACTGCCCAGGTACCAGCGCGGGCCGAGCCGCTGCTGGGCCGGGACCGGCGTGACGTAGTTGCCGAGCAGGCTCGACATCCGCCAGGTCGTGGTCACATGCCGGTCCAGGGAATGCGACTTGTACTGCGTCAGGACGCAGATGCGCAGGATGTCGGCGTTGACGAGATTGGAGAGTACGAAGTCGACGAGGCGGTACGTCCCGCCGAAGGTGACCGCGGGTTTCGCGCGGTCCGCGGTGAGGGGCATCAGACGCTTGCCCTCTCCCCCCGCAAGTACGATTCCCAGCACCGAAGGTCCACCGCGCCGCATGCCGCCGCCCCTCTACGCCCGGTCGGGCCCCGCCCGGTCGCCGGGCCGGCCCTGCTGCTGAACTACGCCTGTCGGATGGCTACCCCGGTTTGAGGACTTCCTCGTACAACTGGACGGTCCGCCGGGCCACCGCGTCCCAGCCGAACTCCCCCACCGCGCGCTGCCGTCCGGCCTCGCCCATGCGCCGGGCGGTCTCGGGGTCGGCGAGCAGCGAGTCGAGGGCGATCGCCAGGGAAGCCTCGAAGTTCTCCTCGACCGGCACCAGGACGCCCGTCACGCCGTCCTCGACCACCTCGGGAATCCCGCCGACCCGGGACGCCACCACGGCCGTTCCGCAGGCCATCGCCTCCAGGTTGACGATGCCGAGCGGCTCGTACACCGAGGGACAGACGAACACGGCGGCGTGCGTGAGGAGTTGGATGACGTCCGGACGCGGCAGCATCTGCGGGATCCAGTGCACGCCTTCGCGTACGCCGCTCAGCTCCTGGTAGAGATCGCGGAACTCCCGGTCGATCTCCGGGGTGTCGGGGGCGCCCGCGCACAGCACCACCTGCGCGGCCGGGTCGATGTCGCGTACCGCGCGCAGCAGTTGGGGCACGCCCTTCTGGCGCGTGATGCGGCCGACGAACAGGACGTACGGGCGGCCGGTGTCGAGGCCGATGCGTTCGAGCACGTCCGTGCCGTGGTCCGGCCGGTAGAGGGAGGTGTCGATGCCGTTGTGCACGACGCGCACCTTGGCCGGCTCCAGGGCCGGATAACAGGTCAGGATGTCCTCGCGCATCGCGCCGGAGACGGCGATCACGGCGTCCGCGGCCTCGATGGCGGTGCGCTCCGCCCAGCTGGAGAGGGCGTAGCCGCCGCCGAGCTGCTCGGCCTTCCAGGGGCGCAGCGGCTCCAGCGAGTGGGCGGTCATGACGTGCGGGATGCCGTACAGCAGCTTGCCGAAGTGGCCGGCGAGGTTGGCGTACCAGGTGTGCGAATGGACGAGTTCGCGGCCTTCGAGGGCGGCGGCGATGGAGAGGTCCACGGAGAAGGTGCGCAGGGCGTCGTTGGCGCCGTCGAGCAAGGGCCAGGGCCGGTGGCGTACGACGCCGCCCGCGCCGCCCTCGCCCCAGCAGTGCACATCCAGCTCCGTGAGGCCGCGCAACTCCCGTGCGAGGAACTCGACATGGACGCCCGCACCGCCGTACACATCCGGCGGGTACTCCCGGGTCAGCAGTCCCACGCGCACACAGAACCCCCCGTCGTAGCGGCTGGTGCCCCTCATGGTCACTCACACGCGGCAGTTGGGGAAGACCACGCGACGACCACGACTGTCAGGAACGGCCTGCGGCCGAGCCGTTCGCGGGCCACGGCGGGCGCAAGAAGCAGCAGTCACCGCACAGTCCGCCGCCGGGCACGCGGTAGTAGAGGCAGCAGCTGCGGCGGCGCAGCGTGCGGGAGTCGAGGGTGCCGGAGAGGTCGGGATGCGCGAAGAGCACGGAGGCGATCGTGCGGGCCCGGTCGCCCACCTCCGGACGCCCGTTGGCCCGGGCCCAGCGGTCGAGCTGGCGTACGGCCCCGGCCAGGGCGGAGCCCGCGTTGCCCCACAACAGGCCTGTTGAGACACGGTACCGGGAGTGCAGGACCGCCGCGAGCGGGGCGAGGTGACCAGCCCGTACGACCTCGTCGACGGCCGTGACGGGCAGGGCGCGCACCTCGGACAGCCACAGGTCGTCCGGAGCGCTGCCGTCCGGATCCCAGCGCAGCAGCTCCGGATCGAGGTCGGGCACCTGTCCGTACAGCGCGGCGGCGCCGAGCGCGATCGACCACAGCCGGGCCGCGAGGCCCTGCTGGGCGATCGAGACCGCGATCCGCCGCTCCGGCGCGCGGAGACTTTGCATGATTTTCCGAACGCGAAAAGTTATCGGATCCGTGTAAACCTCTTTCTGGGCATCGAGTTGAGGTGCCGCGTACGCCTGGGCGAGGGTGGGCAGCGGGCCGCGCGGCGGTACACCGGTGCGTAGTACGAAGAAGCCGCCGAGCGAGCCGAGCGCCGCGAGTTCGGGGTCGAGGTCCACGAAGAGCAGTAGTACCAAGCCCCCTAGGGGTTTCCACCAGCGGGTCGGCGGTCCTTGTAACCCACCTTGGGGAGGACAGTGGGCGATTCGTACTCCATCGGCAGTAGGACTCAATGCCTGCTCAGGTACGACGACGCGAACTAATTCGCGGGGCATTGTTGTTGCCATGGAAGCCGACCGTTCGTCGCACCGGGCAGACCGCGCCCGCCGTACGCAGAGGAGGGACTCATGAGCGCCCTCGCTTTGTCCGTGCTGCTCTCGTTCGTCTCCGCCGTTGCGTACGCGGGCGGCGCGATCGTTCAGGAGCAGGTGGCCCTGACCTCGCCCGGCCAGACCTACGCGCCGCTGCGCAGGCCCAGCTGGTGGGCGGCCGTGGCGCTGAACGGACTGGGCGGGCTGCTGCACGTGGTGGCCCTCGCCTACGGCCCGCTCAGCCTCGTACAGCCGCTCGGCGCGCTGACCATAGTCTTCGCCCTACCCATGGCGGCCCTCTTCGTCGGCCGCAGGGCCGGGGCGACCGCCTGGCGCGGCGCGATCATGGCCACGGTGGGCCTCGCGGGCCTGCTGTCGCTGGTCGGCGCCTCGGACGCACAGTCCCTGGGCAACGCGCAGCGCGTGGCGCTGGCCGTGGTGGCGGGCGGCTCGGTGGCGGCCCTGATGGTGGCGGGCCGCGCCGCGCACCGGCACCCGGCGGTGCGCAGTGTGCTGCTCGCGGTCGCCGCGGGCATCGCCTTCAGCATGTCCTCGGTGTTCACGAAGACCGTCGCGGTGGACTGGTCCCAGCAGGTCTCGCTGGCCGACCTGTCCAGCCTCGCCGTGATCGGTGTCTTCGCCACGGCCGGCATGCTGCTGTCGCAGGCCGCCTACCGGGGCGGTGGCCTGGCGGCGCCGCTGGCCACGCTGACGGTCGTGAACCCCGTCGTGGCGGCCGCCGTCGGCATCACGATGTTCGGCGAAACCTTCCGCTACGGCACGACGGGCACCGCGCTCGCCCTGGGCTGCGGGGTCGTCGCCGCCGGCGGTCTGATCCTGCTCACGACGGAGCGGCTCGGTGGCACGCGGCGCACGACCGTACCGGCCGGGCCCGCGGCCCTGTCGGCCTCCGACGCCGGCACGCTCGACCCAGTTCCCGCGGATGTGGCGATCCAGTCGGTGCCGGTGCCTGTCGGGGCCGGGTCGGACCTCGCCGCCCTCACCACGACCGCCGAAGCGGAGGTCGAGGGGCTGCTCGCGGGTCTTCCCGAGCAGGGTGTCACCGGGGTCCGCGAGGAGGTCTTCGGACCCGCCGAGGGCGCGTTCGCAGCCAGTGAGGACGTCATCGTCCCGGATGGGCCCCTCTTCGCGCCGGAGGAGGAGGTCTTCGTACCCGCGCCCATGAAGGTGCCCGCGGTGGAGGGCACCTCACAGGACGATGCACCGGTAGCGGTGGATGAGCTGCCCTACTACACCGTCCTGTGCGGCGGGCCGTACGTCCCGATGCCCTTCGTCCACCGCCACCGCACGCGCGTCAAATCCTGACGCCGCCCGCCCTCAGGTAGGCCACCGGGTCGATGTCAGTGCCGAAGCCGGGCCCCGTCCGCACCTCGAAGTGCAGATGCGGGCCCGTGCTGTTGCCCGTGGACCCGGAGCGGCCGATGCGCTGGCCGCCCACCACGCTCTGCCCCGCCTTCACGGAGATCGCGGACAGGTGGCCGTACTGCGTGTAGCGGCCGTCGGCGTGCCGGATCACCACCTGGTAGCCGAAGGAACCGCCCCAGCCCGCGCTCACGACATGGCCGTCCGTGACCGCCTTCACGGACGTCCCGGTGGGCACGGGGAAGTCGATGCCTGTGTGGTAGCCCTTCGACCAGGACGAGCCGGCGGCGTGGTAGGGCGTGCCGGTCGCCGCGTTCACCGGGGCGACGAACGAAGGCGCCTTCTTGGCCTTGTCCGAGGCGGTCTTGTCGACCGAGGACTTTTGGGTCGGCGTCGGCGCGTTCTCGGTGTGTACGGGTGTCTGCGCCTTGCCGTGCAGGTTCAGCCGCTGGCCCGGCAGGATCAGGTCCGGGTCGGCGCCGACGGTCTTGCGGTTCGCGGCGTACAACTGCTGCCAGCCGCCCCGGACCTGCCGGGAGTCCGCGATGCCGGAGAGCGTGTCGCCGTGGACGACGGTGTACATCTCGGCGGTGCCCGCCCGCGACTGGGGCGTGGTCTGCGGCTTCACGTCCCGCACCGAGCGCTGCGCCGTCTGGGGCGAGGTGCCGGACGGGCTGATGTCGGGGGTGTCGCCGCCCCTGGTCAGACCCGCGCGGACCGAGCACACCGGCCAGGCGCCGGGCCCCTGCCCCTTCAGCACCTTCTCGGCGATGGCGATCTGCTGGTCCTTGGTGGCCTGATCCGCGCGTTGCGCGTAGACCTTGCCGCCGTACGCCTCCCAGGTGGACTGGGTGAACTGCAGCCCGCCGTAGTAGCCGTTGCCCGTGTTGATGCTCCAGTTGCCGCTGGACTCGCAGGCGGCCACCTTGTTCCAGGTGCCCACATCGGCCGCGTGGGCGACACCGGAGGTGACCAGCGGGAGCGCGATGCCCGCGCCGCCGGCCGTGACGGTGAGTGAGGCGCGGTTGATCCTGTTGGGCTGATACCGGCGGTGCCGACCGCGTACGGCCATGAGCAAGCCCCCCTCGACATGCGTCAGGAGCGGCAAAAGTAAGCGCTGCGAACAGGCCATGACAAGACAGCAATCGGTCGTGCTGCTGAGCCCTCGCGTGACCTCCGGTGCGGTGGCGCCCCGTCACCCAGGAGATGTCGGCCCCACGTTGACGCCACGTCACCTCGTGCCGGATCGCTTCGCGTACTCGACCGTGGTGTGCGGTCGGGGTGCGTACTTCGTGCAGTGGGCCACCGACCCCACGAAGTAGCCGCCGGCGGCGGGGACCGGCAAGCCCTCACAACGACCGGAGCTCACCCCTGAGCGGCGGCGTCGGCCGATGAGGCGCCGAGGGGTTCTTCTGCGTACCTATCCCCGACGCGTCAAGATGGCCGGGGACAATACTGACGAGCAGGACCGGCAGTACTGACGAGCACGACTGGCATCACCGATTCCAGGATCTCTTAGGAGCCAACCGTATGAGCACTTCAGCCCAGATCGGCGTCACGGGTCTCGCGGTCATGGGGCGCAATCTCGCCCGCAATTTCGCACGCAACGGCTATACGGTCGCCGTGCACAACCGCACCGTCGCGCGGACGAACGCGCTGGTTGCGGAGTTCGGCCACGAGGGCGAGTTCGTGGCGGCCGAGACCGCGAAGGAGTTCGTGGCGGCGCTGGAGCGGCCGCGGCGCCTGGTGATCATGGTGAAGGCGGGCGATCCGACCGACGCGGTGATCCAGGAGTTCGCCCCGCTCCTGGAGCCGGGCGACATGATCATCGACGGCGGCAACGCGCACTTCGCGGACACCCGGCGCCGCGAGCGCGCACTGCGCGAGCAGGGCATCCACTTCGTCGGCACGGGCGTCTCCGGCGGCGAGGAGGGCGCCCTGCACGGGCCGAGCATCATGCCGGGCGGTTCGAAGGAGTCGTACGACTCGCTCGGTCCGATGCTGGAGAAGATCTCCGCGAAGGCGGCGGACGGGGCGCCGTGCGTGACGCATGTCGGCCCCGACGGCGCCGGGCACTTTGTGAAGATGGTCCACAACGGCATCGAGTACGCCGACATGCAGCTGATCGGTGAGGCGTACCAGCTGCTGCGCGATGTGGCGGGCTACTCCCCCGCCCAGATCGCGGACATCTTCCGCACCTGGAACACCGGACGGCTCGACTCCTACCTGATCGAGATCACCGCCGAGGTCCTGTCGCACGTGGACGCGGCGACGGGCAAGCCCTTCGTGGACATCGTCCAGGACCGGGCGGAGCAGAAGGGCACGGGCCGCTGGACCGTGCAGATCGCGCTCGACCTGGGCGTTCCGGTGTCGGGCATTGCGGAGGCAGTCTTCGCGCGTTCCCTGTCCGGGCACGCCGACCTGCGCGCCGCCTCACGCGGACTCGCCGGTCCGAAGGCGACGCAGCTCGATGAGTCCGAGGCGGCGGCCTTCGCGGACCGGGTGGAACAGGCGCTGTACGCGTCGAAGATCGTGTCGTACACGCAGGGCTTCCACGAGATCAGCGCGGGCAGCGACGAGTACGACTGGAACATCGACCTCGGTTCCGTCGCCTCGATCTGGCGCGGCGGCTGCATCATCCGGGCGGCCTTCCTCGACCGCATCCGCGCCGCGTACGACGCCCGGCCCGATCTGCCGAGCCTGCTGTCGGACAAGACGTTCGCGCAGGAGATCGCGGCGGCCCAGGACGACTGGCGCGAGGTGCTCGTCGCCGCCACCCGCCAGGGCGTGCCCACACCCGGCTTCTCCGCCGCCCTCGCCTACTACGACGCCCTGCGCGCCGAGCGCCTGCCCGCCGCCCTCACCCAGGGGCAGCGCGACTTCTTCGGCGCGCACACGTATCGCCGTACGGACCGGGAGGGGTCGTTCCACACGCTGTGGGGCGGGGACCGGTCGGAGGTGTCCGCCTAGAAGGCAGCAGCGGGGCCGACGGGTGTCGCGATGCGGTCACCGGTCGGCCCCTGCACCGTCGCGTGCCACCCATCGCGGACCCACCGTCCCCCGCCACCACGCCTGGGGCCACGTCGTACGCGGTCCCCTGTGGCCACATCGGCAGGGACGGGGCGGTCACGCGATGGAGTCCCGGGATGGGAAATTCTCACCCTCTGTTAGAGGCGCGCTCTGCTGGGACCTCCTCTGCTCGATGTCCACTCAGGTGTACGGCCCCGGCTGGGGCTCCGGTTCCGGTACCGGGTCGGGGCCCGGTGGCTTCGGGATCGGGGACGGAGTGGGGACGGGCTCCGGGGAGGGAAGGGGGCCCGGGTCCGGGAAGGGCTCCGGGCGGTCTGGGCCCGGGCCCGGCGTGGGGCCCGGCTTCACCGGGTCGGGGAACGGATGCGTCATGGTGTCCTCCAGCCAGTCGGTACGTCGGCCCTGGACTTGTCCCCCACGTACCCGGCCCCCGCGCACCCACTCACCCCGTCGCGCGAGGGATGCAGACCAGGTGGGCCTACTCGGCGTCCGCCACCAGGACCGACTACCCGTCCCGCGCCGCGCCCGCTCCGGCGGCGAGCCCCGGACGGGGACTGGACAGCACCGGGGTCGAGGTCGCGGTCAGGTGCTGGGCGGGAGCCATGGACGCCTGGGCGAGGACGATCGCGTCGGCGTCGGTGACCGCGTCCGCAGCGGCCGCCACCGCTCGGGCGTACCCGTCCGTGTCGCCCGCCTCGAAGAGTCCCCACGCGCCCTCCATCAGCACGGTCCGTACGTCGACGGGGCGCCGTGCGCGGCGAGCCTCCTCCTCGACGAGGGCGACCGTCGGTTCCAGGGTGCTCTCCAGCGCCGCGAGGACGACGATGCGCGGGCCCGCGGCCACCGCGGCGGCGGCCATCGGTCGGTCGACACGGAGCACGGGCACCTCGGCACCCGCCCGCTCCGCGACGCCGCCGAGGGTCGAGCAGGTGCAGAGCACGGCCCGCGCGCCCTCGGCGACGGCCCGGTCGAGCACCGCTCGCACCTCGTCGGCCACCGCGTCGGGTCCCTCGCTGCGGGCTCGGGTCAGCAGCTCCTCGGCCACCAAGTGCCGCAGTTCCAGCCCTTGGTGGGCCTCGTCGCGCAACGCGTCGAAGACGGGGACGTGCACGGGCGAGGTGTGCAGCAGGGCGAGCACGCCGCCCGGGGACGACACGGTCCTGGCCCCGCCCGGGGATCGCACGGTCTGCGTCCCGCCCGGCGACCGCACAGCCCTCGCCCCGGCGGCCGGGATCGGCATCAGAAACGCCCGGGGTGCGCCTTGAGCCAATCGACCGCCGCATCCAGCAGCTGGGGGTCGGCCGCCGGGGCCTCCTTGGGGTGGCGCGCCGCCCACTTCACGACGTAGGGGCACAGCGGCGCGACCACGATGCCCTCGCGCGCGGCGATGGCGTAGAGCTCACGGGCGAGGGATCCCGCGATGCCCTGGCCCTCGTGCTCGGGTTCCACGATGGTGTGCACGGGGACGAGGGCCCGGGCGGGCGCTTCGAGGACGAAGTACTCGATGTGGCCGACGACTTCGTCGCCGGCGAACGCCTCCAGGCGGCCGCCCGCCCGATCGTCGCGGATCTCTACGTCGCTCATGGACACTCCTCGGGTCCTCGGGTCCTCGGGTCCGCCGAATCCTCGCCGAGGAATCAGACGGTGACGGCCTGCGGGCTGCGCTCCTGGTCCGAGCCCGGCACCGGCTCGGACGGATCGGCCCCGAGGGCCACGATCCGGTTGTCGCGGTCCACGTGCACGACCCGCGGCCGCAGCGCCCGCGCCTCGGCGTCGGAGACCTGAGCGTAACTGATGATGATCACCAGATCTCCGGGATGGACGAGATGGGCCGCCGCCCCGTTGATGCCGATGACCCCCGAGCCGCGCTCGCCCTCGATGACGTACGTCTCCAGGCGGGCACCGTTGGTGATGTCGACGATGTGGACGAGCTCGCCGGGCAGCAGATCGGCGGCGTCGAGCAGGTCGGCGTCGATGGTGACGGACCCGACGTAGTGCAGGTCGGCCTGGGTGACCGTGGCACGGTGAATCTTTGACTTGAACATGGTGCGAAGCACGGAGAAACTCCCGACTTGTCTGCTCCCTGCCCGCTTTTTGCAGGTCAAGGGCGGTCTTCGGAGCGTACAACGATTCGCATGGTCGGTCAGCTGTCCGCAGGTGTTTCAGGGCTCACACTGACTCGTTGCTGACTTTCGTGACGCGTCATCAGGCGGGCTACGCCGGCTGCGGGTGGGCCACGGCCGCGAGGGCTCGACCTGGTACCTCGGCGACGGCAGTGCCCCCAGCCACGGTGCCCGTGTTCTGCCGTTTCGCCTCCATACCACTCAGATCCCCCGACCCGGTACGTGAGGAGTAGCTCACCCTTGATACGGCCACGGCGGCCGACATCAGTTCCGCCGTCCTCGGCCGTCTGATGGGCCACGACGCCTTCGTCCACCAGGGCCTTGGCAGTGCCGCCCTCATGATCAGCAGCGCTCCACACCAGCGCCTCGCCCAAACGGTCGGCGAGCTCGTCAGCCCCGCCACGGTCTCCCACGTCACCACCTACCGGCCCCTGAGCCGCGTCGCAGACCACGGCCCCCACCGCAGCGGGGAGACCTGGGACCCTCACGCCGCATGCCTGGGGGGCTTCGGTAACAGCCTCCCGGACGCCGATACCGTCCACGCCGCAGAGCCGACCAAGTGTGGGACAACCTCGCCAAGCAATACGGCAGCACGGGTGTCGCGGTCCGACGCAAGGCCCTGCACGCCGCCGAGCGCGGCGCGTACCAGGAAGCGGACTACGACTGGTTCAAGGTCACCCAGGCCGAGGGCTTCGAGATCCCCGAGAACCTGGTGGTCGAGCGACACCCGTTCGACGGCATCGCCGAGTACATCCGCGCCAAGCGCCCGGAATTCGGTGCGATCGTGGTCGACGCCGGCGGCGGCAGCACCCGCATCTTCCACGAGGCCGGCACCGAGGCGAACCTACTGCTCGTGCTGGTCGCCCCCACCAAGATCGAACGCCGCAATCTCGTAGCCACCTTCGACGAGGCCGAACGCGCCGCCGCCCACAACCCCCGCGACGTCACCGCCCACGTCGTCCGAAGTCCTCCAGCTCCAGCGCCGGATCCGCCGCTACAACGCCGACACCGACATCCCCCTCCGAAGTCGCTGCCGGTGAAAAGGCCGTCGACGTTCGAGATCCGCATGAAGTGGTCGGTATCTCCGACGAGTTCGTCCAGCGAAGAAGTCCCGGGCGAAGGATGCGGCACCGTGTAGTCGATGCCCGCTGCCGCTCCGGGACGTCTGAAGCACTGAACCCGCTACCTGGCACACGCACCCGGTCCCATGAGGCGAACAGCCGGTCCCTCTGCAGAGGGCGGCGGCCGTGTCTGTGCATTGCCTGTGGATGACGGCAACCTCCTGCCCGTCGGCGGCCACTAAGGGGCGACACCGGCTCGATCTTCCAGAACGGATGAGCAATGAAGAAGCAGCAGGCCCCACAGCACCGCCGACGCCGGCTTCGGCTTGCAGTGGGTACACCGCTGGCCCTGATCGCCGGGGGCGTCATGGCCTACGGCACGGTCTTCGGGACGTTCGGCGACGACGCCAAGCCCAAGGCATCTGCGGCGACGGCCCCGGTTCCCGACAACGCGATGGCGGCCGTGGCCGCGATGCAGCCGGGCTGGAACCTGGGCAACAGCCTGGACGCCATCCCCAACGAGACCAACTGGGGCCAGCCCCGCACCACCGAGGCCCTGCTGGACAAGGTCCACGCCCAGGGCTTCAACAGCATCCGCATCCCGGTGACTTGGAGCGACCACCAGGGAGCTGCGCCGAACTACACCATCGATCCGGCGTACTTGAGCCGGGTCAGGAACGTCGTCGACTGGGCGATCGATGAGGGCTTCTACGTTGTCCTCGACGTCCATCACGACTCATGGCAGTGGACCAGCAAGATGTCCACCGAGCACGACAAGGTGCTGGCCCGCTTCAACACGACCTGGAAACAGCTCGCCACGGCGTTCCGGAACGAGTCCGCCAAGCTGGTCTTCGAGAGCATCAACGAGCCCAAGTTCGACAACGCCGACAACGCTCGCCAGACCGAGCTGCTCAACGAGCTGAACACGTCCTTCCACAAGGTCGTGCGCGCGTCGGGGGGCAACAACACCAAGCGCCTGCTCATGCTGCCCACCGAGGTCTGCACCCCCGACCAGCGGCTGATGGACAACCTGGCCACCACGATCAAGTCGCTGCACGACCCCCGGCTGATCGCCACCGTGCACTACTACGGCTACTTCCCGTTCAGCGTGAACGTCGCCGGCTCCACCCGCTTCGACGCGCAGGCCCGGGGAGACCTGGACAAGACGTTCAGGCGGATGCGCGACACCTTCGTCGCCCAGGGGATCCCCGTCGTCCTCGGCGAGTACGGCCTGCTCGGCTACGACCACGGTCCCGGCGCAGTGGAACGCGGCGAGATGCTGAAGTACTTCGAGGCGCTCGGCCACGCAGCCCGCACCAACAAGGTCACCACCGTCCTGTGGGACAACGGTGCCTTCTACGATCGCAGCAAGCTCCAGTGGAAGGATCCCGGGCTGTACCGACAGATCAAGTCGAGCTGGACGACGCGCTCCGCAGCCGCCTTCTCGGACAACGTGTTCGTACCGAAGTCCGGCCCCGTCAAGGACCGCACGCTCACCCTGAACCTGAACGGAACCACCTTCACCGCTCTCAAGCAGGGCACCACCAAGCTGGTCAACGGCAGGGACTACACCCTTTCCGGCAACCGGCTGACCCTGAAGGCGGCCACGCTCACCCGGCTCGTCGGCGACCGTTCCTACGGGGTCAAGGCGACGCTCCGCGCCGAGTTCTCCCGAGGCGTCCCCTGGCGAATCCAGGTGATCAGCCACGACGCCCCGGTGCAGTCCGGCACGACCGGAACGGCCGGTTCGTTCCGCATCCCCACGCAGTTCCGGGGTGATGTGCTGGCGACGATGAAGGCCGAGTACGCCGACGGCGGCAACGCCGGTCCGACCAGTTGGACTCCGTACCAGCAGTTCAACACCGCCTTCGCGCCGGACTACCCCAAGGAGGCAATCCGCCTCACTCCCGCCTTCCTCGACGCGGTGAAGGACAACGCGCGCGTGAAGCTCACCTTCCACTTCTGGAGCGGTGCCACGGTGACGTCTTACGTGACCAAGTCCGGAAGCACGGTGACCGGTACGACGTCCTGAGTTGAGGCCGGTGCCCGCCCGGGGAGGCTCCCGGACGGGCACCGCGCTCAGCCTCGGCCGCCGTCGCGAGCAGCGTTCCGTGGCCCTTGGCCAGCCTCACCGATCTCGGCCGGACGATGACGCTGGTCATCTTCGTGTACAGCCTTGCGACCGCTGTCGCCCCCGTCCTCTTCGTCCAGCTCCTCCAGGCGCAACGGGACTTGGCGCGGCGGCTGGTCGAGATCGAGGAGGCCAGGGAACACGAGCGGGCACTGCACGCCCAGACCGTGCTCGCCCGCGAACGTGCCCAGCTGGCCCGCGAGATGCACGACGTGGTCTCCCACCAGGTGAGCCTGATCGCCGTACGGGCCGGAGCCCTGCAGGTCGCCAGCAAGGACGCGGACGCCAAAGAGGCCGCCCGCACGATCCGTTCGCTGAGCGTCACCACGCTCGACGAACTACGCACCATGGTCACGCTGCTGCGCGCCTCCGGCGGCCGCGCCACCGAGCTGACGCCTCAGCCCACCCTGGCGGACCTGCGCAAACTGGTGGAGTCGAGCGGCACTCACGCGCAGCTGACGGATGAGCTTCCGGCCACCGTCGGCACACCCGCCCAACGGGCCATCTACCGCACGGTCCAGGAGGCGCTGACCAACGTCCGCAAGCACGCCCCGGGCGCCACGGCCGCCGTCGAGCTGTGGCAGGACGGCGGCGACGTAGGCGAGACGTCACCAACACCTCGCCCGTGCGCACCTCCCTGTCCCTCCCCGGATCGCAGCAGGGCTTGGTCGGTCTGCGGGAACGGGCCGACATCCTGCACGGCACCCTGGAGTCGGGGCCGACCGCGGAGGGCGGCTACCGTGTGCGGCTGCGGATTCCCCTCAGTACGGACTGAGACCGGTCAGTACGGACTGAGACCGGTCGGAGTCAGGAGTCCGCCCTCGGCGGCGGGGCCACAGAAGGGACGGCTCGTGGGGCTGGTGAACGCCACAGCCGCGGGTGGCGCGGCGGACTCCAGGAGTTGAACGGCGATGAGTTTCGGCGTCGGTTCCGGTCTGTGTCCACACACTCGATCAACCGCACCAGAGGAGAGCATCATGACCGCTACCTACACCTTCGACGTCTTTTCCAGCCTCGACGGCTACGGCTCCTACAACAGCGACGGCGACTGGGGCGGCTACTGGGGCAAGCAAGGTCCCGAGTTTCTCGATCACCGCCTCGCCTTGTACGGCGAGGAGCAACGGCTGGTCCTCGGGGCCAACACCTTTCGGCAGTTCGTGCAGGTGCTGGGCACGGGCACCGAGGAGTCCGAGGTGAGTGACCCAGTGAACATCCGGATGAGGAACATGCCGACAACGGTGGTGTCGACGACACTCGAAGGACCCCTCGACTGGCCGGACGCGACCCTCGTGAGCGGCGACGCCGTCGACATCGTCACCCGGCTCAAGGAGGAGTCCGAGGTGCCGTTGCGCTCGCACGGCAGTCTGTCGATGAACCGGGCGCTGATGGCCTCCGGTCTGGTGGACCGCGTCCAGGTGACGCTCTTCCCTGTGATCACCGGTCAGACCGGGGTGGACCCGATCTTCCAGGGTGCAGCCGACTTCGACCTGGAGCTGATCGAGAGCCGGACCCTCGACGGCCGTATCCAAGAGCTGATCTACCGGCCCACCCTGCACGTCTGAGTCCTGCGGACGGTGGCGTGGCTGGACGAGTTAGTTCCTGGAGCAGTTCATGCGCCTGAGCCGTACCCCGGCCAGGGCGGCATCGGGCGAGAACCCTTCTACTGTGTGCGCAACGAGCAACGCCCGGTCACAAGGAACGCCATGTCCGACAGCCCCGCCCCGGCGCAGTCGCCGGGAACCAGCCGCAGCACCTCGGCGACCATCCCGCCGAACATCCTGCGCTGCCTCACCCCGGTCACCGACGGGTACGGAATCGACCTCCGGCCCGAGCTGAGCCGGGTCGGGCTGGACGAGGTGATGATGCGCTCGGCGGCGCTGCGGGTCTCCTACCGCCAGGGCAGTGCCGTCATCCGGCGTGCGCTGAAGCTCACCGGTGACGCTCACCTGGGTCTGCGGGTGGGTGCGGCGCAGCACCTGACCGCATGGGGGCTCCTCGGGTTCGCCCAGATGGCCGCTGAAACGCTGCGGGAGGCCATCGAGACGGGCGTGCGCTTCCAGAACCTGTCCGGGGCGATGGTGGTCTGGTCTGCCGGGGCGGAGGAAACCGGCTACGTGCTACGGGCCGAACTGCCCGATCCCGCCCTCGATCCGGCGGTCGCGGTCTTCCTCGCGGAGGAGGCGTTCGCCAGCGTCGTCGCCCTCACGCGGCTGAGTTCCGGGGAGGAATTCGTGCCGCAGAGCGTCGAGTTCGCCTTCCCCGCCCCACGTGACATCGGGCCGTTCACCGAGCTGTTCCGCTGCCCGGTACGGTTCGACGCCGTGGGGAACCGCTTGGTGTTCCCCACGGCGTGGGCCGGGCGGCCGATGCCGGGCCGCGACCGGGTCACCTACACCGCGGTCGTGGAGCTCCTGGAGGAGCAGGTGGCGTCGAGGCGCGACAAGCAGGAACTGCTGGAGGCGCTGGAGATCTCGATCGCGCAGAGCCTGCCCGACGTGCCGTCCTTCGTCGAACAGGCCCGACGGCACGCCTCCAGCGAGCGCACGTTGCGCCGTCGTCTGGCCGAGTGCGGCACGACGTACGAGGCGGTCGTCGACGGGGTGCGCCGCGAGCGGGTCGAGCAGCTGATGCGCCGACCCGAGCCGACCCTGCGGGACATCGCCCGGCAGGCGGGTTTCTCCGACGTGCGAGCACTGCGGCGGGCGGTGCACCGCTGGCACGGGGTGACCCCGGCCCGGCTGCGCGGGGAGGTCGCGGAACAGTAAGGGAGTGCCCACGCGCCATCGGGCCGTCGGCCCACCGGGCCAACGGAACAACGGACCAACGGACCAACGGACCAACGATTCAACGCGTGCGGATCCAGACGGTCTTCTCTCTGGTCCACTGCGCGAAGGCGTCGGTGGACTTCTCCGCACCACCGAACCCCGACTGCTTCCATCCGCCGAACGGGGTGGTGATGTCGCCTTCGCTGTACGCGTTGACGGAGACCACCCCGGCTTCGATGCGCCGCGCAAGCCGGAGTGCGGCGTCGAGGTCGCGGGTCCACACCGAGGCGGCGAGCCCGTATTCGGTGGCGTTCGCCGACCGCACCACCTCGTCCTGAGAGGTGAAGGTCTGGACGGTGACGACGGGGCCGAACAGTTCCCTGGTGAGCACGTCGCTGCCCGCCGGGGCCCGGCTGATCACGGTGGGCGGGTAGTAGGCACCGCGCGGCGGCAGACCGTGCGGCAGCCCGCCGGTGTGGATGTGGGCTCCGGCGGAGCGGGCGGCGTCCACCGCCGCCGCGACCCGGTCGAGGGCGGCACGGCTGATGAGCGGCCCCACCTGGGTGTGCGCGTCGGCCGGATCGCCGATGGTGAGGCCCTTCGCGGTGGCGGTGAACCGGTCCAGCACCTCCTCGGCGATGCTGTGGTGGACCAGGACGCGGGAGCCGGCGGTGCAGTTCTGCCCCATGGTCAGGAACGCGGCCTCGATCATGTTGTCGATCAGTTCGTCGCCGTACTCGAGCGCGTCAGCCATCAGGACCTGGGGGCTCTTGCCGCCCATCTCCAAGGAGATACGCTTGAAGTTGGTCTCCGCCGCGTCGGCCAGGATGCGGCGTCCGGTGGCAGTGGATCCGGTGAACGACAGTGCGCGCACGAGCGGGTTGCGGGCGAGCGCCGTACCGGTGACGGTCCCGTGGCCGGGCAGCACGGTGAGCACACCGTCCGGCAGGCCTGCCTCGGCCGCCAGAGCGGCCAGGTGCAGGGTGGAGCGCGGGGTGGCCTCGGCGGGCTTGAGCAGCAGGGAGTTTCCCGCGGCGAGCGCGGGCCCGACCTTCCAGGCGGCCATCGCCAGCGGGTAGTTCCAGGGCAGGATGGCGGCGGCCACCCCAACCGGTTCCCGGATCACCAGGCCCAGGCTCTCGTGACCGGTGGGGGCGACGCGGCCGAAGACCTTGTCGGCTGCCTCCGCGAACCAGCGGATCGCCTCGATGGCCCCGGGCACGTCGCCCGTGCGGCACTCCGTGATCGGCTTGCCCGCGTCCTCGCAGTCCATCCGGGCCAGGAGCTCGGCGTCGCGCTCCATGAGGTCGGCCAGGCGAAGCAGCACAGCGGCCCGCTCCCGCGGGGACCGGCCGGCCCAGACGCCGCTCTCGAAGACCCTGTGCGCCCGCTCGGCGGCCAGCGCGACGTCCTGTTCTCTCGCCGCCGCTACGGTCGTGATCAGCTCACCCGTCGCGGGATTGACGACGTCGAGCGTCTTCTCGTAACCGGTGCTGTGCGTTCCGCTCATGCTTCCTCCACCAGTTCCCACCGGTCGCCGCCGACCTGACGGGCCAGTCCCCTGCGTCGCAGGTCCTCCAGATAGCGGGCCATGCCCCGCTCACCCCGCTTGCGGAACAGCGGGAAGAGCCGGGGCAGCAGATTCGGCGCCAGCATCGCGCACCGCACCAGCCGGGACTCGCCGGGCCTGACGTAGGCCTCCAGACGGGGTTTGTCCAGCAGACTCACGACCGCCCTGACGACATCGGACGGCTGCTGCGGCGCGTCCTGGAACTGCATGGAGTTCCCGCCCTCGACGGCCTCCTGGCGCAGCATCCGCGTGTCGGTCGCCGACGGCAGCACCGAACCCGCCTTGATGCCCTTGCCTCGCAGGTCCAGCCCGATGGCGAGCATCGCGCCCCGCAGTCCGAACTTCGAGGCGGTGTAGATGGGGGTCTCGCCCAGCGGGAAGATCCCGCCGAGGGACACGGTCGTGATCACCCGGGGGTCGCCCGAGGCCCGCAGCAGCGGGATGGCGAGCCGGGTCGTGACCAGCGGGGAGACCAGGTTGAGATCGATCTCCCGCTCGATGCTCTCGACGCTGCGCGCGTCGAACCGTTCGGAGCTGGTCATGCCCACGTTGTTGACCAGGGCGTCGATACGGCCATGGGTGGCCGCGACGCCGTCGAGCATCTGCTCCACCGCGAGGCGGTCCAGTAGGTCGCAGCCCATGCCGGCATGCCCGCTCCCCGGCAGATCGGCAGCGGTCCGCTTGGCCCGCACCTCGTCGACGTCGACCACGACGAGACGGGCACCGCCCGCGGCGAAGCGATGGCACAGGGCGCTGCCGATGCCTCCGGCACCGCCTGTCACCAGGATGACCTTGTCACGGAAGTCGTACCTCATGACGCCACCGCCTCCTGTCGCACGGACGTCGCCCGAGGCGGCAGGCCCGCGGTACGCCAGCCCATCCCTTCGGCGACCTTGCCGAGGTACTTCACGAAGGCGTCGCTGTGGACGTAGCCGGTGTGGCGTGGCGAGTCGACGAACTTCAGTCCGCCGGACAGGTCCGGCCGGTCGCTGCGGATCATCCGGGCGAACCGCTCGGCGGCGGGCAGCCCGCCTCTCGCGTCCCGGATGAAGGAGGCGATCAACTGGGCCTGGCTGTCGAAGAGCTGGTAGGCACCGGAGTTGGTCTCCACGAAGCCGACGCCGAACAGGCCCTCGTGCTCGCGGGAGAAGGAGGACAGGTAGAGGTCGGGGTGCTGCTCGTCGCCGAAGTACTTCTGCGCGACGGGGACTTTGTGGACGTATCCCGTGGCCAGCAGAATCAGATCGAAGTCGTCGCTGGTGCCGTCGGTGAAGTGCACCGTCCTGCCTTCGGTGCGCGCGATGCCGGGCCTGGCCGTGATGTCCCCGTGCTGGAGGTGGTGGATCAGCAGCGAGTTGATGGCCGGGTGGGTCTCGAACAGCTTGTGGTCGGGCTTTTGCAGACCGAGCCTGCGCGGGTCGCCGTTGACGAGCCGCAGAAGGCCGCCGAACAGCTTCTGCTGCAGCCACATCGGCAGGTGGGGTCCGCCCGCGGCGATGGTGTCCACCGGCCGGCCGAACAGGTGCTTCGGTATGAACCAGTAACCACGGCGCATGCTGATCGCCGCGTGGTCGGCGGACCGCGCCGCGTCGCAGGCGATGTCCAGCCCGGAGTTCCCCGCACCCACCACCAGCACCCGCTTGCCCCGCAGTTCACCGCTGCTGCGGTAGGTGACCGTGTGGCGGATCTCTCCGGTGAAGTCGCCGGGCAGGTCGGGGGCATGGGGGTGCCACTGCGCGCCCGTGCACACGACGACCTGCCGGTGTGTGCCGGCCCGGCCGTCGGCCCGGGTGACCGTCCAGGTGCCGTCCGGGTTCTTGTCCACGCTGCGGACCTCGGTGCCGAACTCGATCCGGTCCCGCAGTCCGTATGCCTCGGCGAACGACGTCAGGTAGGACAGGATCTGCCGGTGCGGCGGGTAGTCGGCGAAGTGGCCCGGCATCGGATAGCCGCCGAAGCCGGAGAGCGACTTGCTGGAGATGAAGTGTGCCGACTCGTACATCGGGCTGCCCGGGTTGTCGATGTCCCACAGCCCGCCCGGTCCCGTGTGGCGCTCGATGTGCGTGTACGGGAGCTCGCGCTCGGCCAGCGCCCTCGCGACCGCCAGCCCTGCGGGTCCCGCACCGATCACACAGGTGTCGTACTGGTTCTCACTCACCAGCCCGCCTCCTTTCTCGGATGTCTCAGGTGTTGCCGGGAACCTATGCACCGGGCGACCAGCGGGAACTGACCCCTGCGGCCACAGAGGGGACCGCAGCGGCCAGAGGGAGGCCGCTGCTGCCCGGGCCGCCGAGGCGGGGACCTGATCGAATGGCTTGCTCACTTGACCGAGTCGCTGTGATGTTCCCGTGGCTCATGTTTCGGCGGCGGAGCGCCGCCCCCGACTGATCACGGCCGCCACCCGTGCCCATCGCCGCAGAGCTCGGTGTGGCCCAGGCGACGGTGCACTACACCTTCGGCACGAAGGAAGATCTGTACCGGGCCGTCATGGAGCAGCTCACCCAGGACCTGGTCACCCAGGTGGAGCACGCGGCGCCCACGGACACGGGCTTCGAGGACACGATCGTCACACTCGCCGAGGCCCTGTGGCACACCGTGCTCGAACAGCCCGCGTCCTACCAGCTCCTCACGGAACTGTCCATGTTCGCCCTGCGCACGCCCCATCTCCAGGAGGCTCTGCACGGCCACCACCGCGACATCTCGGCCGTGACGACGAAGCTGATCAGCGAGGCCGCCGAACGCGCCGGGCACCAGCTCGCCCAGCCCGCCGAGACGATCGCAAGGTTCTTCCTCGCGGGCTTCGACGGGCTGACGATGCAGCACCTCTCACTGCCGGACGAGGAGGCCGAAAGGGTCTGCATGCGGGCTCTGATCTCCGCCGTCCTGGCCATGGCCTGAGGGCGCCCGCGGCCGGCAGGTGTGAGCGGCTGCCGTGGCGCCGGGCAGACAGCACGTCACCCCGCCGGGCGGGTTGCCCGGCGGGGTGACGTGGATGCTCAATGACGGTTCGGGCGCTCAGCAGGGGGAGTTGGTCTGGGTGAGCAGGCCCATCCGCCAGGGCAGCGAGTTGTAGTCACCGCCGGCGTTGGGGTCCATGCCTTGGTAGACGTACTGCATACGGCAGGGGTCGATGGTGAGGGTCTGGTCGTTGCCGGCGCGGACCATCTCGCCGTGGCTGATGTCCTGGGTCCAGGCGCCGCCGGGGAAGGTGACGTTGCTGCGGCCGGCGAAGGGTTCGTCCCACGTGTGGGCGAGGGGGGTCCAGCCGCCGGTGAGGCTGGTCGAGGTGAAGGAACGGAAGTAGCGCCGGCCTGTGGAGTTGCCGATGGCCTCCTGAATGAGCAAGTACTGGTTGCTGCCGGCGACCTTGTACACGTTGGTCGCCTCGAACAGGTTGTTCTTGGTGTCCGACATCACTATCTGCGTGTTCCCGAAACCGTTCGGGAAGTTCGCCAGGCTGGTCTCGGCACGGTAGATGTGGCCGTTGTCGTCACTGAAGAACAGGTGGCAGTTTGCCGTGTCGCAGATGACCCAGAAGTCGATCCAGGTGCCGTTGCCCTTGTTCTGGGTGACGATCGGCGGCTCCTGGGCGATGAAGGTGCGCGGCGCGGACCAGGACTTCGGGTCGGCGGGGTTGGTGCTGGTGGAGTAGGTGGGCGCAGGGGTCTGGTAGACCATGTACCACAGGTTCTGCGGCGCGAAGTAGAACACCTGGGGCGCGGCCCGGTAGCCCGGTCCCATCGGCGACTGGTCCAGGTACGAGTGTGGTGCCGACGCGGCCTGTGACCAGTCACTGAAGCTGAACTGCTCCAGCCCGTAACCGAAGTTCGGGCCCACGGCCGAGGCGTAGACCACCCACTGGCCGTTGTGGCGGATCACCGAGAAGTCCTTGATGGCCACGGTGCTGTGCTGGGCGTCCGGCTTCGGGCCGGCCAGAACGCCGCTGGAGGACCACCGGAACGTCGACGGCAGTGAGCCGCCACCGCTGCCGCTGTCGACGCGGACCAGTTGCCACTGCTGGTTGGCCCCGCCCCAGTCGGTGAACTGCACGACCTTGGCGCCGTCTGCGGTGGAGGCGTTGTCGACCTCGACGGCCTTGCCGCTGTTGCGGTTGATCAGACGGACGTAACCGTCCGACGAGTCGGACAACCGGAACTGCTGGTTGGTGCCGTTGGTGTCGCTCCACTGCACGATGTCCGCGTGGTCGGCGGTGGAGTAGCCGGAGACGTCCAGCACCTTGCCGGAGTGCTGCGCCTTCAACCGGTAGTAGCCGCCGCCCGAGTCCACGAACTGGAACCGCTGGTTGGCATTGTCGGTGCGGGTCCACTGCGTGAGGCTCGCCCCGTCGGCGGTGCTGACGCCCGCCACGTCCAGCGCCTTGCCGCTGCCACGGTTGACCAGCACGTACCACGCGCTCGTGTCCACGGTGGCCGCCTGCGCCGTACCGGCGGCACCCAACCCGGTCAGCAGCGTTGCCATCAGGGCGGTCACCGCGGCGAGCACGGCCGTTCGCCTCCCGCGTCGCCACCACGGGACCCTGCATGCCGTACGCATGCCCGTCATCTGTGTCTCCTTCACTGAGTGCGGCTGCCTCGCCGCTGTGGGGGGGCGCGCCCCGGGCGGGGCCGGGGCGCGCTGCTGCTGCAATCGTTGGTCGGCGTTGCCGCCCGTCTCACACCGCGGGCCGCTGGAACTGCTGGTTGGCGCCGGTACCGCAGGGCCACTGGATGAGGCGGGCGCCGTTGGCCGTCGAGGCGTCCGCGACGTCCAGGCACTTGCCGCTGTGCCGGGCCACCAGGCGGTAGTAGCCGCCTCCCTGGTCATCGAACCGCCACTGCTGGTTGGTGCCCGTCGTGCAGTGGTACTGGTTCACGGACGCACGGTCGGCGGTGGAGCCCCCCTCGACATCCAGGCACTTACCGCTGTGCTGGGCGAGCACCCGGACGTAGCCGTCGCCCGCGTCCTGGAGCCGCCACTGCTGGTTGAGGCCGCCGGTGCAGGTGTACTGCAGGGCGACCGCGCTGTCGGCGGCTGAGTTGTCGGTGATGTCGAGGCACTTGCCGCTGTGCCGGGCAACCAGGTTGTGGTGAGGGCCGCCGCCCACTCCTGTGACCGTGCCGGCGGCCGTGTCGATGGCGACCTGCGGGTACCAGGGCAGGTTCATGGTGGTCCTGGTCGGGAAGGTCAGCGGCAGCCAGACGTACTGCGAGTCGTTGACCGTGCCGCCCATGGAGTTGCCCCAGCGGTCGCCCATGTAGAGGTAGGAGGTGCCCGAGGTTCCCTGCACCGGCAGCACGAACGCCGTCTGGGAGCCGTAGGCGGTGGCGTCGCCGATCTCGGCCATGGCGGTCCAGGGGCCGGCCAGGCTGGTGGCGGTGGCGTACCTCTGCTGGTTGGGATTCCAGCCGCTGGTGCCGGACGTGAGCATGAAGTAGACGCCGTCGCGCTTGAACAGCGCGGGCGACTCGCGATAGTTGTTCGGCCACGGGTTGACGACCAGGCTGTCGTAGCCGGTGTAGTCGGCGGTGAGCTTGTAGATGTGCAGATCGGCGTTGCCGGCCGCGGAAGTGACCTGGTACGCCGTTCCGTCGTCGTCCTTGAACAGGGTCATGTCCCGGGACGTCGTACCGGACGGCGGCCGGAAGCTGCCCCGCCAGGTGTAGTCGCCGTCGACGGTGTCGGAGACGGCTACCGCGGAACGGGACTGGTTGTAGTCGCTGCCGTTCTCCTTGTGCATCCACATCACGAACTTGCCGGTCGTGCTGTTGTAAATGACCTTCGGCCGCTCGATGTTGGCGACCGCCAGCTCGGGATCGCTGGTCCGGGTCAGCACGTTGCGCCTGAACTCCCAGGTCTTCAGGTCGGTCGAGCGGTAGGCGGAGACGGCCTTGAAGGTGTTGTCGGCGTTCCGGTTCTCACCGAACCAGTAGTAGTACGCGCCCACCTTGATCACCCCGCCGCCGTGTGCGTGCACCACGGCTCCCGTGGTGTCGGCGAACTGCGTCCCGTTGGTCACGGTGACCGGGGCTGCCTGGGCCGGCGCGCCGGCGACGAGCAGTGTGAACACGCCCAGGACAAGGACGAGAAGAGGGGATAACGCACGTCCGAGCATTGCTACTCCGCTCCGAGCGACAGGCTTCTTGTTGTTGAAATCTGTTTGATCCGTCGCAGGACAGTAGGTACCAGGCATGTCCTCGTCAAGAGCTACGGCACGGTAGATACATCCCATGTCAAGAGTCGACAGTCCAGAGAGTGATGGCGTAAAAGCCCTGTTGCATCAGGCAGTTGCGTCTGATTACTGGACAACTGCCTGTTCGATACTCGCTAATACATCCAATGTTCCTGTTGCGTTGCGGCATGGAGTCCATCACCGGGACGCCCCTCGACCCGCTCGCTTTGAACCTGAACCGGCACACCGCCCGTGCTGTTCTGTGAACAGTCAGGAGAGAACCTTGCCCGAACCGATCAGTCGCCGCAGAGTGCTGACCGGCATGGCCGCCATGACGGTTGCCGCAGCCGTCTCGCCGACGCTGGCGACCCCCGCCCACGCCGCCTCCTCCCCACCGCCGCTGCCGCTCCTCCCGCTGCGGGTCCCCCAGCCGGACCTGGGCATCGAGCAGCAGTCAGACGAGAAGATCCAGTGGCTGCAGGACGCCAAGCTCGGCATGTTCATCCACTGGGGGGTCTACTCCGGCCCGGCCAAGGGCGAGTGGTACATGGAGAACGCCGCCGTCACCCCGGAGAACTACCGGAAGTACCTCACGGACGCCACCGGCGAGCAGTTCACCGCCAGTGCGTACAACCCTGCCGACTGGGCGCAGCTGGCCAAGGACATGGGCGCCAAGTACACCGTCCTCACGGCCCGCCACCACGAGGGGTTCGCGCTGTGGCCGTCCACACACCCGAACGCCTGGCACAGCGGACAGGCGCCCCTGCGGCGCGACTTCATCGCCCAGTACGTCACCGCCGTGCGCGACGCCGGGTTGCGGGTGGGCCTGTACTACTCGCCGTTGAGCTGGCGCTACCCCGGCTATTACGACGTCCGCGGCACCAACTGCCTCCCGAACGCGTGGGGTTACGTCACCGATCCCGCGCACAAGGAGAACGCGCGGATCATGAAGAACGAGGTGTACCAACAGGTCAAGGAACTGGTCACCCAGTACGGCAAGATCGACGACCTGTGGTGGGACGGCGGCTGGCTCGGCCAGCAGGGTACCGACGCGGACGCCGCCTTCTTCTGGGAGCCCGGCAAGTTCCGCGACCCCGCCAACGAGTGGCCGGTGGACTCCGCCTACAGCGAGACCGACTCCGCGACCGGCAAGCCATTGGGACTCACCGGCCTGGCGCGCAAGCACCAGCCCGACATCGTCACCACTCTGCGCTCCGGCTGGATCGGCGATTTCACCAGCGAGGAAGGCGGTTCCGTGCCGAGCGGCGCGATGCGCACCGGCAGACTGGCGGAGAAGTGCTTCACCATCGGCGGCGCCTGGGGCTACAAGGCGGGCGCGCCCGTGATGAGCTTCGGCAACATCATGAACATCCTGGTCAACTCCTGGGTGCGCAACATGACCGTCCTCCTCAACGTCGGCCCCGACCGCACCGGCGTGGTCCCCGCCGACCAGGCGGCAGCGGTGCGCAGGGTCGGCTCCTTCCTGTCCACCTGCGGCCAGGCCGTCTACGGCACGCGCGGCGGGCCGTGGGAACCGGTGGACGGCCAGTACGGCTTCACGTACAAGGGCGACACCTTCTACGTCCACCTGCTGCCCGGCTACAGCGGCACCTCCTTCACCACCCCGTCCGCCGGAGACGCCAAGGTCACCCGCGTCTTCGAGGTCGCCACGGGCACCGACCTGTCGTACACCGTCGGCTCGGACGGCAAGGTGACGATCACCGGCATCAACCGCACCCGCATCCCCGAGGACAGCGTCGTCGGCGTCACGCTGGACCGCTCCGTGCAGCCGGCCGACATCGCCGTCGGCAGGACGGCCACGGCCGGCAGCGAGGAGACCTCCAAGGGCAACACCGCGGCCAAGGCCGTCGACGGCTCCACCGCCACCCGCTGGTGCGCGAGCAACGGCAACACGGGACAGTGGCTGAAGGTGGACCTGGGGTCGGAGAGGTCGCTGACCGGAACCCGTATCGCCTGGGAGTCCCCGGCCACCAACTACCGCTACCGGATCGAGGGTTCCACCGACAACGCCAACTGGACCACCCTGGCCGACCTGACCGCCACCACCAGCACCAGTCAGGTGCAGGTCTCGGTCTTCCGCGCGCAGGCACGGTATGTACGGGTGACGGTCACCGGTCTGTCCTCGGGTGTCTGGGCATCGATCCGCAGCCTGGAGGTCTACGACCGGCCCTTCAGCGGGGACGTCGGCACCGTCCGGCTGGTGAACCGCAAGAGCGGCAAGGTATTGGAGGTCAGCGGCGCCTCGACCGCCGACGGTGCCGCCGTCATCCAGTGGCCGTGGAGCGGCGGTACCAACCAGCAGTGGAAACTGCTGCCCAACACCGACAGCTCCTACCGGCTGTCCAACGTCCGCAGCGGCAAGGTCCTTCAAAGCCCGGGCGGCTCCGCCCAGGGCGACGGACTGAACCAGTGGACCGACGACGGCGGCGACAACCAGTCGTGGAAGCTGGTGCCCTCCCAGACCAGCGGTTACCACCAGCTCGTCAACGTCCGCAACGGATGGTGCGCCGACGTCAAGGACGCCTCCACCGCAGACGGCGCTTCGGTCATCCAGTGGCCCGCCACCGGCGGGTCCAACCAGGACTGGCAGATCCTCGCGCTGTGACGACGCCGGGCGGGGGTCGTGCCGCGTGCCGGCGCGGTCCCCGCGGCGTACCTCTCCTCCGGCCGCCTGGAGTCCGGAGGCTGGGCTGGACGCAGACAGATCGTCGCGGTGTGAGTCGCCGGGACGCTCAGTGAGGCAGAGGTTGTTCGGCCCAGATCGTCTTGCCGGCGGCGGTGTGGCGGCTGCCCCAGCGCTCGGCCACCTGGGCGACGAGCAGCAGTCCGCGTCCGCCCTCGTCGTAGACGCGGGCCCGCCGCAGGTGCGGGGCGGTGCTGCTGCCGTCGGAGACTTCACAGATGAGCACGTCGGCGCGGATGAGCCGCAGCTCGATGAGGGCGTCGCCGTACCGGCTGGCGTTGGTGACCAGCTCGCTGACGATCAGCTCGGTGGAGAAGTCGAGCTCGGCCAGCCCCCAGGCGGCCAGCTGTTCGCTCGCCATCCGGCGGGTCCCGGCGACGGCCGCGGGGTCCACCGGCACCTGCCAGGTGCGTACCTGGTCCGCGCGGAAACCGGAGGCGCGGGCCAGCAGCAGGACGATGTCGTCGGCAGGCGGGTCGGGCCGTACCTTGCGCAGCACTTCGTCGCAGACTTCCTCCAGGCCGGCGGCCGGGCGACGCAGCGCTTCGGTCAGCAGGTCCAGTCCGACGTCGATGTCGCGGCCGGGAGCCTCGATCAGGCCGTCGGTGTAGAGAGCGAGCAGGCTTCCCTCGCCCACCTCGATCCGGGCGGCCTCGAAGGGCAGTCCCCCCCAGGCCGAGCGGCGGCCCGGCGGGCAGGTCCAGGACGCGTACCGTGCCGTCGGCGGTCACCAGGACGGGCGGCGGGTGCCCGGCCCGTGCCATGTCGCACACGCCGGCGACGGGGTCGTAGACGGCGTAGAGGCAGGTGGCCCCGACCTCTCCCGAGGCCCCCTCCGCCTGCCGTCGCGCCTCAGGGCCCTCCTCCCGGTCCAGGCGGATGACCAGGTCGTCCAGCCGGGTGAGCAGCTCGTCGGGCGCGAAGTCGGCGTCGGCGAGGGTCCGTACCGCGGTGCGCAGACGACCCATCGTGGCCGAGGCGTGCACGCCGTGGCCCACGACGTCGCCCACCACCACCGCGACCCGTCCCCCGGACAGCGCGATGACGTCGAACCAGTCCCCGCCGATCTCGTCCCCCGAACCGGCGGGAAGGTACCGGTGGGCGAGGTCAACCGCCTCCGCCCGTGGCAGACGCTCGGGCAGCAGACTGCGCTGGAGGGTGAGCGCGGTCCGGCGCTCACGGGTGTAACGGCGGGCGTTGTCGATGCTCACCGCCGCCCTGGCGGCGATCTCCTCGGCGAGCACCAGGTCGTCCTCGCCGAAGGCGTCAGCGGTGCGGTGCCGCAGGAGATGCATCACGCCCAGGGTGACGCCCCGGGCTCGCAGCGGCACCATCATCACCGAGTGGATCCGGAATCGCCTCATGCTCTCGGCACGGGCCGGGGAGGCCGTCGACCACGCGCGCAGCCGCGGGTCGCCCGCACGGTAGTAGGCGCCCCGGCCGGTGATCAGCGCCTCGGCCGGTGGGGAGCCGGGAGGATAGACGTCGGTGTCTCCCGCCCGGACCACGGACTCCGGGCAGCCCGAGAGCACCGAGCGTTGGGCGGTACGGCGGCAGACGACCGGCGTCTTTGGGGGTATCGGCTGCGGCTCGTGGCCCCGGACGACCGACTCCAGCAGGTCGACGGTGACGAAGTCGGCGAAGCCGGTCACCGCGACCTCGGCCAGTTCCTCGGCCGTCCGGGTCACGTCCAGAGTGCTGCCGATGCGCGCGCCGGCGTCGTTCAGCACCGCCAGGCGGCGCCGGGCCCAGTACTGCTCGGTGATGTCGATCACCAATGCCGACAGCCCCAGCACCTCGCCCGCCGGGTCCTTCAGCGGGGAGAGATAGACCGACCACGCGTGATCGCGGACCTCGCCGGAGGCTCGGAACGGCTGCTCCTCACGGAAGATCATCTCACCGGTGCGCACCACCTGCTGCTGCAGGCGGTCGATCTCGTCCAGGGGCGGGGTGGGATAGATCTCCCACAACGTCAGGCCCCTCATCTCCTCCTGTGTGAGCCCCATGGCACGGCTCATCACCTGGTTGCAGGCCACGAACCGTGCCTCATGGTCGTAGACGGCCACGGGCAACGGGAGCTGCGCGAGTGTGAGCTCCCACAGCTCCGCCGTCCCCGCGTCGGTCGGCGAGGCGGGGTACGTCACCGCCGCCGGGGTGACGATCCAGTGGGTCCCGCCGTCCGCGTCCGCCAGTGGCGTGCCCCGGAGCTGCACCTTGACACGGTCTCCGTCCCGCTTCCGCAGCGAGAGATCGCTCGTCCACGGCTCCCTGGCGGCCAGGTGGCCCCGCAGCGCGGTGGGCAGCCTCGCGGCCAGCAGATAGGCCGCCGGCCGGCCGACCACCTCGTCGGACTCGTACCCGAGCAACCGCCTCGCTCCCGCGCTCCACGCCAGGACGGCTCCGCGGGTGTCGATGACGACGGCGAAGTCCTCGGGTGCTCCCGCGCCCTTTGCTTCTGTGGTCGTATCGGGCTCGTTGTCCATGGAATGTGTTCCGACGTCGTTCCTGTCGCGCCCCAGCAAGGTTGCGTCAACCGTCACGGGCGCTGCCTCCAGCATCCCGCCCCGGCACACTCCGCTCAACCGGCCGACTGGCGTCGCACGCCGTGCCGCGGAAGCATCTACCCGCCGGTCCTGTCGGTGCGGGACACCGCGCGCCGGGTGGATCGGCGCGGGACCAGCACCGGCTGCACGAGCCGGCGCCGTTCCACGCCGCTGCGGGCGTTGATCAGGGCGATCAGCAGATCGACCGCTTCGGTGCCCACCAGGTCGGGGCGGAGGCTGAGCGTGGTGACGGGCGGGGTCGTCGTCGCGTAGTCGGGATCCTCGCTGACACACGCCACCAGCAGGTCCTGCGGCACCCTCAGCCCCTGGCGCCGGGCGGCGGCGAGAATGTTGTGACCGGAGTCCGAGTAGACGCCGATCACGGCGTCCGGTCGCGGATCGCGGTCGAGCAGTCGGCCGACCGCGTCCTGTTCGGCCGTGAAGTAGTCGGGCAGCGAGGCGTACTCCTCCACGAGGGCGGACACGCCCTGTTCGTCGCACCAGGACCGGTAGGCGTGCGCGATCAGGCGCGGGTACGCGTCGTCATGAAGGGGCAGGGAGAGGCCGATCCGCCGCGCGCCGGACCGCGCGAGGTGGTCGAGCAGGAGGCGCAGGCCCGCTTCGTGATCGGCGTCCACCCACGCGTCGCACCGGTGCGGCTCGGGCGGCCGGCCTTCGCTGATCATCGGGATCCCGCGCTCCCGCAGGATGGCCCGCACCGGGTCCTCGGCGCGCGGTCCGCCGTGGATGACGCCGTCCATGGGGGTGTTGAGCCACATCCACGGTGACATCGAACTCGGCATCACCAGGAGCAGATAGCCCCGCTCGTGGGCCGCCGCCATGGCGCCCAGCGTCAGTTGCGCGTAGTACGGGATCTCGGTGTACGAGACGGGAAGGTCCCCGTACGTCGTCATGGTCAGCCCGAGCACTCCGGTGCCCCCTCGGGCCAGGGCACGGGCCGTGCTGGCCGGGGCGTAACCGAGTTCGCGTGCCGCTGCCAGCACATGCTGCCTGGTCGCCTCGGACAGCCGCCCGGTGCCGTTGAGCGCGTTCGACACCGTGGCCGTGGACACCCCGGCCCGTACGGCGACGGCGCCGAGCGTGGGACGCCGCCAGGCACGAGAGCTCTCCATGCGTACCCCAACTGCCCTGTGAACGCTTGTGGTTAAGAACTTAATCACTCAGCGTACCGGGCGACGGCGACCGGAACGGCCGCCGGGTGAGGAGTGATGAGATGCCAGATGTCCACGACGGCCCCCTCGACGGGCCTGCGGGCGGCCCGCTGCACCGGCGGACCTTTCTGGCTGCGGCCGGGGCGGGCGCCCTCGCGGTGGCCGGTGCCGGTACGGCGGCACGGGCCGCGACCGGCCGACCGCCGGTGCAGGTGACCACCGTGGTGCTGAACGCAAGGGTGTTCACCGGAACCCACGCCGGCGCGTCAGCACAGGCAGCGGCCATCGGCAGCGACGGAAAGATCCTCGCGGTCGGGTCCGACGCGGAGATCCGCCGTCGCATCGGCCGCCGTACCGTCGTCGTCGACGCCGACGGCGGTACCGTCATGCCGGGCATCCAGGACGGGCACATGCACCCGCTCGGGGCGGCCATACAGTCCCTGAACCCGTCGCTGCGCAACGAGGCCGTCACAGTCCCCCAACTCCGGGCGAGACTTCAGGAGATGGTGGACGCGACGGCGGCGCAGGAACCGGACGGCTGGCTCCAGGTGACCGACTGGAACCCGGCCGGCCTGCTGCCCGCGGGCACCGTGGCCGACAAGCAGCTGCTCGACTCGCTGAACACCAGGCGCCCGATCTACCTGCAGGGTTCCGACTTCCACAACAGCCTCCTCAACAGCAGGGCGCTCGCCCTCGCGGGTGTCGACCGCACCACCGCCGACCCGGCGGGCGGACAGATCGTCCGCGACGCCGCCGGAGAACCGACCGGCCTGCTCAAGGACGACGCCCAAGGGCTCGTCTCCCGGGTGATTCCTCCCCCGAGTCCCGACCGGGTCGAGGCCGCCCACGCCAGGATGGCCGGCGCGCTGCTGGCCGCCGGCATCACGTCCTTTCTCGACGCCGCCAGCGGCGAGGACACCGTCACGACCTACGCCGACCTCATCGAGAAGGGCCTGCTGCCGCAGCGCATCACCCCCGCGCTGCTGATCGACGCGGACCTCGCCAAGAAGCCCCGAGCCGCGGCCGAGTACCTGCGCGACATCCGGCGGCGCTTCGCCGGGCCGGACACGCTGCGACTGACCACCGCCAAGGTGTTCCTCGACGGCGTGATGGAGTTCCCGGCGCAGACGGCCGCCCTGCTGACCCCGTATCTGGACGCCGAGGGCAGGCCGACCGATCACCGGGGCGATCTGCATGTCAGCGAGCGGGACTACCGGGCTCTGGTCCGCGCCCTGGACGCGGACGGCTGGCAGACGCACGCCCACGCCATCGGCGACCGCGCCGTACGCACGGCCCTGAACGCCTACGAGGCCGTCGCCCGCCCCGGCCGCCGTGGCCGGCGGCACACCGTCACCCACCTCGAACTGGTGCACCCCGACGACTACCGGCGTTTCGCCCGGGCCGGAGTGGTGGCGAGCATGCAGTTGCAGTGGGCGATGCCCTCCGTGTTCACCCGCGACTCGCTGCGGCCCTACCTCGGACCGGAGCGGTACGCGCGCCTGTACCCGGCCCGCAGCCTGGCCCGGGCGGGGGCCTGGCTGGCCGGCGGCTCGGACTGGCCGGTCGACCCGCTGCTCCCCTTCACCCAGATCGCCACCGCGATCGACCGCAGCAACCCCGAGGAGAACCAGCCCCCTCTGAACGCCGCCGAGGCGCTGACCCGGACCCAGTCGCTGGTCATGCACACCGCGGGGGCGGCACACCAGCTGCACGACAGCGGTTCGGGAACCGTGCGGCCGGGCCAACGGGCGGATCTGATCGTTCTGGACCGGGACGTCACCAAGGTCCCGGTGAAGGAGATCCGTGCCACCGCAGTCCGGTACACCTTGATCTCCGGACGGGTGGTCCACGACGCCGACTCGGAGACCGGACAGGCCCGAGCCGAGGTGGGCAGGCGTATGGGCGTGCTGGGCGCGGGCCGGACGCCGGGGGACTCCTGCTGCCGAGGCCACTGACCCGCGCAGGCGCCGCGCCCCGGCCCACGCGAGGGGGCGGGGGCGCGGAAGGCGTGGGCGGCGATGGTCCACGGCTGGGCGACGAAGGTGTGAGGCAGGCTAGACGGGCGTCGACGCCGACGGCACGAACGGCGCCCCGTGTCCCGGCACGATCAGTGCCGGGCCGAGGGCCAGGACCTTCTCCCTGGCCGCCCGCAGTTGTTCGCGATCAGGCGCGAAGGGGTCGTCGACCGGCCCCTCGGCGGTCCACCACAGATGGGTCAGAACCACCAGGCCCTCGTCGACCGTGACCAGGGTGCTGACGTCCTGCGCGGTGTGGCCGGGCGTCGTCATGAGCGTGATCGAGGGCGACAGCTGGTATCCGTCGGCATCGCGGTCCTCCCAGATGTCGTTCTGGTAGATCGCCATGTGGTCGTGGAAGCGGGCTTCGGGGAACAGGGCCGCGTTCAGCGTGTGGTCCGGGTGGTGGTGGCTGAAGATCACGTCGGTGACGTCCTCGGGGCTCAGCCCGTGGTGCGCGAGCGGGTCCAGGATGAGTCGGCGGTCCGCGACCATGCCGGGATCGACGATCGCGACGGTCTCGCCGTCGACGAGCAGGGTGACGGTTCCGGCCACCCGCGTGTCGGCGTAGCCGGTGGTCAGGACGTGGAAGGCAGCGGTCATGAAGGGCTCCTCGGATGAGGTGATCGGTGCGGTGTGGGGGCCGTACGAGCCGGACCCGGCGGCCGTCCCGGCCACCGTCGCTGGGTACGCTGAGTGATTAAGGCCTTAACCACAAGCCATCACAAGGCTGTTGAGGTACACAGGCACGGGCCGAGCCCAGTCCCTTCGACAGGGTCGAACACTCCCGGCAGACATGGGATGTTAACGAGCCAATATCAGAGAGGGATGCGGCGACGAACAGACCGCAGGAGCAGCGCACTTGGGAGACAAGGGTGCAAGGCTCGTCCTCGCGCCACCGATCTCAGATTTTCTTGTATTCATGGGATGTTACAGCCGGGGATCGTGGTATCTATACGGGTGCGCTTGTGAGGCCGCTTCGGGCGCTCGGTGTTGTCAACGCTCACCCGAGCACTGACACGAACGGCGATCAGACCCGCTGACTCAGCAACAACTCGTAGAAGAGGACGCTGCATGAGAAAGTCCTGGGCTCTACCTCTGATCACGCTTGTCGCTGCCGCGCTCGGGGTGACAGCGACGGGTGTGACCCCCGCCTCCGCCGCCTCCAACACACCCTTACGAGTCATGCCGTTGGGCGACTCCATAACCTGGGGTGTGGGAAGCAGTACCGGCAACGGCTACCGGGGTCCGCTGTGGAACAAGCTTGCCGCGGACGGCCATCCGCTGGACTTCGTGGGCACGGGGCGGAACGGTTCGATGTCGGACCCCGACAACGAAGGCCACTCCGGGTACCGCATCGACCAGATCGCCGCTCTCGCCGACGCCTCGCTGACCCGCTACCGGCCCAACGTCGTGACGCTGCACATCGGCACCAACGACCTCCAAGGAGCCTCCGAGGTCGACAGCGCCATCGCCCGACTGAGGTCGCTGGTCAACCAGATCACCGCCGACGTCCCCGACGCAACCGTCCTCGTCGCCTCCCTGGTCGTGTCCACCAGCAGCTCGGAGGAGCGGTTCCGGGGCACGTACAACCAGGCAACCCGGCAAATCGTCAGCGACGCACAGGCCGCGGGCAAACACGTCGCATTCGTCGACATGAGCAGTCTGACCACGGCCGACCTGGCCGACCCCCTGCACCCCAACGACTCGGGCTACCAGAAGATGGCCGACGCCTTCCACCGTGGTGTCCAGACCGCGGACAGCGCCGGGTGGCTGAAGAACCCCGCCCCCGCCCCCGCCCGCGTGCAGTCCGGCATCGCCGGCAAGTGCATGGACGTCAACGGCGCCAACACCGCCGACGGGACCGCCGTCCAGACGTGGAGCTGCGGCGACAGTGCCAACCAGTACTGGTCCGCCTACACCGACGGCACCCTGCGTTCCATGGGCAAGTGCCTCGACGCCGCCGGCGGGGCCACCGCCAACGGCACCAAGGTGCAGCTCTGGGCCTGCCACGGCGGCGCCAACCAGGTCTGGCAGCCCTACAACGGCGGTTACCGCAACCCCGTCTCCGGCCGCTGCCTCGACGTTCCGGGCTCCTCCACGACCGACGGCACACAGCTCGTGCTGTGGGACTGCAACGGCGGCTCCAACCAGAAGTGGACCACGCTGACCGCCGGATGACACCGGCTCCCGGGATCTGGGCCTCTCCTGGCTCAGATCCCGGGAGAACATGCAAGGGGGTGGGTCGGACAGGTCAGGCCCAGGGGCTGACCACCGTGAAGGAGCTGTCGGCGCGGAACGTGTCGGTGTCCTGGTAGGGGTCCACGCGCAGTGCGTAGCTGTAGTGGCGGATATAGCGGCCGGGGTAGTTGTACGACTCCAGGCGGACGGAACCAAAGGCTGTGCCCGGGCGGGCGCAGTAGGTGGCGTCCTTCTTGAAGGTGTCGGTGCCGTTGCTGCTGTCGAAGCGGATCCGGAAGTCCCAGTGGCGCATATAGCGGCCGGAGGAGTCGCGGAAGGGGTAGCAGTTGGCGTCGGCGAGGCCGGGTACGACGGTGAACGTGGCGCTCTGCTTGACGGCGGTGCTGCTGGAGGCGCTCACCGGGTCGATGTAGCCGAGGCTGTCGGAGCGCACCACGGCGTACCGGTCGGGGTAGTTGACCGACCGCAGCGACCTGGTGGTGTTGGTGGACAGGGTGACACCGCCGGAGACCGTCTCCTTCAGCACGGTGGCGTGGCGGATGAAGCCGGACAGCCCGGGCACCTCGGTGGGGGTGGACCAGGTGGCGAAGTTGTCGTAGCTGTCGCTGTACCAGTACTTCCCGGCGCGGTAGCCGTCGTAGTAGATGCGCCAGCCGCCGTTGTCGAGCTGGACCAGGGCCGGGCCCTCGACCCAGCTGCCGAATCCGGCCCAGTCGCCCGTCTTCTGGATCGTGTAGGGGCCGGTGAGGCTGGAGGCGGTGGCGTACTCGATGTACTTCGTCGTCTCGTTCTTGGTGAACGCGTGGTAGGTGGAGCCGACCTTGACGATGAAGGCGTCGATGTTGTTCGGACCGATGCCGGACAGCTGGCTGGGCGCGGACCAGGTGGTCAGCGCGGAGTTGGTCGCCGTGATCTTGTAGGGGGTGAAGGCGGTGGCGGTGCTCGCCGTCGTCACGGACACGATGATGTTGACGCTGCCGTCGGTGTCGATGAACCACTCGGGCGCCCAGGTACGGGTCAGCCCGCTCACCGGGATCGTGTAGTTGTACAGGAACGTCCAGTTCACCCGGTCGGCGCTCCGGGCGAAACCGATCGTGTTCCCGGTCCAGTTGGTGGTGTAAGTGAGGTAGTAGAAGCCGTCGGTGTGCTTGAAGATGCTGGGGTCCCGGATCAGTCCGGACGGCGGGTGTAGGCGGGGCCCTTCTGCAGGGTGAAACCGGTGGCGTCCGGCGAGTCGTACACGTACAGGTTCGACTCACTGCTGTTGGTGAACGCCGTCATCGTGTAGCGCGTGGCCTGCCCGGCCGGCGGGGCGGCGGCGGAGGCAGTGCCCTGGAGGACGGCGCCACCCAGAAGGACCAGCAGCAGTGGGCCCAGCAGGGCGAGCAGTGTTCTTACGGTTCTGTTCAACTCTTCCTCCGGGCTCGGCCAGCCCGCTTGGCCGAGCCGCCGCGACAAAGGATGCGATTGTTCGAAATAACGACCAGCGTGCGGAACTTCGAGCAGAAGATAGGTTTGAGCTGTGGTTCCGTCAATGTTTCCGACGAGTACCCTTCCTGCGCATTTCGCGCCGCCCGGATAACGGAGAAGCCGCACTGTCACACACATTGACTTCCGTACGGGGCACCCTTTACGTTCGGCGCCGACCCCGGTCCGGCAATTCGACCCACGTTCGGAATATCGGTCATTCGCGGTGCGAGAGCGGTCCCGCCTCCGGAAGGAACCCACCCCCCATGCCCCGAACCGCGCGCTTTCCAGGCGCGAGACGTCTGTGCGGAGACGCCCCGGTCCGTGCCGTGCTGCTGATGACCGCCCCCGCCGGCCTCATCGGCACCGAGGTCTCCCTGGCCAACAGATCGTCGAACACCCTGATGTTCTCCAACTCCGCGCCCGGGCAGCGAATTTCGCCGCCATCGCGTTCCGCTCGCCGTCACCAACGGCTCCGGCGCACACCTGTTGGTCGTCGCAACATCCCGGTTCAGGGGTGGTGATGGGCTTCGAGATCCGGCGGGACAGGATCCCTCAAGGCCCAGAAAGCCGAATCGGGAGCGGGCGGCGTACTCCCGGCTCATACGGCAGATCGCCGGCATAGGCGGTGACGACGCTTTCCGGGCCGTACCGGTGTCTGTGCGAGGCCGTGTTCCGCGTCGAAGAGCCGCCTATACATGCGACGCCCTCTGAACAAAGGACAGATCGTGGACATCACCAAACGACAGCTCGGCCGGCTCGCCGCGGTCGGCGCTGGGGCGCTCGTGTTGCCGGGCCTGCTGCCGGCAAGCAGGGCGGCGGCGGCCGTACCTCCGGCCGGCACGTGGGGCGACCAGGGCGACGGCACCTACGTCAACCCGATCATCCCGGGCGACTTCAGCGACTGGGACTGTTTACGGGTCGGTTCCGACTATTACGGCATCACCAGCACGTTCGGGTACTCGCCCGGCATGGCCGTCCTGCACTCCAAGGACCTGGTCAACTGGCGCACGCTCGGCGGCGCGGTCGACGATGTCACCCGTATCGGACCGGAGTTAAACTGGGACCGGATGAACCGCTACGGCCGTGGCGTGTGGGCCGGCGCCCTCCGCTTCCACGCGGGGCGGTACTGGGTGTACTTCAACACTCCCGACGAAGGCTTCTTCATGACGTCGGCCCCGTCGCCGGCCGGGCCGTGGGAGCCGTTGACGGCGGTGTGGCGGACCTCCGGCTGGGACGACCCGTGCCCGTTCTGGGACGACGACGGGCAGGGCTACCTGGTCGCCACGCACTACGCGGACGGCTACAAGATCCACCTGTTCAAGCTGTCCGAGGACGGGAAGGCGCTGGTCGGTCCGTCCACGGTCATCCACCAGTCGTCGCGCAGCGAGGCCAGCAAGCTGTACAAGTTCAACGGCACCTACTACCACCTGTTCAGCGAGGTGAAGTCCGAGGGCCGGGTGCTGATGATGAACCGCGGCTCCAGCCTCTACGGCCCGTTCGAGACCCGGCAACTGGAGCACGTCAACGCCTCGGTGGACCGCGAGCCCAACCAGGGCGGTCTGGTGCAGACTCCGGACGGCGCCTGGTACTTCGTGACCCACCACGGCCACGGCGACTGGGAGGGACGCGTGCTGTCCCTGCTGCCGGTGACCTGGGTGGACGGCTGGCCGATCCTGGGCGAGGTGGGCGCCGACGGCATAGGCAACATGGTGTGGACGGGCCGGGTGCCCGCCGGCGGCACGCCCGGCATGCCGGTCGACGCGCTGCCCGCCATGGTGACCAGCGACCTGTTCACCGACACCCGCCTCAAGCCGCAGTGGGAGTGGTACTACCAGCCGCGCGCGGACCACTGGTCGTTGACCGAACGCCCCGGCTACCTGCGCTTGAAGGCGTTCGCCCCGCTGGTGGCAAACAACCTGACCAAGGTGGGGAACACCCTCACCCAGCGGGTGCTGCGCACGGCCGGCGGCGCGACGGTGACCGTCCGCCTCGAACTGGCCGGCCTCGCCGACGGCCAGCACGCCGGACTGTGCCACTACGCGGCGACCTACGCAGGGTTGGGCGTCCGGCGTTCAGGGACCACCACCACGATCGCACACAACGCCGGCGGCACCCTGACCTACGGCCCGGCGATCACGCAGAATGCCGTGTGGCTGCGCACCACCTGGGACGTCAACGGGGTCAGCCGGTTCTCCTACAGCCTCGACGGAAACGTCTTCACCTCGTTCGGCGGCACCTACCAGCTCACCTGGGGCGGATACCGCGGCGACCGGCTCGGCCTCTACACCTACAACCCCAACGGCACCGGCCACGTCGACGTCGACGTCGACTCGGTGCAATACACCATCGCGCCCACCAGGGCCTACAAGTGCGTCAGCGTGCGCAGCGGCAAGGTCGCCGACGTCTACCGTGCGTCGAACGCGGACGGCGCCGCCGTGATCCAGTGGCCCGACACCGGCGCGTCGAACCAGCACTGGGCCTTCCAGTCCACCGGGGACGGCTACCACACCATCCTGCGTCCGCAGCGGCAAGGTGCTCGACGTGGCAGGGTCCTCCACGGCGGACGGCGCGGCGGTCGTGCAGATGACCGCCGACGGCCGCACGAGCCAGCAGTGGCAGCTGCGCCCGCAGACCGGCGGCGAGTTCGTCCTGGTCAACCGCAACAGCGGCAAGGTGCTCGACGTCAAGGGAGGCAGCACGGCCGACGGTGCCGCACTGATCCAGTACCGCGACGTCGGCAGCTCCAACCAACGATGGACCTTCCACCGCGTCACCAACTAGGGCCCCTGAAGGGGGCCTTGCACGCTCGAGCAAGGGGCGCCCCCATCGCCGCGCCACATCGGCAGCACACAAGCCCCGTGACCTGCCGCACCCGACCGTCGGACATGTGAGCGGACGCATCGACGACCAAGCAGTCACTCTCCCCTCACCGAAAGGTTCAAGATGTCTTCCTCCGTCAGCAGACGGCGCCTGCTGCAAGTAGCCGGGTCAACCGTCGCCGCCTCTGCCACCGGATCCTTCATCGGCAGTTCTCCCGCCCACGCGGCGATCCCTCCCGCAAGGGCCGACATCGGGGTCTCCGCGCACCCCTTCGAACTCGACCAGGTCCGGCTCACCGCAAGCCGGTGGCTGGACAACCAGAACCGTACGCAGAACTACCTGCGGTTCGTCGATGTCGACCGGCTGCTGTACAACTTTCGCGCCAACCATCGGCTGTCCACCAACGGCGCGGCTGCCACCGGCGGTTGGGACGCGCCGACGTTCCCCTTCCGCACCCACGTCCAAGGGCACTTCCTCACGGCCTGGGCACAGCTGTACGCCGTGACCGGGGACACCACCTGTCGGGACAAGGCAACCCACATGGTCGCGGAGTTGGCCAAGTGCCAGGCCAACAACAGCGCCGCCGGTTTCAACACCGGGTACCTCTCCGGGTACCCCGAGTCCGACTTCACCGCTCTCGAGCAGCGGACCCTGAGCAACGGCAACGTGCCGTACTACACCATCCACAAGACCCTCGTCGGCCTGCTGGACGTGTGGCGCCACATCGGCAGTACAGAGGCCCGGGACGTGCTGCTCGCCCTGGCGGGATGGGTCGACTGGCGCACCGGCAGGCTGACCAGCCAGCAGATGCAGGCCATGCTGCAAACCGAGTTCGGCGGCATGAACACCGTGCTGACCGATCTCTACCAGCAGACAGGCGACGCGCGGTGGCTCACCGCCGCCCGGCGGTTCGACCACGCCGCGGTGTTCGACCCGCTGGCGGCCAACCAGGACCAGCTCAACGGACTGCACGCCAACACCCAGGTGCCCAAGTGGATCGGGGCCGCCCGGGAGTACAAGGCCACCGGCACCACTCGCTACCGGGACATCGCCACCAACGCCTGGAACATCACCGTCAACGCGCACACCTACGCCATCGGCGGCAACAGCCAGGCGGAGCACTTCCGCGCCCCGAACGCCATCGCCGCCTACCTGAACAAGGACACGTGCGAAAGCTGCAACACCTTCAACATGCTCACTCTCACGAGGGAGTTGTTCGCGCTGGATCCGAACCGGGCAGCGCTGTTCGACTACTACGAGCGGGCGTGGCTGAACCAGATGATCGGCCAGCAGAACCCGGCCGACGACCACGGCCACGTCACCTACTTCACCTCACTCAACCCGGGAGGCCGACGCGGTGTGGGCCCGGCGTGGGGCGGCGGCACCTGGAGCACCGACTACGGCACCTTCTGGTGCTGCCAGGGCACAGGCCTGGAGATGCACACCAGGCTGATGGACTCCATCTACTTCCACAGCGACGACACGCTGATCGTGAACCTGTTCGTGCCCTCGGTGCTCAACTGGTCGGAGCGCGGAATCACCGTCACCCAGACCACGACATACCCCGTCAGCGACACCACGACCCTGCAGGTCACCGGCAACGTCAGCGGCACCTGGGCGATGCGCATCCGCATCCCGGGCTGGACCACCGGGGCCACCATCAGCGTCAACGGCACGGCGCAGAACATCCCCACCACCCCCGGCAGTTACGCCACCCTGAGCCGCTCGTGGGTCTCCGGCGACACCGTCACCGTCCGCCTGCCCATGCGGGTCGGCATACGACCGGCCAACGACAACGCGAACGTCGCCGCGATCACCTACGGCCCGGTGGTCCTGTCCGGCAATTACGGCGACACCTCGCTCAGTTCCCTCCCGTCGCTGAACACGTCCTCGGTCAAACGGACCAGCAGCAGTTCGCTCGCCTTCACCGCCACCGCCAACGGCTCCAGCGTCAACCTGGGCCCGTTCCACGACGCGCACGGCCACAACTACACCGTCTACTGGAACACCACCGGCAACACCGTCCGTCTCGCCAACGTGGGCAGCGGTCTCGTGCTGGGCATCCAGAACATGTCCACGGCCGACGGTGGCCGCGCTCTGCAGTGGAACGACTCGGGCACCGCCGACCACAACTGGCAAATGGTCACCGACGGAAACAAGGTCCGCTTCCGCAATGCCCACAGCGGCAAGGTGCTCGGCGTCCTGGACATGTCCACGACGGACGGCGCCACCGTCCTGCAGTGGTCGGACAACGGCACCGCCGACCACAGATGGACGCTGCTCGACCAGGGAGACGGGACCTACAAGATCCGCAACGAGAACAGCGGCAAGTTGCTCGCCATCGCGAACAACTCCACCGCCGTCGGCGCGTTCGCCGTCCAGGACTCGGACAACGGCACCGCCGACAACCGGTGGCGCATCTTGGTGAACTAGGCCTGTCGCGGAACTTGGCCGTTCTCCGCCCTCCCGCCCGCTCGGCACGTCGACCATCATTCGGTACCCCGAACATTCGTGCACACAGGATTGCGAGGTCCTCATGCGCAACTTAGGTACTAGCCGCGGACGACTGTCTGTGGTGCTCGCCGCCGCGGTCGCGGCCCTGGTCTCGTTGGCGGCGATGCTCGTCGCCAACCCCGCTCAGGCGGCCACCAGTGGCGCCTTGCGCGGTGTCGGTTCCGGCCGGTGTCTGGACGTCCCGGGCGCCGGCCAAACCGACGGCACGAACGTGCAGATCTGGGACTGCCACGGCGGGACCAACCAGCAGTGGACGCTGACCGACAGCAACCAGCTGACCGTGTACGGCAACAAGTGTCTGGACGTCCCGGGCCACGCCAACACAGCCGGTACCCGGCCGGTGATCTGGTCCTGCACCGGCGGCACGAACCAGCAGTGGCGGGTGAACTCCGACGGCACGGTCGTCGCCGTGGAGTCCGGGCTGTGCCTGGATGTGTCGGGCGGAGCCACGGCCAACGGCACGGCGGTGCAGCTGTGGAACTGCCACGGCGGCAACAACCAGAAGTGGACCGGCCTGTCCGCACCGGGGGGCGGCACGTGTTCACTTCCGTCGACGTACCGGTGGACGTCGACGGGTGCGCTGGCGCAGCCGGCGAACGGGTGGAACTCGGTGAAGGACTTCACCAACGTGACGTACAACGGCAAGCACCTGGTCTACGCCTCGAACGTGTCGGGTGGGACGTCGTACGGCTCGATGGCGTTCAGTCCCTTCACGAACTGGTCGGACATGGCGTCGGCCGGCCAGACCGGGATGAGCCAGTCCGCGGTGGCGCCCACCCTGTTCTACTTCGCGCCCAAGAACATCTGGGTGCTGGCCTCCCAGTGGGGTGCCTCGCCCTTCATCTACCGCACGTCCAGCGACCCCACCAACCCCAACGGCTGGTCCTCCCCGCAGCCGCTGTTCACCGGCAGCATCCCGGGCGGCGGCCCGCTCGACCAGACGCTGATCGCTGACGACAAGACCATGTACATGTTCTTCGCCGGCGACAACGGCGACATCTACCAGGCGAGCATGCCGATCGGGGACTTCCCGGGCAGCTTCGGCTCCTCGTACAAGACAGTCATGACCGACACGAGGGAGAAGCTGTTCGAGGCACCGGAGGTCTACAAGGTCCAGGGTCAGAACCAGTACCTCATGATCGTCGAGGCGATCGGTGCGAACGGGCGCTACTTCCGGTCGTTCACCGCCTCCAGTCTGAACGGTCCGTGGACCCCGCAGGCCGCCACCGAGTCCAACCCCTTCGCGGGCAAGGCCAACAGCGGCGCCACCTGGACCAACGACATCAGCCACGGTGACCTGGTCCGCAACAACCCCGACCAGACCAAGACCATCGACCCCTGCAACCTGCAGTTCCTCTACCAGGGCCTGTCCCCCGCCTCCGTCACCCCGGGCATGCCCTACAACGAGCTGCCCTGGCGGCCGGGCGTCCTCACCCTGCAGCGCTGATACCCGCGCGCACCTGACCAGAAGCTTGTGACCGTGCCTGCCAGGCACGGTCACAAGCGGCTCTCGCTTTGTCTCCTGGAAAGGAATCCTGTATGGCCCCCCTGCACAGACGAGTGCTGCGCCTCTTCGCAGCCACCGCGCTGACGCTCGCCACCTGCGTCACCGCCTCCACCGGCACGACCGCCGAGGCCGCACCGGGCAGCCCCGCGCTGACCCCGCCGCTGGGCTGGAACAGTTGGAACAGCTTCGGGTGCGGGATCACCGAGGCGCAGGTCCGCGAGGCCGCCGACGCGATGGTGTCCTCGGGCATGCGGGACGCCGGCTACCGCTACGTCGTCGTCGACGACTGCTGGTTCGACCCGCAGCGCGATGCGGCGGGTAACCTGCGGGCCAATCCGTCCAAGTTCCCCAGCGGGATGAAGGCGCTCGGCGACTACATCCACAGCAAGGGCCTCAAGTTCGGCATCTACCAGGCGCCCAACGAGAAGACGTGCGCGCAGGGCGTGGGCACCTACCCGGGGTCCACGGGCAGCAAGGGCCACGAGGCCCAGGACGCCGCCACGTTCGCCTCGTGGGGCGTGGACTACCTCAAGTACGACTGGTGCTCCGGCAGCGGCACCCTTGGCGAGCAGGTCGCACAGTTCACCCTCATGCGTGACGCCCTGCGCGCCACGGGGCGGCCGATCGTCTACAGCATCAACCCCAACAGCTTCCACGCCCCCACCGGCGACAAGTTCAACTGGGGTGAGGTCGCCGACCTGTGGCGGACGACCGAGGACCTGCTCGACATCTGGCAGAACGGCAACACCAACAGCTACCCGATGGGCGTCGGCAACGTCCTGGACGTCAACGCGCCGCTCGCGGCGCAGTCGGGCCCGGGGCACTGGAACGACCCGGACATGCTGGTCGTGGGCCGCCCCGGCCTGTCCCTGACGGAGTCCCGTTCCCACTTCGCCCTGTGGGCACTGATGGGTGCCCCGCTCATGGCCGGCAACGACATCCGCACCATGTCCGCCGACGTGAGCGCCATCCTGCGCAACCCGCGTCTGCTGGCGGTGAACCAGGACTCGCTGGGCGCGGGCGGGCGCAGGGTGCGCGACGACGGCAGCACGGAGGTGTTCGCCAAGTCCCTGTCCGACGGTTCGGTCGCGGTGGGCCTGTTCAACCGGGGAGGGGGCGACGCGACGGTCACCACGACGGCCGCGCAAGTCGGCCTGTCCGGCGGCTCGTTCACCCTCACGGACCTGTGGACCGGCGGTACGTCGAGCACGTCCGGGCAGATCTCGGCGAGCGTCCCCGCGCACGGCGTGGCCGTGTTCCGGGTGACCGGTGGCAGCCCGCTGGCCGCCACCACCGCCCGCCTGCGCGGTACCGGGTCCGGGCGCTGTCTCGACGTGGACAACGCCTCCACCGCGGCCGGGACCAAGACACTGCTCTGGGACTGCCACACCGCCGCCAACCAGCTGTGGACCACGTGGGCCGGTGGCGAGATCCGCGTCTTCGGCGACAAGTGCCTGGACGCGTACAACCAGGGCACCACCAACGGCACGCCGGTCATCATCTGGCCCTGCAACGGCCAGGACAACCAGAAGTGGACCGTCGGCTCCGACGGGTCGATCCGCAACGCCCACGCCGGGCTGTGCCTCGACGCCAACGGGGCCGGCACCGCCAACGGGACCGCGGTCATCCTGTGGACCTGCAACGGCCAGAACAACCAGAAGTGGACCACGCTCCCGTAACCCGCCGCCCCTGCCACGCAGGCAGGTGTCCGATCGGAAGAGGGCAGTCCCTCGACAGCAGGCCAAGCTGCGGGGACTGCCCCTCCTGCACCGGGACCGGGACTTCGAACGCATCGCCGCGGTCACCGGCCACGCGCTCCTGTGACAGGTCACGTCCGCCGAGGTGCCTCTGCACGAGGCGCCGCGCCGGCGAACGGCAGACCGCGGAGGGCGCGGACATCTCCACGGTCCGTACGAAAAAGCCAACCGACGGGCGTCGATGGAATCGTCGCCCGTCGTCGGGATCGTCAGACGGCGATGATCTGCCACTGCTGTCGCGTCAGTGACGCGTACGGCTGCTGCTCGATGTTGGCTCCGTCGGCGGTGCTGCCCTCGTCGACGGCGAGGCACAGCCCGCTGTAGCGGTTGATCAGGAAGTAGTAGCCGTCACCGGTGGGCGTGACGGCCCAGTGCTGCTGGGGGACGTTGGAGTCCGACCAGATGCCGACGTTGCCGCCGTCGGCGCGGGAGAGACCCGCGACCTCCATGAGCTTGCCGCTGCCCACACCCTTGATCTCGTAGTAGCCGTCGCCGGTGGAGGCGAAGGTCCACTTCTGGTTCGTCTTGTTGAGCCAAGGCCATTGCAGGACGTTGGTGCCGTTGGCGGTTCCCCCGCTCTGCACGTCGGCGGCCTTGCCGCTGTGCCGGGCGACCAGCCGGTAGACGGTGCCGTCGCCGGGCAGCGTGGTGGACACCAGGGCAGGCTTGGCCGTCCGGCCGCCGATCCTGACGCCGCCCATGTTGGCGTAGCCGCCGGTGGCCGCGTTGGCCTGGATCCGTACGAAGCCTACGTTCCGGGCGGGCCATTCGGCCACCTTGGTGGCGCGGTCGCCGGCCCAGGTGCCGGTGGCGACCTGGGTGAAGTGCGTACCGTCGGTGCTGGTGGAGATGGTGTACGAGGTGATGTCGCCGTCGGTGGAGTTGCTGCGGTTCCACTGCTTGGGCAGGTACTCAAGGGTGGAGACGTTGCTCCACACTCCGCCCAGGTCGATCGTGATCGAGTGCGGCAGGGCCGGGGACAGGCCCCACGTCGACCAGCAGGTCTCGTAGTTCCTGTCGCTCAGCCCGTCGATGGCGTTGAGCGGTCCCTCGCCGGTGTGGAATCCGGTCGCGTAGGCGCTGACGGGGGTCACGGGGTGCTCGGCACGCGGCATCTGCGTCGGCAGTGGCGGGCGGGAGGTGTTCGGGCTCCATGCCGCCCCGACCTCGGCGAGCCGGTTGACGATGTTGGTGTCCAGCCTGCCGTTGCGGTTGGGCGGGCAGTTGAGGATGAAAGAGGTGTACTTCGGTTCCAGGTCCGCCAGGTGGGACAGGATCGCGTCCTTGCTCATCAGGCTGTCGGTCGGCGTGGTCGGATGCCAGAACCAGCCATTGCTGATCGTCTGTCCCTGCGTGGCGGCGTAGGTGTTTCCGGCCGGCGCCGTGACGCCCAGCGGCTCCTCGAAGTAGATCGCGTCGCCGAGCCACGGTACCGACAGCGCACCATGGTCGATCATGACGATGTCCGGCTGGAGCGACTTCACGTGTTCACGGATCCGCTGGTAGGAGACGGCCTGTTGGCCCATCTGCCACGCGTAACCGTCGGTGACGAACATGTCGATGGTGCCGTAGTTGGTCAGCAGCTCGGTGATCTGACCGAGGATGAAGGTCATGTCGCTGGGCTGGATGGCATCGGTGATCTCGAGGCCGGACACCTTGTGCCGGCTCTCCCACGCCTCGACGCCGAAGGTGCGGTCCCATATCGAGTAGTAGAAGCCGACCCTCAGCCCCTTCGCGCGGAAGGCGTCGCAGTACGCCTTCACCACGTCCTGCTTGTAGGAGCTGTTGGCGACGTTCTGGGTGCCGTAGGCGCTCGGCCACAGGGCGAAGCCGTCGTGGTGCTTGGTCGTCAGGAGGCCGTAGCTCATCTTCGCCGCTGCGGCGGCATCGGCCCACTGGGCACAGTCCACGGCTGTGGGCGCGAACAGGGCCGGGTCCTGGTTCGGGGCGGCCCACTCCTGGTTGGTGAACGTGCCCAGGCTGAAGTGGTTGAACATGCCGAACCGCATGTTCACCAGGTTGCTGAGATTGGTCTGGGAGTCCGCGGCGGCCGCCTCCGCCAGCAGAGGCGACAATGCGGGGATCACGGGCAGCGCGCTCGCGGCCACAGCGGCACCCGCGGCGCCCAGCAGGGTGCGACGGGACAGTCTTCTGTCTGACGACATGGGTGTACTCCCGGTTTCGGGTGGATCGACGTGTCGGGGGAGAGGGGACGTGCACCGCCCGCGGTTGTGGAACGTCTGAGGTTATGCACGAAGTTCGACCATGTGACGTCCAGATGTCAACGGGTGTGCAGGGATGAAAGCTGCCTCTTGGATCACTTTCTTGTACCAAATGGGCGCTATAACCCTCTTGTTCAGTACCAGACATGCAATGTTTCGGGGCTGCGCGAAGGGTGGGCCGCCACGGGGGAAGCCCGCAGGTGCAAGCAGTCAGCGCATCACGTATACGCAGGGGCGTCGCGGCCCGGTCCCGGCTGGCCGGCCCAACTCCTCTGTCGGCAGCCGCCCGTGGGCGCTGAGGTCGACCACGCCAGGGCACGGCGACTGCCGGACCGCCGGCCGACGCGCTTGCGCTGGGCGGCGCCCGGTGCACCGAGGTCACGTTCCGCACCCCGACGCCGAGCCGGTACTCCGGCGTCGCCTCCGCCACCGAGCTGATGCGCGCCCTGCAGGCCGGCCTCACCGTCACCCTCACCCTCGCCCAAGGGATCAGCCCCCCAATCCCCCGGAGTTGCCGGGGAGTCAGGGCTTGGGCGCCACGAACCCAACCCGATGTTCACGCGCGACGGACGACGACTGTCGGATGTATTGACGCCGCCCGCTTCCCCCACTTACTGTCAGCCGACCATACGAACATTGTTCGACATATCGCACAATCTGGCTGGTCGGACACGGAGTTGGGGACGGCGCTTCCCGGCCCAACGCGGGGAGGGAACGCCGTCGGGCGACCCGCAGCCCGTCTCACCGCGCCGCCCCCACGCGCGCTCCGATCGCCAACCGTCCGTCCGGCCCGTACAACGACCACCCCACCCGGGCGACAGCCGTGACGCAGCCGCACACGGCAGGCGCACCGTTGCCCGGATCCGCCCCCTTCCCGATGGTGCAGTAACCGGTCCTGTCCCGCCCGCATCGAGAGCGAGATTCACCCACCACCTCGCTTCCCCCCTTCGCCCGACGGTGGCAGCTGCACAACGACAGGAGATCGACATGTCCGCGCTTCGCGCCCGGCTGACGGTGATGCTGCTCGCCGTATGCCTGCTCTTCACAGGCCAAGCCCTGACCGCACCCCAGCGTGCGACCGCCGCCGACCCTGGTTACCTGATGGTGCATTTCACCGGTGATTCCGCGACCGGTCAGATGTTGTACCTCGCGCACAGCACCGACGGCCTGCACTGGAACGACCTCAACGGCGGAGCGCCGGTCCTGAACTCCATGATCGGCACGAAGGGGGTCCGCGACCCCGCACTGGTGCGCTCTCCCGACGGGAGCAAGTACTGGATCATCGCGACCGACCTGTGCATCCGCTGCGGCTCGACGTACACCAACGGCAGCCCCAACTTCGTGGTGTGGGAGTCGACCGACCTGGTGACCTGGTCGAAGCCGTGGCTGCTCGGCGCCGCCGGACTGATTCCCGGCGGAAAGAACGCGTGGGCGCCGGAGGCGATCTTCAATCCCGAGACCAACGACTACGTCCTGTACTGGGCGACGAACGCCACGGTGAACGGCATCTTCAAGTACCGCATCTACTCCGCCCGCACCAAGGACTTCCGCACCATCACCACCCCGCAGATCTGGATCGACCCGCCCGGCAGCACGCCGGTCGTCGACACCCAGATGACCGAGGTGCCCGCCGGTACCGGCCCCTACCGCTACCTGCGGGTCTCCGGCGACGGCCAGAACAACGTCGAGGGCAGCAACTCGATCCTGGGGACGTGGACCAACCTCGGCAACCTCTCCAGCATCGGTCTCACCGGCAACGTGGTCGAAGGCCCGGTCTGGATGAAGTTCAGAGACCGCAACGAGTGGGCCCTCTACATCGACTACAACAACCCGCAAGGCGTCCGCGAATACAGGCCGATCCTGACGACCAACCCGTTCGACGTCAGCACCTACCGGCTTCAGGATGCGACCAGCTACGACATGGGCGGCACCCCGAAGCGCCACGGCGCGATCACGACCCTCACGGCCGCCGAGGAGAGCCGCGTGCTCGCCCGCTGGCCCAACACCCCGGCCCAGCGGCTCCAGTCGTACAACTTCCAGGACCGCTACGTGCGCCAGACCAACTTCGACGTGCGCATCGACCCGAACGTCAGCCCCATCGAGGACGCCCAGTTCCGGCTCAGGCCCGGCCTGGCGGGCACCGGCACCGTCTCCTTCGAGTCGGTGAACCACCCCGGCTACTTCCTGCGCCACGCCAACTACGACTTCCAGCTCGCCCTCTACGACGGCAGCAGCCAGTTCGCCGCGGACGCCACCTTCCGCAAGGTCGCCGGCCTCGCCGACTCCACCTGGTCGTCGTTCCAGTCGTACAACTACCCCGACCGGTACATCCGCCACTACGCCTACTACCTGAAGCTCGACCCGATCACCACCGCGACGGGACGCGGCGACGCCACCTTCCGTGTGACGAGCTGACCCACACCGACAGGGATGCCGGCGCCTCCAGGGAGAAGGCGCGGGCATCTCCTGGCATCCGCCACCCGTCGCTCCCTGGATCTGACGAGCAACCAGCCCCGGGACCGGTGCCGAGGAAGGCCGAAGCCGCACCGGCCCCGGAGGCGTCAACGCAACCCGTGGCGTCGGCGCATCCGGACGCCACGGGTGCGCCGACGCCTCACCTCACACCCCACCTCGAGAAGGAGTTCTGCATGATCAGACCACCGTGGATACGCAGCGTCAGACGCGCGCTCCTCGCCGCCGGGGCCTCCGCCGCGCTCGCCGCCGGCCTGCTCACCGCCACGGCCACCACCTCGCAGGCCGCCACCCAGGGACCGTGCGACATCTACGCCGCGGGCGGCACCCCCTGCGTCGCCGCGCACAGCACCACCCGCGCCCTGTACGGGACGTACAACGGCCCGCTGTACCAGGTCAAGCGCGCCTCCGACAACACGACCAAGAACATCGGCCTGCTCACCGCCGGAGGTGTCGCCGACGCCGCGCAGCAGGACTCCTTCTGCGCGAACACCAGCTGCGTCATCACCGTCATCTACGACCAGTCCCCCAAGGGCAACAACCTCACCCAGGCGCTCAGGGGCCACTGGCCCGGGCCTGCCGAGAACGGGAACGACAACCTGGCCAACGCCTTCGAGGCGCCGATCACCGTCGGCGGACACAAGGCGTACGGCGTCTACGTGGCCCCCGGCACCGGCTACCGGAACAACAACACCAACGGCATCGCCACCGGCGACCAGCCCGAGGGCATGTACGCGATCTTCGACGGCACGCACTACAACGCCGGCTGCTGCTTCGACTACGGCAACGCCGAGACGACCGGCAACGACGACGGCAACGGCACCATGGAGGCCATCTACTTCGGCAACAGCACGGGCTGGGGCTCCGGCAGTGGCCCCGGCCCCTGGATCATGGCCGATCTGGAGAACGGCCTGTTCTCCGGAGTCAACCGCGGATTCAACGCGGGCGACCCGACCATCAACCACCGGTTCGTGACCGCCATCGTCAAGGGCGGCCCGAACCAGTGGGCCATCCGCGGCGGCAACGCCCAGTCGGGCGACCTGTCCACCTTCTACAACGGCGTACGCCCCAACGCCGACGGCTACAACCCGATGAAGAAGCAGGGCGCGATCATCCTCGGCATCGGCGGCGACAACAGCAACACCGGCCAGGGCACCTTCTACGAGGGCGTCATGACCCAGGGCTACCCCTCGGACGCCACCGAGAACGCCGTCCAGGCCAACATCACCGCCGCCGGCTACAACAGCGGCTCGACCAGCACCGGAACCCTCACTCCCGGCTCGCGGGTCTCCCTGAAGGCCACCACCTCGCCCTGCTGCACCTCGCACTACCTGCGCCACAACGACGCCGACACCAAGGTCGTCATCTCCAGCATCAACTCCGCCAGCTCGGCCACCGACAAGGCCGACGCCACCTGGATCGTCCGCGCCGGCCTGGCCAACACCTCCTGCCTGTCCTTCGAGTCCGCCGACAAGCCCGGCCAGTTCCTGCGCCACTCCAGCTACCAGCTCTATCTGAACACCGACGGCGGCGGCAGTTCGTTCGCGAAGGACGCCACCTTCTGCCCCACCGCGGGCAACAGCGGGGTCGGCACCTCCTTCCAGTCCGTCAACTTCCCGACGAAGTACATCCGCCACTACAACTACACGGCCTACATAGCCAGCAACGGCGGCACCAACACCTGGGACGCCACGAGGTCGTGGGCCCAGGACACCAGTTGGCTCACCGCGTCTCCCTGGAGCTGACGAGGGACCGAACCCGTGGGCGTCTCCTGACCGGGCCGCCCACGGGTTCGGGCGCCACCACCGTTCACCGAACGATGTTCGACACATCGATCGAGATCGTCCTTCGACGCGGCGGTCACTTCCCCGTTCTCTGCACCCCTGGAGACACCAGATGAGCGCAACCCCCCTCCCGTCGCGCCGGCTGTTCCTCGGCATGGCCGCGGCCGTGCCGCTGTCCATGACCGGCGCGCTGACCCTCGGAAGCCAGTCCGCGAGCGCCGCGACGGGCGACCCGTTCGTCATGGGCTACTTCACCCAGTCACCGAGAAACCTCGGTACGGACTACGGCCTGCACCTCGCGGTCAGCACCGACGCGCTGCAGTGGATGCCGCTGAACCAGAACAACCCCGTCGTGACCCCGACCGGGGGCGACGGTGGTCTGCGCGACCCCTTCATCCTGCCCAAGCAGGACGGCACCTACGTCGTCATGGCGACCAACCTGAAGGGAACCGACTGGACGAAGCAGAGCCAGGTCATCCACGTGTGGGACTCCGCCGACCTGCGCTCCTTCGACAACTACCGCCTGCTGAAACTGCACTCGATGGCCACCCACAGCTGGGCGCCCGAGGCCTTCTGGGACGCCTCCCGCGGCCGGTACGCCATCATCTACTCGGCCGTCAACAGCAGCGGACACAACGTGATCATGGTGAACTACACCACGGATTTCCAGACGGTGACGTCGCCGCAGGTCTTCTTCGACCCGGGCTACGACGTCATCGACGGCTCCCTGGTCATGAACGTGAACGGTGTCAACTACCTGTACTTCAAGGGCCACAACAAGCTCGTGGGGGCGAAGTCCACCTCCCTCGCCCCCGGCAGCTTCACCGTCTTCACCTCGGGCCTGGCGCCGCTGGGTGGCATCGAGGCCCCGATCCTCGCCCAGGCTTCCGGCACCTGGTACCTGTGGGGCGACGCCAACGCGCTGTTCTACGCCTGGCAGACCAGCGACCTCTCCACCGGCACCTGGACCGCCACCGACCGGCGCGTCTACACCCAGCCGCTGAACTCCAAACACGCCACCATCCAGCCGATCCCCCAGACGGTGTACGACACCTTGGTCACCAAGTGGGGCAAGCCCGCCTGGAACCGGCTGAAGTCCTACAACTTCCCCGACAGATACTGGCGGCACGCCGACTCCATCGGCCGCATCGACCCGTACCCCTTCGACCCGTACACCGACTCGGAATGGAAGGTGGTGCCGGGGCTGGCCGACTCCTCCGGCGTCTCCTTCCAGTCCGTCAGCCAACCCACCCGCTACCTGCGGCACTCCTCCTACCAGCTGCGACTGGACGTCAACGACGGCACCACGAGGTTCGCCCAGGACGCCACCTTCCACAAGACCGCCGGGCTCGCCGACCCGTCCTGGTCGTCGTTCCGCTCTCACAACTACCCGGACCGCTACATCCGGCACTACGACTACGTGCTGCGCATCGACCCGATCTCCACCGCCGTCGGCAGGGCCGACGCCACGTTCTCCCTCTGGTACTGACACGGATGCCGGCACCTCTCCCGGAGGCGCCGGCATCCTTCTTGTCGGTGTCGGGTCAGTTCGTCACGCGGAAGGTGGCGTCGCTGCGCCCCGTCGCGGTGGTGATCGGGTCGAGCTTCAGCTCGTACGCGTAGTGGCGGATGTACCGGTCCGGATAGTTGATCGACTGGAACGACGACCACGTGGAGTCGGCGAGCCCGGCGACCTTCCGGAAGGTCGCGTCCTGGGCGAACTGGCTGCTGCCGTCGTTGCGGACCAGCTGGAAGTCGTAGTTGGCGTGCCGCAGGAAGTACCCGGGGTAGTTCACCGACTCGAAGGAGACGGTGCCGGTGCCCGTGAGGCCGGTCCGCAGCCGGAACCTGGAGTCCTCGATGGGGCTGACGTTCGGGTCGATGCGCACGTCGAAGTTGGTCTGGCGCACGTACCGGTCCTGGAAGTTGTACGACTGGAGCCGCTGGGCCGGGGTGTTGGGCCAGCGGGCGAGCACGCGGCTCTCCTCGGCGGCCGTCAGGTTCATGATCCAGCCGTGGCGCTTCTTCGTGCCACCCATGTTGTAGCTTCCCGACGCCTGCTTCTGGTAGGAGGCGGGATCGGACGGATTGGTCGTCAGGGCCGGCATGTAACCGCCGCCGGAGGCGTACTGGTCGAGGTAGAGGGCCCACTTGTTGGTGCCGTTGAACTTCATCCACATCGGGCCCTCGACCATCGACCCGGTGAGGCCGATGCCGGAGAGGTTACCGAGGTTGGTCCACGTCCCGAGGATCGAGTTGCTGCCCTCAAGGGTGATCTGACCGTCGCCGGAGGCCCGCACGTAGCGGTAGTTGCCCACTCCGGCGGGCATCTCGATGATCTGCGTGTCGATGATTTCCTGGGAGCCGGGGCGCTCGATGTAGGTCTGCGGGGTGGTGACGGTGCGGAAGTCGCTGGTGTGGGCGTAGAAGATGCGGTGCTTCGTCGCGCCGTTGAAGGGCACGTTCGTCGCCCAGTACAGGACGTAGTCGTTGGTCTCGCGGTCCCACATCGCCTCGGGCGCCCAGGCGTTGCGGCCGTCGGGGATCGCGCCGGCGACGTTGAGCAGCCACGGCTGCGACCAGGTGACCAGGTCGGTGGACTCCCACACCACCAGGTTGCGGCTGCCGTTGTTGATGGCGGTGTCCCAGTTCTGCCCGCAACTGATGCACAGGTCGGTCGCGATGATCCAGTACTTGCTGCCGTCCGGGGATCTCACGAAGGCGGGGTCTCGCACCCCCTTCGTACCGACCGTGGAGCGCAGGACCATGCCGCCACCGTTGAGGTCACTCCAGTGCAGGCCGTCCGTGCTGTGCGAGAGGTACATCTGCTGATTGGTCGACCCCTCCCCGGTGAAGTGCACCATCAGGTAGCCGGGATCGGCGGCGGCCGCCCGGTCCGGTGCGGTCAGGACTTGGCCTGTGACGAGCAGGCAGGCGGCGGCCAGTATCGCCGTCAGCCGGGAGAGAAACGTGCGCATGTACATCTCCTGTCGTTCTGTCAGATGCCACCCCGGGCGCTCTCTCGTCCGGGCCCGGCAGCGTTCGGAGTTCGGCCACAGCGAGCCTCGGGGGATGCTTCGGTAGTCAGCGTGCTGTCCGACCAGCCGAGTTGTACGAGATATCGAATGACGTTCGTAAGATCGGGCAGACCTTAAGAGGGGAATCAAGGCGCGTCAACATATCCGACACGCTCGGGATACTTGCGTGACAAGTGTTGACGGGGGTAGGCGCAGACCCTATCTTCTGGCCGAGTTTACGAACGGCGTTCGATATACCGGCAATGTGTGAACAGGCGGTATCGCCGCACCACCAGCACCAGCACCAGCACCAGCGGGAGTACTCCGTGAGACCTGCACTCACCCGTCGAACGGTCCTCGGCATGATCGCCGGCTCGGCCGCCGCCACCATCACCGGTGTCTCGGCCGGTACCGCCCACGCCGCCGTGCCCGCCTCCCCCGGTGTGACGTACACGAACACCATCGCCGAGCAGCGGGCCGACCCGCACATCTTCAAGCACACGGACGGCTTCTACTACTTCACCGCCACGGTTCCGGCGTACGACCGGATCGTGCTGCGCCGGGCCACCACGATCCAGGGCCTCACGTCGGCCGCCGAGACGACCATCTGGACGAAGCACTCCACCGGTGAGATGGGCGCCCACATATGGGCTCCGGAGATCCACTTCATCGACGGCAAGTGGTACATCTACTTCGCCGCCGGCGCCGCCAACGACATCTGGAGGATCCGGCCCTACGTCCTGGAGTGCACGGCCGCGAACCCGATCACGGGCACCTGGACGGAGAAGGGCCGTATCGCCCTGCCGCTGGACACCTTCTCCCTGGACGCGACGACCTTCGCCGTCAACGGCACCCGCTACCTCGCCTGGGCGCAGAACGACCCGGCCGTCGGCCGCGGCACCAACATCTACATCGCGCAGATGTCCAGCCCATGGACCATCACCGGCACCCCGGTCATGATCAGCCGGCCGACCGCCTCATGGGAGACCGCCGGAGGCCAGACGGTCAACGAGGGCCCGGCCGTGATCCAGCGGGGCGGCAAGGTCTTCCTGACTTTCTCGGCCAGCGCCACCGACGCCAACTACTGCATGGGCATGCTGACCGCGTCCGCCTCGGCCGACCTGCTGAACGCCTCGTCGTGGGCCAAGAGCGCCGGCCCGGTCTTCGCCAGCTTCGCCGCCACCAGCCAGTACGGCCCCGGGCACAACCAGTTCACGGTCTCCGAGGACGGCAAGTCGGACATCCTCGTCTACCACGACCGCAGCTACAAGGACATCAGCGGCGACCCCCTCAACGACCCCAACCGCCGCACCCGCGTCCAGAAGATCTACTGGAAGGCCGACGGCACACCCGACTTCGGCATCCCGGTCGCCGACGGTCTCACCCCGATCCGGCTCTCCTCGTACAACTTCCCCGACCGGTTCATTCGGCACTGGGAGTACCGCGCCAAGATCGAGCCGAACGTCTCCCCGCTGGCCGACTCGCAGTTCCGCGTCGTCACCGGCCTCGCCGGCACGGGCACCGTCTCCCTGGAGTCGGCCAACTTCCCCGGCTACTTCCTGCGCCACAAGAACTACGAGGTGTGGGTGGAGAAGAACGACGGGACGGCGCAGTTCGCGTCCGACGCCTCCTTCACCGCCCGGGCCGGCCTCGCGGACTCCGCCGGAGTCTCGTACGAGTCGTACAACCTCCCGGGCCGCTACATCCGCCACTACAACTACCTGCTGTACGTCCAGGCTCTCAGTACGACGACCGACCGGGCAGACGCCACCTTCTACACCCAGTGAGCCGGCGGCGCCCGCCCGTCACTTCCGCTCTGCCGTCCGGACGGGGAAGGGCTCGGCCGAGCGCAGGTGCTCCCTCAGCCACTGCTCGGTGTTGCTCACGTGCAGCAGTGCGGCGGCCTGGCTGAGGGCGGCGTCACGGGTGGACAGGGCGTTGAAGATCGCCTCGTGCTCGGCGAGGGTGCGGCCCGCGGCCTTGTCGTCGACCAGACCGCGCCAGATGCGGGCGCGCAGGGTGCGGCCGGAGATCCCTTCCAGGAGGGTGAGGAGGGTCTCGTTGCCCGTGGCCGAGACGACGGCGCGGTGGAAGGCGACGTCGTGGGCGTTGAGCTGTTCGACGTCGTCGCGGGCCTCGCGCATTGCGTCCAGGTGCCGCTTCACTTCGGCCAGCTGCTCATCTGAGATCCGCGTGGCGGCAAGGGCCGTGGCCATCGGTTCGAGGAGCCGCCGTACCTCCATGAGGTCCTGCAGCGCGACCGAGTCGCCCTGCAGCAGTTCCACCGCGCCGCCGAGCCCCTCCAGCAGCAGGCTCGGCTGGAGGCTGGTCACATACGTGCCGTCGCCGCGCCTGACCTCTAGGACCCGCGCCACGGCCAGCGCCTTGACCGCCTCGCGGGCGAGGTTGCGGGACAGGCCCAGCTGAGCGGCCAGGTCCGGCTCCGGTGGGAGCTTCGAGCCCGGAGGGAGGGCACCGGTCCGGATCAGCTCGCGGATCTGATCGATGGCCTTGTCCGTCAGAGACACCGCGGATCCCTCCCCCCACCATGCCCCGCGGGCACGTCCGACCTGATCAGCCCCTGAGCGCGGAGATCGTCCCAGAGACCGTCGGGGACGCGCTGATCATGGAGTTCCATGTTTCGTCTGACCTGTTCCGGAGTCCGCATGCCGAGGGTGACGTTGATGATACTGGGATGCGTGTACGGGAAGGCGATCGCGGCGGCGGGCAGGGTGGTCCCGTGTGCCGCGCAGACCTCGGCGATCGCCCGGGCACGGGCGACCAGAGCCGGCGGGGCGTCCTGGTAGTCGTACTTCATGCCCTCGGTGGGCCGGTCACGGGAGAGCAGTCCCGAGTTGAAGACACCCACCGCCACCACGCTCTTGCCGAGGTCCCGCGCGGCGGGCAGGACCTCGTCCAGCGCCGACTGGTCCAGGAGTGTGTAGCGACCGGCCAGCATCACCACGTCGGCGGCGGTCTCGCGCAGGAAGCGGGCGAGCATCGCCGACTGGTTCATGCCGGCGCCGATCGCACCGATCACGCCCTGGTCGCGCAACTCCGCGAGCGTGGGCATGGCCTCCTCGGCCGCCTGCCGCCAGTGGTCGTCCGGATCGTGCAGGTAGACGATGTCCAGCCGGTCCAGGCCGGTGCGCTCCAACGTGTCCTCGATGGAGCGGAGCACGCCGTCCCGGCTGAAGTCCCACTGCCGGCGCAGGTCGTCCCGTACGACGAAGCCCTCGCTGTCCACGCCGCGCGGCTCCTCGTTGGGCACCAGCAGCCTGCCCACCTTGGAGGAGATGACGTACTCGTCGCGCGGGCGACCTTGCAGGGCGGCGCCCAGGCGGCGCTCGGAGAGGCCGAGGCCGTAGTGCGGTGCGGTGTCGAAATACCGCAGGCCGGCCTCCCAGGCTGCATCGACGGCGGCGGTCGCGTCGTCGACCGGGGTGACGCGGTAGAGGTTGCCGATCACGGAAGCCCCGAAGCCGAGCTCGGTGAGTGAGACGGACGTGTTCTGGATCTTCCGCTGGTGCAAGACGTGCTCCTGGGATACGGGTGAGTGACGCCGGTCAGCGTCTGGCGTGGGCCGATCCGCCCGCGATGAGCGCCTCGACCTCGGCGAGCGAGGCCATAGAGACGTCTCCGGGCGTGGTCATGGTGAGCGCGCCGTGGGCGGTGCCGTAGGCCAGGGCGCGCTCCAGGCCGGTTTCGCTGAGCAGTCCGTGGATCAGGCCGGCGGCGAAGGCGTCGCCGGAGCCGATGCGGTCCAGGACCTGCAGGCCGGGCATCCGCGGGCCGGTGACGAAGCCGGTTTCAGCGGACCAGGCGGCCGAGGACCAGTCGTTGACCCCGGCCGAGGGCACGGCGCGCAGGGTCGTTGCCAGCACTTTCGCCTCGGGCAGCAGGCCGGCCACCTCGGCGAGCGCGTCCGCCGCCTCGCCGGCCCCGATGCGCGCCTGTCCCGGGTACGTCCCGGCCAGGCCCAGGGCGCCCACCACGACGTCGGCGTGCCGGGCGAGCCGCAGGTCGACCTCGCGGGCCCGTTCGGCGCCGCCCCGGCCGGCCCACAGACTGGGCCGGTAGTTGGGGTCGTAGGAGACGGTGACACCGTGGCGGCGGGCCGCGGCCATGGCCTCGCCCGCGACGTCCACCGTGGTGTCGGACAAGCCCGCGAAGATGCCGCCGGTGTGGAACCAGCGCACCCCGGCTGAGAACACGGCGTCCCAGTCCACGTCACCCTTCCGCAGCTGGGAGACGGCGGTGTGCGCGCGGTCGCTGACGCCCAGCGCGCCGCGGACCCCGAAGCCGCGCTCGACGAAGTTCAGGCCGTTGCGGGCGGTGCGGCCGATGCCGTCGTCGGGCACCCAGCGGATCAGCGAGGTGTCGACGCCGCCCTGGAGGATCAGGTCCTCGACCAGCCGGCCCACCGCGTTGTCGGCGAGAGCGGTCACGACGGCTGTGCGCAGGCCGAAGCAGCGGCGCAGTCCGCGGACGACGTTGTACTCGCCGCCGCCCTCCCAGACCTGGAAGGTGCGGGCGGTGCGGATGCGCCCCTCGCCCGGGTCGAAGCGCAGCATCACCTCGCCGAGGGCCACCACGTCGATCACGTCATGCTCCTCTCGACCGCCTCGGCGGTCAGTCGGCGGATCTCCTCGTAGTCGCCCCGATCCAGAAGGGCAGCGGTGGCCATCCAGCTGCCGCCCACGGCGAGGACCGCCGGGTCGGCGAGGTAGGCGGCCATGCGGTAGGCGTCGATCCCGCCGGTCGGTACGAAGCGCGTCCGGGGGAAAGGCGCCGCGAGCGCTCGCAGCGTCCGCGGGCCGCCGAGCGGCTCGGCGGGGAAGAGCTTGACGGTGTCGAGGCCCGCCTTCAGGGCGCGCATCAGCTCGGTGGCGGTGGCGATACCGGGCACCACAGGCACCCCCAGCTCGCGGCACTTCGCGACGACCTCCTCGTCGAAGCCGGGCGAGACCACGAAGCGGGCCCCGGCCGCCACGGCCCGCTCCGCCTGCTCGGACGTGAGGACCGTGCCGGCGCCGACGGTGAGCCCCCCATGGGCGGCCATCGTCTTGAGCACCTGCTCGGCGCCGGGGGTGCGGAAGGTGACCTCGGCGCACCGGGCGCCGCCCGCCGCGAGCGCGTCGGCCAGCGGGCCGGCGGTCGCGGTGGACGGCACGGTCAGCACCGGCAGGAGACGGGCTCCTGCCAGTACGGTGGCCGGGTCGGTGCCGTTCATCGGCCGAGCCATCCGCCGTCGACGGGCAGGACGACGCCATGGACGTAGGCGGCGGCGTCCGAGGCGAGGAACACCGTGGCGCCCGCCAGGTCGTCCGCGCTGCCCCACCGGCCGGCCGGGATGCGGTCCAGGATCGCCTTGCTGCGCACCGGATCGTCCTGCAGGGCCTGGGTGTTGTCGGTGGCGATGTAGCCCGGGGCGAGGGCGTTGACGTTCACCCCGCGCGGGGCCCACTCGTTGGCCAGCGCCTTGGTCAGACCGGCGATACCGTGCTTGGCCGCGGTGTAGCCCGGGACCGTGATGCCGCCCTGGAAACTGAGCAGCGACGCCGTGAAGATGACCTTCCCCTGGCCGCGGGCCACCATCGACGCGCCGACCGCCCGGGTGAGCGCGAACTGCGCGTTGAGGTTGACCTGGAGCACCAACTCCCAGTCCGCGTCGCTGTGTTCGGCGGCCGGAGCACGTCGGATCGTGCCCGCGTTGTTGACCAGGATGTCCACCGGCCGCTCGCGCCCGGCGAGGTCTGCGCCCAGGGCCCGTACGGCGGCGGGGTCGGCGAAGTCGGTCCGGATCGCCTCGAAGGAGCGGCCAGCGGCGAGGACGTCCTTCTCCACCGCGCTGCCGGACTCCTCCAGCGAAGCGCTCACACCGATGACGTCCGCACCGGCCTCGGCGAGGGCACGGGCCATGGCCCGGCCGATGCCGCGCCGGGCTCCGGTGACGACGGCGAGCCTTCCGGTGAGGTCGAAGGCGGTCATACGGCCGCTCCCTGGGCGTCGTCGGTGCAGTCCACGAGGATCTTCATCACGTCGCCGCCGCCCTCCAGGGCCTCGAAGGCGGCGGGCGCCTGCGTGAGCGGGACGACCTTGCTGATCAGCCGCTCGGCCGGGATGGTGCCGTCTGCGACCAGGGTCACCGCCTTCTCGAAGTCGGAGCGGTCGTACAACCGTGCGCCGATGAGGGTGAGTTCGCGCCAGAAGAAGCGGTGCAGGTTCACCTCGCGGGGCCGGGGGTGGATGGCCACAAGACACAGGCGGCCTCGCACTCCCAGCACGTCGACCGCCGTGTCCACGCCGGCCGCCGCGCCGGACACCTCGAAGGCGACGTCCGCGCCCGCGTCCCCGGTCCACTCCCGCACCAGTGCCGGTACGTCGTCGTCGGCCGGGTTCCAGGCCGTCAGCCCCAGCTCCTCGGCCAGCAGACGGCGGTGGGCGCTCAGCTCCACCACCCGGACCTCGGCGCCCGAGGCCCGCGCGACCAACGCGATGAGGATGCCGACGGGGCCGCCGCCGACCACGACCACCTTCTCGCCCCCGGCGACCTCGGCCCGGCCCACGTCGTGCACGGCGACCGCCGTCGGCTCGACGAGCGCGGCCCGGTCGAGGGGGAGGGAGTCGGGCAGCCTGATCAGCGTCGAGGCGGGCACGATCCAGCGCTGCTGCATCGCGCCCGGGGAGTCGATGCCGATGAAGTCGAGGTGCTGGCAGATGTGTTGATGGCCCGCGCGGCAGGCCGGGCAGGTGTCGTCCCAGCGCAGTGGCATCACGGTCACCGCGTCGCCGGGCTGCCAGCCCTCCACGCCGGAACCGACGCGGACGACCCGGCCGGACATCTCGTGTCCCAGGACGGCGGGGGCGCTCACCCGGGCGTCCATGTCGCCGTGAAAGATGTGCAGATCGGTGCCGCAGATGCCGACGTAGGCCGGGGCGAGTTCCACCTCATCGGGACCCGGCGACGCACTGAGTGCCGGAGCCGTGTCCAGGGTGCGGGCGGATGTGTAACGGACGGCGAGTGTCATCGTGTCGTCAGGGTCCCTTCAGCGCGGACGCCGATGGTCAGCAGCAGGTTGGCGTAGGTACGGGTGTCGGCGGTGACGATCGCCAGCGCCAGGTCGGGCGATCGGGCGGCGTCGTAGAACTCGAAGCGGCCGAGCGTCTCGACCGGGAGGGGCGCCAGCATCGAGCGGTACTCGGCGATGGCCGGCGGCTCCGGTTCGCCCTCGGGCGGCACCATCACGTGGGCCGACTCGACGGGCAGCGCGCGCAGCAGAACGTCGAGGACGGTGGTGACGTCCAGCAGGCCGGGGGCCAGGTTGAGGTGGACGGTTCTGGCGCGCTCGCCGGTGGCGGTGCTCGCGGGGTAGTGGCCGTCGGCGAGCAGCACACGGGCGCCGTGGCCGGCTCCGGCCAGGGATTCGAGGATGCCGGGGTGCAGCAGTTCCGTCAGGAGCACGGTGTCCCCTCCTTCGTGGGGGCGGGGGTCAGGCGGTAGAAGGCGGTCGCGGTGCCGGCGAGCACCGCGTGGATCTCGGTGCCGGAGCAGCCGTCCAGGAGTTCGTCGATGGTGGCGGGCCAGCGGTTCCAGCCGCCGGCGAGGACACAGACCGGCCAGTCGGAGCCGAACATCAGCCGGTCGGGACCGAAGGCGGAGAGCAGGACGTCCCACACGGGGCGGATGTCGTCGACGGTCCACGTATCGTGGTCGGCCTCGGTGACGAGACCCGACACCTTGCAGCGGACGTGGGGATGCCTGGCCAGTGTCCGCACCCACCGGGTCCAGTCGGTCAGTTCCTGCCGTGCGATCGGCGGCTTGCCGGCATGGTCCAGGACGAGCGGCAGCTCGGGGAGCCGTTCCGCGAGCCGGATCGCTTGCGGGAGCTGGTGGCTGCGGATCAGCACGTCGTAACCGAGCCCGCGCTCCCGGACCGCCCGCAACCCCCGCTCAACGTCGGGCCGTTGGAGCCAGTGCGGGTCGGACTCGCCCTGCACAATGTGGCGTACGGCCCGCAGGTACCGGCCCGCGTGCCCGGTCCGCAGGTCGTCGAGTACGTCGCCGATCGCGGGGGACGTCAGGTCCGCCCAGCCGACGACGGCACCGGTCAGCGGGTCGCTGTCGGCCAGGGCGAGCAGGTCGCGTGTCTCGGGCACGGAGGCGACGCACTGGACGACCACCGTGCTCGTCAGCCGCCGTCCGGCGATCGGCCGGGTCGCGGCCGATCGCAGGGCGTGTGAGCTGAAGTCGCGGCGGATCGGCTCGTGCCCTGGCTCGTCCAGCCAGGGCTGCGGCCGGAGGTCCAGGTCCCACACATGGTGGTGGGCGTCGACGAGGCCCTGGACGTCAGACACGAGCGGTCCAGACGGGGCCGTCCGGGTAGGCGTACTCCTTGAGGGACTCGGCGTGCATCTGCGCGCTCAGCCCCGGCAGCGTCGGCGCCAGGTAGTGGCCGTCGACGATGCGTACCGGGTCCACGAAGTGCTCGTGCAGGTGGTCGACGTACTCGATGACCCGGTCCTCGGTGGTGCCGGAGACGGCGACGTAGTCGAACATCGACAGGTGCTGCACCATCTCGCACAGGCCCACGCCACCCGCGTGCGGGCAGACCGGCACGCCGAACTTCGCGGCAAGCAGCAGGATCGCGATGTTCTCGTTGACGCCGCCGACCCGCGCGGAGTCGATCTGCACGATGTCGACCGCGCCGGCCTGAAGGAGCTGCTTGAAGACGACCCGGTTGGCGATGTGCTCGCCGGTGGCGACCTTGATGGGGCTGACTGCCTTGCGCACGGCGGCGTGGCCGAGGATGTCGTCGGGTGAGGTGGGCTCCTCGATCCAGTACGGCTGGTAGGGGGCCAGGGCGCTCATCCAGTCGATCGCGGCCTGGACGTCCCATCTCTGGTTGGCGTCCACCGCGATGCGGATGCCGTCGCCGACCGTCTCGCGGGCGGTGCGCATGCGCCGTACGTCGTCCTCCAGGGACGCGCCGACCTTCAGCTTGATCTGGGTGAAGCCGTCGGCAACGGCCTCGCGGGCCAGGCGGGCCAGCTTCTCGTCGGAGTAGCCGAGCCAGCCGGGGGTGGTGGTGTAGGCGGGGTAGCCCTGGTCGAGCAGGTGGCCGATGCGGTGCTCGCGGCCCGGCTCGGCGCGGCGCAGGATCTCCAGTGCCTCCTCGGGGGTGAGGGCGTCGCTGAGCCAGCGGAAGTCGACCTGTGCGACCAGGTCCTCGGGCGACATCTCGCCGAGGAAGCGCCACACGGGCTTGCCGGCCCGCTTGGCGGCCAGGTCCCAGGCGGCATTGACGACCGCGCCCGTGGCCATGTGGATGGCGCCCTTCTCCGGTCCCAGCCAGCGCAGTTGGGGGTCGTGCACGAGGGAGCGGGAGAACGCGCCGAGATCGCCGCAGACTTCTTCGACCGAGAGGCCCACCACGTGCGGGGCGAGGGCCGCGATGGCGGCGGCCTGGACGTCGTTGCCGCGGCCGGTGGTGAAGGCCAGGGCGTGGCCCTCGAGCCCGTCGCCGGCGTCGGTGCGCAGGACGACGTAGGCGGCGGAGTAGTCGGGTTCGGGGTTCATCGCGTCCGACCCGTCCAGGTGCTCGGACGTCGGGAAACGCACGTCCAGCACGTCCAGGGCGGTGATGCGGGCAGAGGCCGGGGAAGCGGACAGGGCGGATGACATGGCGGCAACTCCTGTGACAGCAGGGGCAGATACAGCCCCTTGCGACGAGATGTGGGCGTCGGAGGGCGGCCCGGACGGCCGCCGGGTTCACTCCTGGACCTTGCCGCCCGTGATGCGCGAGATGGTCAGCGCGACCAGGATGATCAGGCCGTTGAGGGCGCCGATCCACTGGGCGGGGACGCCGCCGAGCGTGAGCACGTTCTGGATCATGAACAGCAGGAGGATGCCGCTGAAGGCCCCGAACATGGTGCCTTTGCCGCCGTTGAGGCTGATCCCGCCGATGACGGCGGCGGCAAAGACGGTGAAGATGTAGCCGTTGCCCTGCGCCGAGGCGACGGAGGCGAGGCGTCCGGAGAGCATCAGTCCGGCGAGGGCGGCGAGCACGCTGCCGGTGACGATGACGATCCACAGCACCCGGTCGGTGCGGATGCCGGCGGCCTTCGCGGCGTCGACGTTGCCGCCGATGGCGTACAGCGAGCGGCCGAAGCTGGTCCAGCCGAGCACCACGATCGCAACGGCGAACAGCACCAGGCAGATCCAGATGGACGCCGGCATCCCGAACCATTCGGCGGTGCCGAGGTAGAGCATCGACTCCGGCAGCTGGAAGAAGGTCTGACCGCCGGAGATGCCCGTGAGGACACCGCGCAGCACGATCAGCATGCCGAGGGTGACGATGAAGCCGTTGAGGCCGAAGCGGATGATCAGCAGGGCGTTGATCACGCCGACGAGCGCGCCCACGGCGAGGGTGACGGGGATGGCCCACGCGCCGGGGAGCAGTCCGAGTCCGTGGCCCGCGCCGGCCGGTACCACCAGCCAGGCCGCGACGCCGGGTGCGAGACCCATGGTGGACTCGAGCGACAGGTCCATCTTCTTGACGATCAGGATCATCGTCTGGGCGAGGACCAGCAGGGCCATCTCGGACATGGTCTGCAGGACGTTGATGAGGTTGTCGGCCTGCAGGAAGACCGGGTTGACGATCTGTCCGACGATCGCGATGACCACGATGGCCGGGACGAGCGCGAGATCGCGCAGCCGGGCCAGGGGTATCCGGCCGCCGAGCAGCGCGGTCCGCTTCGCCTCAGGCTCCGGGGCCTTGGCTGCGGCGGTGTCCGCGAGGACGGTTTCAGGCATGGAGGTCCACTCCTTCCATCGCGGCCACGAGGTCGTGGTCGTGCCAGCCGCGGGCGATCTCCGAGGTCACACGGCCCTGGAACATCACCAGGACCCGGTCGCACATGCGCAGGTCGTCGAGTTCGTCGGAGGCGATGAGCACTCCGGTGCCGGTCTCCGCGGTCTCCTCGACCTTGCCGAGGAGGAACTCCTTGGAGCGCACGTCCACGCCCGCGGTCGGGTTGATCAGGACCAGCAGCCGGGGGTCGTCGGCGAGGGCGCGGGCCATGACGACTTTCTGCTGGTTGCCGCCGGAGAGGGCGGAGACGGGCAGTTCGGGGCCCGGGGTCTTGATCGCGAGGTTCTCGATCATGCCCTCAGCGAGCCGGTCCCGGCGGCCGCGGCTGAGGAACCCGTTGGGGCCGAGCCTGCGGGGAACGGACAGGGTCGCGTTGTCCGCGATCGACATGTCGGGAACGAAGCCCTGGTGGTGCCGGTCCTGGGGGACGAACCCGGCGCCGGCGGCGAGCGCCGCGGGCACGCTGCCCGGCCGGGGCCGCGTCCCGGCGATCTCCACGTCGCCCGCCGTTGCCGCCCGCAGCCCTACGACGGTCTCGGCGACCTCGGTGCGCCCGCTGCCGGCGGCGCCCGCGAGGCCGACGATCTCGCCGGCCCCGATCTGGAAGCTGACGTCGTCGTACCCGTCGCCCCGCAGCGCGCGGACGTTCAGTGCGGCCGTGGCGCCGGGGTCGAGGGTGCCGGCCCGTTCCTCGCCCCGGTCGGCCGCCGCCTCGCCGGTCATGGCGGCGACGAGGTCGGCACGGGGGAGCTCCGCGACCGGCGCGGTCACGATGTGCCGGGCGTCGCGGAACACCGTCACCATGTCGCAGATCTCGTAGACCTCCTGGAGATGGTGACTGATGAACAGGAAGGTCACGCCCTGGCGCTGCAGGTCGCGGATGCGGTCGAAGAGACGGTTGATCGCCGCCCCGTCGAGCTGGGCGGTCGGCTCGTCGAGGATGATGAACCGCGCCCCGAAGGACAGCGCGCGGGCGATCTCGACGAACTGCCGCTGCTCTACGCTCAGATCACCGGCCGGGGTCTGCGGATCGACGTCCACCGACCAGGTCGACAGCAGTTCCTGCGCCCGGCGACGGGTGGCCTGCCAGCTGATGAGGCGGCTGGCTCCGTGGTCGTGCCGGTTCAGGAACAGGTTCTCGGCGACGGTCAGGGTGGGGATGATCGTCGACTTCTGGTAGACGCAGGCCACGCGCTGCCGCCAGGCGTCGCGGTCGCTCAGCCGGGGGGCCGGCTCGCCGCCGAAGGTCACCGTTCCCTCGTCGGAGGCCTGCAGGCCGGTGAGGACCGACACCAGGGTCGACTTGCCGGCTCCGTTGCGGCCGACGAGCGCGTGGGTTTCGCCGGGCCTGATGGTGATCCGGGCGCCGTTCAGGGCCACCGTCGGACCGAATCGTTTGACTATGCCCGTCGCCTCGACGACGGGCGGGTCCGCGGGGACCCGTCCGTCGTCCGCCGGGGCGGGCACGGGGGTGACTGCTCGCTCCCCGTCGCTCATCTCAACCGCCTTGTTCTCGTGAGCCGTTGCCATTCCGATGAGGAATCGGAGGAATCAGCCGAGGTTGTTGCCCCACAGCGACTTGTCGTCGCTCTTGATGCTGGGCACGCCGCCGTAGGTGCCGCCGTCGGCGGTCACGAGGGGGGCCGAGAGCTGGTCCTCGAGCAGGCCGTCGCGAACCTGGATGATCGTGCTGTTGTGGTCGGTCTTGCCGGGCTTGAACGTCTCTCCGTCGATCGCGGCCTTGAGGTAGTACAGGGCGTACTTGGCGTAGAGGTCGGCCGGCTGGGAGACCGTGGCGTCGATCTTGCCCTCGGCGATGGACTTGAGCTCCTCGGGGATGCCGTCGTTGGACACGACGAAGACGTGCTTCTTGTCCTTCGGGTCCACCAACAGACCCCTCTGCTTGAGGACTTGGAGCGTGCCGGACAGGGCGAAGCTGGACTGCATGTAGATGCCCTTGATGTCCGGGTTGGCAGTCAGGTCGGTCTGCAGCTTCTGGGCGGCGACGGCGCCGTCCCAGTTGGTGGCCTCGCCGAACACCTTGATGTCCGGGTAGTTCTTCTTCATGCACTCGTTGAACGCCTCGGTGCGGTCACGGCCGTTGATGGAGTCCAGGCCGCCCTGCAGCATGACCACCTTGCCCTTGCCGCCGAGCTTGGTGCCGAGGTACTGGCAGGCCTTCTCGCCGTAGGCGCGGTTGTCGGCGCGCACGACCATGAACACGTTGCCGGTGTCGGGGCGGGTGTCGACGGTGACGACGGGGATCTTCTTCGCCTCCAGCTGCGCGAGGGTGGGCGCGATGGCGGCGGTGTCCTGCGGGGCCATCGCGAGGCCCTTGACGCCCTGGCTGATGAACGTCTGCGCGTTGGCGGTCAGCTTGGCGACGTCGTTCTGCGAGTTGGTGGTCTTCAGGTCCAGCCCCAGCTCCTTGGCGTACTGGGGCGTGTACTTGATGTAGGAGTTCCAGAAGTCGGTGTCGGAGCGGGGGTAGTCGACGCCGACCAGCGGCTTGTCGCTCGACGCCGAAGTGGTGGAACCGCTGCCGCACGCACTGAGCAACGCCAGTGCGGACAGGGCGGAGACGGCTGAACAGAGGGCGGTTCTGACTCTCATCGGTGCTTCCTCGCGCCGGTCCCGTAGCGGGAGATGTTTCGCCTCGACGACGTCTATGTATCGCCGTGCAGTAGAGATGGGATGTTTATAGGCGCCTCCCTGGCGTGCTGTCCAGCCCCTCGCTTGATCCGTTTCGAAACTCCAGCTCACAGTCCGCCCGGGGACAGGATGACACTGCACAGGAGCAAGATCCATCCCATCAATTCTCGCCGATGAATGGCCCCAATCGACCACGAGGCCCTGACAGACATGCCATGTTTGGGCAGTCGCAAATCACATCAAAAATTGCATAAATGGAGCCAATTGCCTGACCGTACGGCGCTTTTCATCCCTGCACACCAGTTGACATCCCAGGGAGACATGGCGGACCTTCATGCGTAACAAGCGGCGCCCTGTGCACAGCAGCCGCGCCGACTCGTGTCCCCGCGCATTCCCCTGTCCCCCCTCTGCACCAGGGATGTCTCCATGTCGAGTTCGATCAACAGACGCCGCTTCCTGGCCGGAGCCACCTGCGTGGCCGCGGCGGCCGTTGCCGGAGGTGTGTTCGATGCCGGCATCGCCCAGGCGGCGCCCAGCACGTACACGCCCGACTGGAACTCGGTCGACCAGCACCCGCCGGCCCCGGAGTGGTTCCAGGACGCGAAGTTCGGGATCTACTTCCACTGGGGCGTCTTCAGCGTCCCCGCCTACGACAACGAGTGGTACCCGCGGAGCATGTACCAGGCGGGCAGCAACGCCAACCAGCACCACATCGCGACCTATGGCCAGCCGTCGGCGTGGCCGTACCACAACTTCATCAACGGAGCGCAGGACCTGGCGGGCAACTTCGTGAAGTTCGCGCCGAAGCTGAAGTCGGCCGGCGGGAAGTTCGACCCCGACGAGTGGGTGCAGCTGTTCGTCGACGCCGGCGCCAGGTTCGCCGGCCCGGTCGCCGAGCACCATGACGGCTTCTCCATGTGGGACAGCCAGGTCAACGAGTGGAACTCGGTGAACAAAGGCCCGGGGCTGGACCTGCTGCGGCTCTTCTCCACGGCCATCCGCGCCAAGGGCCTCAAGCTGCTGGTGGCCATGCACCACGCGTACAACTTCAACGGCTTCTACGAACACGTCCCCGCCCAGACGGACAGCAGCCTCAAGAAGCTGTACGGGCAGCTGGGCCCGGCCGCGGAGAACCAGCTCTGGTTCGACAAGCTCAAGGAGGTCATCGACCGCGCCCAGCCCGACATCCTGTGGCAGGACTTCAGGATGGACGCCGTCGACGAGACACAGCGCCTGAACTTCCTGGCGTACTACTACAACCAGGCCAACAGCTGGGGCCGTGAGGTCGTCGCCACGTACAAGGACGGCATGAACGGCAAGGGCGAGGTCTTCGACTACGAACGCGGCGGCCCGGCCGACATCACCACCCCGTACTGGCTGACCGACGACAGCATCTCCAGCAGCAGTTGGTGCTACACCCAGGGCATCGGCTACTACAGCACCCAGCAGATGCTGCACTCGTTCATCGACCGGGTCAGCAAGAACGGCAACGTGCTGCTGAACATCGCTCCGATGGCCGACGGCACCATCCCCCAGGCGCAGAAGGACATCCTGCTCGGTATCGGAGACCACCTGAAGCGCTTCGGCGAGTCGGTGTACTCGACCCGCGCCTGGACGGCGTACGGCGAGGGCCCGACGAAGATGGGCGGCGGCTCGTTCACCACCCCGCACGCCGGCACCGCGCAGGACATCCGCTTCACCCGCAACAAGGCCAACAACGTCCTGTACGCCACCGTCCTGGGCTGGCCGGGCAGCTCGCTGACGATCAAGACCCTCGGCTCGGACCGGATCAACCTCTCGTCGCTGACCTCGGTCAAGCTCCTCGGCTCCACCGCCGGCACCTACATCGACCTGCCCACGCCGGTCCACAACTCCTCCGGCCTCGCGGTCACCCTGCCGTCCTCGGCGCCCTACAGTGCGGGCGCCTACGTCCTGAAGCTCGCTTTCTCCGGCACGATCCCGGGCCTGCGGCCGCTCGCCGGAGCCGTCGCCTTTGCGGACGTCAACTACACCGGCAGCGCCGCCGTGTTCACCGTCGGCGACTACACCGCGGCCGACCTGACCGCGGCCGGACTGGGCGCGCGCACCCTCTCCTCCCTCAGGCCGGCCCCCGGCTACCAGGTGGTCGGCTACTCCGGGGACAACTTCACCGGCACCTCCTGGACGTTCACCGCCGACAACCCCGATCTGCGGGTCACGGGCAACAACGACCAGATCACCTCGCTGAGGGTCCAGTTCAACCCGGCGACGTACTTCCGGATCACCAACGTCACCAACGGCCTCGCCCTGGACAGCGGCGGCAACGTGGCCTCCGGGTCGAACCTCAAGCAGTGGACCTGGGACGGCAGTTCCAACCTGCAATGGCAGGCGGAGGCGGTCGGAGGCGGCTACTACAGGCTGGTCAACCGCACGAACGGCATGGTCGCCGACAGCTGGGGCGCCACCGACAACGGCTCTCCAGCCCGACAGGCCCCCTGGAACGGCGGCACCAACCAGCAGTGGAAGATCACCCACCGGGGCGGCGACCGCTATTCGATCGCCAACCGCACCACCGGCCTGGTACTCGACGGCGGCGGCAACGTCGCCTCGGGCTCCGTCACCAAGCAGTGGACGTACGGCAGCAGCACCAACCTGCTGTGGACCTTCACGGCCCTCTGAGCCCCTTTTTCCCCGGCCCCCCGCCGCCGCCCGGATTCCGTTCCAAGTCGACCGGGCGGCGGTGGGTCACCACGACGGTGGGTCACCGCTCCACTCCCCCAGCACCACGCACCGCCGACCGGACAAAGGAGTCCCCGTGACGGCCAGCCCCATCGACCGCAGACGGTTCCTCACCGCGGTCGCACTGACCGCAGGAGCCGCCGCCCTGCCCGGCGGCCTGCTCTCGGGACGGGCGGAAGCGGCCGTGCCACCGCAGATCACGCTCCCCGAGCGCGGCATCCACGACACCTCCCCGGCCACCTCCTGGACCGACGGATTCCTCACCGGCAACGGCGAATACGGGGCCGTGCTGTACGGCGCTCCCGCCCTGGAGAAGGTGGTGTTCAACTACCACCGGCTGGTGCTGCCGAACGGCACCCGTGACGTGACCCCGCCGGTGATCTCCGGCCGTCTCGAAGGCGCACGCGACAAAGCGCTCGCGGGTGACTACGCAGGGGCCAACCGGGACTTCGCCGCGGGCTGGTCGCTGCGCTGGACGCAGGCCTACCACCCCGCGTACGAACTGCGCATCGACACCCCGGGCATGACCACGGTCAACAACTACGGGCGGGTCACCGACTTCCGTACCGGCGAGGTGAGTTCGAGCTGGACAGATCAGTTCGGCACCTGGACGCGCCGGGCGTTCGTCTCCCGCGCCGACAAGGTCATCGTCCACGAGCTGATACCCGCTTCCGGCCGTACCGTCGACACCACACTGAGCGTCCACACCGCACTCGACGGTCTGCCCGGCAGCCTGAGCTTCACCACGCGTGCCACCGTCACAGGCGGCTCCGGCTACCTGAACCTGCGCGGCACCTACCCCTCGGGGCAGGGCGCCTTCGGCTACGAGGGCGTCACCCGTGTCGTCGCCTCGGGCACCGGCGCCACGGTCACCGTCAACGGCTCCACGATCGTGGTGGCCAGGGCGGCCAGGGTGCTGCTGCTGACGAAGCTGGGCCGCTACGAGTCGTCCACCGGCTGGGACTCCGAGCCGCTGCACGCCCAACTGGCCGCGCTCGGCACCGACTACGCCGCGCTGCGTTCGCGGCACACCACCCTGCACACCGATCTCTACGACCGCTCCCGCCTCGACCTGAACGTGCCGGCCGCCGACCGGCAGCTCTCCGTCAGCGAACTGATCTCCCGTCAGAACGCCGACCGCAGTGTCATCGACACGGCGCTGCTGGAACGTCTCTACGACTCCGGCCGCTACTTCTTCATCAGCTCCAGCGGCATCCTGCCACCCCGCCTCACCGGCATCTGGGCCGGATCGTGGGGCGCCGCCTGGGCCGACGACTTCACCACGGACGCCAACATCAACCTCCAGGTCGCGGGCGGCAACATCCTGGATCTGACCGAGGCCATGGAGGGCTACTTCAACCTCATCCTCGGCCAGCTCGACGACTGGCGCACCAACGCGAAGAACCTCTACGGAGCCCGCGGCTTCCTCGCCCCGTCCCGCACCGACGGCGAGTACGGCCACATGCTCCACTTCAACAACGGCAACTTCCCCGGCCACTGCTGGACCGGCAGCGCCGACTGGCTGCTCTACCCGCTCCTGGAGTACTACGAGGTCACCGGCGACCAGGCGTTCCTGCGCGACAAGCTCGGTCCCGCACTGATGGAACTCGCCCTGTTCTACGAGGACTTCCTCACCCGCACCGACGCGAACGGCAAGTCGGTCTTCGTACCGTCCTTCTCCATGGAGAACGCCCCCGGCAACACCGGCGTCTACTTCTCGATCAATGCCACCGGCGACATCATGGCCGGCAAGCACGCCCTCCAGGCCGCCATCGACGCAGCCAACGCCCTCGGTGTCGAACAGGGCAGCGGCCAGGGCGTCGCCCGCTGGACGGCGCTGCTGAAGAAGACCCGGACTACCGCGTCAACAGCGACAACGCACTGGCCGAATGGTCCTGGCCCAGCCTCACCGACAACTACAACCACCGGCATGTCCAGCATCTCTACGGCGCCTGGCCGCTGCACGAGATCAACCCCGAGGACGAGCCCTCCCTGGTCCGCCCGGCGCAGCGGGCCCTCGAGCTGCGCGGCGACCAGAACGTCTCCGCCCACGGCAGCCTGCACCGCGCACTGGCCGGGGCCCGGCTGAAGGACGGCGGACAGGTCTACGGCAACCTGCGGAAGATCCTCGGCAACAACATGGTCTTCAAGTCGCTGATGACCTCCCACAACCCGAACCTCGACATCTACAACGCCGACGCCGCGAACGCCATCCCCGGCGTGCTGGCCGAGGCCCTGATCTACAGCCGGCCCGGGGTGCTGGAGATCCTCCCCGCCCTGCCCGACCAGCTGCCGAAGGGCACGATCACCGGGGTCCGGGCCCGCGGCCGGATCCGGATCCACAGCTTCGACTGGGACCTGAACGCGCGGACCGCCAAGCTGTCCGTCACCTCCGCCGTCAACCAGGACGTCACCCTGATCAGCCGCCGCGGCATGAACTCCGTGACCACCACGGCCACCGTCACGCCCTCCTCCCTCGGCACCCACGCCAAGAAGGTCTCGCTGGCCGCCGGCCAGCGCACGGACATCACCGTCTCCCTGCTCAGCGGCTTCTTCCGGCTCGTCAACCGGCGCAGCGGCAAGGTCCTCGACGTCACCAGCGGCAGTACCGCCGACGGCGCCAAAATCATCCAGTGGGGCTGGTCCGGCAGCCAGAACCAGCAGTGGCGGCTCCAGCCCGACGCCGACGGCTCCTTCCGCCTCGCCGCCCGCCACAGCGGCAAGGTCATCGACAGCCCCGGAGGCTCCAGCCAGGGAGCCCAGCTCATCCAGTGGCAGGACAACAGCAGCGACAATCAGCACTGGAAGCTCGTCGACGCGGGCAGCGGATACGTCCGGCTCGTCAACGTCCGCAACGGGCTGTGCGCGGACGTTGAGGGCGGATCAGCGAACGACGGCGCCCGCGTCATCCAGTGGCCCGTCGGCGACGGAACCAACCAGCAGTGGCAACTCGTCGCCCTCTGACCGTCACCGCGCTACTTCACCCGTGTGCCGGCCAAGGCGATGCCCATGAGCAGGCCCCAGCACAGCAACACCACGCTGTTGAATCCGCCGGAAACGCATGCGATGCCTTCTTGGAGCGCCGTCGGCACCCATGGCGGATTCGGCGCGCACGGCAGGTGGGTCATCGCGCAGGGCCCGGAGCGGTGTTCACGAGACTCCCCTGTACGGTCTGCCCAGCACCGCATCGGCGGTTCTGAGCACCAGGTCGTGATCACCTGTCAGCTGGGGCCGCAGCGACAGTCCACCGCCGGGGCCCGCGCACCGGATGGCCGGGAACACGCTGACGTCCCGGCGGTCGACGAGATCGCCGGTCACCATCGCCAGGCGGATCTCCGCCCCGCCATACGCGCTCAGGCGCAGATCCCACAGCGCCTCTCCGCCGGGATGGAGTTCCGCCACCAGGTCGACCGGCAGGGTGATGTGGAATTCGCCGTACGGATCGACAGGACAAGGGGCGTCGATGAGGCGGCCGCCGTTCGCCTGGAGCCGGGCCATGAAGCGGTAGTGGTGCGCCCGCGCCGTCGATCCGTGGAGCGAGCCCGTCAACCGGATCGCCTCGTCGTCGACTTCGACCGACGACACCTCCGCGTGCGCCGGCCGGAGCCAGGCGCGCACGCAGCATCACCTCGTCCGCGGAGGTGCGATCGCCGTCGGTGACGGTGAACCGGACCGTGATCCGGCCGTCCCAGCCCTCCCGTAGGACATCCCGTCCGTCCAGGCCGAGCTGGAGCCAAGCGCGCAGTTCGGCGGCAGTGACGCGGGTGCCGGCGGTGGCATAGGTCCAGGTTTCGCCGCGCCTGAGGAACAGCCGGACCTTGGACTTGCCCGCGCCGATCAGTTGGAGGCCACCGGTGGCGGCGTCCGAGACGTTGTCGACCGGCACTGTGCACAGCGGCGCCAGGTACTCGGGCGCCCGTACGACATTGCCCTGGGCGTCGTTGCAGGCCTGGAGCCGGGCGTTGGACAGCCAGCGGCCGTCCCGCGTTCCTCGTCTTGCAACGCCCCTGTCTGTCACCGATGTTGGGGAGGAATATCGCGCCCCGCTCGCTGCTCCACGTCGTCTTGCCCACGGCATCGGAATCACGGGTGACATCGACCGACCGTCACGGTTCACATCGGCACGGATGTCCGCCGTATCCCCCGGTGTCGGCAGCCGTGGCGGCCGGCACTGTGCCTGAGACGGCCGCCAGGGCGATCGCCAACGCTGTCGCGGCCCTGGGCCTCACTCTGTTCACTCATGTACTCCTCGTAGTCTTGGCCTGCACTAGCCGTCCGGATACGCCTTACCGCGGAAAGCAGGCACGCCCCGGTGAGAAATCGTCGGCAACCTTTTCGCTTCCTGCGGCCACTGAGCAGTGCACCATCGGCTCGATATTCCGAACGGACAGGTATGCAGACAGCAAGGCAGGCCGCGCGGCAGCGCAGGCAGAGACGCCGACTCATACTGGGCACTACGTTGGCACTGACCGCCGCGGGCGTTCTCGCCTACCTGGTCATGGGGGTGCTCCCCGACCGCAGGACGGATGCAGTTCCTGCCGCGCCCACACCCGTCGCCACCACCCAGGTGAGGGCCGCCACCCCGCCCGAGACGGGCACCCCGACCGCGTCGGGGACGCCGAGTGCGACCGGCACCCCGAGTCCGACGGCCACTGCGACCACCGCGCCGGCACGACCGTCGGCCACAAACACCCCACAGTCCCCGCGAACGGCGTCGACCACGGCGTCGTCGGCAGGGCGGATTCGGCCCGGCACCACTTACACCGGGGTCGCCACCGCCTACGAGGCCGAGGACGGAAACGGCGCCTGCCTGTTCGGCCCGAGTCCCGACCTCATGATCGCGGCCATGAACACCACGGACTACGAGACGTCCAGGGCGTGCGGCGCGTACGTGCTCGTCCGCGCGGCCAACGGCAAGTCGATCACCGTACGGATCACCAACGAATGCCCCCTGCCCTGCGCACCCGGGCAACTCGACCTCAGCCAAGAGGCCTTCGCCAAGCTCGCCGACCTCAAGGTCGGCCGGATCCCGATCACCTGGCAGCTGCTGAGCCCCAGCATCTCCGAGACGATGTCCATCAGGTACAAGACCGGGTCCAACCCCTATTGGTGCGGCATCCAGGCGATCGGTCACCGCAACCCGGTCGCGCGCCTGGAGGTCCGGACCGGCGGCGGCTGGCGGCAGTTGCCCCGCACGGAATACAACTACTTCGTCTCCGCCGACGGCAGCGGGTGCGGCAGCTCGATCAGAGTCACGGACATCTACGGAGAACGCCTGACCGTCACCGGGATCGCGCTGCGGCCGAACGTCGTGCAACCGACCGGGGTTCAGTTCGCCCGGCACTGATCCCGCCCTGCGCCTGCGCACCTCTCCCACGGGACCGACGTGACGTCCGGACGGACGCCGAGCTGCGCACAGCCACGGCGTCCGTGCCGGACACAGCGAGAACGGAGAGCAGGACGAGTGCGCACGCCGGGCCGAGTACGGTCCAGGGCGCCAGTTCCACGTACGGCTGGTTCTCCGACAGCAGGCGGCCCCACTCCGCGGTGGGCGGCTGCTCGCCCAGACCTAGGAAGCCGAGAGAGGCCAGTACGAGGACGGTGGTGGGCAGGCGCAGGAGGGCGTTGCGCAGGACGGGGGGCAGTACGGCGGGCAGCAGGTGGTGGCGGAGGAGATAGCCCGGGCCGGCGCCGAAGGAGAGGGACGCGAGCATGTGGCCGCTGGCCCGCTCCTGTTCCAGCAACGCCGCGGCCTGGGCAGCGTAAGGGGTCCAGCCGACCAGGCAGACCGCGAGGGCGGCACCCCAGGCCGACGGGCCGGTCACCGCGGTGGTCAGCAGTCCGGCGAGGACCGCCGGCATCGTCGACACCACTTCCGTGAGCCCCACGCCGACCTGTGCCGCCATGCCGAGCAACAGCCCGGTGAGCGTGCACACCGCGGTCACCACGAGGGCCACGCCCACCGTGCGCAGCGCCCCGTGGCCCAGCCGGGCCAGCAGATCGCGGCCGAGCGCGTCCGTACCCAACGGGTGTGCGGCTGAGGGCGGGAGCAGTCGGGCCGCCGTGTCCACATGGAGCGGGTCGCGGAGCAGTCCGGCGGTGACCAGAACGAGCAGGGCGAGGGCACAGGCCACTGCGGCCCAGCGGGTGAAGCGCCCTCGGGAAGCGGCCGGTGCGTGCAGCGCGGGCAGGGCCCCGTCCCGCAGGGCCGGGCCGAGCAGCGCGCGACGCAGGGCGCGGATGAGGAGGCCGGCGACGACGCCGAGCAGGATGAGGGCCAGGGTCGCGGTTTGCAGGGGTGGCAGGTCCTGGGCGATGGCGGCGTCCAGGGCGAGACGGCCGAGCCCGGGAATGTTGAAGATCTTCTCCACCGCGACGGCGCCACCGACCAGGGCCACGACGGTCGGCAGGAGTTGCGGGAGCACCCCGGCCAGCGCGCGCCGCAGCGCATGCCGGGCGACGCGGCCGGGCGCGAAGCCGTAGGCGTGCCAGGTCCGGGCCCACGGCTCGTTGAAGGCGGCGGGCAGCGACTGGTCGAGCAGACCGCCGGTCATCGCCCCGGACGGGACACCGAGGGCGAGCGCGGGCAGCACCATCGACGCCGGTCCCGCCCACCCGCTGGACGGGAACCAGCCCAGCCAGACCCCGCACACGGTGGCGAGGAGCGAGGCGAGCAGGAATTTGGGCACCGCGGCGAGGACGGCGACCCCGACGGCCCCTCTCCCCCGGTGCAGCCGTCGCCGGGAGCCGAGGTACAGGGTGCGGGCGCTGACCAGTGCGGCGACCGCGATCGTGATCACGAGCGCCCCGAGCATCAGCGTGAAGGAGACCGCGAAGGCACCTGTCACCTGGGGCAGCACCGCCTCACCCGACACCCAGGATGTGCCCGCGTCGCCCCGCGGCAGCCCGCCGAGCCAGTGCGTGAGATGCGCGAACGGCCCCTCGTCCAGCCCCAGTTGCTCCCGGACAGCGGCCAGCTGCTCAGGGGTCGGATCCTGGTCGGCGGAACGGGCCCGCAGGACGGTCAGCGCGGGGTCGTTGCCGGACAGCCAGGGCAGCATGGCCACGGCCGTCAGCAGCGCGGTCCCGGCGGCGAGGCGGCCGAGGCCCGCGCGCCACCGGGACGGGCCGGCCTCGGTACGGACCGACGGAACGCTCATCGGCCGCTACTTCAGGTGGGTGTCGACGTCGATCAGGGAGCGCTCACGAGGGTCGAGGAGCACGCCCTCGACATCGGTGGCGATGCCCTGGACGACCTTCTCGTGGACCAGCGGCACGACGGCGTCGGTGCGCAGGATCTCCGCCTCGGCGGCCATGATCTTCTGCTGGCGCTTCGTCGTGTCGCCTTCCTCGGCTGCGGACTTGATGGCCCGGTCCACCTTGGAGTCCTTCAGACCGGCGATGTTGTACACGCCGTCGCTCGTGTAGTCGCTCGCCAGGTAGGCGACCGCGTCGCCGGTGTCGAGGAGCGTCACCCGGGAGAAGACGAGGGCGTCGTACTTGCCGGCGAGGAGGTCGGCCTCCATCTGCGTGTACTCGCGCACGTCCTGCTTGACGGTGAAGCCGGCCTTCTCCAGCTGCTGTTGCAGGACGGTGGCGGCCTCGGGGAGTTCGGCGCGGTTGGTGTAGGTGGCCAGGCGCAGGGTCGTGCCCTTCGTCTCGGCCTTGACCTGTGCGGTGGTCGCGGCCTTGGCGCGGCCGGTGACCTCGACGCGCTTGTCGGCCGCCCAGGACACGGCCGGCCCGAACAGGCCCTGCGCGGGGTCGGCGTACCCGCCGAAGACGGAGTCGACGAGCGCCGAACCGTCGACGGCCTCGCGGGCCGCCGCGCGCAGCGCCGGGTCGGTGAAGAGGCCGCTGCCGGTATGGAGGACAAGGCTGTCGGTCCGTACGGACGGCACCTCGTGACGGGTCTTGTCGTCCAGCAGCTTCGCCTGGGCGGTGGGGATCCACTCCGCGATGTCGACGTCGCCGCTGCGGAGGGCGTTGGCGCGGGCGGTGCCGTCGGCTATCCAGGTGACGTCGATGCCCGAGGCCTTGGCCTTGCCGCCCCAGTAGCCGTCGTATCGGTCGAGGGCGGCCTTGGACTTGCCGGTGAGCTTCGTGATCTTGAAGAGGCCCGTCCCGGTGCCGACCGGGCTGACGGTGCCGTCCTTCGCGTACGCCTTCGAGGAGAGGATGGCCAGCGCGGGGCTGGCCAGCCGCAGCGGCAGCACCGGGTCGGCGGCCTTGGTGCTGATCGTGACCGTGTCGGCGTCGTCGGCCTTCGCGGTGAGGGTGACGTCGCTGAGGACGCGGGGCTTGGGCTCGGCGGCATCGGCGTGGTCGAGGGCGTTGACCACGGACTCGGCGGTGACCGGCGTACCGTCCTGGAAGGTGGCCTTGCGCAGCTCGAAGGTCCAGGTGGTGGGGTTGACCTGATTCCAGGACTTCGCCAGCGCGGGCGCGGCGGCGCCGTTCTTGTCCAGGGCGGTGAGTCCTTCGGCCACGGAGAGCTTGCTCAGCACGGTGGCGTCGTTGCTGTACGGCGACAGGGCCTGCACCGGCGGTACCGCGAGCGCGACCCTCAGCCGCCCGGCCGACCCGCCTTCCGCATCCGAACCGGAGCCCGGTTCGCCCGCCACGAAACATCCGGCCAGGAGCGGGGTAAGAGCAAGCGTCAAGAGGAGACCGCGGGAGGTCGTACGCATGGGGGTCCTGTCATGCGAGAGAGGATGATCTGAGCCCCTGCACGCCAGATGGGGGCGAAGGGGGCGCGGTCAGCATATAAGGCAAGCCTTACTTGATCTACCTCGGTGGGTGAACTCTCAACCAATGAGATCGCTTCGGGCATGCCCGCTCGGCCTCCGTCCCGGCGCACCGCACCCGTCAAGCCAGGGCCCGGCGCCCGCCACGGCCTCGGGCCGCAGCAGGTCGGCGAGGGTCTCGGCGGGCAACAGGCCCTTCTCCAGGACGAGTTCGGCCACGCCGCGGCCGCTGACGAGGGCCTCCTTGGCGATGTCGGTGGCCGCCGTGTAGCCGATGTGCGGGTTGAGGGCGGTGACCAGGCCGATGGAGTTCTCCACGGTGCGGCGCAGCGCCTCGGTGTTGGCGGTGATGCCGGAGACGCAGCGCTCGGCCAGCGTCACGCACGCGTTCCTCAGGTGCGTGATGCTCTCCGACAGCGAGTGCAGGATGATCGGCTCGAAGGCGTTGAGCTGGAGCTGTCCGGCCTCGGCGGCCATGGTGATGGCGACGTCGTTGCCGATCACCTCGAAGGCGACCTGGTTGACGACCTCGGGGATCACCGGGTTGACCTTGCCGGGCATGATCGACGAACCGGCCTGCACCGGCGGCAGATTGATTTCCCCCAGACCGGCCCGCGGCCCGGACGACAACAGGCGCAGGTCGTTGCAGCTCTTGGACAGCTTGACGGCGATCCGCTTGAGCACGCCGGACATCTGCACGAACGCGCCGCAGTCCTGCGTGGCTTCGACCAGGTTGGCGGCGGTGACCAGCGGCAGCCCGGTGATGTCGGAGAGTTGGCGGCGGGCGGCCTCGGCGTATCCGGCGGGGGCGTTGAGGCCGGTGCCGATTGCCGTGGCGCCCAGGTTGATCTCGTGGATCAGCTCCACCGCTTCCGCGAGCCGGCTGCGGTCCTCCTCGATCATGACGGCGTACGCGGAAAATTCCTGGCCCAGTGTCATCGGCACCGCGTCCTGGAGCTGGGTGCGGCCCATTTTCAGCACGTCGCGGAACTCGACGGCCTTGCGGGCGAAGGCGTCCTGCAGGACGGCCATCGCCTTGAGCAGCCCGCGCACAGCGAACACCGTCGCGATCTTCACGGCGGTCGGGTAGACGTCGTTGGTCGACTGGCCCAGGTTGACGTCCTCGTTCGGGTGCAGGAACTGGTAGTGGCCCTTCTCGTGCCCCAGCAGCTCCAACGCCCGGTTGGCGACAACCTCGTTGGCGTTCATGTTGGTCGAGGTGCCGGCGCCGCCCTGGATGACGTCGACGACGAACTGGTCGTGCAGCTTGCCGTCGCGGATCTCCCGGCAGGCGGCGACGATCGCGGCGGCCTTCCTCGGCTCCAGCAGCCCGAGCTCCTCGTTGGCGAGGGCAGCAGCCTCCTTGACGGCGGCGAGGGCGTCGATGAGGTGCGGGTAGGCGGAGATGGGAGTGCCGGTGATCGGGAAGTTCTCCGTGGCGCGCAGGGTGTGAACACCCCAGTAGGCGTCGACGGGAACATCCCGGTCACCGAGCAGATCGTGCTCAATGCGGATGACGGCGTTCATGAGGCTGGGGGCCTTCTCTCGGGAGGCATGGTGGGGGGCCTTCCGCGCCGCTGCGCGCAAGGCCCCCGTGGTGTCACCGGCGTCGGTACCTGCTCAGAGCAGGCGATCCTTCGCCTTGTAATAGGCGCCGCCGAACGGCAGGAACCAGGGCGTGCCGTTGTAGAAGGGGACGGGGACCTTCGGGAAACCGAAGCCGCGCAGCGGGTTGGCCTCCGGCTTGCCGTCCATCATCTCGGCGACCGCGCGGCCCATGTACGTGGCCATCTGGACGCCGTGTCCGCAGTAACCCATGGAGTAGTACAGGCCGTTGACCTCGCCCGCGTGCGGAATGCGGTCCCAGGAGAAACCGACCATGCCGCCCCACACGTACTCGATGCGCACCCCCGCCAGTTGCGGGAAGATCTCGGTCATCTCCCGCTTGAGGATGTCACCGCTCTTGATGTCGGAGGCCGGGTTGGAGGGGGCGAAGCGGGCTCGGCCGCCGAAGGCGAGGCGGTTGTCCGGGGTGAGGCGGACGTAGTGGCCGACATTCTTGTGGGCGACCAGCAGGCGGCCGTTCGGGATGAGCTCCTTGGCGCGCGCCTCCCCCAGCGGCTCGGTGACGATGATGAAGCTGCCGACGTTGATCAGCCGCTTGCGGAACCACGGCATCGACTTGTCGGTGTAGGCGTCCGTCGCCGCCATGACCTGCTTGGCACGGATGGTGCCGTGCAGGGTCTCCACCAGGAAGCCGCCGCCGGGGAGGCGGGTGAGGCCGGTGGCGGCGTTGCGCTCGTGGATCTCGGCGCCGGCACGCTCGGCGGCATCTGCCAGGCCGCCGACGAACTTGCCCACGTGCAGACCCGCGCTGAGCGGGTCGAGCAGGGCGCCGTGGTAGTAGTCCGAGTCGAGCTCGGCCCGCAGTTCGCTCCTGCTCAGGACGATCGTCTCGTGGCCGAAGTTCTCGGCCAGGTCGCGCTGCTTGGCGCGCAGGCCCTCGAAGTGCTGGGGCTTGCAGACCAGGCCGAGGCGCCCGGAGCGCTTGAAGTCGCAGTCGATCTGCTCCTGGACCGTGAGGTCCTCGACGACGTCGACCGCCTCGCGGAAGGCGTCGTAGAGCTCACGGGCGCGCTCCTGGCCATAGCGCTTGCGCGCCTCGGCGGGGCTGATGGTGATGCCCTGGGTGCACATGCTGCCGTTGCGCCCGGAGGCGCCCGAGCCGACCTTGTCCTTCTCGACGAGGACGGTCCGGGCACCCTTGCGGGCGGTGTGGTAGGCGGTGGACAGGCCGGTGAGGCCGCCGCCGATCACCACCACGTCCGCCTCTTCGGGCAGGTCCTTTCCGGAGCGGTCGGGCAGGGCGGGAGCTGTGTCCAGCCAGTAGGGGATCTGCTTCATGGCGTGCGTCCTCTGTGTTTCTCAGTCCTGTTTCGCCGGTGCGCCGTAGGTCAGCAGCCGAGCAACTTCGGCAGGCCCGACAGGTCGGGCAGCTCGTCGTACGGCTGGTAGTCGGCGCTGCCCGGGCGGCCGTAGCGGTTGATCCACACCCGGCGCTTCAGGCCGAGGTCGCGGGTCGGGATGTGGTCGTACTCCCAGCCCTGGGCGGTGTGTATGACCTGGGACGGCTCGACGCCCATGGTCTTGAAGGCATGCTCGAAGGTCTGCCGGTCCGGCTTGTAGGCGCCGGCCTGCTCGGCGGTGATGACGTAGTCGAATTCGACGCCGATGTTCTCGACGTTCCGCGCGATCATGTTGTCGTCGGTGTTGGAGATGATGGCGATCTCGTACCTGGTCTTCAGCGCGCGCAGCGCGTCCGGGACCTCCGGGAAGGGACCGAAGGTGGGGACGGCCTCGACCAGGGCGTCGCCGTCGGACTCTCGGTACTCCAGGCCGTGCAGGCGCATGGCGTTGCGCAGGCTGGAGTGCAGGATCTCGTGGTACGGGCGGTAGGCCTCCAGGACGGCCTGGAAGCGCATGACGCGGAAGTCGTCGAGGAACTCGTCGACATCCAGGTTGTCCAGATCCAGCCGATCCTCGATGACCTTCAGGGTCGTGGGGCCGAGCTCGAAGTTGATCAGGGTTGCATAGGCGTCGAAGGTGACGATCTCTCGCATGGTGTCCAGCCTCAGTCTCGCGGGTTTTCAGAGGGGGTGGGGGCTTCAGACGACGCGTTCGCCCGGGGCGACGATCGCGTCAAGCACGGCCAGGTCGGCCGGGCTGGGTATCCAGTCGGCCGCCGCCGCGTTGGCGGTGACCTGTTGGGGGGTCATGGCGCCGCAGATGACGGAGCCGACGGCGGGCAGGGCCGCCAGTGCGCCGACCGCGACCTGGAGGAGGGTCAGGCCGCGTTCGGCGCCGTACTCGGTGAGCGCCTCGGCCCGGTCGAGGGCCGCGTCGGTGAGCCAGCCCTGGCGCCAGGTCAGGCGGCTGCCGGGCGGGGGCTCCTCGCCGCGGCGGTACTTGCCGCTGAGCAGGCCGTTGGCCAGCGGGTAGTACGGCAGCAGGCCGAGGCCGTGGTGCAGGCAGGCCGGGATCAGGTCCTGTTCCGCACCGCGGTCGAGCATGTGGTAGCGCGCCTGGGTGGACACGAAGGCGTCCGTGACCTGCTCGGCCGGGAGATTGGAGCAACCGATGTACCGGATCTTGCCCTCGTCGACCAGCTCCTGGAGCGCGGCGACCGTCTCCTCCAACGGCGTGACGCCGTCCGGCTCGTGGTACTGGTACAGGTCGATCCGGTCGGTGCCGAGCCGGCTGAGCGATGCCTCGACCGCGTACCGGATGTAGGGGCGGGCGCCCCGCCGGCCGTACAGGTCGGCGTCCCGGCCCATCTCCATGCCGAACTTGGTGGCCAGCACCACGTGGTCACGGTGGCCCTTGAGCGCGGCACCGAGCAGCCGTTCGCCGTCGCCGCGGGACCCGCCCCGCTCCCCGGACCCGCCGTACATGTCGGCGGTGTCGAACAGGGTGATCCCGGCGTCGAGGGCGGCGTGGACTACGGCCTTCGTGCCGTCCTCGTCGAGGCGGCTGCCGAAGTTGTTGCCGCCCACGCCGACCACCGAGACGGTCGGGCCGCGCTCTCCGAGCGTGCGGTATCTCATGACCGGTTCCCGAATCCGATGCAGACGTTCTTGGTCTGCAGGTAGCTGGCCAGGCCTTCGAGTCCTTTCTCGCGGCCCCAGCCGCTGTGCTTGTAGCCGCCGAAGGGGAGTTCCACGCCGGTGCCGATACCAGTGGCGTTGACATAGACCTGGCCGGCCCGGATGCCCTCGGCCATACGCATCGCCTTGTCGATGTCGCGGGTCCACACGTACGAGGCGAGGCCGTACGGACTGTCGTTGGCGATCTCCAGTGCTTCGGCCGCGTCGTCGAACTCGATGACCGTGACGACCGGACCGAAGATCTCCTCGCGGGCGCAACGGGCCTGGTTGTCCAGTCCGGTCAGGACGGTCGGCTCGACGTAGTAGCCGTCTGCCAGCTCGGGGTCCGAGGGGGCGCCTCCGCCGGCCCGTGCCACGGCGCCCTCCTCCCCCGCCAACTCCAGGTAGCCGAGGACCCGGTCCCGCTGCCGTGCGGCAACCAGCGGGCCGACGTCCGGGTCGGTGAGACCCGGGCCGATGCGCAGGGACGCGACGTGCGCGACGAGCTTGTCCAGGAACTCCTCGGCGCCGCGCTGGAGCAGCAGCCGGGTGCCGGCGGAGCAGGTCTGCCCGGCGTTGCCGAACGCGGAGGCGGCGACCGCGCCGAGCGCCAGGTCGAAGTCGGCGTCCGCGAAGACGACGACCGGCGACTTGCCGCCCAGTTCGGTGACGGAGGGCACCACGTTGGCGGCGGCGGCCTGGGCGACCTTGATGCCGGTGGGCACGGACCCGGTGAAGGTGACCTGGTCGATGTCCGGGTGGCCGGCGAGGGCCGCGCCGGTCTCGCCGTCACCGGGGACGACGTTCAGCACGCCCGGCGGAAGTCCGCACTCCAGGGCGATCCTGCCGATCTCCAGCGGGGTGAGCGGCGCCTCGGGTGAGGGCTTGAGCACCACCGTGCAACCTGCGGCCAGCGCCGGGGCGGAGCCCCTCGCGGTGTTCTGCAGCGGGTAGTTGAACGGGATGATCTGGCCGGAGACGCCGATCGGCTCACGGACGGTGTAGTCGAGCAGGCCGGGGCCGAGCGGGATCGTCGAGCCGCCGAGCTTGTCGGCGACGCCCGCGTAGAACTCGAAGTAGCGGGCGGCCGCTTCGACATCGGCCTTCGCCTGGCGGAGCGGCTTGCCGACGTCCTGGCTCTCCAGGCGGGCCAGCCGCTCTCCCTGGTAGCGAATGGCCTCCGCGATCCGGAACAGGATGCGCCCCCGGTCGGCGGCACGCATCCCGGCCCACTCTGGAGCGGTGAAGGCCGCGCGCGCGGCGGCCACCGCCTGGTCCACGTCCGCCTTGCCGGCCAGCGCCACCTGGGCGATGGCCGTGCCGTTCGACGGGTCGAGGACGGTGAAGGAGCAACCGTCGGCGGCCGGGACCTGCTTGCCGTCGATCAGCAGCTCGGTCAGCTGCAGTTCGCCGCTCATGGCCGGATCTCCCCCAGCACCTCGCCGAAGATGACGACCTCGTCGCCCGGGCGGACCGTGCGGATCCGGCGGACCCAGAGCACGATGCCGTCCTGCGGCGCGCTGACCTCTTCCAGCGTGTTGCCGTAGTGGTCGGTGATGGTGGCGATCAGGTCGCCTTCCTTGCAGGTCTCCCCCGGCTCGGCGCGGGCGACGAAGAAGCCACCGGCGGCGGAGCGGGCGAACGTGCCGGAGACGGTCGTGTAGGTGTCCCGCAGCTCCGCCTCGCCGTCGGTCATGCCGAGGCTGCGCAGGATGTTGCGGATCGAGTTCATGTGATGCTCGACGTTGGTCTCGCGGTACGTGGCGCCACCGCACTCGATGGTGATGGCGGGCTTGCCGGCCTCGAGAACGGGGTGGCGGACCGTGCCGCCCCACTTGCCGCCCTTCCAGACCAGCTCGTGCCCGGCAGCCAGGGCCAGGTCGGTGGCCAGGTCCTCGTAACCACCCTGGAGGATGACCAGCGGGGCGATCTCACCGTAGGCGCCGCCGGTGTGCAGGTCGACCACGGCGTCGACGGCCGGCACGACCTGCTCGACGAAGGTGGCGGCCAGCCGCTGCGAGTACGAGCCCTCGGCGTCGCCCGGGAAGATGCGGTTGAGGTTGAGGTGGTCGATGCCGCTCGCGCGGGCGGCCGCCTCGAAGGCCGGGGTGTTCAGGCAGGGGATGCCGACGACGGTGCCGCGCAGGGTGGCCGGGTCGATCTCGGCGAGGACGCGCCGGATGGCCTCCTGGCCGTCGTACTCGTCGCCGTGCACGCCCGCGTCCACACACAGGACCGGGCCGTCCTGGGCGCCGTTGACGACGATCAGCGGAATTCCGAGCTCCACGCCGTAGCTGCTGGTACCGACCGGGATCAGGCCCTGGGCGCGCTCGCCCGGGGCGACGGTCAGTGCACCGATGGAGTACATGTGGTTCCTTCCCAATGCGGGATTCGTGGATCAGATGCGGGTGGACGCCTCGGCGAGGGTGCCCGCGATGATCGCGGCGATACGGTCGAGGACAGCGCGGTCGCTGATCAGCGGGGGCGCGATCTGGACCAGCGGCGCGGAGCGGTCGTAGACGCGGGCCAGCAGGCCGGCCTCGCGCAGTCGGCGCGGGATCAGGTCGCCGATCAGATCGGCTCGGGCCTTGGCGCTGAAACCGCCGTCGTCGAGGTCACCGACGAGTTCGCAGGAGTAGAAGAACCCGGTGCCGCGGACGTCGCCGACGATCGGCAGGTCCTTGAGCGCCGCCATGCGCTTCGCCAGGTCGCCCTGGAGAGCGCGGACGTTGTCCAGGATCCGGTCCCGCTCCATGATCTCCAGGTTGCGCAGGGCGATGGCCGTGCTCAGCGGGTGCCCGGCGAAGGTGTAGCCGTGGTTGAGGACCGCGCCGGGCCGGTTGATGACCTCGGTGACCTTGGTGCCGACCAGAGTCGCGCCCAGGGGGGCGTATCCGGAGGTGATGCCCTTGGCGACGGTGACCATGTCCGGGCGGGCCCCGTAGCGGTCCCCGCCGAACCACTCCCCGATCCGGCCGAAGCCGGTGATCACCTCGTCGGCGACGAGCAGGAAGCCGTACCGGTCGGCCAGCGCCCGCAACCCCTGCCAGTAACCCTGGGGCGGGGTGATGCAGCCGCCCCGGTTCTGCACCGGCTCGGCGATGAGCATCGCGATGGTCTCCGGGCCCTCGGCCAGGATCTCGGCCTCCAGCTCGGCGAGCAGCCACGCCGTGTACACCTCGTCGTCCGCGAACTCCGGTGCGAGGCCGAGGCGGTTGGTGTTCGACACGAACCGGGTGTCGATCGCCGGCGGACCATACGGCTCCGTCAGGCCGGGGTCGTCGGTGAGGGACAGGGCGCCGACGGTCAGCCCGTGGTAGGCGCCACGCCGGGCGATCGCCTTGGTGCGGCCCGGCTCACCGCGCAGGGCGTGGTAGCGGCGGGCCAACTTCCAGGCGGTCTCGACGGCTTCGGCACCGCCGCTCGCGAAGAAGGTGTGCTCGATGTCGACGGGGGCGATCCGGGACAGCCGCTCGGCGAGTTCGATGGCCGAGGGATGCGCGGAGCCGGTCCACAGCGGGCTGTAGCACAGCTCGCGCAGTTGCCGTTCGGCTGCCTCGGCGAACTCGGGGCCGTAGGAGTAGCCGAGCTGGCAGCAGTACAGCCCTGACAGACCGTCGATGTAACGTCTGCCGTCCTCGTCATCGACGTACGGGCCCTCGCCGCGGCGGACGACGAACAGTTCCTGGCCCGGCATCGCGAGCGAGCCGTTGTCGGTCATGTTCAGCAGCAGATGCCGCTGAGCGGTGGCGGTGATCATACGGCGTCGCCTCCCGGGGTGGCGATCCCGGTCGCGGTCTCGACCGACAGCAGGGATTCCTGCCGCCCGGACCCGATCCAGCGCACCAGGGCCACCAGGCCGAGGGCGAGGATCGCGAAGGCGATGAGGATCGCGCTGACCGCGGTCACGCTGGGGTCGATCTCGAAGGTCAGCGAGTTGTAGACCTGCACAGGCAGGGTGACGGTGTCGACCGAGGAGAGGAACTGGGAGATGTAGAACTCGTCGAAGCTGGTGATGAACGAGAAGATCGCTGCCGCGATCATTCCCGGCGCGGCGAGGGGGAAGGTGATCCGCCGGGCAATCGTCAGACGGCCGGCCCCCATGCTCGCCGCGGCGTCCTCCAGCCGTTCGTCGATCCCGCGCAGGGTCGCGATCAGGATCAGCACCGCGATCGGCGAGGCCAGCACGGTGTGACCCAGGGCGATGGCGATCGGGCTGCCCAGCATCGCGGCGGGCTCGAAGAGCAGGAACAGGCCCAGCGCGGTGACGATCTGCGGAATGACCAGCGGTCCGAGCACCAGAGCGTAGACCGCCGAGCGCAGCGGCAGTTCACTTCGCGTCAGGGCGGTCGCCGCGGTCACACCGATGATCAGCGAGAACACGGTGCTCAGGGCGGCGACCAGGGCGCTCAGTGACAGCGCGGCCGGCCACTTGCTGCCGTCGGCGAACAGCGCCTTGTACCAGTTCAGCGTCCACGCCTGAGGCGGGAACGCCGCGAATGCGTTGTTGCTGAACGAGGTGACGACGATGACGACGATCGGCAGCGCCAGGAACAGCAGGATCACGGTGGCGACCGCGGTGAGAGCGATCCGCCCGGCGAGGGTCTTGCGCAGCTCCATCATGACGCACTCCTCTTCTTACGGCTGGCGCCGAGGGAGCTGATGAGCTTGACCAGCAGCAGTCCGGCGAGGGTGAGCAGCAGCAGGATGACTCCCTGAGCGGCCGCCCCGTTCCACTGGTTCTCCTTCGTCACCTGCTGGTTGATGAGGGTGGCGATCATCGTCTGGTTGGGTCCGCCCATCAGGGCCGGGGTGATGTAGTAGCCCAGCGACAGGATGAAGCTGAGCAGTCCGGCGCTGGCCAGTCCGGGGGCGACCAGCGGCAGGTAGATCCGGCGGAAGATCGTCACGCGTCCCGCGCCCATGCTCGACGCGGCCGCGAGCAGCCGCCGGTCCACACCGCGCATCACGCCGTACAGCAGCAGCACGGTGTAGGGAAGCATCATGGAGGTGGTGCCGATGACCACGCCCAGCTCGTTGTAGAGCAGCGGGAACGGCGCCCCCGGTACCGACAGGCTGGTCAGGGTCTCGTTCACCAGGCCCTTGTCGCCGAGCATGATGATCCAGCCGTAGGTGCGCACCAGGGCGCTGATGAAGTGCGGGACGACGACGATCAGCATGGCCAGTCCGGCCCACAGGGGCTTGAGCCGGGTGATCGCGTTGGCCAGAACGAAGCCGAGGACGAGGCTGAACAGCGCCGTCTCGGCGGAGATCCGCAGCGTGGTGACCAGGACGGCGAGGTTGACCCCCGTCAGCGCGTCGGCGTACCAGTGCAGCGTCAGCGATCCGTCGGGGTTCTTCAGGCTGAGGAGCAGCGTGCTGAAGATCGGGTAGACGAACAGCACCAGCAGATAGACGACGACCGGCAGCGCGTAGAGGATCCCGACCCGGGTCTTGCGCGACGCCAGGAGCTTGCGCGGACGGGCGGGGGCGGTGGCGGTGAGGGCGGCCATGGCTCACCCTCCCTGTTCGTCGGCGAAGAGGTTGACGTCGTCCGGGTCTGCGGTGATTCCGACCCGCTCGCCGGCGACGGGGCCTCGGCCGGCCGGTACTTCCAGGCGCAGCAGCGGCGCGTCACCGCCATCGATCCGCACGCCCGCGCGGACCAGCGTGCCCACGTACGTGGCGGTCTCCACCGTGCCGGTACAGAAGCCGTCGTCGGTGGCACAGGCCCGCAGTCGGCCCGGCTGGACGGCGACCTTGACCTGGGCGCCGGAGGCGAGGTCGTGGCGGCGCGCCTTCAGCAGGCCGCCACTCTTGTCGAGGCGGACCAGGGTGTGCTCGTCGGTGTGCTTCTCCACTCGGCCGGGCAGGAAGTTGGCCGCGCCGAGGAAGTCCGCGACGAAGGGCGTCTTCGGCCGCTCGAACAGCTCCCGGGGGGTGTCGAACTGCTCGATCAGGCCGTTGCGCATGACCGCGATGCGGTCGGACATGACCAGCGCTTCTTCCTGATCGTGCGTCACATAGATGACGGTCAGGCCGAGTTCCTGCTGGATGGTCTTGATCTCGACCTGGAGCTGGTCGCGGAGCTTCTTGTCCAGGGCGCCGAGCGGCTCGTCCATGAGGATGACCGGCGGGCGGTAGACCAGTGCCCGGCACAGGGCGACACGCTGCTGCTGACCGCCGGACAGCTCGCGCGGCTTGCGACCGCCGAAGCCGGACAGGCCGGCGATCTCCAGCGTCTCCCCGACTCGCCTGCGGATCTCGTCCTTGGGCACTCCGCGCAGCGTGAGCGGGAAGGCGACGTTCTCGCTGACCGTCATGTGCGGGAAGAGCAGGTACTGCTGGAAGACGAAGCCGAGGCCCCGCTTCTGCGGGGCGAGCCGCGTGACGTCACGGTCCCCGACGGTGATGGTGCCGGAGTCGGGTTCGCAGAAACCGGCGATCATCATGAGGGTCGTGGTCTTGCCCGACCCGGAGGAGCCGAGGAAGGTGACGAACTCCCCGGCCGCGATCTCCATGGACGCCTCGTCGACGGCGACCACGTCCCCGTACGTCTTGCGCAATGCCACAACCGACAGCGACTTGCCGGTCGCGGTGGCCGGCTTGTTGCCGGCCACCTTGACGGACGGTGTGGCGACACCGAATTCAGCCACGAGCCCACTCCAACCAGCGCTTGGTGACGGCCGATTCGTTCTTCAGCCACCAGTCGATGTCCGCGTCGAAACCCTTGTCGTAGTACTTGGGCGCACCGGCGAGGGCGTTGCGCTCGGCCTCGGTGAGCTTGGCGTAGGCCAGCGGGGAAGCCGGGTTCAGTGGGAAGGCCTTGGCCAGGGCGGCCTGGCTCTCCGCCCGCAGCGAGAAGTCCATGAGCTTGTAGGCGTTGTCCACGTTGGCCGCGCCCTTGGCGATGGCGTAGCCCGAGAACTGGCGGCGCATGCCGTTGAGCTGCCTCTCGACCGGGACGCCCTGCTTCTGCAGATCGGCGATCCGGCCGTCCCAGACGGTGGACATCGTCACCTCCTGGCGGCTGAGGAGGACACCGGGGAGCGGGCCGCTGTCCCAGAACTTCTTGATGTCGGACCGCAGCCGGGTCAGCACCTTGAAGGCGCGGTCCACATCGAGCGGGTACAGCTTGTCCATCGGGACGCCGTCGGCCAGCAGCGCGAACTCCAGCTCCGGCAGGTCACCGTCCGGGCTGCACATCGAACGGCCGCCCTGGAACGCCTTGGTGTCCCAGAAGTCCGCCCACGACTCCGGCTTGCGGCCACCGAAGGCGTCGGTGCGATACGCGATGCACTGGCCGTAGAAGCCGTAGCCGATGGCATGGTCGGTGATCTGGTTCTCGGGGATCTTCGCGCTGTTCAGGCTCTTGATCCGGTCGTGGTCCAGCGTCTCCAGGGCGTCGTCCTGCTTGACGTACTTGGTGTGGGACATCATCGAGTTGTTGATGAGGTCGCACTGCGGGCGGCCCTGCTTGATCTGGGCGAGCAGCGGGGCGTCGTCCAGGTTGAGCACCTTGACGGAGATCCCGGTCTCCTGGGTGAACGGCGTGTAGATCGCCTTCTGGAGAGCCGCGCCGTAGGAACCGCCGCTGTCGCGGACGACCACCGTCTTGCCGCCCTTGCCGCCGCTGCCGGCGACGGACCGGCTGGTGCCGGTACCGCAGGCGCTGAGGGCGGTCGCGGCGGCGACACCCGCCGTGACCCCGCCTATTCCTCGCAGGAACAGTCTGCGGTCTATCCGGGCATCTTTCATCGTGTGCCTCCTGGTGGTGCTGGCCGCGAGAAGGGGGAGCGGCGGCTGGGGACGTGGAAAGGGGGGCGGCTGAAAGGGGGGCTAGGGGCGGGGACCCGCCTCGTCGGATCCGGCGCCTACACCGGGGGTCCGGAGGGTGTCGGCTCGCGCGGCCGTGTCGGGATCCCACGGGACGGCGAGGGCGGCGAGTTCGGCGCCGGTGGCGACGGTGAGGCCGTGCATGCCGTAGAAGATCCGTCCGTCGGCCGGGGCGTGGACGGTGTGCTCCGTGCCGTCGGTCGGGTCGACGATGCGGCCGAGGAGGTCGCCCTCGGCGACTTCGCCGATGACGTCGGCGTCGAAGGAGAACTCCGGGTACCACAGGCCGGTGGCCTCAGCGGTGACGCCGGCGGACCAGACCCATGCGCGGATCGGCGCCGGGGCGGAACCGTCCTGGTCGAGGACGCCCAGATGGCGAAGTGCCTTCAGCAGGCCGTCGACGCGGCGGAGGGCAGTGGCCTCGTCCCGTTGGCCGAGCTGGCCCACCTCGACGAGGACCGCCGAGACGCCCCGGCGGGCGGCGGCCGCGTGGCTGTTGCCGCCGTCCGCGTTCAGTCCGAGGATGACGTCCTCGATGCCGAAGGAGCCTGCCAGTTCGGCCGTCGCCTTGTTCAGGTCCGGGTCACCGGTGAGGCGGTAGCCGACGAAGTCCCGCAGGACCTGGTCGATGCCGCCGCAGTGCAGGTCGATGTAGACGTCGGCGCCGTCGACCAGGTGGGCGAAGAGCCAGGCGGCCAGCCGCTCGGTGGGGCCGCCGGCCGGGTCGCCGGGGAAGACGCGGTTGAGGTTCACGCCGTCGACCGGGGAGATGTTGAGCCGACCCTGGTACACGGCGGGAGGGTTGGCGACCGGACAGATGATCACCTGTCCGTGCACCTCGGCGGGTTCCAGCCCGTCCGCCAGTCGCACGACGGCGTCGATGGGCGGGAACTCGCCGCCGTGCACACCCGCGGTGATGACGACCCGGGGGCCGGGGCGGGCGCCGTTGACCAGGGTTAGCGGGATGTCCGCGGTGAGGGTGCCGAGGTCGGCCTGGACGGTGCCGCGGACCTTGGTGCCGGGCCGGGCCTGAAGGGAGCCGACGGAGAGGGTGGTGTCGTTCATGGTCATGCCTCCGTGCGGCCGACGGTGGAGAGGAAGTCGATGGGCTGGGGCGAGGCGCCGTCCAGCGCAAGGTCCGCGGCGATGTCACCGAAGGCGGGCGCGAGTTTGAAGCCGTGACCGGAGAAGCCGGCGAGTAGGATCACGTTCTCCGCGCCGGGCAGCGGGCCGACCAGGGGCCGGCTGCTCTCGGTGTAGCCCTCCATGTAGACGGAGAGGCGCATCGGGTCCGGGTGCAGGTCGGGCATGTGACGCCCGATCAACTCGGAGAAGACCTCCAGCTCATCCGGCCTAACGGTGCGGTCCAGCTGGTTGGGGTCATCGGCGAGCCGGTGCAGCGCGCGGGACAGTCCGAGCTTGACCGAGATGCCGTCCGGCGAGGGCAGGCCGTAGCAGTGGGTGGGTGCCGTACGGATGAACGCCGGGCGCTCCTCCCCGAACCAGGCGTCGGGGTCGGTGGGCACGTACCAGGCGCTGACGAGGCGCCGGACTTCCACCTCCCACGGCAGGTCGGGCAGCAGGTCGTTGACCCAGGGGCCGGGTGTGACGACGGCGGTCTCGAAGCGCTCGCTGCCGGAGTCAGTGCGGATCTCCACGCCGTCGCCGACGGGGACGATCTCCCGGACCGTGCTGTAGCGGTGGATCACGGCGCCCAACTGCTCGGCGCGGCGGGCGGCCGTCTGGATCGTCAGCTCCGGGCGGATGAACCCGGCACGGCGGTCGAGTACGGCCGCGTCGCCGTCCTCGATGCGGTACTGCGGGAAGCGCTTGGCCAGGGCATCGGTGTCCAGCACCTCGTGGTCGAGGTCGTGCTCGGCGATGGACTGAAGGACGGTGGCCATCTGCTGGTGCTCGGTCGGCCCCATGAGCAGGCATCCGGTCAGGCGGCGCAGCTCGCGGCCGGTCTCCTGCTGGAGCTGCTCCCAGAGGGCATCGGCGTGCTTGAGGAGCGGGACGTACCGGGAGTCCTCGAAGTGCGCGCTGCGGAAGATCCGGGACTCGCCGCCGGCGGCGCTGCGGTCGTGGCCGGGTGCGTAGCGGTCGTATCCGACGACCTCGGCGCCGCGCGCCGCCAGCCGCCAGGCGGCCTGGCTGCCCATCGTTCCGACGCCGACCACCGCGACGCGCTTCCTGGCAGCTGACACAGGGCTTTCCTTTCGTATCGCCGAGGCGCAAGCTGAGCCGTCGGCGTGAGGCTGTTCGATTCGAGAGGGTTTGGGCGGGAGCCAGGCCCTTTCGTGCGGACCTTCGGCTCATGACCGCCGCGTCTCGCAGTCCGGCTCACTTCGTCGGGATCTCTTGAAGTGCCGTGCCACTATGTGGAATGCTGTGCTAGAATCTGGCACAGAGAATGACAGTGGCTTCAGAGGGGAGTCAAGAGGGTGTCCAGTAGAAATTTGAAGGATTAACAGGGGGAAACCGGATGGAAATGAAGAGCGTCACCAGGTCGCTGCGGGTCCTGGAGGCGGTCGCCCAGCATCAGCCCGTGACCGTAGGGGAGTTGACGAAGCTCTTCGGGCTGCCGAAGTCCACCGTGCAGCGCACCCTGGTCACGCTGGCGGAGGCCGGCTGGCTGCGCGCCAACCGCAGGGACACCACGCGCTGGGAGATCGGCGCCCGCGTCCTGGCCGTACGACCGGCCGCCCTGCAGGGCTCCAGCCTGTTCGCCGCCGCACGCGAACCCATGATTCGTCTTCGGGACACGGTGAACGAGACCATCCACCTGTCGGTACCGGACGCCCTGCAGTGCATGGTCGTGGTGGACCGCGTCGACTGCGATCAGGCGGTACGCACCTTCCACACGATCGGCGACACCTCGCCCCTGCACGCCACCGCCGTCGGACGCGCCATCCTCGCCCACCTTCCGAGGCGGGACGTCGAAGAACTCATCACGGCGGGGCTGGAGCGGTTCAGCGACACGACCCCCGTCGAGCCCGACGAGCTGCGCGCCGAGCTGGACCGGATCCGCACCGACGGCTACGCGGTCAACCGCAACCAGTACCGGCCGGGAGTCTGCGCCGTCGCCGCCGCCGTGCTCGACGAGGACGGCACCCCCCTGGCCGCCGTGGCCGTCTCCATGCCCGAGGCACGGTACGACGGTGAACGTGCACCCAAGTGGGGCCGCCTCGTCGCCGACACAGCCGCGGAGATCTCACAGCGTCGCCTGGGCGCCTGAACGGCAGACGACGGCCCGCAAGCCGTCGGCCGAGGGCCGGCTCGCACGCGTCAGCGCGCGAGCCGGCCCTCGGCTTTGCGTCACTGCAGCCACCGCCCGGCGCCCGGCCGGGGGGAGGGCCGGACACAGGGCGGCCGCACCACGCGGCACGGCAGGTCATGGTCAGGGCCCTACCGCTGTCCATCGCCGCGGGGAATCGGGACTCCCGGGCACCTCAAGCCCGGTCCGCTGATCGGCCGAATCCGAGCAACGTGCCGCATTATGGCACGCCATGCTAGACTCCGGCACGGACTGTGACCGTGACTCCGCGCTGGAGTCAAGAAGTGAGAACCAGGAATCCACAGGTCTGAGGGGGCATCGAATGCAAATGAAGAGCGTCACCAGGTCGCTACGGGTTCTGGAGGCGGTCGCCCGACATCAACCCGTGACCGTCGGGGAGTTGACGAGAATTTTCGGGCTGCCGAAGTCCACCGTGCAGCGCACCCTGGTCACACTCAACGAGGCGGGCTGGCTGCGGGCGAACCGCAAGGACACCACGCGCTGGGAGATCGGCGCCCGCGTCCTGGCTGTACGACCGGCCGCCCTGCAGGGCTCCAGCCTGTTCGCCGCCGCGCGTGAACCCATGATCCGGCTCCGCGACGCACTGAACGAGACCATCCACCTGTCCGTGCCGGACGCCCTGCACGGCATGGTCGTCGTCGACCGCGTCGACTGCGACCACGCCGTACGCACCTTCCACGCCATCGGCGACACCTCGCCCCTGCACGCCACCGCAGCCGGGAACGCCGTCCTCGCCCATCTGGGGAAGTCCGAGATAGACGAGGTCACCGCGGGGACGCTGGAGGGTTACGGCGAGGAGACCATCACCGAGCCGGGGCAACTGCGCGCGGAGCTCCACCGCGTGAGAGAGCGTGGCTACGCCGTCAACCACAACCAGTACCTGCAGGGTGTCTGCGCGATCGCGGCACCCGTGCTCGACGGTGAGGGCACACCGCTGGCCGCCGTGGCCGTCTCCCTGCCCGACTCCCGCTTCGAGCCCGGCCGGCTGCCCGAGCTGGGGAAGCTCGTGACCGACACCGCAGCGGAGATCACCGCGCGCCACCTGCGCTGAGGGCGGCACCGGCACGGGGATCGAGCAGGCAGACCACCGTCAGCTCACGGGCACCGCGAGGTACTGGTACTCCAGGAACTCGTCGATACCGACCCGGCCGCCCTCGCGGCCCAGCCCCGACTGCTTGACGCCGCCGAAGGGGGCGGCCGGGTTGGACACGAGACCCGTGTTCAGCCCCACCATGCCCACCTCCAGCCGCTCGCTCACCCGCAGGGCACGGTCGAGGCCCTCGGTGAAGACGTAGCCGACCAGGCCCCAGGGGGTGTCGTTGGCCCGGCGGATCACCTCGTCCTCGTCGTCGAAGGTGAGGATCGCGGCGACGGGGCCGAAGATCTCCGTGTCCATCAGGCGGCTTGCGGGATCGACGTCGGCCAGCACGGTCGGCGGGTAGAAGCAGCCGGGGCCTTCGGGAGTCCTGCCGCCGACGAGAACCCGGGCTCCGCGCTGCACCGCGTCGGCGACCAGCTCAACGACCTTGGCGCGCCCCGTCCTGTCGATCAGCGGGCCGACATCGACGCCGTCCCGGGTGCCCGGACCGACGACCAGCGCGCCCATCCGCTCGGCCAGCCGCCGCCCGAACTCCTCCGCCACCGACCGGTGCACGAAGAAGCGGTTGGCGGCCGTGCACGCCTCGCCCATGTTGCGCATCTTGGCGACCATCGCCCCGTCCACCGCCTTGTCCAGGTCGGCGTCCTGGAAGACGACGAACGGCGCGTTGCCGCCCAGCTCCATCGACGTCCGGACCACCGCCTGAGCGCTCTGGGCGAGCAGCAGCTGCCCGACGGCCGTGGAACCGGTGAAGGACAGCTTGCGAATCCGCCCGCCGCGCAGGAGCGGTTCGCACACCTCCCCCGCACGGGAGGTGGTGACGACGTTCAGCACGCCGTCCGGCAGCCCGGCCTCCTTGAGGATCGCGGCGAGGGCAAGGCTGGACAGAGGGGTCTGCGGGGCGGGCTTGAGCACCATCGTGCAGCCGGCGGCGACCGCCGGGCCGATCTTGCGGGTGCCCATGGCCAGCGGGAAGTTCCACGGGGTGATCAGCAGGCAGGGACCGACCGGGCGGCGGGAGAGCAGCATGCGGTTGCGGCCGTCCGGCAGGGTGCCGAGGCCGCCGTCGATGCGGACGGCCTCCTCGGAGAACCAGCGGAAGAACTCGGCCGCGTACGCCACCTCTCCCCTGGCCTCGGCCAGCGGCTTGCCCATCTCGGCCGTCATCAGATGGGCGAGCTCATCGGTGCGCTCGACGATGATCTCGTAGGCGCGGCGCAGGATCTCGCTGCGCACCCGGGGCGCCGTACGCGCCCACTCCTCCTGCGCCCGCACGGCCGCTTCCTCGGCGAGCCCCGCGTCCTTCGGGCCCGCGTCGGCCACCTGGCAGAGGACCTCGCCGGTGGCAAGGTCGTCGACGGGCATGGTGGCGCCGTCCGCGGCGTCCACCCAGGCGCCACCGATGAACAACTGCGTGGGTGTGTCGGTCATGAGTTCTCTCCTGGTTGTCCGGGTCGGTCGGCGGCGGGGTCGAGCAGTTCCGCGAGGTGCAGGGCGCGGATGCCCCGGTCTCCGGCGAGGTGGTCGATCTGGGTGGCGCAGCTGAAGCCGTCGGCCACGACGACAGCCGGTGTCCGCGGGTCGATGTCGTCGAGGCGTGGCCTCAGGGCGAGGTCGGCGACGGCCATCGAGGTGTCGTAGTGCTGTTCCTCGAAGCCGAAGTTGCCGGCGAGTCCGCAGCAGCCCTCGGCCTCGTCGACCTTCCGTACGCCGAGGCGGCCGAGCAGGTCGCGGGGGTGGCGGCCCTTGAAGGTGGCGTACTCGTGGCAGTGGGTCTGCAGCACGACGTTGTCCGGCAGCTCCGGTGGCACCCACCCGGGTGCGGCGAGGTCGGTCAGGGCTCCGGTGAGGGTGTGGACGCGGGCCGCGACGCGCCGGGCGGCGTCGGTGCCGAGGAGTTCGGGCACGTCACGCTTGAGCGCTGCGGCGCAGCTCGGTTCAGCTACGACGATGGGCCGGTCGTCGCCGTTGTCCAAGCGGTCGACCGTGCGGGCCATGATGCGGCGCGCGAGCGACAGCTGGCCGGTGCTGACCCAGGTCAGGCCACAGCACAGGTCGTCCTGTGCCGTGCAGGGGATGCCGGCGTCGGCGAGTACGCGGCTCGCCGCTCCGGCCACCTCGGGGCGGAAGGCGCGGGTGAAGCTGTCCACGAACAGAATCGTCTTCGCCGGTTCGCCGGTCCTCGCCGTGCGCAGGGCCCGGCGCAGCGCGTGCCGGGAGGCGAAGGCGGGGATCCGGCGTTTGGTGGTCACGCCGCCGAGGCGCGCGAGCAGCTTCCCGAGGGGTCCGCGCAGCAGCGCGTTCACCGGGCGGGCCGCGTACCCGACGAGCTTGGACGTCAGGGGCAGCCAGCCCAGGGAGTAGTGCGAGCGGGGTCTGACTCTGCCCTTGTAGTGCTGGTGCAGGAACTCCGCCTTGTACGTGGCCATGTCGACGCCGACCGGACAGTCGCTGGAGCAGGCCTTGCAGGACAGGCACAGGTCGAGGGCGTCACGCACCTCCGTGGAGCGCCAGCCGTCCTGGACGGTTCCGCCCCGCACCATCTCCTGGAGCAGACGAGCCCGGCCCCGCGTCGAGTCGTTCTCCTCCCCCGTGGCCCGGTAGCTGGGACACATCACGCCGCCGGCGTCGCTGCGGCAGCGGCCGACACCGACGCAGCGGCGTACCGCTCCCGCGAAGCCGTCCTCGTCGTGGGGAAAGGTGAACGTCGTGTCCACGAGCGGGAGTTCACGCAGGGCGAGGTCGGCGTCGAGCGGCGCCGGGTCGACGATGACGCCGGGGTTGAGCAGCCCTTCCGGGTCGAAGATCTCCTTGAAGTCGGCGAACGCCCGGATCAGCCGGTGGCTGTACATGACCTCCAGCAGCTCGCCCCGGGCCCGCCCGTCGCCGTGCTCGCCCGACAGGCTTCCACCGTGCTCGACGACCAGGGCGGCGGCCTCCGTCAGGAACCGGCGGGTGGCGGCCCGCCCCGCGTCCGTGGCGAGGTCGAAGTCGATGCGCACGTGGACGCATCCGGCGCCGAAGTGCCCGTACAGCACGCCGGTCAGGCCGTGCGCGGCCAGCAGCTTGCGGAAGTCGCGCAGGTAGGCGGCCAGGTCCTCGGGCGCGACGGCCGCGTCTTCCCAGCCGGGCCAGGACTCCGAGCCGTCAACGAGCCGGGCGGCGAGCCCTGCCCCGTCCTCGCGGACCCGCCACAGCGAGCGCCGTTCGGCCGGACTGTGCACGACCCGCCCGCCGGTCATCCGGCCCTGTGCCCTGAGCACGTCCAGCAGTTCGGCGGCGCGGGCGTCGACGGCCGCCTGGTCGTCGCCGTCGAGTTCGACGTACAGCCAGGCACGCCCCTCGGGGAGGCCGGTGACGGAGTCCGGGCCACGCCGGGCGCGCATGGTGGCGACGATCGCCTCGTCCATGCCCTCCACGGCGGTGGGGTTCCAGCGCAGGATCTCGGGGACGTCCTCGGCGGCGTCGACCACGTCGTCGTAGCCGAGGGTGAGGAGGGTGGAAGCCTGTGCGGTCGCCACCAGGCGGACCGTCGCTGCGGTGACGACCGCACAGGAGCCCTCGGTGCCCACCAGCGCGCGGGCCATGTCGAAGCCGTGCTCGGGCAGCAGGTGGTGCAGCTGGTAGCCGGAGACCTGTCGCGGTACCCGGCCCAGCTCGGTACGGATCGACGCCAGATTGCCGTCGATCAGGCGGCGCACGTCCGCTTCCAGACCGGCGACCCGCTGGACGGCGTCCGTGTCGTCCGGGTCGTCGGCCCGCAGTCCGGTGCGGTCGGCGACGGCCCGCACGCCGTCGGCGGTCACGATCTCCAGCGCCTCGATGTGCCCGCTCGTGCGCCCGTGCCGCACGGACCGGTTGCCGCACGCGTCGTTGCCGATCATGCCGCCGAGGGTGCAGCGGCTGTGCGAGGACGGGTCGGGACCGAAGGTCAGCCCGTGCAGGGCGGCCGCGGACCGCAGCGCGTCCAGGATCACGCCGGCCTCGACGCGCGCGGTGCGGGCCACCGGGTCGATGTCCAGGATCCGGTTCATGTACCGGGAGAAGTCCAGCACGACGCCGGGCCCGACGGAGTTGCCCGCCATGCTGGTGCCGCCGCCGCGTGCGGTGACCGGGATGCTTGTCTCCCGGCAGGCCCGCAGCACCGCGACGACGTCGTCGGCGCTGCGGGGAAACACCACGGCCCGCGGCGGGACCCGGTAGTTGGAGGCGTCGTAGGCGTAGAGGCCGGTGGATCCGGGGCCGGTCTCCACCCGCAGGCCGGGAGCGGTCTCGGCGAGCCGTACGACCAGCGGCTCCAGGGCCGTGGTGGTGTCCGTCATCGCCGTGCCGCTCCCGATGTGCCGGCCTCGACCGCGGTCGCCCACGCCTGGAGGCCCTCGTCCACCGCCGTCTCGTCGATGACGAGTGCCGGGATCATGCGGACGACCTGGTTCCAGGCGCCGCACAGCAGCAGGAGCAGGCCCTCCTCGACGGCGGCGCGCTGGACGCGGGCGGCGGTCTCGGGGTCGGGGCTGCCGTCCTCGGTGACGAACTCGGTGGCGAGCATGAGGCCGAGGCCGCGCACGTCGCCGATGCCTGGCGTCCGGTCGGCGACCGCCTCCAGGCCCTGGCGCAGCCGCTTGCCCATGGCCTCGGCGTTCTCGACGAGCTTCTCGTCGCGGACGACGTCGAGGGTGGCGCAGGCCGCAGCGCAGGCCACGGCGTTGGCGCCGTACGTGCCGCCCTGCGAGCCGGGCCAGGCCTTGGTCATCAGCTCCTCGGAGGCGGCGATGCCCGACAGCGGGAAGCCGCTGGCCAGGCCCTTGGCGGTGACGAGGATGTCGGGTGTGACGCCGAAGTGGTCGTGGCCCCAGAAGCGGCCGGTGCGGCCGACGCCGGTCTGCACCTCGTCGGCGATCAGCAGGAAGCCGTACCGGTCCGCCCGCTCCCGCAGCCCTTCCATGAACGCGCGGTTGGCGGGCATGTACCCGCCCTCACCGAGCACCGGCTCGACGATGATCGCGGCCGTGTCGGCGGGCGAGGAGATCGTCTGGAGCGTGTAGTCGAGCTCCTTCAGGGCGAAGCGGGTGGCGGTCTCCTCGTCCCAGCCGTACCGGTAGGCGGACGGGAAGGGAGTGACGACCACGCCGCTCATCAGCGGGGAGAAACCGGAGCGGAAACGAGTACCGGAGGTCGTCATGGAGGCGGCGGCGACAGTACGGCCGTGGAAGCCGCCGTGGCAGACGATGACGTTCGGCCGGCCGGTGGCCTGGCGGGCCAGGCGCAGCGCGGCCTCGACGGCCTCGCTGCCGGAGTTGGTGAAGAACAGGCTGTCCAGGCCGGCCGGCAGCACTTCGCCGAGCTTGTCGACGAGGCGGCGCAGCGGCTCGTGCATGACCGTCGTGTACTGACCGTGGATCAGCGTGCCCACCTGCTCCTGCGCCGCCGCGACGACCTTGGGGTGGCAGTGCCCGGTGCTGGTGACGCCGATGCCGGCGGTGAAGTCGAGGTAGCGGCGGCCGTCCTGGTCGAAGAGGTGGACGCCCTCGCCCCGGGCCGCCACCACGGGCGTGGCCTGGCGAAGGTGCGGCGACAGTGCGGTCATGTTCGTCTCCCGGCCTCGGTGTTCGGTCTGCTGCGGTCTCCCGAGCATCTCCGCGGGCGGAGGGTGCGCCAACCTGCGATCTGTCCGGCCGCGCCGCGACATCCGGACGATGTGTCAGCCTCCTCGGGGGCACGCCGGGTGCCGATCGCTCACGGACCGCTCTTGCGCAGGTCAGAGACGCTTGTCACAGTGGCCGGGCACTCCCCCGAGCTCCGGGCCGAGTTCGAGCAGGGACCCTCATGGAGAGACCGTGAACGACAACCACCCCGCCGGCCAGGGGCCCACCCCTCCGCTCACCGTGGCCGATGTCCTGGCGCTTCCCGTCCTGGCCGCCGGACGGCCCCAGGTCGTCACCGGCGCGCCGCACCTGGACCGACCGGTCCGGTGGGTCCACATCACCGAGCTGACCGACCCCGCGTCGTTCCTCAAGGGCGGCGAACTCGTCCTCACCACCGGAATGCCCCTGCCGCAGGATGCGGCCGGCGTGCGCCGCTACGTCGACGAACTCGCCGGCATCGGGGCCGCGGCGCTGGTCATCGAACTCGTACGCCGCTACCACCGCCCGCCGGACGCGCTCGTCGACGCCTGCCGCCTGCACGGCCTCCCACTGGTCACCCTCGCCAAGGACGTCAACTTCCTGGAGGTCACCCAGGTCGTGCACGCCGTGCTGCTCGGCAACCAGGCGGAGGCGATGCGCCGCACACAGCGCATCCACGAGGCATTCACCGCCCTGACCCTGCGCGGCGCCGGCCCGGAGGACGTGGTGCGTGCGGCGGCGGAGATGAGCGGCCGCACGGTCGTCCTGGAGAACCTGGTGCACCAAGCCCTGATCTGCGAACCGTCCGGACTCACCGTCGAGGAGGCACTCGCCGACTGGGAACAGCGCTCCAGGGCGACCGGGCCCGGCGACGTCCGACCGGCAAACACAGCGATACGCGGCCCGGAGGGCTGGCTCACCGCCTCCGTCGAGTACCAGGGCGAGCGCTGGGGTCGCGTGGCCATGCTCCCGGCGCGCACCGACGGACCGGCGTTCGGGCCGGAGGACGTCACCCTGCTGGAGAGGACCGCGATGGCACTGACCGTCGCGCGCCTCATCCACCCCACCCCATGGGAACGCACCGCACACCGGAACGCCCTGCTCGACCTCGTGGAACAGCGCCACCGCTCCGCGGAGGACGCCCGCGCCCGCTGCGCCGCACTGGGCCTGCCGACTGATCGAAGCCACTTCGTCGCCGCCCTGGTAGACCTGCGCGCAGGGAAGGGGGGAGCCGAGACCGAGTCCCGTCTGTTGCAGGAGCTGAGAACGGCAGGCGTGCCGGCCCTCGTCGGCGAACTGGCCCCCGACCGCCTCGGCATCCTGCTGGCTCTGCGCACCTCCCAGCCCTGGCGTCCCATCGTCGAGCGCCTGTCCCGCACGGTTCTGGGCCTGGCCCCGGAAGCAGTCGTGAGTGTCGGCTCCGAGGTCACGGACCTCACCGACACCGCCCGCTCGTTCCGTGCAGCGGCCCGCGTCGCCGAGGCCACCCCGCCCGGCCAGCCCCTCCCCCAGGACCGCTCCTTCCACGAGCTGTCCGACATCGGCCTGCGCCGCCTGCTGTACGCACTCCGCGAGGACCCCCGTGTCCAGGAGTACACCGAACGGCAGCTCCGGCGCCTCATCGACCACGACACCCAGCACGGCACCGACCTGCTGACGACCCTGCGCCACTACCTCGACGCGGCCGGCAACAAGACGACCGCCGCCCGCCGGGGCGGCCTCTCCCGCGAGACCATGTACCAACGCCTGCGCACCATCGAGCGTCTCCTCGCCCGTGACCTCGAATCGGGCGACCAGCGCACCGAGCTCCATGTGGCTCTCACGGCACTCGATGTGTTGCGAGCCGACTGACGCAGAATCCCGGTGCAGCCGATGGCAGGGACGCTCAGTCCTCGTAGCGCAGCTCGGCCGTCGCCCGCCCCGCGGTGTTGGTGTGCACGGTGCCGTCGGGGCCGCCGATCCGCAGTCACCAGGGGTGCGGGCTGTCGGTCGTCACGCGAAGGCATTCTCCCTCGCGGCGTACGTCGAAACGGGCGGTCTCACCGGGGCCGTCCGGGGGACTGAGGATCTCCGCCTGGATCAACCCCTGCATCGCCCAGAAGTCCGAGCTGTTCGCGGTCCTTCAGCCGAGCCAGCATGCCCGCCGGGTCGGGGAAGGTCTCGGCGTCCCACGCGAAGTCGCACCACTGGTAGGCGCGCATCCAGAAGCAGTCGAAGTGGAAGACGCTCAGCGGGATTCCGCGCTCGGCCATACCGTCGATGAAGCCCTGAACGGTGGCCTCGTCGTAGTCGGTCGTGAACGACGTGGTCAGCCACAGGCCCAGTGCCCAGGCAGGTGGCAGGGCCGGGCGGCCGGTGAGCGCGGTGTAGCGCTCCAGGACCTGCTTCTGGGTCGGGCCGTACACGACGAAGTACTCCAGCGACTGGTCCTCGACGCTGAACTGGACCTGCCCGACGGCCTCCGAGCCGACCTCGTAGCCGACCTTGCCGGGGTGGTTCACGAAGACGCCGTAACCACGGTTGGTCAGATGGAACGGGATGTTCTTGTATGCCTGTTCACTGCTGGTGCCGCCGTCGGCCTGCCAGATGTCCACCACTTGCCCGTTCTTGATGAACGGCGTGAACCGCTCACCCAGCCCGCAGACCAGTTCGCCCACTCCCAGGGCGAGTTGGGCGACCATGTGGTGCCGGCCCTCGGCGTCGGTGACGAATCCGGTGCCGCGCTGGCCGGCGGAGGTCAGCACGCGTCCGCCGGCGGTGAACTCCAGTCGCCACGGCTGTTCCGTGTCCACCCGCAGCGTCAGTTCGCCGGAGGCCAGTTCCAGCACCGCCCCCTCCCGGCGCACCTTGCCGGCGCCCCCGCCGGCTCCGGGCAGCGCGAACTCCGGTCCCTGGCGCACCGATCCGGCGTGGTGGGTGGTCCGCACGCCGATGACCCCCTCGGCCGGGGACCAGCAATCCACGGTCAGCAGCGGGCCGTTGAGGGTCTGCCCGCGTCGGCTCAGTGGTCGTCGACGCGAACGTCGGCGACCTCGGTGGCGTAGCGGGCAGTGCAGCCCGGACGCATCAGCCAGTAGCCGTCCGTGAACTTCATCGGGCAGGTTCCTCCGTCCGCGCGCGGTGCGCGGTGATCAGGCCCCGGTACCAGTGGTAGCTGTCCTGGGGGGTGCGGGTCAGGGTGTCGTAGTCGATGTGGACCAGTCCGAAGCGCTGGTCGTGGTCGGCCAGGTGGCCGATGCGGTCGGGGTCGTGGACGTGACCGTCGGGTGAGACCGTGTCGGCCTCCGCGGAGCCGTTCTCGGTGATCCATATCGGCGGCAACTGCGCGTAGCGGGCGCGGACTTCACAGAGCAGCTCGGTGAGCGCGGACGGGACGACGGGCCGGCCCGTGGTGGTGTGCGGGGTGCCGTACGGGTCCAGTTCGGCCACGAGGACGTCCACGGCGGTGCGCTGCTCGGGGTCGGCCCCGTGGTGCCGTGCGGCGGCGGACGGGGACGCAGAAGCCACGAAACAGATCCCTCGGCCAGCGGGTGCGGAGTCGGTTGAGATTGATTTATCGAAGCGCATCGACGCTGTCATTTCCGCTAACAGGCTGCCATTGGACCAGGGTGGAGAAACTTTCCTCGCGTCAGGGCTCTTGTTTCGCACGAAACAAGTCCGTTAACTTCCCCATCGAAGTGAAGCGCTTCGACACCCCGCGGGAAGGGCCGTCTCCATGACGCACGAGTTGAACCGCCAAAGCTTCGTAGGCGCAACGGCGCAGAAGGACGTTGCCGCACGATCATGTTGACCATCGCCGACGCGGCGAGACACGCGGGTGTCTCGCCCAGCACGGTCAGCCACGTTCTCAGCAGCATGCGTTCCGTGGCGGAACTCGACCTCCACCCCAACGACGAGGGGCCCCGAGGGAGGGCGATGTGTCGCCGCCGGCGCCCCGGCCGACGGCGTGATCCTCATGGACGTCGGGCTGGACGGCCGGCTTCGTGCCCTGCGCGGTGAGCGGCCGACTGACGAACAGGCGCTTGCCACATGGACGCTGACGACACGTCAGAGCGCCCGACGACTCTCCACACCCGAGGAACCGTCATGACAGCACACAGCATCACCGACCGTCTGGGCGGCCTCGCCTTCGGCGGCGACTACAACCCCGAGCAGTGGGACGAGCCGGTCTGGAAGGAGGACGACGAACTCATGCGCCGGGCCAGGGTCAACCTGGCCACCCTCGGAGTCTTCTCCTGGGCCCTGCTCGAACCGGAGCAGGGACGCTACGACTTCTCCTGGCTCGACGCCCACATCGAACGCCTGCACGCGAACGGTGTGGCCGTCGACCTCGCCACCCCGACGGCCTCCCCGCCGCCCTGGTTCACCCTCGCCCACCCCGAGGCGCTGGCGGTCAGGGCCGACGGCACCCGTCTCGTGCACGGCAGTCGCGACACCTACTGCCTCGCCTCGCCCGCCTACCGCAGCGCGGCCCGCCGGATCGCCTCCGCACTGGCCGAGCGGTACGGCGACCACCCCGCCGTCGCGCTGTGGCACGTGCACAACGAGTACGGCACGCTCTGCTGGTGCGACCATGCGGCGGCCGCGTTCCGGGTGTGGCTGCGCGCCCGGCACGGCTCGCTGGACGCCCTCAACGAAGCGTGGGGCACGGCCTTCTGGAGCCAGCGCTACACCTCCTGGGAGCAGGTGCTGCCCCCGCGCGCGACGCAATACCACAAGAACCCCGGCCAGACGGTGGACTTCCACCGCTTCTGGGCCGACGAGATCATCGCCGCCTACTGCGAGCAGCGCGACGCGATCCGCAAGCACAGCGACCGCCCGGTGACGACGAACCTGATGCTGCCCTACGACCTGCGGCTGAACGTGTGGGCGTTCGCCCGCGAACTCGACGTCGTCAGCTCCGACCAGTACCCGAACGCGAACGGCCTCGACGGCGCCGCACATGTGGCCTACTACGCCGACCGCTCCCGCTCCCTGGCCGGCGGCCGCCCGTGGCTGCTGATGGAGCAGGGCACCAGCACGGTCTACGACGGCGATCAGGTGATCGGCAAGGAGCCGGGGGACGTACTGCGCCACAGCCTCGGCCACATCGCGCGCGGCTCGGAGGGCGCCCTGTTCTTCCAGTGGCGGCAGTCCCAGGCCGGCGCCGAGACCTGGCACTCGGCGATGCTCCCGCACGCGGGCCCCGACAGCCGAATCTTCCGCGAGGTCACGCAGACCGGCGAGGCGGTCGCCGCGCTCGGGGAGCTGGCGGGATCGACGGTCACCGCGCAGGTGGCCGTGCTCGACGACCCGGACGCCATGTGGGCACTGGAGGTGGACGGCCTGCCCTCCTCCCGCCTCGACTACCACGCGCCGCTCGCCGGGGCGCACCGCGCGCTGTGGGACGCGGGCGTCACGGCGGACTTCGCCCACCCCGATCACGATCTGAGCCGCTACCGGCTGGTCATCGCCCCCTCCCTGTTCCTGCTGTCCGACAAGGGTGCGGAGAACCTGCGCCGTTACGTCGAGGGCGGGGGGACACTCCTCGTCCAGCACGCCACCGGCTACGTCGACGACCGCATGCACGCCCGGCTCGGCGGCTACCCGGCCGCACCGCTGCGCGAGGCGCTGGGCATCCGCGTCGAGGAGCACCGGCCGCTGCGGACGGGCCAGCGGATCACTCTGTCGGACGGCTCGCACGGCACCGTCTGGAGCGAGTCCCTGCGCGCCGAAGGCGCCGAAACGCTCGCCGCCTACACCCACGGCATGCTCACGGACAGCCCGGCACTCACCCGGCACGGCTTCGGCACCGGACAGGGCTGGTATCTCTCCACCCGCCTGGAGGACGCCGACTACGGCGCGCTGGTCGGACGGCTCCTGAAGGAAGCCGGCGTCGAGCCGGAGCTGCCGGGCCTGCCGGCCGGTGTCGAAGCCGTCACCCGGCACGCGGCCGACGGCCGCCGCTGGCACGTCCTGATCAACCACACCGAGGACGCCGTGCCCCTGCCGGATCCCGCCCACGACCTGCTCACCAGCACAACGGCCCACGAACTGCCGCCCGGCGCCTGCGCGGTCCTGCGCGGCCACTGACCTTGGAAAAGGCCACCATGGAAACGGAACAGCGGAGCTTCCGCTGGGGTCACGATGCCCTGCACCTCGAGTTCGTCCTCGGCGACGACGGCGGCGCCCGCCTGACGCACCTCGGACTGCCGGGCGAGGCGGGCAACGGCCCCCGTGGGTCCCTGCCTCTGGTGGAGGTGACGGCCACGGGTCACGGGCGCGACTGGTCGGGCAGCCGCCTGGTCCAGACGGCTCTCGGCGGGCGGCTGCGCCATCGGACCCACCGCGCGGCCCGCGACGGTGACTGGCACACCCTCACCGTCCAACTGCACGACCCGGACACCGGTCTGGTCGCGGAGGTGACCTACCGGTCGCCGGACGGCATACCCGTGCTGCGCAGCGAGGTGACCCTGCGCAACGAAGGGCAGGACACGCTCCACCTGGAGTCGGTCAGCTCGTTCGCGATGGGGTGCCTCACCACGTCGGACCCGGCGGACATGGACGCCGCCGATCTGCTGTGGGCGGAGAACGACTGGCTCGCCGAATGCCGCTGGCAGCGCCGGCCGTTGCGGCTGACCACACCGGACCACGCAGGACGCGTGAGTCACGCGAACGGCCGTTCGGGCTTCGCCCTGACCGGACAGGGCACCTGGTCCAGCTGCGGGCGCCTGCCCATGGGCGGCCTGACGGACCGGTGCACCGGCCGCACCTGGGTGTGGCAGATCGAGCACAACGGCGGGGGCTGGCGCTGGGAGTGCGCCGAGCGCGACAAGGCGGCCTACCTGGCACTGTTCGGGCCCACCGACTCCCACCACGGCTGGCGGCAGCCGCTGGAACCGGGCGCCGCCTTCCGCACCGTACCCGTGGCCCTGTCCTTCAGCGCCGACGGCGGCCCCGACGCCGCGTTCGCCGCGCTGACCCGCTACCGACGCGCCCACCGCCGCCCGCATCCCGACCACCAGGGTCTGCCCGTCATCTTCAACGACTACATGAACTGCCTGATGGGAGACCCCACCACCGAAAAGCTGCTGCCGCTGATCGACGCGGCGGCCGAGGCCGGCGCCGAGTACTTCGTCATCGACGCGGGCTGGTACGACGACGGCGGTGACGGCTGGTGGACCACCGTCGGCGCCTGGGAGCCGGCCGCCTCACGCTTCCCCGGGGAGAAGGGCATCCACGAGGTGCTGGACCGCATCCGGGAGCGCGGCATGGTGCCCGGTCTGTGGCTGGAGCCGGAGGTGATCGGAGTACGCAGCCCCGTGGCCGGGTCCCTGCCCGACGAGGCGTTCTTCCGCCGCGACGGCGTCCGCGTCATGGAGTCCGGGCGGCATCACCTGGACCTGCGCCACCCGGCCGCCCGCGCCCACCTGGACCAGGTCGTGGACCGCCTGGTCGGCGAGTGGGGCGTCGGCTACCTCAAGCTCGACCACAACATCGACCCCGGCTCCGGCACCAGCGCCCACCCCGGCGAGACCCCTGGCGCCGGACTGCTCGGCCACAACCAGGCCCACCTGGACTGGCTCGACGGCATCCTGGACCGCCATCCGCACCTGGTGGTGGAGAACTGTGCCTCGGGCGGCATGCGCTGGGACCACGCCCTGCTGTCGCGGCTGCAACTGCAGTCCACCAGCGACCAGCAGAACCTGCACCTCTACGCGCCCATCGCGGCCTCCGCACCCACCGCCGTCACCCCCGAACAGGGTGCCGTGTGGGCCTATCCACAGCCGGAGGACTCCCTCGACGAGGTCGTCTTCACCATGGCGAGCGGCCTCCTCGGCCGCATCCACCTCTCCGGCCACCTGCCGGAGTTGGGACCCGAGGCCCGCGCCCTGGTCCACGAGGCGGTCGCCGTGTACAAGGCCGTCCGCGCCGACCTGCCCCGGGCGGTGCCGTCCTGGCCACTCGGGCTGCCCGGCTGGGACGACCCCTGGATCGCTCTCGCCCTGCACACCCCCGCCACCACGCACCTCACCGTCTGGCGCCGCCCGGGCGGCGAGGCCACCAGCACCCTCCGGCTGGCTGAACTGGCGGGCGGCGCGGCCTGTGTCGAGGTGCTGTACCCCGCCGCACGTCAGGCCGTTGCCGTCTGGAACCCCGACGCCGCCGACCTCACCGTGACCCTGCCCACCGCGCCGTCCGCGGCGCTGCTCCGCATCACCCGCACGGAACCGGACGCTCCCTGAGCGCCGACCCTGCCCCCACCCGACGAAAGGACGACCGAGGGTGCCCGCTCAGAACCCGCCCGCCCGCGCCACCAACCCCGTGCTCCCCGGGTTCCACCCCGACCCGAGCATCTGCCGTGTCGGCGACGACTACTACCTCGCCTGCTCCAGCTTCGAGTACTTCCCCGGCGTACCCCTCTTCCACAGCCGTGACCTGGTGCACTGGCGGCAGATCGGCAACGTCCTTGACCGGCCGGAGCAGTTGCGCCTGCCGGCCTCCATGCCGTCCTCGGGCGGCATCTACGCCCCCACCCTGCGCCATCACGACGGACGCTTCTGGCTGATCGTCACCAACTGCAGCGAGGGCGGCGGCAACCTGATCGTCACGGCGACCGACCCGGCCGGACCGTGGTCGGATCCGATCCCGGCACCAGGCGTGCCCGGCATCGATCCCGACCTGGCCTGGGACGAGGACGGCACGTGCTGGTGCACGGTCGCCGGGGTGTCGCAGGTCCGTATCGACCCGTCCACCGGACAGACGTACGGCACACCGCACAAGCTCTGGTCCGGCGGACCCGGCGTCAAGGCTCCGGAGGCGCCGCACCTGTACCGGATCGGCGACTACTGGTACCTGCTCATCGCCGAGGGCGGTACCGAGCGCGGCCACGGCGTGTCGATCGCCCGCGGCCGTACGCCCAGCGGCCCGTTCGAGCCCTGCCCGGCCAACCCGATCCTCACCCACCGCGGCACCGACCACCCCGTGCAGAACACCGGCCACGCGGACCTGGTCCAGGGCCCTGACGGCTCGTGGTGGATGGTCCTGCTCGGGGTACGGCCGCGCGGCGGCACCCCCGGCTGGCACGTGCTCGGCCGGGAGACCTTCCTCGCTCCCGTGACCTGGGAGGACGACTGGCCGGTCGTCGGCGAGGTCACCTTGGACCTGTCCGCGCCCCCCTGGCCGCTCACCCCCGCCCCCGCCGAGGAACGGCGCGACGACTTCGAGCTCAGCGAACTCGGGCCGACCTGGATCTCCGTGCGGGACCGCCCCGCCGAGCTCTGCACCACCAAGGAGCGCCCCGGATGGCTGACGCTCCGCGCGCGGGGCGGCTCCCTGGACGAGTCCGACGTGGTGTTCACCGGTCGGCGCCAGCAGCATCTTTCGTGCCGGGCGCGCACCCTGGTCGACCCCTCTCAGGGACGCGGCGGGCTGGCCGTCCGGCTGGACGAGCGGCACCACTACGCGATCGAGGCGTGCGGCACGGATGTGCGGGTGATCGCGCGCGTCGGCTCCCTGCGCACGGTCATGGCCGCCCAGTCCGTGCCCGCCGGGCCTGTGGTCCTTGCCGTCACCGTCACTGACCCGCCGTCACCGCACGGGCCCTGCACCGGACCCGACGTCGTCTCTCTGGGCATCGAAGCCCCGGACGGAACGTTCACCGAGCTCGCGACCCTCGACGGCCGCTACCTGTCGACGGAGGTGGCCGGCGGCTTCACCGGCCGGGTCATCGGCATGTACGCCACGGCAGGCACCGTCCACTTCGACTGGTTCGACTACGAGCCCCTCGACGACTGAACCCGCCTCCTCCCGACCACTGAACCCGGGCCCTCTCCGACCACTGATGGAACCAACCCGAACCGTCGGCCGAAAGGCACGACCGACCGAAAGGCATGACACGTGAAGGACATACGGCAACCCGCGCGCCACCGCAGACGCGGCCCCGGACGCCTGACCGGCCTGCTGATGGCGCTGCTCGTCATCCTGGGACTGTCCGGCAGCACCGCGCTCGCCGCGCCGGGCGGCACGGCACAGCAGACACGCTCCACGGTCAGCGTTCCGGCCCGCGCCATGGACGCCGTCGCCGCGATGCAGCCCAGCTGGAACCTGGGCAACACCCTGGACGCGATTCCGGACGAGACGTCCTGGGGCAACCCGAAGGTCACCAAGGACCTGTTCGACACCATCCGCGCGCAGGGCTACCGCAGCGTCCGCATCCCGGTGACCTGGACGGACCACCAGTCCGCCACCGCCCCCTACACCATCGACGCCACGTTCATGAGCCGCGTCAAGCAGATGGTCGACTGGGCGCTGGCCGACGGCCTGTACGTCGTGCTCAACGTCCACCACGACTCGTGGCAGTGGATCTCGAAGATGCCCGCCGACCACGACAACGTACTCGCCCGCTTCAACGCCAGCTGGACGCAGATCTCCTCGACGTTCCGCGACGAGCCGCGCGCCCTGCTCTTCGAGAGTGTCAACGAACCGGGCTTCGACAACGCCACGGACGCGCAGAAGACCCAGCTCATGAACGAGCTGAACACCTCCTTCCACAAGATCGTCCGCTCCTCGGGCGGTGGTAACACAAGCCGCCTGCTCGTGCTGCCCACGCAGGGCTGCACCCCCTCCCAGCCCCTCATGGACGATCTGTCCGCCACGATCAGCGCGCTGCACGACAGCAACCTGGTCGCCACCGTGCACTACTACAGCTGGTACCCGTTCAGCGTGAACATCGCGGGCGGCACCCTGTACGACGACAACGCCCAGAAGGACCTGAACGAGGCCTTCGCCCGCATGCACGACACGTTCGTCGCCAAGAACATCCCGGTGTACCTCGGCGAGTACGGTCTGCTCGGCTGGCCGGACCACAACCATCCCGACCGCGTGGAGCGCGGTGAGGCGCTGAAGTACTTCGAGCACATCGGCTACGCGGCGCGCGTCGCCGGTGTCACCACCGCCCTGTGGGACCCCGGAACTTTCGCCTACCTGAACCGCGAGACTCTGAAGTGGACCGACCCCGCCCTGTTCGCCTGGATCAAGTCGAGCTGGACCACCCGCTCGGGAACCGCCTCCTTCGACAAGGTCTTCGTGCCGAAGTCCAGCCCGATCACGGCCAAGACGCTCACTCTGAACCCCAACGGCACCAGCTTCCGCGGCCTGTGGCAGGGCAGCACACCGCTTGACCCGGGACTGGACTACACCGTCACCGACAACCAGCTCACCCTCACGGCGCGCGCACTGACCCGGCTGACCGGCGATCGCCAGTACGGGGTCAACGCGACGCTCCAGGCCCGGTTCTCCTGCGGGCTGCCCTGGACGATCGACGTGACCACGTCCGACACTCCGGTGCTGTCGAACGCCACGGGTACGACCGACTCGTTCACCATTCCCACCCAGTACCGGGGTGACGTACTGGCAACCATGCATGCCACGTACGCCGATGGCAGTAACGCCGGCCAGACCAGCTGGACTCCCTACCAGGAGTTCAACAGGGCCTTCTCACCGGACTACCCAGGCGGCACGATCATCCTGACCCCCGACTTCCTGAACGCGCTGCGCGACGGCGAACCGGCGACGCTGATCTTCCACTTCTACAGCGGCGCCACCGTCACCTACCACGTCACCAAGTCCGCAGGCTCGGTCACCGGCACAACATCCTGACGACCGGCCCCCCTCGCCCTGGTGCTGGCCCTGCCCGCTCCGTTTCGGCCCGAGCACGACCAGGAAATGCCCGGGGCGCACGTCGGGATCGAGGACCTGCCCCAGCACATGCTCAGGAGGACAAGGCCGGGCGGCACGGGCTCAGTGACGGCCACCTCCTCGCCGCCGTTGTCGGCCTTGATCCGCGCCTCCTATTTCTGAAGTGGCCTCAGTCCCCCTTTGCAGTCTTGGGCGTTCCGGGTGCAGATCGCTGCATCGTCCCGGGGCGGCGGCGAGGCGCCTCCCGGTGGGCAAGCGCGGCCATGAGTGATGTCGTCCGCCTTCAGGGCCGCCGCATTTTGCGTACGCCGCGGCCGTTTGCTGACCCAGTTCTCGGCGGGGCTCGGCAAACGATGGCGCTGTCTTCCCTGTTCCGCGTAGACCTGCCTGAGGCGCTCGATCGCATCGTCCTGTGTACCGCGGCCCTCTTCTTCACGCTGCTCCCCGAGAGCACCCTGAACCGAGTCGGGCACGGGTTCGGGCAACGGGTCGGCTTGGCGCAGTCGCAGTCCTTGAAGGAGGACCCCATGCCGCGGGCGAGCTTTCGGCCACGCGCCGAACATTCCGAGCGCAAGTGATCAGACACCCGCGTCTGCGCAGCGGGCGGGCGGTCAGCAAGCGGAGACCCGGCTGCGACACATGCTGACCGGTTGCTGACCCGAGGTGCGCCAACAGGGCCCTGACCTGCACAAACGTCCAGATGCTAGATCTTGGACTTGAACATGGTGCGCAGCATGGAGACACTCCCGATTTGTCTGCTCCCTGCCCGCTTATTGCAGGTCAAGGGCGGTCTCCGGAGACTACAACGATTCGCATGTTCGGTCAGCTGTCACCAGGTGTTTGAGGACTCACACTGACCCGTTGCTGAATTTCCTGACGAATAAACAGGTGATCCGGGACTGGCCCCGGTTCCTGCCTCCCTGCCTCCCTGCCTCCCTGCCGCGGCGACGCCCCACAGACGAGGTTTGACTCGCGACGGCCAGGTCACGCTCCTGGCGACCGATCAAGGGCCTGGCCTGCGATGCCGACAGGCCTCGGCCGCGCTCAGCCGTCCGCGGAAGCCGCAGCGCGGACGGAAGTCGGCGACCCATCTCAGGAACGATCGCCCGCGCCCTCGCCCAACAGCCGCAGGAACTGGTGCCGGACGAACCCACCGACCAGCTCGCCCTGCTGCTCCTGATCACCGGCTCCGCCTCACCAGCATCATCGCTCTGCACGACCTGAACCTGGCCGCCATGTACTGCGACCAGCTCCTTGTACTCGAACAGGGCAGGGTGATCGCCAGGAGCAGCCCGCACTGCATCCTCACCGAGAGCCTCATCGCCGCATCCACGGCCCGCAGCAGCCCCGACGACCGCCCCCACGTACGCTTCCTCGGCACACTCACGCCCAGCGGACAGGTTGGCTCCCCCTGCGGAACTTCGGACCCGACATCCTCGCCTTCGCCGACGAGCTCACCAAGACGTACGCCGAGATCTTCACCACCCCGCCCTGGCGACCCGGGACCCCCGAGGAGACGCGGTCGGCGTTCCAACAACGGCTGGAGACGGACGCGCATCGCCTCGGCTTCCGGCTCTGCTCGCCCTGCATCCGACAGCACGTGGCGCGCATCCCGGTCGCGGCCAGCCCTAGCGATCTGCCCGCGTCACGAGGAAGTCCCCCGTGTCCTCCAGCTCGATGCCGTCGGGGCAGTTGTCGTAGCCGGTCGACCCGCGCTCGGCGGGCGTCGATCCGCTGCGGCGCGTGGTGCTCCTTGAGTGGAAGGATCGGTGCCATGGGCACCGAGAAGGGCTGGGTGTACCGGGTCGACGAGCCGCACGGCTCGCAGGGCTGGCGCCCCTACGGCGGTCATCCTGAGCGGTGGCGGGGGACCATCATCACCGACGACCCCAAGGAGGCTGCCGAGTACGTCGCAGCCCTCGTCGTCACCGATCTGGTGACCGAGTGGGAGGTGCGCGGCACCGGGCAGAGGCACGTGCGCGTGATCGTCTGGAAGGGCGAGGAAGGCGACGGCCCCGCGGACGCGGCCTTCACCGTGGAGATCCAGCCCGACATCGATGCAGAGTGACCGATCGATCCGGCCGCAGGGGACAGGCTTGGTGCTCTTCGGTTCCGCGGAGCCTAGGCGTGGCAAAGCCTTCGCACCGCGGTCAGGCCCGCGCGCGAAGGCTCCGAGGGCAAAAACAGTCCCCGGTAGTGCTGCACGTGTCCTGAAGCTTCAGTCGTCACTGTTGCCTCGGTATCGCGCCGGCTTGCCGGGGGCCTAAACCACATCCTGTCCAAGTCACTCCGCCGACTAGACGTCCTCACCGACTTTGTGGCTCTTTCGGTGTTGTGGTCTAGTAACCACCATCCGCAAGATATGTCCCGAGTCAATAGGATTTAGGTAAATTTTTTAGCATCCAGTGGGTGAAGGTGCCGGCTTCTCGCGGCGAGGGCTCTGAGACCGAGGTGCACGAGTGCCCGAACCGGGCCGCGGCCAAGAAGCGCGGCGAAGAGGGGATGGTCTCGAAGGCGCGGCGAAGTGACCAGGAGACGGATGCCCGATCAAGCGGGTGCGTCCCCGGAGGCCCGTTCCTCGCTCGCCCGGCAGGCGGGGCACACGAGCTGGGCGTTCCGCCCGTATCGGCAGGTCAGCCCCTGACAGCGGGAGCATGGGCCGATCTGCTCGGGGGAGCAGCCCAGCATGAGCGCGGCGGACACTCGGTCCGTCGTGGGATCGATACGTCTGGGCGCCTCGTCCACGTATCCGAATTTATGCCAAGTGCCCGATTCAAGCGGGCCATGATCGCGGCCGGTCGGCCGGCCTTTCGCCGCTCGGTCGAGGTCGAGGCCCGTTTCCGTGTCCGGACGGCAGAACCCGCATGCCGCGACCAACGGATCGAGCAGTGCAGCCCGAGCGTCTTGGGCGCTAACCGGGCGCGTGATCCCGGCGTTGTGGCAGTCGTCGGTGTGGACGCGCGCGGGCTCGGGGCCTACCGCTCAACGTGTAGCGCACCGGGGCCTTGCGGCAACGTCCGGGTCATGCCGCAGGCCCTGGGGCGCTGTTCGACGGCGAATCCGGTCGCCCCATGGCTGCCCGCCTGCCTGCGCCGTGAAGGTAGGCAGCGCTGCCGGGCGCAGGCGGAGGGAACACCCCCTACGCGCACACGTCGGAGACTGGATCGTGGTGGAGTCCCTGCATCTGGGCGGGGAGCACCGCCGGGGTCAGATCGTGCGCCTTGAGCATCCGGACGACACACCGCCGTATGTCGTGCGCAGGACCGAGGACGATAGGGAGACCGTCTTCTTCCCCGGGCCCGGAGCCACCGTGCAGGGCCGCGCAGGGCGGAGCCGTTCGACCGTCACCGCACCCCCCACGGGAGGCTGGAGGCCATGGGCGTCTAATAACACGCTGCGCGGCGTCGGCACGTGGCGCCTGCGCTGCCGTGCAGTGCTGCGGCTGCCGACCGGTTCCGTCCGCCATAGCATGGAGGCCATACGGCAGGGAGAGAAAAGCCACCGCGTGCGCCCCCTGTTGCGCATATGGCGCGCCACCGGACAGGCGCCGCCCGCACACCCACCACTTCTGAATGAGCTGACTGCTCTCCATCCCGACCACCGCCGCGGGGAGGCGCGCCATCCCGTACAGCGCGACTATGACCCGGCGCGTGGGCAGCCACGGACACGTGGGCAGCCACGGACAAACCGGAAGAGGAAGACCCATGCCCGCCACACACCCGCCCGACTTCGAGCACGCCATCCATACCGCGAACATCTGGCTGAAAGCGGTGTCGGAAGCCCTGGGAACCGACGACCGTCACCTCGCCCACCGGGTCCTGCGCACCTGGCTGCACACGCTCCGCGACCGGCTCACCGTCGATGTGGCCGCCAACTTCGCCGCCCAGCTCCCCGAGCTGCTGCGGGGCGTCTACTACGACGGCTGGGACCCCAGCGTCGTACCGGTCAAGTACGACCGCGAGGGCTACGTCAACCGGTTCGTCCAGGAAGCCAAGGTCACCGCCGAAGAAGTCCCCCAGATCGCCCCCGCGGTCGCCGCCGTCGTACGCGAGCACGTCTCCCCCGGGCAACTGGAGTCGGCGATCAACCAGCTCCCGCACGACATCCGCGCGCTCCTCCTCCAGCCGACTGCCTGACCGGTTCCACGGGCTCGGGAACGTGCCGGCACGGCGTCAACTGCCCGATCGCCCCACATCACTTCTTGGCATCGGGCACGGACGTCGCTCCCGTACCGAGTCCGCGGCCGGCACAGACGTGACGCCCCCGTGGGGTGCGGGGACCTGACGGTCACTCAGCATCGCAACTGCCGTGCGCCGCTCGCTCATCCGACGCAGGCCGTTGACCGCGCACGAAGTCAACGGCGCGCGAAAGTCCACGATCCATGCGGACTGCGGGGACGGACCGCACGGCGTCCTCGCGAAAGGCGTGGCTGCTTTCGCGCTGCGACTGGGAGTTGTGGCAGAGCGCCGCGACCACAGCAGCTCGGTGTTCGATTCGCCGGGCGGGGTGGAGGCGCGCAGCATGGAAATTGACCCGATTGCCGTCGTTTCGCGGAGGTGAACCGCGATGACTCTGCCCGTACACCGCCGGCCTGGCCAGCTCCTGGAACGGCCCTTCCACCCTCCGACGGCGTGGTGACCCACCTTGGTCTGCTGTACACCGCCTGGCAGCCGCCCCTACGTGCCGGGCGCGCCGTGATCGCCGGTGTGGCGGGCACGTCGGCCTCTCTGCCCCGCGTCGTGGCCGTCGCCCCGCTGAATGGCCCGTACTCGGTCCCGAGGCGGCCGGTCCCGGCGCCACCGGCCGAGTACCTGCCCCGCAGCCGGTCAGCGGTCTTCACCGCACGGGACGGTCCTGAAGTCCACGCCGTGGTGCCCCCGCCGCGCAACCCGGATTTCCCGGGCATCCGGCCGCGAGCGCGTGCCCTTCCTGCGGCTTCCAGCCGCAGCAAACCCGACACCCTCGCATGCACGGGCTGAGCGACGATGAGCACCCGGCATCGAACGACACCTCGCCGCCGCCCCGAGGAGGTCAGCACACGCGGATGACCAGCCGGCAGGGCGAGCCTGTGCCGCACAACGAAGCAAACCCGACACCTGCGCGAACGGCCGCGAGCTTTCCGGCACAAGGAGGGCTCACTTGAAGAGCAAACGTGGGCCCCACCCGGGTATGGCGGCAGACGCACTACGGCCTGATCGCCCCCGCCAAGAAACGGCCCGCCCGTCACCGCCGCGTAAGGAGGCCCGACATGACGCAGAACCCATCCGAAGAACCCGAAGCCACGCCCGGACCGGAAGCCCGGCTGAGCCGACTGGAAGCACAGGTCGCGACCCTGGCCGAGGCCGTCCGGGTACTCGCCCGTGGCCTGGAGGACATCCCGTCGAAGGACGTTCCGCCCGAGGAAGCGGCACGCGGCGCACGACTCGCCCACGAACTCCTGCTCTCTCAGGGCCTGTAGACGCACCGTAGCGCCGGAAGAGACGGATTCGGCCACGGTGGCCGGCACCTGCACCGGCCAGCACCAAGGCCGACATGCCGCCATGCCACCCGAACAGAGCACGGGGAGTCGGCGATGAAGCATGCACAAGGACGCAAACCGATCGTGGTCGGCGTCGACCCCGATCCGGGCAGGCGCACGGCGCTCGCGTGGGCCGCCGGCGAGGCCGCCCGCCGGCACCTGCCCCTGCTGCTGGTCCTCGCACAAAATGTACCGACCCCCGGGTACCGGCCGACGGGCGGGCGGCCGTCCTGGGAGGAGTGGAACGAGGCGCTGCACGCGACGGGGGATCGCGTGCTGAAGGAGGCCGTGGCCTTCGTCGAGGCCCAGTATCCGCAGGTGCGGGTCTCCGGTCTGCTGGCGGAGGGACATCCGGCGTGGGTGCTGCGTGAGCAGGCGCAGAACGCCACGCAGGTAGTGCTCGGTTCCTGGCATCTGAGTGCTCTCCAGGAGCTCTTCACCTCCGCCGCCGTCACCCTGCCGCTCATCGCCCACGCGCCCTGCCCCGTGGTGGCCGTACCGGAGTCGGAGCAGATCACCCAGCAGCCGCCGTACTTCGTGGTCGGGGTCGACGGCAGCCCTGAATCCGCCGCCGCCGTCGACTTCGCCGTCGAGGAGGCCGCCCTGTGTGGCGCGGTCCTGCGGGCCCTGTACGTGTGGCACGCTCCGCGGCTCGGCGTCCTGGACGAGGACGCGGCCGTCCAGGAGTGCCGTCGGCTTCTGTCGGAGACGGTTGCCGGACGTACCGCCGCGCGTCCGGAAGTGGACGTGCAGCATGAGGTGGTGCAGGGCCACCCGGTACAGGTTCTTGCCAAGGCATCCGAAAACGCCCTGGGCCTGGTCGTGGGCACACGAGGGCACGGCGGCTTCACCGGCATGCTGCTGGGCTCCGTCAGTCAGGGCGTACTGCACCACGCACGCTGCCCGGTCATCACCGTCCCGCACGCGCACCACCAGTAGCCCGCAGTTCAGCGGAAGGAGGCTCCTCACGCCGGAACGCGAAACGGCAGCCGTGTCCCGGCGCGGGCGCGCCAGAGGCGGCGGGATGCCGATCGGTCGGCGCGTGGTGCGGACGTTTCCCGGGGCGAAACGGAGGCGCGCCGCACGCTGCGCTGTCGGCGTGCGGTGAGTTCGTACCGGACGGCTCCCCCGCTCGCGGGCGTGTTTCTGACAGGTTGAACCGCGGCGGTGAGATCGGGGCGGGCACCGGCATCGCTGAAGCGGGGCTGTCCGTCCGTTACACGACGACCTCTGCCACGACCTCTGCCCTGGTCAACGAGCTCGCCGAGACGGACGCTGCCCCACCGACCGCACCGGCCCCGGCCGCCCGCCTCCCGAGGCACGAGCGGGCCGTCGCACCGCACCTCGAACCTCGACACACCGCCCTCGGTCGATTTTTTCAGGCCGTCGCATGCGGAACCGGCGCCATGTGGTCGGTGAACCAGTCACGGGCCAGATCGGTGCCCTTCTCCAGGGCACCGGATTCCTCGAAGAGGTGGGTCGCGCCGGGGACGACCGCGAGCCGGTTCTCGCAGCGCAACCGGGCTTGTGCTTCGCGGTTGAGGTCGAGCACCAACGGGTCATGGCCACCGACGATCAGCAACGTGGGCGCCGTCACCGCCGACAGCCGTGGCCCCGCCAGGTCGGGCCTGCCGCCCCGCGAGACGACCGCGGCGATCCGCGCACCCGGCTCGGCGGCCGCCCACAACGCGGCGGCCGCACCGGTGCTCGCACCGAAGTACCCGACAGCCAGCCCCTGGGTCTCGGGCTGACCGCGCAGCCAGCCGGTGGCATCCGCCAGACGCCGGGCCAGCAGCCCAGTGTCGAACACGTTGGCCCGGTCGGCCTCTTCCTCCTCGGTGAGCAGGTCGAACAGGAGAGTGCCCAGCCCGGCGCGGTTCAGCCCGGCCGCGACGAACCGGTTGCGCGGGCTGTGCCGGCTGCTACCGCTGCCGTGCGCGAACGCCACGACCCCGGCCGCGCCCTCGGGCACCGTCAACTGCCCGCGCAGCACCATCGCCCCGGCCTGCACGTCCACCTCCCGGTCCTCGGGCACGGCAGGACGCGACGGAGTCGGGCGGGTGCTCACCGGACGGGCCGCGGCCTCGTCCAGACAGGCGATGACCTCATCGTCATCGGTCTGGGAGAAGTCCGTGTAGAACTGTCCGATCGCATAGAAGATCCGTGGGGCATGCACGCATACCAGTTCGTCGGCGTCCCCGCCCAGCCGAGCGGTCCAGTCCTGCGGTGCCACGGGGACCGCCAGCACAATCCGTGCCGCTCCCCTGGCACGGGCGATCTGGCAGGCCGCACGCGCCGTCGACCCCGTAGCCACCCCGTCGTCGACCACCAGCACCGTGCGGCCCTGGAGCCCGACCGATTCCCGCCCGCCGCGGTAGCGCCGGGCACGGCTCTCCAGCACCTCCCGCTCACGGGCCTCGACCTGGGCCAGCTCATCCGGGGTGACACGCGCTGTGCGCACCACGTCATCGTTGATCACGCGCACCTCGCCCTCGCCGATTGCTCCCATCCCCAGCTCGGGCTGGAACGGCACGCCCAGCTTCCGCACCAGGCACACATCGAGCGGCGCGCCGAGCGCCTCGGCGACCCGCGCGGCGACCGGCACCCCTCCGCGGGGCAGGCCCAGCACCACCACCTCAGCCCCCTTGAGGTGCTCCAGCCGGGCGGCCAGCTGCCGGCCGGCATCACGGCGATCCATGAAGAACACGATCCGACCTCCTCATCCCGGAGGAACACGGTGGGCGACGCATGCGCCCCGTACCTCCATCCTCGCCCCTGCACGGAGCGGATGCGCACCGCTGCGAGAGGCGCTCCGGCCTCGCCTCGGATGCGGGTGGAACGACCCGCGTGAGGATGGCGTGCAGACTCGGGGAATCGGGAGGCGATCACGATGTCGGGCCGCGTGACCTGCCTCCGCGAGCCGATCCCGCCGTTCCGAGCCGCCCCGGTGACCCAGGCCCTCGACGGCCTGCCGCGGCGGTACGACGACGGCCGGGCCGCCTTGGAACTGTGGAGGGCCGCCATCGCGGCCGGCGGGAGTTGACGTTGGCCGGCGCTCGGCCGGCACCGGCACACCGCCGCCGTGTCGCCGCGCCTCCCAATGTCGCGTCGGCGTGAACGCAACCCCGGCCGCGGCGTGCTGACCGTGACCCTCCTCGTGTCACAGAGTCCGCCGGAATGCCGACAGTCCGACGCGGCCCCCAGGGCAGACGCGGTCCCCAGGGCTCAGGAGGAGAAGCCGTACCGTCCTTGCAGGCGGACGAAATGCGCCGGCGTAAGAATCCGCCGGCGCTCCAGCCCCGTCGCGGTGCGCAGGAAGGCCACGACCTGCTCCCGGCCGCCCGGCCCGATGGGCTGTACGAGGCGGCCGCCGAAACGCAGCTGCTCGGCCAGCGGCGCAGGAACCTCCGGGAACGCGGCGGACACGATGACCGCGTCGTACGGAGCGCGGTCGGGCACGCCGCCGCTGCCGTCCCCGATGCGCAGCTCAATATTCTCAATGCCCTGCCGGGCGAGGTTGCGCCGTGCCTGATCGGCGAGGTCCGGCCACATCTCGATGGTCACGACATCGGCGGCCAACCGGGCGAGTAGCGCGGTCTGGAAGCCGAGACCGGTACCGATCTCGAGTACGTGCTCGTCTCCGCCCAGGTCAAGGCCCTCGATCATCATGGCTGAGAGCGAGGGCTGCGTGGTCACCTGTCCGTGCCCGATCGCAATGGGCACGTCACGGTAGGCGTGCGTTTGGTTGCCGGTGGGGACGAATGCCGCTCGGGGTGTCGCTCGTACGGCCTGGAGCAGGCGCTCGTCGCTGATGCCGGCCGCTCGAACGGCCCGCACGAGACCCTCGGGTGGATGGGCGGCTTCGGTCATGTCCGCTGCTTTCCGTGCGATGGCCGGAGGGTGGGTATGCCGTCGGGCTTCAGAGGGTGCGGTCGAACAGAGCGGCGGCCAAGTGAACGGGGACGTGCCGTCGGGGCCGCGACCGTGGCGGGTAGCGCCGCGGGGCCGTGACACACCAGCGCCAGGGGCTTGCCGAAGGCGAGCCCCTCGGTGAGCAGACGTCCGGACTCGGCGTTGTCGGGCAGGTCCTCCGACCAGCATGGCACCGGATGAGCGCGCTGATGCCGACGGCACCGCCCTGGTCGAGGCCGCCGCCAGCGACCTGGGCCCCGGCACCTACACCTCCCAGACCCAGGTCGCCGCCGACGCACTCGGGCTGACCATGCGCACGGTCACCTTCCGGCTCGGCGACTCCCTCTTTCCGCCGACTCCACCGCACGGCGGCTCGATGACCATGTCCAGCGTCGGCTCCGCCGTGCTCGACGGCTGCCGTCCGGGCCGAGGCCGGTGCCCTGCGCCAGACCCGGCTGTGGCTGGCGCTCACCGCAGCGATGCTGATCATGGGCGGTGTCCTGGCGACCTACACCTACATCACCCCGCTGCTGACCGACCGCGCCGGCATCCCGGAGGGTGCCGTACCGCTCGTCCTGATCGCCTTCGGCGTCGGCGCCCTGGGCGGCACCGCCATCGGCGGGCGTATGGGGGACCGCCGCCCGATGGCCACCACCATCACGGCCACCGCGGCCACCGCCCTGGTCCTGCTCCTGCTGATCACGCTGTCCACCAACGCCGTCACGGCCACCGCCCTCGTCTTCCTGATGGCCCTGACCGGATTCACCGTCAACCCCGTCGTCACCTCGCTCGCCGTCCGCTTCGCCGGCGACGCCCCCACCCTCACCTCCGCGCTGAGCACCTCCGCCTACAACGTCGGCATCGCCGCCGGATCGGCGATCGCCGGTACGGCCCTGAACTCCTCCCTCGGCCTGACCGGACCGCCCCTGGTCGGCACCGTCACCGCCGCCCTCACCCTGTTCCCCCTGATCGCCATCGCCGTCCGCGGCACCCCCCACAAGGCGCGGGTCGTGGCCCAGCGCACCGCCCCCGCCCACGCGCGACGCGACGAACCCGCACCGCCCCAAAGGACCTGACAGCGGGAGAAATCAGACTCACGCCCCCTGGAAAGAGCATGCACCGAATATCCCTCTCGGTAGACAGCCGGCCCCGCCAAGCTGCCCTTTGTCGTGTGGGTGCTGGCTGTCGGGACGTTTCTGATGGGCAACAGCGAATTCGTTGTCGCAGGTCTGCTGCCTGAGGTCGCGGACGGTCTGGGCGTCAGCGTGTCTCGAGCGGGCCTGCTGATCACGGCGTTCGCCGCAGGCATGATCGTCGGCGGACCGGTGATGACGATCGCGACGCTGCACCTGCCGCGGCGCTCCACGCTGGTCCTCGCGCTCGTCGCCTTCGCCCTCGGCCATGTGGTCGCCGCTCTCAGCTCGTCCTTCGCGGTCGTGCTCGCGGCCCGCGTGGTGACCGCCCCGGCCACAGGCGCCTTCTGGTGCGTCGCCGCGGTCGTGGCAACGCCCGCGGCAGGACCGACGGCGGCGTCACAAGCCCTGGGCCTGCTGCTCGGGGGCCTCACCGTGGCCAACGTCGTTGGAGTGCCCCTGGGCTCGTGGCTGGGGCAGGTGTCGGACTGGCGAGGGCCGTTCTGGGTGCTGGCATCGCTGTCGGCCTGCGCCGCGGCAGTCCTCGGCCGGTTCATCCCCGACGAGCAGCGGCGGCAACCGCCCTCCGTCCGGGCGGAGTTCGCCGCATTGCGGCAGCGCCGGGTCTGGCTGACGCTCAGCTCCATAGCCCTGCTCATGGGCGGTGTCCTGGCGACCTACACCTACATCTCACCCCTGCTCACCGAGCGGGCCGGCGTTCCGGCTGAGGCCGTGCCCTTGGTCCTGGTCGGCTACGGCCTGGGCGCCCTGCTGGGCACCACGGTCGGCGGATGCCTGGGCGCGACCGACCGCTTGCCACACTGATCACGGCGGCAACCACGACCACGCCGATCCTCCTCCTGCTGGTGTTCTTCTCCACCGGCCCAATGGTGACCGTCGCCCTGGTGACGCTCATGGGGGTGACCGGCTTCGCGGCGACTCCGGTGCTCGGCGCGCTCGTCGTACGCTTCGCCGGTTCCGCGCCCACGCTCGCCTCCGCACTGAGCAGCTTTGATCGCGCCGCGGCGTGCTGCGCCGCGGCGCGATCAGGGTTTGGCGAGGGAGCCGGTTCGGTGTCAGCCGCGGGGGAAGCCCTCGGCCTCGAGGCGGAAGACGAGCTCGGCCTCGTCGCGCTTGGTGGTGTGCAGCTCCCAGTAGAGGGGGGAGATCTGCTCGGGCTGGGCCGCCTCTACGCCGGGGATGACGGAGACGCCGATCGACGAGTCGATGCCGACGTGGGCGGCCTGGATGCCGGTGCCGTCCAGCTCCTTGTGCAGGTTCATCGCCCAGTTACGCAGCGCCGCGGCGGCGGCGTTGACGTTGGCGACCCGCGGGTCGGGCCAGATCGAGCCGGCGCCGGTGGTGTAAAGCAGGGTGCCCGCGCCGGCCTCACGCATCGCGGGCAGCACCGCCTTAGTGGCGGCGATGGCCCCGTACAGCTGGAAGTTCATCTCGAACTCCACATGAGACGGTTCGGTCCCGGCCGGAGCGGTCAGCGTGGTGATGCCGAACGTCCCCACCGGGGAGTACTCCAGGACGTCGATCCCGCCGAAGCGTGTGGCGGCGTCCTTGAGCGCCTGGGCGAGCGCGTCGCGGTCGAGCACGTCTGCGGGGAACGCGGCGGCGGTGATGCCCTCGGCAGCGAGCTTGCCGACCAGACCGTCGAGCTTCTCACGGTTACGGGAGATCAGGGCGACGTCGAAGCCCTGGGAGCCGAAGGTACGGGCGATGGCCAGGCCCATCTGAGGGCCGGCTCCGACGATGGCGATGCTGGTCACAGCGATCCTTTCGTAAAACCTCGTTGGGGGAAATCGGTGTGTCGGGCGATGGTGAGAGCTCCGTGCCGCCGGTGCAGGCACCGGACGCCTCGATGGCACTCGATTCGGATAGAGCTATCCGATTCCGAACCAGATAGCCCTATCCGGTTCGACGCGACCACCGTAGCACCAAAAACGGATAGGGCAATCCGATTGCTAGACTCGCTGGCATGAACCCTGGCGCCCAGCCCACCGACAACCCCGCCGCCCAGCCCCTGCGCAGCGACGCCGAGCGCAACCGGGCGCGGATCATCGCCGCCGGGCGCACGGTGCTCGGGCGCGACGGCCTGAACGCCTCCATGGCCTCCGTGGCCCGCGAGGCAGGAGTGGGGATCGCCACCATCCTCCGCCACTTCCCCACCAAGGAGGACCTGGTCGCCGCCGTCTTCCTCGACCGCATGGACGCCTACGCCGACGCGGTCGCCGTCGCCCTCGACGACCCGGACCCCTGGCACGGTTTCACCGGCTACATCGAGGCCGCCTGCGCGATGCAGGCTGCCGACTACGGCTTCGCCGACGTCCTGACCACGACCTTCCCCACCGCCAAGGCCCTGGAGCAGCGCCGCAACGAGGCGTACGAGGCCATGGTGCAGCTCATCAACCGCGCCAAGGCCACAGGCCGTCTGCGCGAGGACTTCGACCCCTCGGACCTGGTGCTGATCCACATGGCCAACGCCGGCGTCGTCAACGCCTGCGGCGATGCCGCTCCCGACGCCTGGCGCCGCGTCGTCGCCCTGCTGATCCAGTCCTTCGAGGCCCCCGCCCGCGGCCCCCTGCCCGCCTCGCCCGAGCACGACGCCCTCTACAAGGCCATGCTCCGCGCCAGCCCAGCGGGCAGCACCGCGTCGGAACCGGGGAAGAGCAGCTGACCTCGGGGCTGGGACTATCGCGTCTGGCCAGGGCGTGGTCGTTTCCGCGCTCTCGCAGCATCAGCGGACACTGACGGCACGCACTGCCGCAGTGGCAGGACGTGGTGTGCCGTGGAAGACCTGGCTGGTATGGCCAGGCGCGGTGGTCGGCCGCGACAGGGTGTGCGCCCGGCTGCGGGCCGACCAGCGGACGGCCCGCGAGCGCGATGACCTGCTCGCGGGCAGCGGGGTGTGGCCGACGAAGCGCTGGGAGACGAGTATGCGGTGGCCGTCGTCGACCCCGAGGATGCCTTTGTCGCAGAGCTTGTGGTGCAGCGAGCACAGGCACAACCCGTTGTCGACGTCGCCCGGACCTCCGAACGCCCGCCAGCGCACATGTGCGGCTTCCAGTCCGACCGGAACCGTGCCGATCCTGCCGTCGTGGCAGCAGAAGGCGCACCGGTACTCGTAAGCGGTCAGCAGAGCGGTTCTGAGTTCCGGTGCGAGCCGGCCGGTGGCACCTGTCTCCCGGAGATCTCGCACCCCCCTCCTGGGACTGCCGTGCTCGCGGTCGGTACGCGCTTGCCACACACCGTCGCTGACCAGATGGTGGAACGGGTTCCCGCTGCGCGGACCCTCCTGACTTCCCATACGCCCTCGGGCCCACGGCTTCGCGCGCTGGAGGGGCCTGGAGAGCACGTCGAGGTGCGACCGCTCCGTCCGGTCGTCATGCCGCGGGGCACATGCCCTCAACCGGCATGTCCCACAGGTCGGTTGATGCTGTCCCGAGAAGGCGATGACACTCTACGAGGATCTGCACATCTCCTCGGTGGGCCCACCGGCCGACGCCATCAAGGCGGAGAAGCCGCGCGACCCGAAGGGCTCGGGGAGAAGACCGAGGAGAACATCCACCACGGGATCGCCCTCATGCGGCAGGCAGGCGAGCGGATCCTACTGAGCACCGCCATGGACGCCGCCGAGGACATCGCTCAGCGGTGGGCGGTCAGGGCACCGCCGTTCCACGGTAGCCCCGCCGGGGTGGGAGCCCGGGCAGCACCGTGGACGGGGCCTGCGGCCGCGTGTCGACGGGTTCCCTTTGCTCCGGACGGCCGACGAGGGCCGCGACTATGTCGGCTGCGGTGAGCACCCCGGCGAGACTCCCGTCCTCCTCCAGCACCGGCAGGGCGTCGGCTTCGGTGTAGCTCATGAGGTCGGCTGCGTGGCGTACGGTCTGCTCCCTGTGTATGAGCGCCGGCCTGTGGCCGGGCAGGAGGTCGCCCACGCGCAGGCCGGACAGCGTGGCGGCCGGTGCCGCACAGGCGACCGCCACATCGGCCCTGTCCAGCAGGCCGGCACAGCGACCGTCCGGACACACGACCGGAAGGTGACGGGAGCCGGATCGCTCCAGCAACTCCCAGGCCACGAGTACGCTTTCGTCGACAGCGATCGTGACCACAGCGGCGTGCATCACGGCAGCGACCGTCCGCGCCAGGACCGCCTGCTCATCGTGGACCGCCCCCGGCTGCTGTTCCATGGTCGCCTCCTTCTTGTTTGCGGGCGTCGCCGCGCGTCACGGGGAGGGCGTCGGTTTCCCTGCCGCGGTGGGGTGGTGGCCGTCCGGCCGCTGTTGCTGTTGTTGCTGCTGGAGTACGTCGAGGACCACGGACCCGTCGACGGTCTCGCGGGCGGTGAGCAGGTCGGCCAGGGTGTCCAGCGCCTTGCGGTGGTCACGCAGCAGAGCCAGGGCGCGTTCCTCGGCCTGGCGTACCAGGCGGGCGGTCTCCTTGTCGACGATGCGTTGGGTCTGCTCGGAGTAGGGCCGTCGCAGAGTGTCTTCGGTGCTCTCGCCGCCTAGGTAGTGGGGGGCTCCGGAGCCGTATCCGACGGGACCGAGGGCCGGGGACAGGCCGAATTCGCGGACCATGCGGGCGGCGATCTGGGTGGCGCCGGCCAGGTCGTCGGCGGCGCCGGTCGAGCCTTCGCCGAAGACGACGAGTTCGGCGGCCCGACCGCCGAGCCGTACGGTCAGCAGGTCGGTCAGGTAGCTCTCGCTGTACAAGTGCCGTTCGGCTTCGGGGAGTTGCTCGGTGGCACCCAGCGCCGGTCCCGAGGGGAGGATGGTGACCTTGGCGACCGGGTCGGCGTGCTCGCACAGGGCTGCCATGAGTGCGTGTCCGGATTCGTGGACGGCGACGGAGTGCCGTTCCTCAGGGAGCAGGGCGTTGGTGGATTCCCTCCGCCCGAGCAGCAGCCGGTCGCGGGCGTCGCCGAGGCCCTGGGCGTCGATGACGGCACCCCCTGCCCGGACGGCGTTGATGGCCGCTTCGTTGACCAGGTTGGCCAGGTCGGCGCCGGAGAAGCCCGGTGTGGCCCGGGCGACGGTGTCCCAGTCGACGTCCGGAGCCAGGGTCTTGCCGCGACCGTGGACGGCCAGGATGGCCGCCCGCTCGGCTTGGTTGGGCAGCGGCACCGTCACATGCCGGTCGAAGCGGCCCGGGCGCAGCAGAGCAGGGTCGAGAGTCTCGGGCCGGTTGGTCGCGGCCAGCACCACGATGCCGCTGGCCTGGTCGAAGCCGTCCATCTCGGCAAGGAGCTGGTTGAGGGTCTGCTCGCGTTCGTCGCTGCCGCCCAGCCGGGCAGCCCCGCCGCGGCGGCTGCCGACGGCGTCGATCTCGTCGATGAAGATGATCGAGGGGGCCCGTTTGCGCGCCTCCGCGAAGAGGTCGCGCACCCGTGAGGCACCCACCCCGACGAACATCTCCACGAACGCCGAGCCGGTCACCGACAGGAACGGGACCTCCGCCTCGCCGGCCACCGCGCGGGCGATGAGGGTCTTGCCGGTGCCGGGCGGTCCCACCATGATCACGCCACGTGGCCCTTTGGCCCCCGCGACCGCATAGCGCTCGGGACTGCGCAGAAAGTCGACGATCTCGCTGATCTCCTGCTTGACGCCCTCGTAGCCGGCCACGTCCTCGAAGCGGGTGGTCGGTCGCTCCGCTTCGATGATCTTGGCGCGGGCCCGTCCGATGGCGCTGAGCCCTCCGCTCAGCGTCTGTACTGCCTGGCGGCGGGCCCACAGGAACAGGCCGACGATGACCAGCAGCGGCAGGAACAGCACCAGCAATGTCCCAAGGGGGCTGCCGCTGCTGCTCCGGGACGCGGTGATCTCCACCTTCTTGGACTCCAACTGCTGTTCCAGGCGGCTGTTGGCCAGGACGGTGGGTATCCGCGTGGTGAACTTCGTACCGTCCTTGAGGCTCCCCTTGATGGCGCCCTTGTCGTTGATGTCGACCGTCATGACCTGACCGCCACTCACCTTGCCGACGAAGTCGCTGTACGACAGCGACGCGCCCTCCTGGTGTGAAGGGGCTCGCATCACTACCACGAGCAACACAAACAACGTGGCGAGGGTCAGCAGCCAGCGTGTCCACGAATGCGTCGGTGAAGCCGTCGGCGGCTTGGGCGGCTCACGGGGAGGGCCCGGCTTGGCCGAGCGCGACACATGGCGCCCCGGCAGACGGACTGACGTGATCAACGGACGGCTCCCTTGAGGAAGAACGGACCCGGAGGCCGTTCCGGAATGCGAAGAGGCGCGGACCGTGGGCGGGCGTCCCAGTACCAGGATCGACGCTTTTTGCGCCGTTGGCAGCACCGAGCGGGGCCGTTCCCGCCTCGGGACGCTGTGCCGGTCCCGACCGGAGGAATCGGCGGACCGGGACCAAGGGCCTTCGATCTTCCGCGTACGGGCGGTGGTGCATAAGTCTGGAAAGTAATACTTGGAGGAGGTTGCCATGAAACGATCTGCTCCCCAGCAGGCTCCCGAGGTCCAGGTGGAGACGCACGGGCACCTGCCACCGGACGCGACCGGGTACGCGCGGGACAAGGTGCGGGCCGTCCTTGGCCAGACGCGGGAACCGGTTCTGTTCGCCCGGGTGAGACTGAACCGTATGGCGAACCCGGCCGTGGAGCGGCCGGTGATCGCTCAGGCCAACCTGGACGTCAATGGCCGACCCGCCCGTGCGCATGTTGCCGCGCGGTCCGCCACCGAGGCCGTGGACCTGCTCCAGGACCGGCTGGCGGAACGGCTGGCCCGGCTGGCCGAGCACTGGGAAGCCCGCCGGGGCCGGATGCCCATGTCCAGCCCGCACGAGTGGCGGCACGGCAATGAACCCACCCACCGCCCCGACTACTACCCGCGACCGGCCGAGGAGCGGGAGGTCGTCCGCCACAAGTCCTTCTCCCTCGCCCGGGAGACACCGGACGAAGCGGCCTTTGAGCTGGAGTCGATGGACTACCGCTTCCATCTGTTCACCGACGTCGACTCCGGCGAGGACAGCGTGCTCTACCGCTCGGAGCCGACCGGCTACCGACTGGCCCAGGTGCACCCCCACCCGCGCCCGGCCGGCAACGTGTCCGTACCACTGACGGTCAGCGAGCTCCCGGCACCCCGCATGAACGTGGCCGAAGCAAGACAACGGCTGGACATCACCGGATTTCCCTTCGTGTTCTTCGCCGACGACAGCACCGGCCGCGGCAACGTGCTGTACCACCGCTACGACGGCCACTACGGCCTGATCACACCGGCCGAGTAGCAGCCCTCGAACACACGCTGGTGGTGGCTACCGGACGAGCACGCGTTCGTCGGAGCGCGGCACGAGCCCGTTCCGGCCCAGCTGGTCGTCGATCCGGTCGCGGAGGAGCTGGGCGGCGTCGGGCTCGCCGTGCACCAGGTAGGTGGCGGAGGGCGGAGGGGCGCCGCCGTCGCGCAACCAGTCGATGATTTCGGCCGCGTCGGCATGGGCGGAGAACCCGGGGACGTTCACCACCTCGACTTGCACGGGACCCCGGCGGTGCGGCGAGAAGGTCCGACTTCCCCGGGTAACGAAGTCGACCTCACGGCCTGCCTTCCGCGCCCGGCGATCTCCGCCGCTCCACCACCTCCGCGGCAGCCGCGCCCGCTCACGCCACCACCTCCCCGGCAGCCGCGCCCCCGCTCACGCCACCGCCTCGCCCGCCGCAGCGATGTCCACCGCCTCCACGGCGTGCGTCGCGTCCCCCGGGCCCGGCTTGGTGAACTGCGTCCGGTACAGCTCCGCGTACCGCCCCTCGGCCGCCAGCAGTTCCCCGTGCGTCCCGCGCTCCACGATCCGCCCCGCCTCGACGACGAGGATCACGTCGGCGGCCCGCACCGTGGACAGCCGGTGTGCGATCACCACGGCGGTCCTGCCCTCCAGCGCCTCGGTCAGCGCCTCCTGGACGGCCGCCTCCGAGGTGTTGTCGAGGTGGGCGGTGGCCTCGTCGAGGATGACGACGCGCTGGCGGGCGAGCAGCAGCCGGGCGATGGTCATGCGCTGGCGCTCACCGCCGGAGAGCCGGTAGCCGCGCTCGCCGACCACGGTGTCGAGGCCGTCGGGCAGGGAACGTACGAGGTCTTCGAGACGGGCGCGGCGCAGTACGTCCCACAGCTCCTCCTCGGTCGCCGACGGGCGGGCCAGCAGCAGGTTCGCCCGTACCGAGTCGTGGAACAGGTGGCCGTCCTGAGTGACCATGCCGAGGGTCGCGCGCATCGACTCGGCGCTCAGGTCACGGACGTCGACGCCGCCGATCCGGACGACGCCCTCGTCGGTGTCGTACAGCCGCGGCAGCAGCTGCGCGATGGTCGACTTGCCGGCGCCGGAGGAGCCGACGAGGGCGACGGTCTGGCCGGGTTCGGCGCGGAAGGAGACGCCGTGCAGGACGTCGGCGCCGCCGCGGGTGTCCAGGGCGGCGACCTCTTCCAGCGAGGCGAGGGAGACCTTGTCGGCGGAGGGGTAGGCGAAGCGGACGCCGTCGAATTCCACGGACGCCGGCCCCTCGGGCACCTTGCGGGCGTCCGGCTTCTCCTCGATGAGCGGCTTCAGGTCGAGCACCTCGAAGACGCGCTCGAAGCTGACCAGGGCGCTCATGACCTCCACGCGCGCTCCGGCGAGCGAGGTGAGCGGCGCGTACAGGCGGGTCAGCAGCAGCGCCAGCGAGACGACGGCGCCCGGCTCCAGGGTGCCGCGCAGCGCGAACCAGCCGCCGAGCCCGTAGACGAGGGCGAGGGCCAGGGCGGAGACCAGCGTCAGGGCGGTGATGAACGCGGACTGCGCCATCGCCGTACGCACCCCGATGTCCCGCACGCGCCGGGCGCGCGCCGCGAACTCGACGGACTCGTCCTCGGGCCGCCCGAAGAGCTTCACCAAGGTGGCGCCGGGCGCGGAGAAGCGCTCGGTCATCCGGGTGCCCATCGCGGCGTTGAGGTCGGCCGCCTCCCGCTGGAGCTTGGCCATCCGGCTGCCCATCCGGCGCGCGGGAATCACGAACACCGGCAGCAGGGCGAGCGCGAGCAGAGTGATCTGCCAGGACAGGGTGAGCATGACGGCGAGGGTGAGCAGCAGCGTCACGAGGTTGCTGACGACTCCGGACAGGGTGTTGCTGAAGGCGCGCTGGGCGCCGATGACGTCGTTGTTGAGACGACTGACGAGCGCGCCCGTACGAGTACGTGTGAAGAACGCGACCGGCATGCGCTGCACATGATCGAACACAGCGGTCCGCAGATCGAGGATGAGTCCCTCGCCGAGCGTCGACGAAAGCCAGCGGCCGAGTATCCCGAGCGCCGCCTCGGCGAGCGCGATGACGGCGATGAGCACGGCAAGACGGATGACGGTGCTCTCGTCGCCACCGGACACGATGGCGTCCACGACGCGCCCCGCGAGCACCGGCGTCGCGACGGCGAGCAGCGCGGTCACCACGCTGAGCACGATGAACTGCGCGATACGGCGGCGGTGCGGGCGGGCGAAGGCGGCGATGCGGCGCAGCGTCGCGCGGGCGAAGGGTCGGCGCTCCTGCTGCGCGTTCATGACGCTGTGCAGCTGTGTCCAGGCTGTGGTCTCCATGCTCATGAGAGAGACGGTATGACCTCAAGCATTGTTGAGGTCAATGACTCCACGAAGAAGGCCACGCGTTACGGGAAGACGACTCCCCCTCCCGCACCTTGCCCGGCGTGTCAGCCGCCGTCTCCACGCCCGCAACCCCACGTTGGTGCGGTGTGGAAAACCTCTCCCGATGTGACCGCCGTACGACTCCCCCAGGGACTCCCCAGACGCTTCTCCCTCCGGCCTGCCGTCCGGCCGGTCCTGTGCCTGCTTCCGCTCGCCCTCGTCCTGGTGGTCGGGGTGCGCCACCGGTCCGTGCTCGTGGAGGGCTTCGGCCACCTGGAGTCGGCTGAGTGGCCCTGGCTCGCGGCCGCGGCCGCGGCGACCTGTCTGACCTGGGTCGCGGCGGCCTTCACCCGCCAGGGCGCGGTCGTGGAGCGGCTGCCCGCGCGTCGGCTGCTCGCCACGCAGTTCGCGGCGGGCGCGGCCAACCATCTGCTGCCGACGGGCCTGGGCGCCAGCGCGGTCAATCTGCGGTTCATGACGGTGTGCGGCGTGCCGCTCGCCCGCTCGTCGGCCGCGCTCGCGCTGTACCTGCTCGCGGAGTCGATCGCCCGGCTGGGGCTGCTGCTGGGTCTGCTGATCGCGTTCCCCGGGGCGCTGCGGATCGGCAGCCTCCTTCCGGACGGGGCGATCGGCCCGCTGCTGCTCGGCGTCGGTGTGGTGCTGTGCGCCGCCGCGGCGACTCTTCTTCTCGTACGACGGTTGCGCACGGCCGTGTTCTCCTTCCTGCGCACCGCGCTCGGCGAGGCGCGGTCGGTGCACTCCCGTCCGTCCCGGGCGCTCGCCCTGTGGGGCGGATCGCTCGCCTTCCCCCTCCTCCAGGCGGCCGGGCTGGCCGCAGTGGGGCAGGCATTGGGGCTGCCGGTGCCGCCCGCGCACATGGCGGTCGCGTATCTGGCGGCGACGGTCGCGGTCGCGCTGGTGCCGACGCCGGGCGGGATCGGTTCGGTGGAGGCCGCGCTGGTCGTCGCGCTCGTCGCGGCGGGCGGTCCGGTGGCCGTGGCGACGGCGGTGGTGCTGGCGTACCGGATCATCACGGTGTGGCTGCCGCTGCTGCCGGGGGCACTGACGCTCGGGGCGCTGGTCCGCTGGAAGGTGATCTGAGACCACCCACAGGTGGCCGCGACTGCTCGGACCTGCGGGTCGCGGTCATCGTGGCGCTGTACGACAACCCGTTCCCGGCGTGGGCCGTCCATGCCACCGGCAGCTGCGATACCGAGGGGTAACCTCGGCCCACACCGTCGCAGAAGGGACACCACGATGCCGGTCCGGATCGAACGTCAGGGGTACGTCACCACGGTCGTCCTCTCCCGCCCCGAGGCCCGCAACGCGGTCGACGGGCCAACGGCCGCCGAACTCGCCGACGCCTTCCGGGAGTTCGAGGCCGACGACGCGGCGCGGGTCGCTGTGCTCTGGGGCGAGGGCGGCACGTTCTGCGCGGGCGCGGACCTCAAGGCGATCGGCACCGAATGCGGCAACCAGGTCACCGAGGAGGGCGACGGGCCGATGGGCCCCACCCGGATGCGCCTGACCAAGCCGGTCATCGCGGCGGTCGCGGGACACGCGGTCGCCGGGGGCCTGGAACTGGCGCTCTGGTGCGATCTGCGGGTCGCCGAGGAGGACGCGGTCTTCGGTGTCTTCTGCGGCCGCTGGGGCGTGCCGCTCATCGACGGCGGCACGGTACGGCTCCCCCGGCTCATCGGCACCAGCCGTGCGATGGACATGATCCTCACCGGCCGCCCGGTCCCCGCCCCCGAGGCGTACGCGATGGGCCTCGCCAACCGCCTCGTCCCGTCCGGCCGTGCCCGCGCGGAGGCGGAGCGGCTCGCCGCCGACATCGCCGACTTCCCGCAGTCCTGCCTGCGCAGCGACCGCGCCTCCGTCCTCGACCAGGAGGGCCTGGTCGAGAAGACGGCGATGCGCACCGAACTCCGGTACGGCATGGGCGTGTTGGGCGAGAGCCTGGAAGGCGCCGCCCGCTTCGCCTCGGGCGCCGGGCGGCACGGTTCGTTCAGCGAGCGGTGACGCGGAGCGGTCCTCCTGCGGGATCGACGCGACCGACCCAGCGTCCGGTTGCCGGTTCGGGGCGACCCAGCGCAGGGGCGGGTCCACGAGCAGCGGAGCCGTCGGGGACCGGCGCGTCCCGGCCAGGTGATCCCGTACGCACCGCGCCGCCCGTAACCCGTCGCGTGACGTGAGGAACGCGCCGTCGACCGCGGGGCCGCGCGTGCCCGTGCCGAGGTCGAGGCCGCCTCGCCGGGCGAGTTCGTGGTCCGGCACGAAGTCGCCGGTGAAGACGACGGTGTCGCACCCGAGCGTCATGGTCCGGCCGTCGCGGTGGCGCAGGGCGACTCCGGTCAGCCGCCCCCGTCCCCGGAGTTCGGTGACCGTCGCGTTCGTGAGGCGCGGAATCCTTTTCCCCAGGCGGGAGTTGGCTGCCTTCAACCGGTCGCAGGCCGCACCCGGCCGTCAATGGCGGATCAGGCGGTCAGGGGCGGATCCGGCTGTCCAGGGACTCGGCCTCAATGGCGGGTCCGCGCAGGCCTGGTGACGGGCGGGCAGGTGAATGCGGCAGGATGAGCGGTCGCCCCGGACGACGAAGACCAGTCCGGACGTGATCGTGCATTCTCGGATTCGAGCAGGTGGCAAGTGACGACACAGCACATTCGGCCCACGGGCTTTCTCCCCCGTCAGATGGGAGGTCACCGGTGAAGCGCTCCCTCACCCTGGACGACTGGATGGTCGCCGGAATCGCCGTCGCCGCGGGCCTTCTGGCGGCGTTCCTGCTGCGCATGCTGCTGCGCTGGCTGGGCAAGCACGCGGACCGCACCCGCTGGAGCGGTGACGATGTCATCGTGGACGCCCTGCGGACCGTGGTGCCGTGGGCGGCGATCGTGGGCGGCGCGGCTACCGCAGGGGCGGCGCTGCCCCTCACGAAGACGGTCCAGCGCCACGTCAATCAGAGCCTGACCGTACTGCTCATCCTCGTCGTGACGGTGTCGGCGGCCCGGATGGTCGCCGGCCTGGTGCGGACGGTCACCCAGTCCCGATCCGGGGTCGCCGGATCTGCCACGATCTTCGTCAACATCACCCGAGTCGTGGTCCTGGCGATCGGCGGCCTGGTGGTGCTCCAGACGCTGGGCATCTCCATAGCCCCGCTGCTCACCGCCCTGGGCGTCGGTGGTCTCGCCGTCGCGCTCGCCCTCCAGGACACCCTCGCCAACCTCTTCGCAGGCATCCACATCCTTGCCTCGAAGACTGTCCAACCCGGCGACTACATCCGGCTGAGCAGTGGCGAGGAGGGCTACGTCGTCGACATCAACTGGCGCCAGACGACCATCCGTCAGCTCTCCAACAACCTGGTCATCATCCCCAACGGCCAGCTGGCGGGGACGAACATGACCAACTACAACCGCCCGGAGCAGGAGTTGACCATCCTGGTCCAGGTGGGCGTCGCCTATGACAGCGACCTGGAGCACGTCGAGCGGGTGACGACCGAGGTCATCGCGGAAGTGATGAACGACATCACCGGCGCCGTCCCGGACCACGAGCCCGCCATCCGCTTCCACACCTTCGGCGACTCCCGCATCGGCTTCACCGTGATCCTCGGCGTGGGCGAGTTCAGCGACCAGTACCGGATCAAGCACGAGTTCATCAAGCGCCTGCACAAGCGCTACCGGGAGGAGGGCATCCGGATTCCGGCGCCCGCGCGGACGGTGGCGCTGCAGCCGGGTGGCGCGGAACTCCTGGAGCCGGGCATCCCCCAGCAGCGCGAGGCCACGACACGGCCGTAGGGCACGACACGGCCGCAGAGCATGAGACGGCACCGGAGCCGAGCGGAGCGCGTCCGCCCGGCTCCGGTGCCGGGGCTCAGAGTGTCGCGGACGAGTCGGGGTAGTGGCCGGGCTCGCGGTGGCGGGGCGCGACCAGGCCCGGGGTCACCGGGGTGACTGTCCAGTCGGGATGGTTCGGCATGCGCGGCGTCTTCGTGCCGTACAGCCAGTCCTTCAGGAAGCCGGACTGGTCCTGGCCGGAGACCTCGGAGGCGACCGCGATGTAGTCCTCGGTGCTCGCCGCGGAGTTGCGGTGACGCTCCAGGAAGGTGCGCTCGATGAGGTGGAAGACGTCCTCGCCGACAACCTCCCGCAGGGCGTAGAGGACCAGGACGCCGCCGAGGTAGCGCTGGCTGTCGAAGAGGTTGGCGGCCTTCGGCGCGGCGACCGGCCCGGAGGACTGCCGCCACAGGTCGCCCTTGGCGTAGGTGTCCTTCATCCGGGCTTCCATGCTGGTGAGGCCGAGCGAGTCGGGCCAGCCGCGCTCGTAGCGGTAGAGCAGTCCGTAGAAGTCCGCATGGCCCTCGTTCAGCCACAGGTCGGCCCAGGTGGCGGGGCTGACGCTGTTGCCGAACCAGGAGTGGACCAGCTCGTGCATCATGTGCGAGCCGATCTTCTTCTCCTCCTGGAGCAGGAAGTTCGGCTTGTAGAGCGTGAGGGTCTGGGTCTCCAGGCCCGTGAAGTCGAAGGCGTTCGGGTCGTCGGAGTTGCACGGCAGCAGACCGTACGTCTCGAACGGGAAGGCGCCGAGCCGCTGCTCCACCCACTCCAGCAGCCCGGGCGTCAGGGCGAGCGCGGGTTCGAGGGCGGCGGCCCGTGCGGTCGGGACGACATCGCGCAGACCCAGGCCGCTGGGCCCCTGCCGGTCCTTGACCGTGTAGTCGCCGACCGTGATCTGCACCAGCTCGGTGGCTATCGGGGCGCGGGAACGATAGGTGTACGCGGTCCGGTCGCCGTCCAGGCTCTCCGTGCGGACCAGGGTGCCGCTCGCGACACCGCGCAGGCCGCTGGGCACGGTGATGCGGAAGCTGAAGGCCGCCTTGTCCGTGGGGTGGTCGTTGCACGGGAAGACGGTGTGCGCGGAGTTCGGCTGCGGGCACACCGCGAAGCCGTCGGGGGTGGGGACCCATGCGGTGTGCGCGAGGGCCTTGGCGGGGTCGGCGGTGTAGTCGACGCAGACCGTGACCCGGGCCCGCTCCGGCAGGGTCCGGTCGGGCGTGATGCGCAGCTTCTCCTCCACCTGCTCGAAGCCGGCCGCCTGGCCGCCGACGCGCACCGCCCGGATGTCCAGGCCGAGCGCGTCGAGCGAGAAGCGGGAGAGGTTCTGGGTCGCGCACAGTGTGAGGGTCGCGGTGGCGTCGACCAGGCGGGTCGTCGCGTCGTACGAGAAGGCGAGGTGGTAGGCGCTCACGCGGTAGCCGTCGTTGCCGAGGGCCGGGAAGACGGGGTCGCCGAGGGTCTCCGCGCCCGGGGTGGCCTCCGTCCGTAAGGCCCGGGGCCGCGCGGACGCCGAGGGGGCCGCGGTGAGCGCCGCGGCCGTGCCGATCAGGGCGGCCGCAGGGGCCGTCACTCTGCTGCGATATCTCATGGTTCGCTTTCGTTCGGGCGGCCGGGGCCGGCGGCCCCGCCGTCGGATCGGATGATCGATCTCCTTGCAGTACGCACGAGCGAGGGGCGAGGTTGCCTGCGGCGCGGCACTTCCTTGCCTCCTTCACTCGCCCCGCCCGGGGCGGACCCCTGTCGAGTCGGGGTCGTTCACGAGATATCTTGATGTCGAGCAATGTTGCAGACGTGGAGCGGAGCACCCGGTGACTGACTCGACCATCATTTACACGCACACTGACGAGGCCCCGGCCCTGGCGACGTATTCGTTCCTGCCGGTGGTCCAGGCGTACGCCTCGCAGGCGGGTGTCACTGTGGAGACCCGTGACATCTCGCTGGCCGGGCGCATCATCGCCCTCTTCCCCGAGTTCCTCTCGGAGGACCAGCGCATCGCGGACGCCCTCTCCGAGCTCGGTGAGCAGGCCAAGACGCCCGAGGCCAACATCATCAAGCTGCCGAACATCTCGGCGTCGATCCCGCAGCTGAAGGCCGCGATCGCCGAGTTGCAGGCGCAGGGCTACGCGCTTCCGGACTACCCGGACGACCCGAAGTCGGACGAGGAGCGCGACATCCGCGCCCGTTACGACAAGGTCAAGGGCAGCGCCGTGAACCCGGTGCTGCGCGAGGGCAACTCGGACCGCCGCGCCCCCGCGTCGGTCAAGAACTACGCCAAGACCCACCCGCACCGCATGGGCAAGTGGACGCCGGAGTCGAAGACGAACGTCGCCACCATGGGCGTCGACGACTTCCGCTCCACCGAGAAGTCCGCGGTGATCTCCGAGGCCGGCGCGCTGCGTATCGAGCTGGCGGGCGACGACGGCTCCACCACCGTGCTGCGTGAGTCCGTACCGGTCCTCGCGGGTGAGGTCGTGGACGCGGCCGTCATGCGCGTCGCGCCGCTGCGCGAGTTCCTCACGGCGCAGATCGCCCGCGCCAAGGCCGAGGGCGTGCTGTTCTCGGTTCACCTCAAGGCCACGATGATGAAGGTCTCCGACCCGATCATCTTCGGTCACGTGGTGCGCGCGTTCTTCCCGAAGACGTTCGCCGCGTACGGCGAGACGCTCGCCGCGGCGGGCCTGACCCCGAACGACGGTCTCGGCGGCATCCTCAAGGGCCTGGAGGGGCTGCCCGAGGGCGACGCGATCAAGGCGTCCTTCGACGCCGAGCTCGCCGAGGGCCCGGAGCTGGCGATGGTCGACTCCGACAAGGGCATCACCAACCTGCACGTCCCGTCCGACGTCATCGTCGACGCCTCCATGCCGGCCATGATCCGCACCTCCGGCCACATGTGGGGCGCGGACGGCCAGGAGCACGACACCCTCGCGGTCCTGCCGGACAGCAGCTACTCCGGCGTCTACCAGGTCGTCATCGACGACTGCCGCGCCAACGGCGCCTTCGACCCGGCGACGATGGGCTCGGTCCCGAACGTCGGCCTGATGGCGCAGAAGGCCGAGGAGTACGGCAGCCACGACAAGACCTTCGAGATCCCGACCACCGGTACGGTCCGTCTGGTCGACCAGGCCGGCAATGTCGTCCTGGAGCAGACCGTCTCCGCCGGCGACATCTTCCGCGCCTGCCAGGCCAAGGACGCGCCGATCCGCGACTGGGTCAAGCTCGCCGTCACCCGCGCTCGCGCCACCGGCGACCCGGCCGTGTTCTGGCTGGACGAGAACCGCGCCCACGACGCCGTCCTCATCGAGAAGGTCAAGCAGTACCTGCCGGAGCACGACACCGAGGGCCTGGACATCCGCATCCTGTCCCCGCAGGAGGCCACCAAGCTCTCCGTGGAGCGCATCCGCCGCGGCGAGAACACCATCTCCGTCACCGGCAACGTGCTGCGCGACTACCTCACCGACCTGTTCCCGATCCTGGAGCTGGGCACCAGCGCCAAGATGCTCTCCGTCGTCCCGCTGATGGCGGGCGGCGGCCTGTTCGAGACGGGTGCCGGCGGCTCCGCGCCCAAGCACGTGCAGCAGCTGGTCAAGGAGAACTACCTGCGGTGGGACAGCCTGGGCGAGTTCTTCGCCCTCGCGGCCAGCTTCGAGCACCTCGCGACGACCACGGGCAACGCGCGCGCCCAGGTCCTCGCCGACACCCTCGACCGCGCCACGGCGACCTTCCTCAACGAGGACAAGTCCCCGACCCGTCGCGTCGGCGGCATCGACAACCGCGGCAGCCACTTCTACCTGTCCCTGTACTGGGCGCAGGAGCTGGCGGGGCAGAGCGACGACGCCGACCTCGCCAAGGCGTTCGCCCCGCTCGCCGAGACGCTCTCCGCGCAGGAGCAGACGATCGTGGACGAGCTGCTCGCGGTCCAGGGCTCCCCGGCCGACATCGGCGGCTACTACCAGCCCGACGCGGCCAAGGCCGCGGCGGTCATGCGCCCGTCGACGACCTGGAACGAGGCGCTGGCGACCCTCGCCTGACACACGCACCACCCCGCGGACCCAGGTCCGTGACTGTGCCCGCCCCGGCCGGATCCTCCGGCCGGGGCGGTTGCGTGTGACGGGCGCTCGCTCTGTCCGTTGTGACGGGCGATCGGCCCGTCCGTTGTGACAGGCGATCGGCTCTGTTCGATGCCGAGCGATTTCCTCCACGCAATTGCGTTGGCCAAATGTCTCCAACCAAGTCAACGGCATGACAGGGAAGTTGAGGATCCGGCACACTTGCGTGGAGCAATACGTCACCACATCCAGTGTGGGGAGGGGCGATGGCCACAGCCGGTGGACCGACCGTACGGCGCCGCCAGCTCGGATCCGAGCTGCGACGGCTGCGTGAGCACGCGGGCAAGAAGATCGAGGACGTGGCGGCCCATCTGGAGTGCTCGATGTCCAAGATCAGCCGGGTGGAGACCGGCCAGGCCCCCATCAAGGCACGCGATGTACGGGACCTGCTGCAGTGGTACGGCGTCACGGACCCGGCCCAGACCGAGACGGTCATGCAGATCCACAAGGACGCCCAGCAGCAGGGCTGGTGGGCCCACTACGGAGAGGTGCTGCCCTCGGGCATGGCCACCTACGCGGGCCTGGAGTCCGACGCGCGTGCCCTGCGCTCGTACGAACCGACCTTCGTGCACGGCCTGTTGCAGACCGAGGACTACGCCCGTGCAGTGATCGCCGCGGCCCGCCCCAACGAGCCCGACGAGGTGGATCAGTTGGTGCGCTTCCGCAAGGAGCGCCAGGCCCTGCTGACCCGGGAGCCCGAGCCGCTGGAGCTGTGGGTGGTGCTCGAGGAGAGTGCGCTGCGCCGCCCGGTCGGCGGCAAGGACGTCATGGCGGCCCAGCTCGCGTATCTGGCCGAGGCGACGACGATGCCGAACGTGACGATCCAGGTGATGCCGACGGCGAAGGGGGCTCACGCGGCGCTGGCCGGGATGTTCTCCCTCCTGGAGTTCGAACCCCGCACCCCCACCGTCGTCTACGTCAACTCCATCGCAGGCAACGTGTACTTGGAGAAGGAACGCGACGTCCGCACCTTCATCCAGACCTTCGACCTGGTGCGCGCCGCGGCTCCCGACCCGCAGGAGACACCCGCCACCCTGGAGAAAATCGCAAGGGAGTTGTACAGCACATGAGCAGGCACGACGGGCGGACCGCCCGGCAGGTCGATCTGAGGGGCGCCGAGTGGCGCAAGAGCCGCCGCAGTTCCGGCAACGGAGCGTGCGTCGAGGTCGCCTTCGCCGAGGGCGTCGTCGCCGTACGGGATTCGAAGGACACCGGCGGTCCGGCCCTCGTCTTCTCGCCCGCCGAGTGGACCGCGTTCCTGGGCGGGGCGCACGACGGCCGGTACGGCCGCCCCTGACCATCCGTCACCAAAGGACCGTCGGCGGGCCGGGGCGGTGAACGATCGACCGGAACAGTTGCCGCACGTACGAATGGAGTACGACGCGCGGCCGGCCCCTCGGCGCGTCGGGCTGCCCGTGTACGACGTTCACCACCCCGCGCCCGTCGCGTCCGGCGCCTTCTACGCCGCGGAGACCTTCTGGACCGCGGCGGGTGTCGCCGTCGCCGTCCTCATGGGGTGCGGCGCGATCTGGGCCGCGCTGCGCGCCTCGCATCCCCGGCGGCGCCTCACCTACACGACGTGCCATGACCCGTTGGTCAACCAGCTCATCGGGGGGCGGCTGGAGATCCGGCGGAACGGCACCCTGCTCACCGATCCGCACCTGGTGCGGCTGGTGCTCACCAACCCCGGCCGGCGCGACATCCCGAGCAGTGCGTTCGACCGGGGACAGCCCTTCCGCGTCGACCTCGCCGTGCCCTACCTGGAGATGATCGGCACGGAGTCGGAGCCGAGCGCGGCGCAACCCCCGCCGGTCTCGGTGCACGGCTCGGAGCTGAGCATCGGCCCGGGCCGGATCGGCTGCGGCACGACGATCACGTATCTACTCCTTGTCGACACCGTCCCGTCGTACCACTGCCGCCACTCGCTCCTCGATGTCAGGGTCGAGCAGTTACCCCCGCCGCCACCGCGCCGCCTCCCGCGACAGGTGCCGCTCGTCAGGCCGTAAGGCCGAGGGGTGACGGGGTCTGCCCACCTGGGTGATCAGCGGTGGCGAGCCGGAACACCCCCTCATAGCTTCGGCCTATGACCAAACGACAGATGGCCTACCTCGCCTGCACCGCGGCTGTCGTGGCCTCGGGGATCGGTGCCGCCCCGTCGGCCGACAACCTGACGGTGCACCGGGTGAGAGCGGGCGAATCGATCCAGAAGGCTGTGAACACCGCGAAACCGGGGGACACGATCGTCCTCGCCCCCGGTACCTACCATGAGAGCGTCCGTATCACCGTGTCGGACCTGACGCTGCGGGGCTCCGACGCCCGGTCCACCGTCATCGTGCCCGGCGCGGGCTCCGGCGACAGCACGTGCGCCAAGGCCGGCAACGGCATCTGCGTGACCGGCACGGACAGCAGCCCCGTCGCGCGCGTCACCGTACGCTCACTGACCCTCAGAGGCTTTGCCAAGCACGGCCTGTGGGCGTCGGGGACCGACCGGCTGACGGTCCGGGACGTGACCTCCGAGAAGAATGGCCAGTGGGGCATCGCCCAGGAGAGGTCCGTCCGCGGGGTGTTCCGCGACAACACGGTCCAGGCCAACGGCGACGCCGGCCTGTTCCTGTCCAACACGGTCGATACCGAGGAAGGGGCCCGGGACACCAAGGGGGCGGTGGTCAGTCACAACCGTCTGCTCGACAACCGGGTCGGCGTCACGGTGCGGCGGCTGCGGAACCTGACCGTCGATCACAACGAAGCGACCGGCAACTGCACCGCCGTGTTCGTCGTGGGTGACGAGTCCAAGCCGCGCGCAGGGGCGCTGAGCGTGCGCCACAACTACATCCACGCCAACAACAAATACTGTCCGAAGACCCCTCGGCTGCCCTACCTCCAGGGCTCGGGGATCGTCCTCACCGGTACCGAGGACACGCTGGTGACGAACAACATGGTCGAGGACAACGTGGGCCAATCCCCGCTGTCGGGCGGCATCGTGCTGTTCAAGAGCTTCGTGGGTGCCCTCAACCAGCGCAATGAGATCCGCGACAACGTGGTGATGCGCAACAGCACGGCCGATCTGGCCAACCGGGACACCAGCAAGAGCAACACCTTCCACGGCAACACGTGCGCGGTCTCCGAGCCCGCCGGAATGTGCTGACCGGTCCGCTCCCCACCCCCCACACAGCACGACAGCAGAAGCGAGGCAATCGATGACGACCGTTGATCAGGCTCCCCCGCCGTCCATGCGGCTGAGGGAGCTCGCTTTCGGGGCGGCGTGCGCCGCCGCCGTACGCGCCGCCGCCCGCCTGGGTGTGGCCGACGCTCTCGAAGACACGCCCATGAGCGTGGAGGACCTGGCGGCGGCGGTGAAGACCCAGCCGAAGACCCTGCGGCGGCTGCTGCGCGCGCTGTCCTGCCAAGGGGTCTTCGTGGAGCACCCCGACGGTACCTTCGCGCACACGGAGATGTCCCGGCTGCTGCGCGAGGACGATCCGCACAGCCTGCGGTACATCGCACTGTGGTGCACCGAGCCCTGGACGTGGAGCGTCTGGCCGAAGCTCGACGAGGCGGTGCGCTCCGGCCGGAACGTCTTCGAGGACGTGTACGGCAGGGAGTTCTTCGAGTACCTCAACGAAGAGGCCCCCGAGTCGGCGTACGTGTTCAACCGGGCCATGACGACGTCCAGCGAGCAGTCGGCGCGGGACGTCGCCCAGCTTCTCGATCTGCGGGAGGTGTCCTCCGTCGCGGACATCGGCGGCGGACAGGGACAGGTCGTGGCCAGTCTGCTGGAGAAGCACCCCACGATGCACGGCACGCTGCTCGACCTGCCGGGTGTGGTCGAGAACGCCGATCCGCGCCTGCGGGACGGAGGTTCGCTTGCCGACCGGGTACGGATCGTGGCCGCGGACTGCCGCGAGGACATCCCGGTCCAGGCGGATGTGTACATCATCAAGAACATCCTGGAGTGGGACGACGAAAGCACCCGCAGGGCGCTGGCGAACGTCCGCAAGGCGGCGCGACCTGGTGCCCGCGTCGTCGTCATCGAGAACCTCGTGGACGACACGCCGTCGATGAAGTTCACGACGGCCATGGACCTGCTGCTGCTCCTCAATGTCGGCGGCGCGAAGCACACGCAGCAGAGCATGGTCGATCGGCTGACAGCCGCGGGCCTGGTCATCGGCGAGATCCGCCCGGTCAACGCGTATCTGCACGCCTTCGAGTGCACCATCCCCGGCTGACCCTCTCCGGGCCGGCCTCTCCCACCGGCCCGGAGAAAACGACCCGCAGAAAACCCGAGGCCGCCGGTTCCGCGTCGTTCGCGGAGCCGGCGGCCTCGGGTTTTTCTCCCGGCTCGCTCAGGAGGCCGCGTCCCGTTCCCAGCGGTAGAAGCAGTGCGCCATGGCGTCCTTGGGGCTGCGCCAGGTCTGCGGGTCGTACGCGCTGACGTACGCCGACAGCTGCTCGCTGATGCTCCGGAACTCGGGATGCCCGGCCACCTTCGCGATGGCGGGCGCGGGGTCCTGGTCGGATTCGATGAGGTGCAGGTACACGTCGCCGAACTGGAAGAGGCTGCGCCGGTTGACGCCGATCAGGTGCGGGAGTTCGCCGCGGTCGGAGGCGGCGAACACATCGGCGATCGCGGGCGCCGAATCGGGCGCCATACGCGCGACGATCAGGGCGTGGTGCATCGGGTGTCCTTCCTGGGCCGACGATCAGCCGGGCATGACGGGCGCGTTGCGGCGGTCCCGGGCGACCTGCTCGATCCTGTCCCGGATGAGGGCCATCTGGACGCGCGAGTTGCGGTTGATGTTGTCCGTCATCCAGGCGTCGTCGACCGGGGCGTCGGGCTTCATCGCGAAGTCCTGCACCCAGTGCATGTGGGTGCCCTCCGAGGTCTCCTTGTACTCCCACCGGATGTTCATGTGCGCGAAGGGTCCCGTCTCGACGCGGCGGGCCATGACGGTCCGCTTGGCGCGGTCCATGGTCCGTTCCGAGACCCAGCTCCACACCTTGCCGTTCTCGTCGGGGTGCATGGTCAGGCGGAAGGTCGTCGTGTCGCCGTCACGGGAGAGCACCTCCAGCGAGGCGTACTCGCTGAAGAGCTGAGGCCAGTTCTCGATGTCGTTGGTCATGTCCCAGACGAGGTCGAGAGGGGCGTCGATGGTGATGCTGTTCTCGGTGTGTCCTGCCACTTCAGACTCCGGTCTTGAGGGTGGTGTTGACGAGGTCGAGGAACTCACGGGGCGTCTTGCAGCGCTCCGCGTCGACGGGCAGCGGCCGGCTGTACCGGTTCTCCAGCTCGCCGACGATGCCGAGCAGGCCGAGCGAGTCGAGGCCGAGGGTGCCGAACGGGGAGTCCGACGAGTGCTCGAGATCCTTGGGGTCGACGGTGACACCGGCCGCCTGCTTCATCAGCGTGGCCAGTTCTCCGACAGTGACTTCGATGATCATGTGTCTTCTCCTTCCCGCCCGGTCCTACCGGGCGGAGTCGCCGCCGCGGCGCACTACGAGCGCCGCGTTGGAGCCCATGAGTCCCCTGCTGAGGATCAGGGCCGTGTGCAGCTCGGCGGGGCGAGCGCGAGACATCACCAGGTCGAGGTCGTGGCAGATGTCGAACACGTAGGGAGTGGGGGGTACTTGGCCGTGTTCCATGGCGAGCACCGCGGCCGCGGTGTCCAGCACGGGTGCCGCGCAGTAGCTCCGCCCGGTTCCGGTCTTGGGTGCGGTGACGGGTACGCGGGTGCCGTGCGCCCCCAGGGCGTCGGCGATGGCCAGGGCTTCGGCGCGGTCCGCCTCCGGTACGCCGAGGGCGTCGGCGAACACGACGTCGATCTCCTCCGGGGCGCAGCCGGCCTCGTCGAGGGCGCCACGGATCGCGTGGGCGAGTCCCTCTCTGGAGCGCTCCCAGCGGGAGGCGCCGGTGAAGGTGGCGGCATGACCGGCCACGGTGGCCCGGATGGGTGTGCCGCGCTCACGGGCACGGGACTCGTCCTCGACGACGAGTATGGCGCCGCCCTCCGCGGGCGCGAAGCCACAGGCTCCCGTGGTGAAGGGGCGGTAGGCGCGAGCGGGGTCCTCGACGGTGCTGAGCTCGGGGTAGCCGAGCTGGCAGACCATCGAGTACGGGGCGAGGGGCGCCTCCGCGGCGCCGACGACCACCGCGCCGGTGCCGCGCCGCACCACCCGGGCGGCGTGCGCGATGGCGTCCAGGCCACCCGCCTCGTCGCTCGCGACCACTCCGCAGGGCCCCTTGAAGCCGCTCCGGATGGAGATCTGGCCGGTGCTGGCGGCGTAGAACCAGGCGATGGACTGGTACGGGCCGACGAACCGGGATCCCTGTCCCCACAGCTTCTGCAGTTCTCGCTGTCCGAACTCACCGCCTCCGGACCCCGCGGCGGTGACCACGCCGATGTCGTACGGCTCAGCGGGGTCAACGCTGCCGAGCCCGGCGTCGTCGAGGGCGAGGGCGGCCGCGGCCATGGCGAAGTGGCTGAAGCGGTCGGTCTGGACGAGGAAGCGCTCCTCGATGAGGGCCGCGGCGTCGAAGGTCCGGACCTCGCCCGCGATGCGGAGCGGCAGGTGCTCGCATCCCTCGCGGGTGATCCGGTCCAGAACGCCGAGACCTTCCCTGACGGACTTCCAGTACGCGTCGGCGCGCACACCGTTGGGCGCGATCACACCGATCCCGGTGACGGCCGCGCGCCGGGGGCGCTGAGTGCTCATCATGTCCTCCCATCCGGCCCGGTCAGGAGCACCGCGGACTGGAAACCGCCGAATCCGCTGCCGACGGAGAGCACGTTCTTCAGCTTCCGCGGGCGTGCGGTGCGCGGCACGTAGTCCAGGTCGCACTCGGGGTCGGGAGTTTCGTAGTTCGCCGTGGGCGGCACCACTTGGTGCTTCAGGGCGAGGACGCAGGCGACGACCTCTATCGCTCCGATCGCGCCCAGCGAGTGCCCCACCATGGATTTGATGGAGCTCATGGGTATGTCGTAGGCGTGAGCGCCCAGGGACCGCTTGACCGCGGCGGTCTCGTGCCGATCGTTCTGGCGGGTGCCCGAGCCGTGCGCGTTGACGTAGTCGATCGACGAGGGGTCGATGCGGGCCTGGTCGAGCGTGGTGTCGATCGCCCGGGCCATCTCCAGCCCCTCACTGGTCAGACCGGTCATGTGGTAGGCGTTGCCGTAGGTGGCGTAGCCGCTGATCTCGCAGTACACGTGCGCGCCGCGGGCACGGGCGTGCTCGTACTCCTCCAGGACCAGCACCGCTCCGCCCTCGCCCATCACGAAGCCGTTGCGGTGGGCGTCGAAGGGCCGGGAGGCGTGCTCGGGGTCGTCGTTGTTGGGTGAGGTCGCCTTGATCGCGTCGAAGCAGGCCATGGTGATCGGGGATATCGGCGAGTCCGACGCCCCCGCGATGCAGACGTCGGCCCGGCCTTCCTCGATGGTGTGGAAGGCGTAGCCGACCGCGTCGAGTCCGGATGTGCAGCCGGTGGAGACGGTCTGCACCGGGCCCTGGGCACCGAACCGCTCGGCGACGAGCGAGGCGAGCGTGCTGGGCGAGAACGCCATGTGCAGCTTCGGCTCGGCCGCGCGGTGGTCCACGTCCCACCGCCGGCCTCCCTCGCTGACCAGGACGTAGTCGTGTTCCAGGCGGGTGGTGCCGCCGACGGCGCTGCCCAGGGAGACTCCGACACGCCAGGGGTTCTCCCTGCCGGTGTCGAGTCCTGAGTCGCGTACGGCTTCGGAGGCGGCAACCGCGGCGAACTGTATGTACCGGTCGGCGTGGTCGCGCAGCTCCCCGTCCAGGCCGTGCGCGAGCGGGTCGAAGTCGCATTCGGCGGCTATGCGCGAGCGCAGGCCCGCCGGATCGAACAGCGTGATGCCGCGGGTCGCGGTACGACCGTTGGAGAGCAGGTCCCAGAACGCCGTCGCCCCGGTGCCTCCCGGAGCGACCACACCGATACCGGTGACGGCCACCCGCCGGGTCACTTTATGGCCCCACTTCGCTCGGACGGCTGTCCGTGGTCCGGAGGGGACAGGTCGGGCCCGGCGGTGGCGAACTCGCGGGTGGGCACGGTGTCGTCGGTCACCTCCGTGTCGACGTGGCCGAGGCTCGGACGCGGGGCGAGCGGGCCCAGGTGGAAGACCATGCGGGCTTCCGTGTCGCCGACGTTGCGGAAGCGGTGCCGCATGTTGATCGGGATCAAGAGGCCCTGATCGGGCTTCAGCGCGTGCGTGTCGCCGTCCAGGTCCACCTCTAGCGCGCCGGCGACGACGTACACGAACTCCTCGGAGTACGGGTGGTAGTGCTCGCCGATCCGCTCGCCGGGCTGGACGATGGCCAGGCCCATGAAGCCGCTGGTGGAACCGCACGTGGCGGGAGTGAGCATGGCCCGCAGGTCACCTCCGCGCCTGCGGTTGGGTTCCGTCTCGCTCAGGTCCACGATGCGTGGATGCTGCTTGATCATGGTTGATACCTCCGGGTGTGGCAGTGACGTCCGGGTGGAACGGCCGCGGACACGGTCCGCGGCCGTCCGTCAGGAATCCGCCGCGCTGCGGTCGGTGATGGGCATCATGTCGGCGTGCGACAGGAGGCGGTTGATGTTGCGTTCCGTCTCCAGGGAGCCCTCGACGCCGATCGCGGCACCGTCGAGGAGACGCTCCAGCTCCGCGGCCTTCTTGGGGCCCTTGAGGCCGAGCGAGGCGGCGGGGTCCATGTCGAGCTCACCCACGAGGTCGACGAGACGCACCACGATGTCGTCGCGCTGGAAGACCGTGCTGCCGTACACCGGGCTGCCCGGGTCGTCCGCCGCGGCCTCGTCCTGATGGGCGAGCAACCGCGCCAGCTCCATCCCGCAGCCCGGCTTCGCCGGGTAGTACAGCGCGTGGCGCCGCAGGTCGGCGGGTTCCGGCCGGCCGGCCACCACGTGGTGCACGGCCGGCAGCGCGGCCCGGGTGAAGAAGACCCGCGCCGAGTCGGCGTCGGTCAGGTCCCGGTCCTGTTCCAGGTACGGGTTGATGGCCTCCTCGACCGCCCGCACCTCGGGCTGGCGCGCGACGTGGCGCAGTGCCGCAAGGAGGTCGCCCTCCACTTCCACGGCCCTCACGACGCGGTTGCCGTGCATGAAGAGCGAGGTGCGGCGCAGCCGGGTGTTCTCGTCGACCTTGGCCTCGGGCGACTTGTACCCGGCCAGGATCTCCGCGACCTTCGACTCGGAGCCCGGCTTGACGGTAAAGGTGAGGGCATGGCGTGCCACACCTTCGCCCACGCGGGCCTCCACCTGCATACCCGACTTGGCCGACTCCGATGAGAGCGGCTGAGCGGGGCTGGTCTCGCGAAGGATGCTGTAGCGCATCGACCGGGTGTCCCGGACACAGCTGTGCATCGGCCTGACCGTCTCGACGTGCTCCTCGCTGTTCACCCAGGCGAGGAAGGGAGGTGCGCTCTCCCATTCGCTGGTGATGAGCCACTGCGAGGGGTTCTCGATGGACTGGCAGAGCTGGTCGCTGATGTGTCCGGGGACGGACGCGACGTGATTGCGCATGTGCTCGTATGCGTCGAGGAATTGCTGCTGGGCTCCTTCGTACAGATCGAGCAGCAGGATCACCCGCAGCCTGGAGCCGTCGAACGCCGATTGCGATATACGTCCCGAAGTGGTCATCCGGCACACCTCTCCTCTTTTTCACGGAAGGTCAGGAACGACCGCCGAGGCCGGGGTCGCCATGAGCCGATCGTTGACGCGACCCCCGATGCGCGCGAGCCCCACGGTGCGGACGAGTGAACTGCGTGCCATCCGGGTGCCCCCTGCGCGCGAACCGGTCCGCACCGGGCAAGGAATCTGCGAACCGTTCCTGACTCGCGTCGCAGGTGACTCTGGAGGCATTCAATGAACCGATTGGAAGAGGCCGGCGAGGTCGGTCAGCACACGCCGGTCCTTATCGTCGGCGGTTCTCTGGTGGGCCTGTCCACCTCTGTGTTCCTGGGGCGTCTCGGCGTGCCGCACATGCTCGTCGAGCGCCACTCGGGCACGTCGATCCATCCGCGCGGACGGGGAAACAACGTGCGGACGATGGAGTTGTTCCGGGTGGCGGGGGCAGAGCAGCGCATCCGGGACGCTGCTTCGGTTCTGGCGGAGAACCACGGCATCATGCAGACGCCGACCCTGGTGGGCGATGCCGGTGAATGGCTGTTCAAGGAGATCGACCCGGGCGGCGGGCTCGCGCGCTTCAGCCCCAGCGCGTGGTGTCTGTGCAGCCAGAACGACCTCGAGCCGGTGCTCCTGGAGTGCGCGCGGGAGCTGAGCGGAGATCTGCGGTTCTCCACGGAGTTGATGTCGTTCGACCAGGATTCCCAGGGGGTGACCGCACAGGTCAAGAGCCGCGACACCGGTGAGCACACCACGATCCGCGCGGACTACCTCGTCGCGGCGGACGGTCCGCGCAGCCCCGTCCGCGAGCGGCTCGGCATCGGGCAGACCGGGCCGGGCGACCTGTTCCACAACGTGAGCGTCACCTTCAGCTCCCGCGGCCTCGCGGACGTGGTCGGTGACCGGCGCTTCATCGTCTGCTACCTGACCAATCCGGAGGCAGACGGTGCCCTCCTGCCGGTCGACAACAAGGAGCACTGGGTGTTCCACGCCCCCTGGCACCCCGAACACGGGGAAACCCTTGAGGAGTTCACCGACGAGCGGTGCGCGGAGCACATCCGGCGGGCCACGGGTGTGCCGGATCTCGATGTGAAGATCACCGGCAGGGCCGCCTGGCACGCCGCCGAGCGGGTCGCCGAACGGTACGCGGACGGCAGGGTGTTCCTCGCGGGCGACTCGGCCCACGAGATGTCCCCCACCGGGGCGTTCGGCTCCAACACCGGTATCCAGGACGCGCACAACCTCGCCTGGAAGCTGGCCGCCGTGTTGCGCGGCTGGGCCGGACCCGGGCTGCTCAAGTCCTACGACGCGGAGCGCCGGCCGGTCGCGGAGGCGACGAGCGCGCGCGCCTCGTCGCGTTCGGTCGAGCACAGCCACCCCGGGTTCACGCCCGGCCCCGGCGTGGGCGGTACCGGCGGCCCTGGCGGTACCGGCGGTCGTGGAGGCCCTGGTGGTCCCGGCGGCCCTGGTGGTCCCGGTGGTCCCGGCGGTCCCGGCGGCAAGGGCGGAATCCTCAATGTGGCGCTGGGCTATCGCTATCCGCAGGGCGCGGTCCTGGGTGCCGACGCGGCGATGCCGGTCGTGCCCGAAGGCATGCGGTTGACGGGCGAGCCCGGGAGCCGGGCGCCGCACATGTGGCTGAACCGCTCGGGCAGCCGGACCTCCACCCTCGACCTGTACGAGCGCTCCATGGTGCTGCTGAGCTCCATGGACGGCGCCTGCGAGTGGCACTCCGCGGCACAGGTCGTCGCGGAGCGGCTGTCCATGCCGCTCGACTCGTACCGGATCGGCAACCGGCCCGACGCCGAGCTGTCGCCCGCGAGCGACATGGACTGGGCCGAGGTCCACGGCGTCAGCACGGACGGTGCGGTGCTGGTCCGCCCCGACGGGTTCGTCGCGTGGCGGTCCGAAGGAGCGTCAGCGGATCCGAAGACGGCGTTGGAGCAGGCCCTCGCGGCGATCCTGGACCGGGGCTGACCACACGAGCCGAGCGAGGAACGATGGAGCGCCGGCGGTCGGCGTCGCCCGTGACCGACGTGGCGCGTCGCTCACCGGCGCTCCAGAACGTCCTGTCCCCCCTCAACACCCTCGCCCCGCGTCCTCGAAGGGCACCGGAGATGCCTGGTGCCTCGTGAGGTCGCGGTCCGAACGGCAGCAGCGAGCGCAGCCGGAACGCCCCCGTGTGCTCATCGACGCACCAGGCGCCGCTCCCGCACGCGCGCGGCCCGCTCCTTCCCTCTCTCGTAGATCGTTTTCGCGTCTCCGGCCGCTCCCGCACGAGCGCGGTCGCTCCTCGCCCTTGTCCTTCCGACGGCTCGTCAGGACGTCGTGGCATCGCGCCACAGGCTCCAGGCGAGCCCCAGTCCCGCGAGGGCGATCGCGACCCGGAGCGGTGCCTCGGGCAGTCGGCGTACGACCGCCGGTCCCATCCATGCGCCCAGGAAGCAGCCGACGCCGAGCGTGGCGGCCGCGCCCCAGTCGACCGGGGCGAGGAAGGCGTAGGCGAGGGCAGCGGTGACGTTGGCGGCGCCGGTGGCGATGTTCTTGACGGCGTTGGTCACCGGTAGCGGCTCCGTCGCGGACAGGGAGAGGACGGCCAGCATCAGTACGCCGGCCGCGGCACCGAAGTACCCCCCGTACAGGCCGACCAGGAGGACCGCGCAGGCGACGGGGAGCCGGGGCGCGGAGGCCGAGTCCGGGTCGCGCTGTGTGGTCAGGCGCCGCAGGGGTTCGCGCGCCAGGATCAGCACCGAGCCGAGGGCGATGAGCCACGGTACGACCCGTTCGAAGGTCGAGGACGGTGTGCTGAGCAGCAGGGCCGCGCCGATCGCCCCGCCCAGCGCCGCCGTGATCGCGAGTCGGACGAGACGCCCGCGCTGCCCGCGCAGTTCTGCCCGGGATCCGGCGGCGGTTCCCACCGTGTTGGAGAAGAGGGCCACGGTGTTGGTGACGTTGGCCGCCACGGGCGGAAGGCCGGCGGCGAGCAGCGCGGGGTAGCTGAACAGCGAGGCCAGACCGGCGATCGAACCGGCGAGCCCGGAAGCGACCCCCGCCGCGAGGAGCAACAACACCGAACCGGTGCCCGATTGACCGGCGATCAGTTCTCTCACGTGACCTTCTCGCTCCCGCACGACGCCGCCGCGCCCCGGCACGCCTCAACTGGCGTTCCATATTAGGAACACCATCTGCATGCGCAGACAGCGGGTTCAGTCGGCGAACGGCAGGGGCGAGATCCCGGGCGGCATGTTGTACGGCGTGACCACCTGGATCGCCGAGGGCAGGGAGGGTCCGTCGTCGGGGAGTGCCTTGTGGGCCCGCATGATGGTCTGGCAGGCGCGGCGCACGTCCTGGCGCAGATCGTGATGGAGGACCGCGGACAGGCGGCGCTCGCGCAGCAGCCGGGTGTTGTCGTGGTCCAGGTCGTGGGCGATGAACACCGCGCACTCCCGCCCGAGGGTGTCGAAGGCGTCGAGGGTCGCGAGGTTGCCCCCGCCCATGGAGTACACCGCGCAGATGTCTTCGTCGCGCTCGAGTGCCTCGATGACGAGGTCGCGCTGGGTGGCGTCCAGTCCGTCGCTGTCGGTGACCTCCACCAGGGAGCGCTGGGGATGCGCGAGGCGCATCGCGCCGCGGAAGCCCATCTCGCGCTCTTCCTCGCCCCGGAAGGAGCCCCGGCTGATGGTGGTGAGCACGTTGCCGGGCCGGTCGCCGAGCCACTGTCCGAGGAGGTAGGCGGCGGTGGCTCCCGCCGCCCGGTTGTCGATCCCGACGTACACCATGCGCGGGCTGGTGGGCAGGTCGGTCACCAGGGTCACGACGGGGATGCCGGCCGCGACCAGTCGGCCGACGGCGGCACCGATCTCCGGCAGGTCCGGGGCCTTGAGGATCACCCCCTGCGAACCACGCCGGGCGATCTTGTCCAAGGTCGCGATCAGCTCGGCCGAGGTGCCCGTCTCACGGAAGTGGAAGCGTGAGCGGACCACCGCGGGATGCAGGGAGGGCAGTTCGGCTTCGAGTGCCTCGCGTACGGCAGTCGAGAACCGCTCGGGCGCCTGCATCACGATGTCGATCATGAAGGTGCGTCCCCCGATGCGGACCTGGGTCTGCTGGCGGTCGAGGTCCTTGATCGCCTGACGCACTTCCCTGATCGTGCTCTCCCGTACGCCTCCCCGGTCGTTGAGGACCCGGTCGACGGTGGCTTCGCTCAGTCCGGCCTGACGGGCAATCTCCCTGATCGTATAGGGGTGACGCATGGCTGACCTCAGATGTTGATGACGGGTTTTTGATGTGTTTCTGCGGATTGAATGATGGGTTCGGGTTCATAAGACTGGCAGAAGGACAGGGACGGCGAAAGGACCCGGATGTCTCCCACACCTGCGGAATCACGGACTTGGCTGACCGAGGAGGACTGCGAACTCGACGCGTTCCGCGCACTCGTCGCACAGCGCACCGACGCCGCCGACTACCCCTCGGCCGAGCGGGTCGAGCAGAACGTGCCGCTGTACGACAGCGACCGGCTCCGCGCCCTGACGGTCACCCCGGAGGGGCGTCGGTCCGTGCAGGCTGAGCTGGTCCGCGCTCTGCTGGACGGGCCGGGCATCGTGGTCCTCAAGCGGGCGTTCACCGACCCGGCCGTCATGGACCGGGCGTCCGAGACCTTCAACGCCCTGATCGAGGAGGAGCGTGCCACGGGCGCGGCCCGCGGTGACCACTTCGCCAAGCCCGGTGCCAACGACCGCGTGTGGAACGCCCTCGACAAGACGGCCGTCCGCGCCCCCGAGACGTTCGCCGACTACTACGCCAACGACATGATCGCGCTGCTCGCCGAGGCCTGGCTCGGCCCCGCCTACCAGGTGACCTCGCAGGTCAACGTGGTCAACCCGGGCGGCGCCGCGCAAAGCGTGCACCGCGACTACCACCTCGGCTTCCTCACCCAGGAGCGGGCGGCCGCCTACCCGGCGCACGTCCACCGCCTGTCCCCCGTGCTGACCCTGCAGGGCGCGGTGGCCCACTGCGACATGCCCGTGGAGTCCGGCCCGACGCTGTACCTGCCGCACTCGCAGAAGTACGAGCCCGGTTACCTCGCATGGCGACTGCCGCGGTTCGCCGAGTACTTCGACGCCCACCACGTCCAACTCCCGCTGGACAAGGGCGACGCCGTCTTCTTCAACCCCGCGCTCTTCCACGCCGCCGGACACAACCGCTCGACCGGCATCAAGCGCATGGCGAACCTGCTGCAGATCTCCTCCGCCTTCGGCCGCGCCATGGAGACGGTGGACCGCGAGGCGATGGCGAACGCGCTCTTCCCGGTACTGCTGCGCCGCAAGGCCGACGGCGCCTGCGAGGACTGGCTGCGCCGCGTGGTCGCCGCCACCGCCGAGGGCTACGCCTTCCCCACCAACCTGGACCTCGACCCGCCGGTCGACGGTCTCGCGCCGCCCTCTCAGGCGGACACCGTCTGGCAGGCAGTCACCGAGGGCTGGACCCCGGAGCAACTGCGCCAGGAACTGCGGGCCGGCGCCAAGCGCCGCCAGAGCTGAAGGAGACACAGCACTCATGGGACTGCTCGATGACAAGGTCGTCCTCGTCCACGGCGGCAGCCAGGGCGTCGGCGCGGGAATCGTCCGAGCGGCCGTACGGGAGGGCGCGACCGTCGCCTTCACCGGGCGCCGGGCCGAGGTCGGCGAGAAGCTCGCGGCGGACACGGGCACGCTCTTCGTACGGGCCGATCTGAGCGACCCGGCTCAGGCACGCGACAGTGTTCAGCAGGTCGTGGCCACCCTTGGGCGGGTCGACTGCCTGGTCAACGCGGCAGGGCTGACCTCGCGCGGCACTCTCCTGGACACCACTCCGGAGTTGTTCGACGCACACATCGCGATCAACCTGCGAGCACCGTTCTTCGCGATGCAGGCGACCGTTCAGCACTTGGTGGACCGCAAGGCGCCGGGCACGATCGTCAACATCATCACCTCCTCCGAGCACGGCGGACAACCGTTCCTCGCCCCGTACGTCGCCGCCAAGGCCGGTCTCGCGGGTCTGACCCGCAATGCCGCCCACGCCCATCGCTGGGACCGCATCCGGATCAACGGGCTCAACATCGGCTGGACGGACACCGAGGGCGAGGACGCCACGCAGCGCGCCTTCCACGGCGCGGGCGACGACTGGCGCGAGAAGGCCGCCGCGGCACAGCCCATGGGCAAGCTGGGACAGGTCGACGAGATCGCCGACTTCGTCGTCTTCCTGCTCTCCGACCGCAGCGGTGTGGTGACCGGCTCGGTCATCGACTGGGACCAGATCGTCTTCGGCGGACTCGACTGAGCCGCCCTCGGGCTGAAGGAGCAGAATTCTCATGCGTATCGGCATCATGGGGCTGGGCCGGATCGGCGCGTTCCACACGGAAACCCTCGCCGGACTGGACGCGGTGGACTCCCTGGTGGTCACCGATCCGGTGGCTGCGGCCGCCGCCTCGGCCGCCGAGCGGTTCGGAGCCACCGCGGTGGACTCCCCCGACGCCGTGTTCTCCGCCGGTGTGGACGGCGTCGTGATCGCCGCCGCGACCGACGCGCACCCGGAGCTGATCCTCGCCGCGGTCGAGGCGGGCATCCCCGTCTTCTGCGAAAAGCCCGTGGCCCGTGGCGTCGAGGAGAGCCTCAAGGTGCTGCGCGCGGTGGAGGGCAGCGGCGTCGAGGTGCACATCGGCTACAACAGACGCTTCGACGCGGGCTGTGTCGCCGCACGCCGGGCAGTGGTGAGCGGCGAGCTCGGGCCGCTGCACACCGTGCGGTCCACCACCCTCGACCCCGCCCCTCCCCCGGCCGCCTATGTGGCCGTCTCGGGCGGCATCTTCCGCGACTGCGGCGTGCACGACTTCGACATCGTGCGCTGGGTGACGGGCCGCGAGGTGGTCGAGGTGTACGCGACCGGCGGCAACCGGGGTGCGGAGTACATCCGCGCGGCGGGCGACGTCGACACGGCGTCCGCCCTGCTGACCCTCGACGACGGCACCATCGCCGTCGTCTCCAACTCCCGCCATAATGCCCGTGGTTACGACGTGCGCCTGGAACTGCACGGCATGAAGGACAGCATCGCGGTCGGCCTGGAGGACAAGCTGCCGCTGCGCTCCATCGAGCCCGGCGCCACCTTCCCGGCCGGCACCCCGCACCACTTCTTCATGGACCGCTTCGCCGCGGCCTACCGCGCCGAACTCACCGCGTTCACCGAGGTCGTGGCCGGCACCCGCCCCTCCCCCTGCACGGTGGCCGACGCCATCGAGGCGAGCTGGATCGCCGAGGCCTGCACCCTCTCGCTGCGGGAGCACCGGCCCGTACGGCTCGAGGAGGTGCGCATGGATTGACTTCTCCCCCTCGTAAACGAGGGGGATTCTCACGGCTCGCGCTGTGAGGTTTTCTGCTTCGTCGCCGACTGCCCGCCCGGAGTACTCCGTTGAGGTCTTACACCGGCTCCACAGACAGAAACCGCCAGCCCGGCGGCCTTGAGGTTGATGGCCGCGTTCACGTCCCGGTCATGGGTCGTCCCGCAGCCCTCGCACGTCCAGTTGCGGACGTTGAGCGGCATCCTCTCGGTGATGGTGCCGCAGGCAGAGCACAGCTTGGAGGAGGGGAACCAGCGGTCGACGGCGACCAGGTCCCTTCCGTACCAGGCAGCCTTGTACTCCAGCATGCCGCGCATCATGGTCCAGCTCGCGTCACTGATGGCGCGGGCGAGCGAGTGGTTCTTGAGCATGGTACGGACCGTCAGGTCCTCGATCACGATCGTTTGGTTTTCACGAACGAGCCGAGTGGTCAGCTTGTGCAGGTGGTCCCGGCGCCGGTCGGCGATACGGGCATGGATCCTGGCGACCTTGCGGCGGGCCCTGGCCCGGTTCGCACCGTCGCCCTTGGCCTTGCGAGACAGCTCCCGCTGGGCCTTCGCAAGGCGGACACGGTCCTTGCGCTCGAACTTCGGGTTGGTGACCTTCTCCCCGGTGGAAAGCGTCACGAGGCTGGTGATCCCCGCGTCGATCCCGACCGCCACATCCGTGACCGGGAGCGACTTCACGGACGGGTCCTCACACAGCATCGAGACGCACCAGCGTCCCGCCGCGTCCTGCGAGACGGTCACCGTCGTCGGCACCGACCCCTCGGGCAGAGGCCGGGACCACACGATGTGAAGCGGGTCCTTCATCTTCGCCAGCGTCAGAGTGCCGTTCCGGTACCGGAACGCCGACGATGTGTACTCAGCAGACCGGCGGGACTTCTTCCTGGACTTAAAGCGCGGGTACTTGCCGCGCTTCTCCCAGAAGTTGACGAAGGCCCCTTGCAGATGCCGCAGGCACTGCTGCAGCGGCACGGAGGAGACCTCGGACAGGTAGGCCAGCTCCTCGGTCTTCTTCCACGCCGTCAACATCGCCGACGTGGCGTTGTAGTTGACCCGCTCCTGCCGTGCCCACGCCTTGGTACGGGCGGCCAGCGCCATGTTGTAGACCTTCCGCACACACCCGAACGTGCGCGACAGCTCGGCTGCCTGCGCATCGGTCGGATAGAAGCGGTATTTGAAGGCCCGCTTCACGTGAGTGGTCACAGCTCACAAACTAGCAAACCATCGTGTAACTCCCCGCGGGCAGTTGGTTGGTGGACGCCGATCCGCCCTGGCGGCGAATCGGCTTTCCCTGTCCTGCTCCGCAGGAGTCCGTTTCCTCTCCGCCCTGAAAGGCGGAGTATCCACGGAGGAATCAGATGATCGGACAGGCGATCACCATGGAGCCTCGGCAAGCCATCAGCCCTGTCCGTCAAAGCGACACACACCGAGCACGCAGTCGCGCAGCCACCGGTGAGCCGGGTCCGCGTCGAGGCGGACGTGCCACAGCAACGACACCGTCACCTCGGGAGCGCGGAAGGGCAACTCGAAGGAGCACATCCCTTGCCGCAGGTTCGCGGTGTGACGCTCCGGAACCGTGGCGACCAGGTCCGAAGCCCTCGCCAGGGCCAACGCGGCGCTGAAGCCGTCGACGACCGTCACGACGTCCCGTCGACGGCCCGTCGGGTGAAGAGCCTCATCGACCAGTCCCTCCGTCAGTCCGCGCCGCGAGACGTGCACGTGTCGTGAGGCGGCGTACCGGGCCGTCGTCACCTTCCTGGTGCTCAGCGGGTGTTCGCTCCGCACCACCCCGATGAACCGGTCGGTGAACAGGGGCTTGCTCAGCACGTCCGGAGCCAGGGCGTCCTCGACGACGCCCGTCTCCAGGTCGACGATGCCCTCGCGCAAGGGACTTACGTCCTTCTTGGTCTTCTGCAGGAACCGCAGTCGCACGCCAGGGGCCTCTCTGCCGACCTTGGCGACCAATTCGGGTCCGAATCTCTCCACGAACCCGTCGCTGCTGCGCAAGGCGAACGTCCTCTCCAGCGTCGCCAGGTCCAGCTTCTCGGCCGGCCGCAACACCTCCTCGGCCTCCTGGACCAAGGCACGCACACGGTCGCGCAGCTCCAAGGCGCGGGGCGTGGGCACCAGCCCTCGGCCGGCCCGCACCAGCAGCGGGTCCCCCGTGGCTCGCCGCAGTCGCGCGAGCGCGCGACTCATCGCGGACGGACTGAGCGCAAGCCGCTCCCCCGCGCGCGTCACGCTGCCCTCCTCGAGCAGGACGTCCAGTGTGACCAGCAAATTCAGATCGGGCCGGGCCATGCGCACACGATCTCACGGATCGCCTCGGACATGGCGTCTCATGCACATATGGCTTTCCATCTTTGCGTCTTCCGCCAGGTCGAAACGGAACTTACGTTCATGACGACCCCGTCGACTCCAGGAAGAGGCCTTCGTCTTGAAACCAGCACCCCCTCCGGGCACCGAGGCTGCGCAGACATCGTCCGCGCGCCGTCCACCACTGGCCTGGGCGCTCACCGCCCTGTCGCTGTCCATGCTTCTGCCCTCACTGAGCATCAGCATCGCCAACGTCGGCCTGCCGACCATGGCCGTGGCCTTCGACGCGGCCTTCAACGAGGTCCAGTGGGTGGTGATCGCCTACCTCCTGGCCATCACGACCCTGATCGTCGGAGCCGGCCGACTCGGCGACCTGATCGGCCGACGTCGCCTTCTGCTGACTGGCATCGCCGTGTTCACCCTTGCGACGCTGATGTGCGGCCTCGCCCCGAACCTCCCCCTCCTGGTCGCCGCCCGGGCACTGCAGGGAGCCGGGGCCGCGTGCATGATGGCGCTGACCATGGCCTTCGTCGGTGAGACGGTGCCCAAGGACCGCACCGGCAGCGTCATGGGACTGCTCGGAACGACCTCGGCAGTCGGTACGGCGCTGGGGCCCACCCTCGGTGGAGCCCTGATCGAGGTCTTCGGCTGGCGTGCGATCTTCCTCGCCGGCGTGCCGCTCGGCCTTCTCGCGCTCGCGCTCACCTTCCGGGTGCTGCCCTACTCCGCACCGGCATTGAGCGCCGCACGCCGGCGGTTCGACCTCACGGGCGCGGTCCTGCTGGCGGTCACCCTGGGCGCCTACGCGCTGGCCATGACCATCGAAGGGAACTCGTTCGGCCCGCTCGCCATCGGACTGCTCATCGCCTCGGGGGCGGGCCTCGCCCTGTTCGTCATCACCGAGCGGCGGGTCTCCTCCCCGCTGCTCAGTCTCTCGATGCTCCGCGACCCCGTCCTCGCCGCCGGTCTGACGACGAGCGCCCTGGTCTCGACCGTCATGATGACCACCCTCGTCGTGGGCCCCTTCCACCTGGCCCGGGCACTCGACCTCGACCCGGCCTTTGTCGGTCTCGCGATGTCAGCGGGCCCCGCGGTGTCTGCCCTCACCGGCGTCCCGGCAGGCCGCGCCACCGATCGCTTCGGAGCCGAGACCATGGTCGTCGTCGGGCTCAGCGGCATCATCGGCGGCGCCGTGGTGCTCTCCTTGATGCCCACGGCAGCCGGAGTCATCGGATACGTCCTGCCCCTGGTCGCCGTCACCGCCTGCTACGCGCTCTTCCAGGCGGCCAACAACACCGCGGTCATGAAGGATGTCTCCCCGCACGAGCGTGGCCTGGTCTCGGGCATGCTGAACCTCTCCCGAAACCTGGGCCTCATGACCGGCGCATCGGTCATGGGAGCGGTCTTCGCCTTCGCCGCCGGTACGAGTGATGTGACCACGGCCGCGGCAGCTGAAGTGGCTCGCGGCACGCACTGGACCTTCGCCGTCGCAGCCCTCCTCGTGGCCCTCGGACTGACCGTGGTCCTGACACTCCGGCCGCGCTCCGGGCGCGCACCGGGCCGCAGCGCCGCCCAGAGGTCTCGCGGAGGCAGGGCCGGAGTCCCTCCGGACGAGGTCGAGGAAGGCCGCCGCGGCCGGTGAGAGCTGCTGGCCGCGCCACATCATCACGGCGTTGTGCACCAGCCGGGGCGTGGTGAGCATGACCGGTACTCCGCGCCGCCCGGCGCCCTCGGCGAGCCGTACGGGGTCACCCGGGCGTCACCCGTTGTCGATCTTCGTAAGGGTCGAGTGCAGCAACTCGGCTGCGGCGTCCGCTTCCAGAGACCGTGTCAGCTGGTCAACAGGAGCCCCCAGGTGGCCCAGGGCGTACCGGATGTTGGTTCCGGTCTCCCACAGTGACCCTCCGGAGAGCCCGCCGCCGCTGTACCTGCCGTCGGCGGCCGTCAGAGCCGGCCAGAAACGAAGCACCGCCCTGAGGAACGGCCGATGCCGATGGCCGGGAAACAGCCAGATCTGGTTGGCGGGGCCCGTGAGAGCCAGTACCGCCCAGGGCAGTTGGAGGGACTCGTCGAAGACGCGTTCCTCGGACAGCTCCGTAGCCGAACCGAGGTCGATGCGTTGCCAGAGCTCGGCGTGCGGGAGGTACACATGGGTGTGCGGAAGGGGCTGCAACAGCGGACTGGGACCGTCCAGGACGAGCAGCCCGGGCGCCTGGACGGCGGGTACGTCGCCGGGGCCGTACGCGTCCACCAGGGACCCGCCCGCGGCGACCCGGCGGGCGGCGACCGCGCACGTGCTGCGGACCGTTCGCAGGAGCCCGCAGACGTGCCGCGGCAACCGCAGTTCGCCGTCCACTGTCGGCATTCGGGGCGCCTCTCCCGTCTCCGTGCTACGCCAGTACAAGCATTGCCATGATCATCATGATGATCATCAGGGTCCCGGCCGTCGCCGGCACCACGGTCGCCGGAAGCGGCCTCAGCTCGAACTTCGGCAACCGGAACCGTCGCCCTTCCCGGACCGTCTCCGGCACGGGCTGCACCTGCGCCTTGCGGTACTGGTAAAGAATGACACCGGGTTCGGTCGACTCGAACAGGTAGACGCCGCCGGGTGCGGGCACCGCCCCGAAGGTCCCAGGTTCGCCCTGAGGCCCGAGCGTCATGGGTATCCCGCCGGCGATGAAAAGGCCGCGGTACATCTGCGCTTCGCGGCGGGCGAGGGCGGCCAGACTGAGAGGTTTGATCTCGTACAGGTGCAGCCGTGTCAGATTGGCGATGTCGGGCATGAGACCGATGTCCTCCGGCGTGAGCCGTCCCGGCGTCGGCCGATGGCCCATGAGGGCGAGCTGCCGGAAGAGGTTGTCCATCGGAGTGAAGTTGGTCTGCACCACATCCGTTGGGTGCTGCAACCGGTACTCGGCCGCTATCCCGATGTGGGCGGCCATGCCGATGTAGAAGGGGATGGGTTGCTTACCGGGCGGAGCCCATGGTCCGGGCGCCACAGCGCCCCGTACGCCTGCCAGTCCCGGGTTCAACTCCGGCGCCGACATGCTCATGAGCGTGGCCAGACCCTCTGCGGCCACGGCCATGGTCACGCCGGTCCGGACCGAGAGCATCATGTCGAGCAGATGCTCACGCAGCGACGGGGAGGTCCGGTCCAGCGCATCCGCCGTTTGCTGATATTGCTCCGGCGTGAACTGGTCGGCGGGGCCGTACATCAAGAGGCTGACGCGAAGGGCGGCTTCCAGCCGAGGGCTCTCGTTGGCCGGAGCCGCGCCCATCGCCTCAAGGAGAGGCGACAACTGAGCCGACTTCCAGAGTCCGTGCAGAACGTCCATGAGCTGCTCTTCGGGGAGTGCAGCCAGTTCACGGAAGGCGGCCGGGAAGTCCCCGGTTCCGGCGACTTCGGAGGGAGTGCTGAGGAGACGCTCGATGCCTTGGGCGATCTCCTCGGCCGACGTACCGGTTCTCGCCCCCGGCGGGCCTGCGTCCCTGATACCGGCGTCCTGGCGACACACGAGAAGTTCGGAGACGGCCGACAGCGCGACCGGCCTTCCCGTCTCGCGGCCGCGGGCCTCCCGCTCAGCCGGATCGTCCGTGGTCGTCACCCTGATCCCGGCGCCGACGGTTCGAGCGTTCCGTTGCTGGATCACGTGAGCGAGTTCGTGTGCGATCAGCCGGCGCCCGCCGGGCGTCTCGGGCCGGTACGTCCCGGCGGCGAACGCGATGTCGGGCCCCACGGTGTAGGCGGTGGCATGAAGGGCGCGGGCTGCCGCAGCGGCTCGTTCGTCGGTGTGTACGCGGACCTGTGTGAAGTCGTGGCCGAAGTGGCTCTCCATATGGCTTCTGGTGTGCGCCTCCAGCGGCCGGCCGCCGCCCGAGATCGCGGTATGTGCCAGGTGCGGAGTCCGGCCGATGGACTCATCGGCGGCCCGGTCGCCGGTGCGTCGGGGCTGTTTCAGCGTGCGGACACGGTCAGCCCCACGATGCTCCATGACTGGTTGCCCGGTCAGAGATGCGCCGTGAGCGCGGTCAGTTCACACAGGGACTTGAAGCGGCGGCGGTGGTCGACCGTCCCGGTCACCGCTCCGTTGGCCACCGTGACCTCGGCCAGCGGCGCGAAGTGGTGCTCGACGCCTCGCGGTGGGCGAAATTCGGGCCCCGCCGTCGTACGCGGCCACTCGACGTCGCCCGTCTCCACACGAGCCGGGATGAGCCAGTACATGCCAGGGTGGTACCGGCCGCCCTTTTCGAACCGGATCCGCACACCGTCCTCCAGCTCGATGGGCTCGTCCTCCACGACCGCGATGTCGCCGGTGTCGAGAAGGTGGTTGACCGCGGTCTGGTCCCAGCGGCGCAGCATCGGCCGGATCAGTTTCGCGAACTGCACGGGTCCCGGCGATCCGCGCAGGACGACCAGTCCGTCCGCTTCGACGACCTCCGCGACTTGGAGCAGCGGACGGTCGTTCACCGCGTTGAGTTCTCCGTCGTCGTCTATCAGTTCGACCCACTCCCCCTTGGCCAGATTCGTTCGTTCGTCCCGCCCGGGCTGGGCGATGACGTAGTCACCGGTGAAGGGGGTCCGGATCGGGAAGAGGCCGCGGGCGGCGTTGTCGCGGGACCACTTGAAGGTGGCACCGCCCGTGGTGGCGGTACCGCCACGATGGACCTCCACGCGGTAGAGCTGGTTCTCCGGGCCGGTGTAGCGCGCGTCGGGCGAGATCGTGCACGGGCTCCCGCCCAGGTCGTCGTGCACGGCCTGCGCCGACAGGCGCGGAATCGGGCCGGGCCGGATGCGGTCGAAGATCTTCTTGAACTGCTCGGGCGTCGGGGCGGCGGGGAGCGACTGATCGAGCTTGAACAGCCTTACCTGCCATACGACTTGGGCGCGCGTGGCCGTGTCAGGTCCGCCGAGCGCGACCTCGCGCAGCAGCGCGTCGTCCGCCGACGTCACGTGCCGTTCCCATACGTCGAGGTAGACCAGGTGGGTACCAGGGACCGGCATGGCCTGGGTGGGCAGGTGGGGCTGGTTGCGGTACGCCACGTCGTCGCGACCGTTCTCGCACAGGATGCCGTCGACGTAGTAGTGCCCCTTTCCGATGGTGAAGGGGCCGAGTGTTCCCCCTCCCGCCGCGACCGCGAACCCGGTGCCGTCGGAGGGGCCACCGTGCTGACCGATGATGTCTGTGGCCAGAGCGCGCAGGTAGTGCAGATGGATCGCGCTCTGGGTGTTCCAGTCGTCGTCGACGAGAACGCGGCCCTGCTGCATCAGCACCCGCGAGTAGTGCTTGCCCGCATCGAAGCTGTCCCGCGTGAAGTCTCCTCGCACCTGCTGCCTCCTCAGGTCACGTAGCGCACCCCGGCGTCGGTGCCGGCAGGCGTGTACTCGTCCAGGCGGGCGCGTAGACCGGCTGCCCGCTGTGGTTCGAACAGGTCGTGAAAGACACCCATCTCCGATTCGTCGTCGGCACCCCGGTAGATCTCTTCGGGACCGCGGTCGTCCAGACGGCAGTACTCCGGCACGCCGTATCGCGTACTGGCGAAACGAGGGGTGACCCGTTGCGCGGCGAGGTCCTTGTCCGCCTCGGCGGCGGCGCCCGTCGCCAGGTCCGGCTGGCACTGGTAGCGGCGCGGTGTACGCGAGTCACGGGGCACGAAACAAAAGCGCACGCAGCCGGACTGGGTACGCGCCACGTCCACCCGGCCGGTGAAGAGGGAGTTCTCGGCGAGGTCGACACTGCGTACGGCGAGGGTTCCCAGCACGGTGCTGCGGGCGATGCTCAGCGCCACATGGGCGCGCGGGGTTCTGCGTCCGCCGAGGGCCCTGAGCGTACTGGCGGTGGAGTCGATGACGCTGTCGTTGACGGTGATCCCGATCGGCTCCGTGGTGAGCTCGTCGGCGTCGACGTCGATGCATCCGACGACGGTGTGCTCGATCAGCAACCGGGTGGGGGTCCGGTCGAGTACGAGGCTGGGTTCGGTCGTATGGCGAGGAGCGCAGTCCTCGTGCTCCAGACTCCACCCCGGTACCAGCGTCGAATGGCGGACGACCACGCGGGACAGCGCGCCGGTGAACCGGAAGCCGCGGCCCTCGACGAGCAGCCCGTCGAGGGTGAACAGGCTGTCGTGAGCGCCTTGCACCTTGGCCCAGTCGGGTCGGCTCGCCCGGTAGTCGAGCAGCCGCAGCACGGCACGGGCGCCGTCGGCGGCCCGCAACTGGAGACTCTGCCGTCGCCGGGTCCCGAGCCGTATGTTGATGGGCTCGGTGTACAGCCCGCTCTCCGCGATCTCGATCACGGCGTGCTGGTCGTCGTTGGTGCGCCATGCGGCGAGAGCCTCGTTGATGCTGGAGTAGCCGTGATCGCCGCCGACCCGGTACAGGCGCGCGCCCGCCGGCTGGGAGACCGTGCGGGGGTACTCGCCGCCGCCGATGTCGGCACTGAAGCCGTACCGGTACGACACCCACACCCCGCCCTGCGGCACGCTGTCGGGCGGGAACGCGATCCGGCCCAACTGCGGGTCCACGGCGACCTGGCCGGGTTCCGGCCGGTACGTCCAGTCGGTCAGGTCGGCGGCGACGATCTCCTCGACGGGGACGGCCACCGGCTCTTCGTCCTCCTCCATGGCCACGTGGATGGCGAAGCTCTTGTCGTCGCCGTAGAGCTCGTTGCGGCGCGCTTCGAGCATGTGCCGGTCGATCCGAACGGGCAGGTTCGGCTCGGTGGCGATCCGCGGGGGATCCGTTTCCGGTACCGCGCGGGCGAACAGCGGGGTTTCGTTGGCGAGGGCGCTGAAGGCGAACCGTGCGGGATCGCGGCTCTCCAGCTGAAAGGCCTCGGTCCTCGTGACCGGGTAGCTGCGCAGTCGCCACACGAACAGGGCCACCGAAGGGATGTTGTACAGCCCCGGCGTCCGGTCGGAGGCGACGCGGCGTACGTCGACGGTGTGCGCGAGTCGGTCGAAGGGGCCGGCGAGTTGGCGCAGCGCCGCCATGTCGCGCAGGTCGGCCGTACGGCCGCGGAGCGGGTGGAGGTGGTGGAGAGCCTGAGTGTGGGCCAGCAGGCGATAACCCTCGACCGCTCGGGCCGGCCAGCCCGCCATATCCGCGGCCAGTTCCTCCAGCAGGGCGAGCGCGCCCTTGCGCCGCCGGTGCCGGACGGTGTGGGCGACGTCCCGGCGAGGGATGAGGATCGAGTTCCGCCGGCGTTGCCGTTCGGTCGCGGTGTCGCCCGGCTCTCCTGCCTCGTGTGCGATCCGGTAGCCCACCAACTCGCCGATGTAGGGGACGACCCAGTCCTCACACGTCTCGATGAACCAGTTCTCGTACAGTCGGCCGATGTCGGTCTCGACCACATCAGCCTGTTCCGCGATGACCCGCAGCAGCGATCGCAGCGGCCCGCCCCGCTCTTCGTCGTGTTGCCGGTACACGGCCGGGAGCAGCTCGAAGAAGCGGTCGGGGTTCACGGTACCTCCCTCAACAGCACGGTCTCGGGCACCGTCGGCGCGATGATGGCAAGCTCTGCCCGCTCGCTGTTGGCGGCGCCCGCAGCGCCGCCCTTACGCCGCACCGGCGGAAAGACGTCGATGCGCGCCGGCGGTTCGCCGAGCTTGGCCAGGTCGAGGATCTCGTTGCGGTCCGCCGACGTCACACCCAGCTTGTTGAGGTCCACGAACGCCACGCCCTCGACGGACTGGATCACCGAGATGACCTCGCTGGAGTACACGTCCTGGCCCAGTTCACGGTGGGCGAACCCGAAGGCGCCGACCAGCGCGGCACGTATCTTCGGCTCGACCCGGTCGAACGCGTAGTCCGTCTGAACCCCGATGCCGGCGTCGATGACGAGCAGCAGCAGGTCCCGGACGTCGAGCCGCACAGGCAGACCCGGATCCCCGAACGTGCGGAGCGCGCGGAACAGATTGACGTAGGTGTCGCTCTGCGGAGTCAACGGCGCGTCGTCGGCGCCCGCCACGGTCACGTGCACCCGGCGCCACGCACCGTCGGTGCGGCGTACGGCGAGAGCCTTGCCGATTCCGGCGAAGGTACGGCTGAAATCCTCGTAGTCGCGCACGGAGACCAGCCGGTCCAGCGCGGTGATGGCGAGCGGGGCGTTCGTGCGGATCTGATCGCGGCTCTCCGGATCGGCGCCGCCGCTCGCGGGCAGCGGGTTGATCACGGAGCTCGCACCCTCGGGCGTGGTCGCCAGCAAGCTGATCCGGCCGGCGGCCACGTTGCCCTGCTGCCCGATCTGGCTGCGATAGCGGGCCTCGATGTTGTCCGACCCGGTCGGTACGCGAGCGCCGTGCACGCCGTCACCGAAGGTGACAGTGCTGACCAGTTCGGCGTCGGCATGCGAGAGGTAGCCCCGGTCGGTGGGCGCCCGTGCGAACTGCTCCTCGCGTTCGTGCCAGCGCACGCCGTTCACCCGTACCTCCAGCGTGCTCACGGCTCCCGAGGGGTCGGCGGACGAGACGTAGGTCAGCGGCGAGTAGGTCAGCGGGAAACTCTGCAGCGCGGCACTGCTGTCACCGCTGCCCAGTACTTCGACGTGCGTCTCGCCGTGCGTGCTCTTCGCCACGTTGGCGTGGACGGCCAACGACGCCCGCTGATACTCGTAGGCCAGTGGTGCGGCCAGGACGAGCGTCGTGTGCGGGGTGTCGCCGGGGATGGTCGCGGAGGTGGCGTGCTCGACGCCCGCGAGCATCACCAGTTCGGCAGCCGGCACCATGGCGACGATGTCACCGCCCTCGCCCTGCCGCTGGTCGCGCAGAACCCGGTCGCCGGTCGCGATCAGCCACCGCCCCGGCTCCAGTCCGCCGTAGAGCCCGTCCAGCGGGATCCTGTTCTTCTCGTCGCCGGACGCCGGGAATTGGGGCGGCAGCGGTGCCTCGGCGAGCGCGAGCCGCTCGCTTCCGGTGTGCAGGGTGGTCCCCCGGATGGCCAGCTTGAACTGTTCCGGGTTCGAGGGGTTCGGTGTCCACCAGTCCCCCGCGATCTCGATCACCGTGGTCCGCACACCGTTGAGCCCATAGGCGCTCCTCGGCCTGGTCGCGACGTTCTTGATCCGCCACAGCTGAGCAGAAGGAGCGGCCTCGGCCGCCGCGCCGGGGGTTTTCGGCGCCGCCGGTTTTTCGACGACCACCCAGCCGTCCTTCTTGACCTGCGGGTACGCGGCGTCCAGGTACAGGAGTTTGCCGTCTTCGTCGGCCGCCGGATCCCATTCGAGCCACTCCTGCTGCTTCTTGTCGGGAGTGAACTGCCTGGGTACGTCGTGGCCGAACAGACCGGTGGTGAGGCGCAGGGCGTACACCTCCGCCTCGACGCCGCCCGTCGCGATGCCTTCCCAGGCCGGCAACAGGGTCTCGGCGAGCACGGGCCGGAGGGCTCCGAGGACGCGGAAGGTTGTGTCGCTGGCGGGGGCGAAGCGTGCTGCGACGGTGCCGCCGAGACGCTGCGGGCTCGGCGGTGGCGTTGAAGGCGGCTTCAGCAGTTGCCCGGCAAGGTCGAACGCGGTGACCGGCGCCAGGGGCTGAGCGGAGCCACCACCGGGTGCGGCCGCGGCGGCGGTTCCACCGGCCCCGCCACCGCCGCGTGGAGCCTTCCCGGCCTCGGCGGCGGCCAGTTCGTCCCTCGCCCGTTCCAACCGCGCGACCACGGTGCCGAGCCAGCGCCGCAGCGGCGCGGTGCCGGCATCCTCGAGTTCCGCACGCAGTCCTGGCAGATACGTGTCCTCGATCGCGTCGTGCAGCGCGTCGGGGCCGGCGGTGACCGCTTCCACACCGAGCCTGCTCAGCGTCTCCCAGGCGCGTACGGCCGTCCGGCTTCCGGCGTTCACTCCGCAGGCGGCGGGCATGAGGTCGGTGACGATGGCGGTGAGCAGCACCAGGCCGGCGTCGGCGCTGGTACCGGAGATCGTCCCGGCGCCGACCGCCGCGACGTTCTCCAGCGTGACCAGGGTCCGGTCGTGGTCGGTGTCGGCGGCAACGGTCTTCACCCGCGCGATGGATGCCGAACCCTTCACGAGAACCAGCAGGTCGCCGGAGGACAGGCCGGTCGATGTCCCGGCCAGGTAGAGGCGGGGCACGTCGGCCACGGCTTCGATCACCTGCGGAGCGGTGAGCCGCGGCCGCAGGATGTTCCACTCGGCCCGGGTGGGCAGCGCATCGGTGGTTTCGAACGACTGCGGGAGCTCGCCCGGGCCCGGCACGCTCTGCGCCCTCGTGCCGGGCGGCACGGTAACGGCGGTGCCGTCCTGCATCGTGAAGGCCAGGTAGGCGGTGGCCGCCACTCCGGGGCGTGGCCGGTATCCGATCAGACGGGCCAGCTCGACCACGGAACGGCGCTCGGTGGCGGTCGCCAGATACCCCTCGTTGGCGATGCGTTCCTGATAGAAGGTGAGGACGTCGGCGACGGTCGCCCACGCGTCGAGCAGCGCCAGCGACGGGTCGTCGGCGCTGCGGGTGACCAGATGAGTCAGCGGTCCCGGGGTGCCGTCGGGGCCGGTCGCCGACAGGTTCGCCCGCATCGTCCCGTAGAACGAGGCATGCGTCCCCGCACGGTAGGCGAGCCGGCGCAGACCGGGCCGGTTGGCGGTCGGCAGCGGCGTCGGACTCTCCACACCCTCGCGGCATCCGCACGAGCAGTCCGTGCCCCGGCCGTGTTCTGCCGTCATCGCCCACCCCGAATGTCGAGGACCAACCGGCCGTGTTCCGGCGCCTCGGGATCGTTGTCCAGGCGCGGTACCTCCGCGGGGCCCAGCCGGATGACGCCGCTGGTCAGCTCGGACCCGGCCGGCTCGAAGAGGCGCTTGAACCCCGTCACCGCCACGCTCTCGACACCGTCGATCGCCTGCGCCGCCGCGACCAACCGACTGAGGTGGATCGGTGATCCGAACGTCAGGACGTCGGGGTGGAAGAGACCACGGCCGCCTCCCGGCAGCGTGCGATTGCTCAGGGCGTCCCGCAGCGCCGCCCGGACGTGGCCGCGCAGGTGGTGCGGCTTGACGCAGACGCGCAGCGCGATGTCCAGCGGCACCTGGACCGCGGAGGTGACGCGCAGGTCGTGGCCGATGCGGCGGTACGGTTCGAGCGCCGCGGCGATCTCGTCGAGCAGCAGCCGGTCGGCTTCCGGGCCGCCGACGGGGTCGATTGTGACCTGGGCCTCGTACCAGCTTCCGGACCAGCGCAACGTGCCCTGAGCCCGTTGGACGCGCGGGTCGCGCTCGGCGATCCTCGCGTAGTCGTCGCCGGTCACCGCGCGCCGCAGGTCTCGGCGGAAAGCGAACGGGATGGCGAGCTTCGCCTGGGCGAGGGGTTCCGGGGCCGTTCCGCCCACTGCCGGCAGGGGGTTGCGCGCGTGCAGGGTGACGCCGTCGAGCCGCCCCGGTGGCGTGACGACGCGATTGATCGCCTCTGCGCTGACGTTGCCTGCCGGGCCGTTACCGATGCGGTAGCGCGCCGTGACCGTGCTGTCCGCGGCCGGGCGCGCTCCGAGCACCCCGTTGCCGAGCCGGATGAAGGCCCGGCCCTGCTCGTCGGGCTCCGCGACGAAGTGCCGGTCGGCGGGGCCGCTGCCCAGGAGTTCCTGCCGGGCGGTCCACACGAGGGGCGGGCCTCCGTGAGCCGGCGCTTCCTCCAACTCGACGCACGGCAGAGCTTGGTGCGGGTCCTGCGCGATCAGGGTCCGGGCCGACGCCGGTCGGGTCGGCGGCAACGGTGCGCTGAACACCAGCGGCTGAGCGAATGTCAGCGGTGCGCGGTCCAGTCGGCCGCCGAAGGGCTCGGGCCCCGTCCGTCGGCCGTGGTCGGCGAGGACCACATTGCCCCGGGCGATGCTGACATCTTCGAGGTGTCGCAGGTCGGGCCCGACTGCGGACAGGCACAACGGGAACGGCAGCGCGTCCTCGGCGCCCCACTCGACCCGCAGCACCCGCATTCCGGTGACGGGATCGGTGACCGGCCGCACGGCGCTGAGAACCACAGCGTGCCGGTGGGCCGGATCCGCGTCGCCCGCCCGGCCGGTACGCGGGCCCACGACCTCCTCGAAGACGAGTACGTCGCCGGAGCCGAGTCCGAGGGGATGGGCGTCGTCATCGGCCAGTGCCGCCGCTGTCGTACCAGTGGGCAGACAACACTGGCGCGAGCCCCACGTGTAGAAGCTGATCCGGTTGTGCGCGTGCCGCAGCCGTATCCGGGAACCTGCGGGGGCCAGCGGCTCGTACGCCTGGCCGTCCGCGGTCTCGAAGAACGCCTCGGCGGGCAACTCGACGTCCTGGCTCGTCTCGACCTGCACCCAGGCCCGGGCATTGCAGCCGTCGTGCAACGCGTAGTCGACCAGGCGGGCGTGGCGGCGCACCGAGGTCCGTTGCCTCGCGGTGTCCAGGTATGCCTCGGTGGCGACGGCGTCCTGGTAGTAGCTGAGTTGGTCGCCGACGTAGGCCAGTATCTCGACCAGGGCGATGCCCAGGTCGGGGACGTGTCGCTCGCTCCAGCCCGGCATCACCAGCGCGAGGCGGTCGAGGATCAGCCGACGGAAACTCGCGTAGTCCTTGGCGAGGTAGTCGATCTCCGGTTCGGGCGCTGTCGTCGAAGGACACGGGTCCGGCAGACAGTCGGCCTCGCCCGGGCAGTCGACGGCGAAGCTGAACCGGAGCGCCGCGTACCGCGGGTCGACGTCGTCCCGGCCGACCAGGCGCAGGACATAGACGGAGGCGTCGCCGTGGCCTTCGAGCGTGACGAGGAGACACTCGTCCAAGGCCCGGTCCCGCGGGCGGTGGACGCGGAGGCCGGTGACCGTGACCCGGTGACCCGGGCGGCCGCCCTCGACCACGAGTTGGTCGAGGGTCAGGTCCCGCGGCGGGCGGTTCACGAAGAACACCGTGAGGGAGCGGTGGTCGGGGCCGACCTCCAGGAAATCGAGGCCCGTCAGGCCGCGGTCGCGCAGATCCTGGCGGCGCCGCCGGTCGCTGCGGCAGACGGGCTGGTCTGCACTCACGACGCCTCCCGGACGAACCGGTCCGTGCGCGCCGCACCGCTGCGCAGCACCACGTACTCCACCGAGACGCCCAGTCGCGCGTCGACGCTCGTCACGTCGACGGAGCGCACCTCGATGAGGTCGCCGAGCCACTGCAGAAGTCCGGACTGAATCGTCAGCTCCAACGTGGGCGCCAGCTCTGCACTGTTGGGGTCGAAGACCATGCGCAGCAGCCCACTGCCGAAGCCGGGCCGGTTCACGCGCTCGCCGGCGCTGGTGAACAGGAACTGTTCGATCATGTCGCGGACGTGCTCGTCGCCCCCGGTCCGGGCGGTGCGCCCGGAGCTGTCGAAGTGGAACGGGAAGTCGACGTCCATCACATCCCCTTCACCCGGGTCTGACAGTCCAGAACGCTCGCCTTGCCCTGGGGAATCTGCTCGGCGCTCCTGCAGAGCGACCCGCTGGTCCGCAGCACGACGGGCTCGCCGCCGGATGTGACGCGGCCGGCGCCGGTGATCCAGCCGACGCTCACACAGGGCTGGGACTTCTGGACGACCATGAACGGGCAGGCCGTCACGTTCAGTGTCGAGCTGACCGTCCACACCTGCTGTCCGGAAACCGTCACCCTGGTGCTCCCGTTGAGGCGAGTGGCCGGCGCTCCGTGGGAACACTGCGCGGCAGCGTTCACGTGGAGTACTTCGGGCATCACGTCACCTCCAGGGCGTTTCCGTTGAGGGAGACGGTCTTGCCGGACAGCTTCACCGTCGCCGTGCCGTTGGTCAGCTCGACCGCCTGGGAGGTGATGGAGAGCCGGCCGTCCTTGGTCTCGACGGACACCGCGCCGTTGTCGTCGTTGATGGTGATGGTGCAGTTCTTCGTCTTGAGCACCTTGATGTGCGGCTTCGCGCCGGGCAGCCTGGTCGGGTCGACGGTCGGCAGGTTGGTCCAGAAGCAGCCGGTCCAGATGGGTCTTTGGCGGTCTCCGCCCTCGTATTCGATCCACACCCAGGCCTTCTTCGGCGGGATCAGGTACAGGCCGACCTGTGGACCGGCGAAGGGGAGTGCGGGCAGCGCCCAGATCAGATCCTGATCCTTGTCGTCGAACTGCTGCACCTTCGCTTTGATGCGTCCGATCCCCTCCGGATCCTCGTTCTCGGTGACGATCGCCCGGAACTTGCCGAACCAGAGATTCCCGTTCGATCCGCTCGTCATCGCGAACCACCGCCCCCCAGGGCACCCAGGCCCTCGCGGCCGAGTACGAAGTGCTGGGTCGCCGTCCCGCGGCGCAGTTCGCTGGTGACCCGCCGGATCAGATAGTCGCCGTTGTAGCTGGCGCCGACACCTCGTACGGTGACCCGTCGGCCGGCCCGGAGCAGCGTTCCGTACCGTGCGGTGTCGAGCTGCCCGATGGCGGTCACCGCGTCGGCGGACTCCACCCTCGCCTCGAGCGCGCGCAGTTTCGCCTCTTCGAGGGTCAGCCCGCCGGTGTCGTACAGGCCCACGGTGCGCAGCGGCTCGGTCGGCCGCCGGACGAGCCGCGGACCGGGCAGGTCCGGTGCCTGCACGGGAGCCGACGACTCCGGCGACCGGACCGCCGAGAGTACCGGCTTCACCGGGCGCATCGCGTTGAAGCTGAAGGTGATCGGGCGGTCGACGTTCGTCGCCGCGCCCATGTTCATGGTGAGTTGTGGATCCTGCCTGGTGCGGCGGTCCTCCGGTCCCCAGTACGCCGTGCTCGTGCCCGGGGTCGCCGTCGGGTCGATGGAGAACACGAAGCCGTTGGCCCGGGCCAGCCCGCGGATGAACTCCAGGTCCGTGCCGGTCTGCACGCGGTGCGGGTCGTTCTTTCCGGGCTTGGACGTCGTCCTCTCGATGTCCGTTCTCAGACCGAGCGTCAGGTACCGCCGCAGCACCTCGGTGACGATGTCGGAGTCGGTGCGTTCGGGGTACGACGTCGTCCGGTCCGCGAGCGCGAGTCGCGTGGAGATGTCGTCGCCGCTGACCACCAGCACCGTGTCACCGGGACGGTTGCTGGGCTGGACCTGGTGATGAGTGATCATTCCGTCGACCAGTACCTCTGGCCGGACCCCGAAACGCACCACCAGGCAGAGGCGGTTGGGCGGCATGAGGAGCTCGTCGCGCAACAGGCTGTAGTCGATCAGGCTGTCCTTGGCGAGGGCGAACGTCACCTGGAAGGCGTCGGCGCCGATGTACGAGCTCTGCACTTCGGCGCTGATCAGGGCGTCCACGAACCTGACCGGTGCCGGGGTCGGCGTCGTCGCGCCGAGCAGCAGCGTCATCTGCAGTGCGCCGTCGGGCATCATCCCTCCTCGGGCAGGAGGACGACGAGTCGCCGGCCGATCTCGACGAGGTCTGCGGGGTTCATCGCCGCGTTGGCGTCACAGATCCGCCAGAACTGTTCAGGGTCGCCGAGATATCGGGCCGTCACGTTGTCGAGGCGGTCACCGGCGACCACCGGGTGCTCCGCCAGCACCGTCGCGCCCGCGGCAGGAGGAAGGAAGCGGCGGCGAAGGTACACGACCTCACGCCCCGAGGTGTCGGTGAGCGTCGCCGTCCCGGTCGTCGCGTACCGGCTGCCGGGAGGGAAGACACGGTCCATTACGGCACCCCCAAGGAAGTGCCGAGGCTCTCTACGGCGGTCGCCGCGTGGGCGGTCGCCATCAGCTCCTTGACGACCTGGTGGGCCAGGAACAGGCTGTGTCCGGGGTGATCGGGGTCCAGGTCGGCATAGCTGAGCACCAGCAGACTCAGGTCGACCTTGGCGCGGATCGGGTTGAGCCGCGTGTCGAACGACTCCTCCGTGATGCTGAGGCCGGTCAGCCGTACGGGAAGGATGCGTTTGGGACCCCACACGAACAGCGTCATGGGAGCTTCGGGCGGCAGGATCTCCAGGGTGCCGGCCTCGGCCAGCGCGAGATTCTTCAGCACGGTTCGGCTCTTCGGGTACAGCAGCATCTCCAGCGCCGACAGGGCCGGGTAGATACCCAGGCGCGCCGCCCTGGGGTCTCCCCGCTCCAGCAGATCCGTGGCGTCGATCTCCGCGCTCAGCGAGAAGGTCTCCCGCGCCGGTCCGTTGAGCCGGAATGCCTCCGAGCGCGCGGTTCCCTCACCACCACCGGTCGCGCGCGCCTCAAGGCGCCGGGTGAGTGAGTCCGGGTTGTACTGGAAGGCGATGACGCTGGCCAGCGGGTTGTTCCGGTCCATGCCGACCAAGGCCGCCTTCAGCAGACGCGGAGATCCGGGGAAACCGCTCATTCAGACCACCGGCTCCTCGCTCCGACTCGACGGGAACGTGCGGTTCCTCGAAAGCGTCTTCCGGCGGATCGCGATCACGGCTCCTCACCCCGCAATTCAACGAAGAGGTCACGCATCCGGTAGTAGTCGATGCGCACTCCGCGCTCCAGTGCCTGCTTTTCCATCGCCGCGATGTCCAGGGCCGTTTTGGCGACACGGAGCGCGGTTGCCCCGGGGGCGATCTTCTCATGCGGCGTTCGGGTGTCGTGGGCGAGGATTACCAGAGAGCCTGGTCCGCCGCCTTCCGCAACACGAGGGACCATGGTAGTGAACTTGCCCTTTTCGCCCGTCAAAGTGTCGTCCAGCTTTCCCTCCTCGGGGTCGGACTGAGCTTGCCAGCTCTGCACTCCAATTTCCGGTTCGCCGCGACCTGATCCACCCCATTCGTGCAATCCCAGCTCCTTCAGGCTGGCCTTCACGAACTCGAAGTCCTTCTTCACCTGCTCGGCCTCCGCCAGTTTTTTCGAGACGCGAGGTATCGGACGACCGGCGATGATGTTCCTCGCAATTGTGTCCCTCTGCCCTTGGCCATCGACGCCCAGCTTGTACAGGTAAGCCATGAGCTCGGAGTACAGACCGCCGGGAAATCGGACGAATTTGACCCTTATCCCCTCCCCCTGAAGAAGAGCCAAGAAATCCTTGAGGTCGTTCACTGCACTTCCGACATCCTCGTATGAGGAGTGGCTTTTACCGGGAAACCATGACACGTGCGAACGTGTTGGATGTAACGAATGAATGGCTATCTCACCCCCCAGATCCTGCTTCCTCTTCAGCTCGACGAGATTCTTCTTGCGATTACCGGATTCGATCTGGTTTCGCATGATGTACCAGGTCGCCGGGATGCCCTTGAGGGCCCTCTCCATCTGTCCGGTGACGAGGCTGGTCGGGCCGTCGTCGAAGGTCCAGGCAATACGGATCACCTTTTTGGATTTCAAGTCCCCGCCACTACGAAGCACGGCGGCAGCCGGGACACCGGCATCCGTCGTGCTCACGGGCACCTGACTGAGATCCCACCCAAAGATTCCGGCCCCTTCGGCACCGATCGGGCCACTGGGAAACTCATCCGCGGTTCGGAGTAAATCGAGCGGCGGGGACTCGGCGTGGCAACTCAGGCAACTCGTCCGGTCCGCCGCCCTGTCCGGCGCGCCGGCACGCATACCGTTCATGCCGGTCCCGGCCGGGAGATGGCCGTGCAAAGGGATTGCGCCAGTCTTTCGCCCAGCGCCCGCGGTGGCAGGCCGGGGTCCAAGGGGACGGCAGGCGCCGGCAGGGTGTCCACCACGCCGGCGCGGTACGGCGGATCGGCTGCGGCGGCGAACGCCCCGGCAAGGCTGGTCCTCAGACTCGTCCGCAGGTCGCCGCGTTGTCCGGCCGACAGGTCGAACCCGTCCAGGACGAGGCATTCGATGTGCACGCTGACGTTCATGCGACCCTCTCGGTCGAGGTCGGCCAGTGGAAGTCTGTTTCCCGGATGGGGAGTTCGAGCTTGCGGAACTCCGCGCGGGCGGCCTGCAGCAACAGCGGCATGGTCACCGCGGAGCCGGCTTCGGCGGCGGCGAAGGCCGCGTTGAGCGCGACGTTGTGGATGCTTCCGCCGCTCAGCTTCAACCTGGCGAGCCGGTCGAGGTCGAGGTCGGCGGCGAGCGGTGTCCGCTCGGGGAACGCCCGGGCCCAGATACGCTCGCGCAGGACGCCGTCGGGGAACGGGAAGTCGATGATGAAACGCAGCCGGCGCACGAAGGCCGTGTCCAGCGCGTTCTTCGCGTTGGTCGCGAGGATCGCCAGGCCGCGGTAGGCCTCCATGCGCTGCAGCAGGTAGTTCACCTCGATGTTGGCGTACCGGTCATGGCTGTCCTTGACCTCGGTGCGCTTGCCGAACAGGGCGTCGGCCTCGTCGAAGAGCAACAACGCCCCGCCGGCCTCCATCTGATCGAAGACCAGCCGCACATTCTTTTCGGTCTCCCCGATGTACTTGCTGACGATCGCCGACAGATCGACCCGGAACAGGCTGAGCCGGAGATGGTTGGCGAGCACCTCGGCCGCCATCGTCTTGCCGGCCCCGCTCGGCCCGGCGAACAACGCGGTGATCCCGAAACCCCGGTTCATGATCTGCCGGAATCCCCAGGTGTCGTACACGGTGCTGCGTCGGCCGGCCTGACCGGCCAGCCTGCGCAGCAGATCGAGATCCTCCGGCGGCAGCACGATGTCGCTCCACGTCGCCTTCGGATCCACCCGCTGGGCGAGTGCGTCGAGTTGGGGCCTGGTGACCCGCAGACACGCGGTCCACAGCCGGTCCGCGTGCTCGGCGGGGCTGCCGCGCTCATCGGCGTCGGTGTCGGCCGCGATGCGCCGGATGTCGTCGAGATTGAGGTCGAACTGCCCGGCGAGCAGGTCCGGTTCGCCACCGGCCTGGGTCGCCAGCGCGCCGGCCCACTCGGTCCGCTGCTCGGTCGCGGTCGGCTTCGTCACCTCGATGGTCAGAGCGCGTCGTCCGTCGGATGCCCCGCCCACCGCCGTGTCGAGGAACAACAGCCCTGTAGCCGAGGCCAGGAACCGGTCGAGCGAGAGCGACTGACCGTCCCCAGAGGCCGGTTCGAACCCGCCGGTGTCCAGGAACAGCGCGAGCGGCAGGAGCGTGCTTTCCCGCTCCCAGAGCCGGCCGAGTGTCTCCAGCTCCGCGAGGTTGCCGGGCAGCAGCCGCCCCTGAAGTCGGCACAGGCGCAGGCCGAGCTCGTGGGCCGCGTGCTGGGCGATGAGCCGTTTGCTGGGCCCGTCCGGCCCGATGAGCTGCACCACAGGCAGCGGCCCGTGCCGATCGGCCCGTACGACCTGAGTGATGATCTCGTCGACCGCGGCGCGCTGGGACGGCGGAAGAGCCGCGCCGGCACCCGGCTGCTCCACAGGATCGAGCAGCCGTACGAGACGGTCGTCCAGGAGGTTCAGGCCCTTCAGGTAACTGACGATCCGCTCGTCGGCGCGGAGCGGGCTGGTAGTCAGGGGCTCGGCTCCCTGGCGGACGGGCTCCACCAGCCCCCACCGGCGCAGTGACCCCCCGGCCGTTACCGCGATCCAATCCGGATCGTCGAACAGGACGAGAGCGAGCGCGAACGTCGGGTACGGCCGCGCGGGATCGCCGTGGGCGCTGCCGCACAGAGCGGCGATCCGCGTGTCCAGCTCCATCGCCGCGCACAGCAGGAGCGTGTCGCGCTCGAAGCGGGTCAGACCAAGGCGGTGTGCCAGCACGGTCAAGGCCGGTGCCGGGTCGGTCGCGGCCTCCGCCTTGTCCATCGCTGCGGCGGCTTCGGCGATTTCCACGACGCGGACATCCCTCTCCGACTCGCCCTCCGGGCCTTGCGCCTGACGCTCGAGGAGGAGGCGCAGCCATGCCAACGCGGCCGACAGGAAACGGCTGTTGGAGTCCTCCCAGGTCGGTTCGCCGCTCATGTGATCGTCACCTGCTGGTCGGGGTCGAAGGCCCGGGGCAGCGTGTCGGTCCGATAGGCCAGGCTGCGGACGCCGTCGACCTGGAGCCGGAGGACGAACGTACCCAGGTCGGCGTTCTCCAGGGTGAAGACAAGGATGTCGGTGGAGTCGGTCCCCGCGGGCAGCGGCTCGGCGCTCACCTCGCGATCTCCGATGAGCAGGGACACCCGCTGGCCTCGACGTACCTCAGGACCGCAGGTGATGGTCAGCGTGACCGCGCCGCCGGTTCGGATCGCCGTTCTGGGCGCGATGTCCAGAATCCGGGGTGCCAGCGGGAACGGCAGCTCGTTGGTCGTCCGGGCGCGGCTGCCGACCGGTACGGCCACGGACGCGGTGTACAGGCCTGCCGGCCAGGTGCGGCGTGCGACGGAGGTGTCGGGTGGAAGGCCGACCTCGATCCGGGACGCGCTCCGGGCGCTGGGCTGGAGCACGACCGGAGTGTCCCAGGCTGCGGTGGTGAACCGGACTGTTCCGTCGTCGAGGCCGCCGCCGAACAGCACGATCGTGTCGCCGAGCCGGGCGCTGGGTTGGACGAGTCCCTTCCGGACTTCCTTGAGTTCCAGTCTGTCCAGCGCGGGGAACAGCGGGGTTTCGGCCCCCACGGAGAGACCTGAGTCGGCCTCGCCACGGCTGAGGACCGGCAGCGGCGGGCGGACCGGCAGCCCGCTGTCGATCAGCACGACCGACACCGTGTACGTCGTGGAGAGTCGGTAGAAGGTGTTGAACGACGTCCATAGCTTGGTCATCTCGTCGAGCGCCAGCGGCTCGTGGCTGATCCGGATCCGTTCGAACTGCTCATGCAGTCGCGCCTCCGGCGTGACCAGCCTGATCTCCTCCCGCCCGAGCACCGGATGGTCGTGCAGCAGGCTCATGGCGCGGCCGAGCGCCCGCTGGGCCGCGACATCACTGTTGCCGTTGCCGTAAGCGGTGATCAGGTAGGACAGGTCCAGGGCGAGTGGCGGACGGCCGGACTCGTTCGGTTTGGCATGGTTGAGCGGCTCCATGTTGGCCCACGCGGCGTTCCTCGCGATGCCGTACAGAAACACGTTGATCTGATCGCCGACGTTCTCGCCACGCGCCAGGTCGGGTGGTTTTACGGTGCAGTCGGGCCCGCCGAGGTTGTTGAACAGGAACACGCGCAATGTTTCCGTCACTGCGGCGAGGGCCTCCGACGTACTCATGTGCGGCCCCCCTCGGCGCGCTGGCGCACGTACTCGGCGAGGGACATCAGGGCGCCTGCCGGGCGCGCCTCGGCGGCCGGTGCCGGGGCCGGGGCGTGGACCGCGCGCACCTCTACGCGTCCGATGGTCACGTGGACGTCCCGAGAGGGGGGCACCTCGGCGATGTCGTCGTTGCCCATGCCGGTGGCGCCGACGCGCTGCACGGCCTCGGGCAGTGTGGAGGAACCTCCCCGGACGGCGGAGGCCGGGACGGTGACCGTACGGGAGGTTCGCCGAACCGTCCGGTCGTGCGTCGGGCCCGGGATCGCAGGCGTACGCGGAGCCGATGCCGCGTGCTGAACAGCTCGTTCCGGCGATGGAATGAGCGTGTCGGCGCCGGAATCGGTGGGGTCGAGCGGCGCGTCGGCCGACACCGGGTCTGATCCGGTGGTCCGTGGCGGCGCGGCCGACACCAGATCTGATCCGGTGGTCTGTGGCGGCGCGTCGGTTGCGGGCGGAGCAACGGCCCCGCGAGTTGCGGGCGATGTAACGGTCCTGACGACTGTCGCTCGATTCACGGACGGGACGGACCGCGCCGTGGCCGCTCGTCGCTGCCGTGGCGCGACCGATGGCGCGCGGACCGGATCCGGGGGTTGACCCGCGACCGGCCGCACTCGCTCACCGCCGAAGTCCGGCAGCGGTTCGGCAGTGGAGTCGGTCAGCGCCGCGGCGCCGGATTCCGACGACGGCTCGGCACCGGAAGCCGACAACGGCTCGATGCCAACTCCACACGGCCCGGGCGCCGTTGACACTCCTTGGGCTGTTTCCGGTGGTTCCGAAGGGGACCGCTCGTCGTCATGGGTCCCGTCCCACCCGTCGACAGCCGACGCGGAGTCGATCCGGGGCCCGTGGCTCGGCACGGACAGGTCCGCCCCGCGGGGATCCTGCTCACTGGTCGCCGACTGGGTCACGACATCCGCGCCCACCAGGGCAATGGGCTCCCGGACCGCGTCGGGGACGAGTTCGAACAGGGCCGGCGCACGCGGCCGCAGGACGGGCTCCGGATTCATGATCCGCGCGGCGAGGTTGTGGAGAAAGTCCGTCATGACCCGACCAGCTCCAGGTACGCCTGCCGACGCCGCTCGCTCAGGCCGAGGGTCTCGGCCTCCGACCAGCCGTACGCCAGGGCCAGTTCATGAATCTGGCGCAGGGTACGCCGGGCCCAGGTCTCGACCTCGCTCCACAGGAACGCCCCGGCGTCGAACGGCGCGTCCCACCCCCTGGCGCAGGTCGGACAGGTCAGGGCCAGCCCGACGTCCGCGTGCGGATCGAGCTGCGCCATTCGCTCCACGACGGCCGCGACGACATCGGGCGGTACGTCGGCTCCGGTCCTGCGCCGACCGTCCCGGTCCGTGACGGTCACGCAGCGGTCGAGGAGCACCTGGCGGGCCGTTGCCACGTCGGGGCTGTCGCCCGCGGCGGCCGCGTCCCGGCTGTCCGGAAGCCGGAAGTCCACGCGGTATCCGTTCATCTCCAGCGTCAGAGCGGCAGGATCCATGGCGGTCTCGGGCGAGTCGCCCAGGACGGCGGCCGCCGACAGGCACACCTCCACCCGTTCCGAACAGGCCGGGCATGTTGCCAGGGCGGTGATCCGCTCGCCGAAGATCTGCTCGCGCAGCCGGAGCAGCACCGCCTCGCGCTGCCCCAGGCTGAGAGAGGCCAGCGTCTCGTCCCCGTCGCCGGTGGCGGCGGCGAGGAGAGCCAGCGGGCGCGCGACCGGGGGCCTGGTGACGCCCTCGTCCCACGCCGCGAGCAGCCGGCCGGCCGGAATCTCCCGAAGCGCCGTCATGCTCAGGGCTCCGTGAACCTGGGCTCGGTGGGTTCGGTGACGGCGTAGTCCCGCTCCCATCCTTCGTTCTCCAGCTTCAGATGCTGGATGGCCACGGCGTTGGCGTTGGCGTCCAGGTCCGGCAGGGACTCGTACTCCGACGGCCAGCACCGGTACACCTTGTACGCGATGGCCAACTGCCCGGCCTCGTTGTACATCTCGATGATGATGTCCTTGCGGAAGTCCGCGAGCGACACTTCCGCGCCGAGGCCAGAGCCCCAGTTCCAGACCTTGTTCGCCCACCGCGCGAACGCCTCGTCGTGGGTGACCCCCCGCCTGAGGGTCACGGCCTCGTACTCGGTACGTCCCGGCGACTTGCGGCTGCTGCTGGGGTCGCCGCCCTCGCGGTGCCGCACCACCTCGGTGGTGCGGCGCAGGGCGCTGACGCTGCTCACTCCGGCGACGTACTGACCGTCCCATTTGACCCTGAACTTGAAGTTCTTGTACGGGTCGAAGCGCTGGGGATTCACGTTGACGCTGAACTCGGCCATGGCTCCCCCTCACGTCTCGATCCGGCCGGCGAGCTGCTGGATCTTCAAGATCACGAATTCGGCGGGTACGAGGGGCGCGAATCCCACGAGGATGTTGACGATTCCCCGGTTGATGTCACTCTGGGTGGTGGTCTGCTTGTCGACCTTGACCAGGTAGGCCTCGTTGGGTGTCTGGCCCTGGAACGCGCCCTGACGGAACAGGTCGTGCATGAACGCGCCGACGTTCAAACGGATCTGTGACCACAGCGGCTCGTCGTTGGGCTCGAAGACCACCCACTGGGTGCCCCGGAAGAGGCTCTCCTCGATGAACAGCGTGAGGCGGCGGACCGGGATGTACTTCCACTCCGATGCCAGGCGGTCGTCGCCCTGGACGGTGCGGGCGCCCCACACCGTGGCAGGGGCCCCGTTCGGTAGCGTCCGCAGGCAGTTGATGCCCCGGAGGTTGAGCCGGCCGTTCTCGGAGTCGGTGAGTGCCACGCTGAGGCCGACCACGCCCGAGACGGTCGCGGCCAGGCCGGCGGGCGCCTTCCACACGCCCCGTTCGACATCGGTTCTGGCCATGACGCCGGCCACCGCGCCGCACGGCGCGAACACCGCCGGCCGGTTCTCGCGCAGCGGGTCGCGCTCGACCAGCCGTGGGAAGAACAGCGCGGCGTTCCTGCTGGTCGTGCCGATCGCGGCTTTGCCGGTGATCGCGCTCGCCGGGTCGACCCACGCGCTCGGCGGGTCGACGAGGAGCATCGCTCGCCGCTCCTCGCAGTACCGGGCTGCCTCGGCGATCAGATCCGGGTCGACGTCGTCGCCCTTGTACGGCGGGATGCACAGGAGGTTGAACAGGTCCGTGTCTTCGAGTGCGAACAGTCCCGCCTTGTTGTCGCGGGCCTTCGTCGGGAGGAAGTCTCCTTGCTGCAGCGCCTCGCCGTCGTTGCCGTCCTGCTCCTGCGCTGCTGCGGTGACCGCGGTACGGGCCGTGTCCGCAGCCGTCTTGGCGGCGTCCGCCTCGGTCTTGGCGGTGGTGGCCTCGGTCTTGGCCGCATCGAGTGCCGACTGAGCGGCGTCGATCTTGCCTTGGTCCTTGGGGGTCTCGGCGTTCGCCGCGTCCAGTGCTTTCTGCGCGGCTGCCACCTTCTTGGTGGCGGCCGCGAGCTTGGTGTCCGCCGCTCCCTGGTTCTTCTCCGCTTCGGCCAGAGTCGCCCGCTTGCCGGAGACGGTGTCGAGAGCCGCGCTCACGGTGGGCAGGGAATGGGCATCCGCCGGGAAGTCGCCGTCCCAACTCACCAGCGTCGAGGAGGCCTTCAGCACCTCGTCGATCCGCCGTCGGCTGCGTTTGACGGTGACGTTGCGGAACATCTCGTCGGTGCCGCTGCTCGTCTCGGTGACACGCAGGTTGAACAGATCCTCCTTCGGCACCCCGAGATCGTCGGCCGCGGCCTGCGCGACCTCCTCGTCCACCGCGCTGACCTCCGCGCGAAGTCCGCTTCCCCAGGCGCCGGGTGATTTCGCGGCGAGTTTGAGCCCGCCGACGACGAGTCGGGCCCTGCCATCGCTGCCGGATTTCGCGCGGTGGATTCGTACGACGACGGCTTGGCCGCCGCCGTTGAGGAAGAAGTCACGCACCGAGTAGCCGAGGCTGTTGCCGGCCCACAGGCCACCGAATTCCCGTTCGAATTCGCTGAAGCTGCCGAGGATCACGGGTTTGTTCACCGGCCCGCGCAAGGCCCGGCCGAGGAACGCGGTGATCGATGTGGCGACCCCGACGATGGTGCGAACGCCGCTCGGGATCTCCTCGATGTAGACACCGGGATAGGACAGTGGGGTGGGCATGCGGTCGGCTCCTGACAGCGGCGGCATGAACGTCCGTATGGCCAGCCATCGTTGCCGCGGCGGTGTCACCCGAGCGTCACTCGTCCGTCACGCCGGTCGGCCGCCTCTCGGGCGTTCTTCGCCGGTTCGCCTTTCAACGGTCGTTCAGCGGTATGGGCAGCATGGACGTGAAGTGGGCCGACGGTTCCACCCCGAGTTCCTCGTGGAGCAGACAGGAGAACGCGCAGTAGTGGCGGATCGCCTCCACCACGTTGTTCTCCGCGAGATGTACGGCGACGACCGCTCGGTGAGCGCTCTCGCGCAGCGGCTCGATGCGTACGCTTTCCAGGGCTGCCTCAAGGGCCAGCGCGTGGCGTCCCTGCGCGATGAGCTGTGCGGCCAGGACGTCGAGGGCGTGCAGCCGCAGCTGTCGAAGACGCTCCCGTTCGAAGAGAACCCAGTCCTCGTCCCAGCCGGGAAGCAGATCGCCGTCGTAGAGCAGATAGCGCGGCAACTCCTCGCCGTGCGCGCCGGAGCCCGGCACTCTCACGATGCGCAGGGCGGATTCGGTGAACGCGTGGGCGTCGACGCTGACCGCGTCCGCGAGCGAGAGGGTGTCCTGGTCGCTGTGCACGAGGGGGCGGCGCCCGCGGTGCAGCCGCCACAGGGTCGTACGGAGACTGCCGTGGGCCCGCTCCTCCGTGACGTCGGGCCACAGGGTGCCCGCGAGGACGCTGCGTGAAGCGTGCCGGTGGAGTCCGAGATAGGCGAGGAGCCGTCGGCCGCCGGCGCAGACGTCGACGGCCGCGGCACCGTACTCCAGTCGGAAGCCGCCGAGCAGACACAGCCGGAGGAGCGGTTCCGCAGTGGTCATCGCGTCCCCACCGAGGGGGCGGAGGCCTTGTGCCGCCTGCCGGCGCCGGCCGTCGACGGCCGGCTCATGGCCGCAGGCTCCGGGACGCGACGAGCGCTCCGGCGGCGTATCCGTCGACGCGGATGCGATCTGCCGGCGCGAGGGCCGGGGTCACGGTGAGGGTGGTGTCGCCGTCGGCGACGTCCGCGGAGAGGCGCGGCCGGTCGTCGGCGAAGACGTCGACACGGTCGAGGCCGGACGTACGAACGGCCAGCGCTCCGCTCTGCCCGTCGAGCGCCGCGTCCAGAACGTACGACGGCAGGCCCGCGAGCAGCTCTCCCGCGCGGGCGACCAGGTCGGCGTTGTCGTGGAGAAGGTCGGTGCGGGTGAGGTGGTGGCGGAAGTCGGGTACGACACCGAGGTCCTCGACCGGGGTGCCGGCGAGTGCGCCGACCCGTACGGTGCGGCGGATGGCTACGCGGAGGTTCGCGCCGCCGGGCAGCGGCCGGTACGGGGATTCGGGGTCCGGCCCGGGGTCGGGGGCGGGTGCTTCGAGGAGTGACTTGAGGAGCGCGTGGGTCCAGACGTTGGCGCCCCCGGCGCCGGTGTTGTCGTCGGTGCCGAGGACCGGGCCGATGCCGTGGTCCTGGAATCCGGCGGCGAAGATGTCCGTCGCCGAGTAGCAGCGGGCGTCGGTGACGAGCACGACGGGCCCGTGGTACTGCTGGCCAAGGGCGTTGGCCCCCGCCTCCGGGGTGATCGGGAAGGTGGCGGAGAAGGTCGCGCCGGTCTCCACGGACTGCTCCAGCGAGGCGAACCACGGACCCAGGTCGATCTGCCGGGTCGGGTTCGTGGCGTGCCGTCGGCAGATCCGCAGATTGAGCGGCGTGCTGATGAACTGGACCGGCTCGGGGACGACCCGGCGCGGTGTCAGCGTCTGCAGCAGGAACTCGGACGCGTGGATGTGGCCGCCGCCGTTGCCGCGTACGTCCAGGATGAGCCCGGCCCGGGGGATCAGGCCGAGCAGCCGGACGAACTCGGTGACGAAGGCGTCGGGGTCCATGGTGTTGAAACTGAAGACACGGATGTGCCCGAACGTCCCCGACGGCGTCCCGACCGCGCGGGCGCGGAAGAACCCCGGAAGGGTCGAGGGGATGTCCTGTCCGGCGGCGGCGCGCTCGGTGGTGAGGTCCGCCGGCCCTCCGGCCTCCTCCAGCGCCACCACCTCCGGTACGTAGAGGAGTTTGGACGCCCGGCTCATCTCGTCGCCGCCCAGGTCGAGTCCCTGAGCGGTCGCGGCGGTGCCGAGATCGTCCGCGTTGACGAACGGTGGCAGGTTCTCGGTCACCAGCCACCGCTCGCGCAGTTCGTGGGCCGTCCCGTCCCGCCCGGTGTAGCCGAGAGTCACCCACTCCTCGTCGGGTGGGCGGTGCAGGGCGAGCGGGCGGATGGTGAGCGACTGCAGCCCCCGCGAGTGCCGGGCGGCCGGATTGCTCCCGGCGAAGCGGTCGGCACACAGGTCCACTGCGCGGTCGATCGGGACGCCGTTCCAGTACGTGACGTCGACGCCGGGTCCGAACCCGGGGGCGGTGAAGTCCCGTACCACCCGGGTGACCAGGTACCTGCGATCCGGTCCGTCGGCGTACTCCTCGATCTGGAAGGGGAGGTAGGCGATCTTTCCGGCGAAGGGCTGCGGCAGCACGTAGTTGGTGTGCAGGTCGCGCACGGAGTGGAAGATCGACGACAACTCCGCGTGGAACCGCCACTCCGGGTCTGTCGCCCCTTCGGACTGCCGGTTCAGCCGGGTGAGCAGCAGGCGCAGCCGCTGCACCGGGTTCACGGCGTGCATCGCCGTCTTCAGCGGCAGGTGCGCGTAGTTCTGCTCGAAGAGTACGAGCGCCTGCTGGACCAGTGTCCGGCGTTCCGCGAGCGTCAGCGTGCCGGCGGTGCGCAGGAAGTCGGACAGCGTCGGCGCCTCCCCCAGCTGCTTGGCCACCCACGCGGGCGTTGAACTGCTCATCAGTGAGCCCCCTTCGCACGATGTCCCTTGCCGTCCCCAGCGCAACACACGGGTGCGGCGGGCGGTATCGGGGAACGCCCTACGGTGCCGCTCCGGGGCCGGGGTCAGGATTGCCGGGGAGCTCGCCGCCCGCGGGCGAGGAAGGCCAGGACGTGCCGGATGTCCGTGCCCGCCCCGTCGTCCTCCCGGGGGTCGATCCCGCGTCGGCGCAGCGCGCTTTCCAGGGCGAGTTGGGCGATCTCGGCGCCCTGCCGGTCGACACGGCGGGAGAGTTCGACGAAGTCGAGGGAGCCGCCCGCCAGAGCGGTGGCCTGCCACCGCTCCACGTTCAGTTCCGCGGCGGACCAGGCAAGGCGGGGCCAGCGCCGGACGGCGACCGGCCCGAGGACCGTGAGTGCGTCGATGTCCACCGGGCAGTCGGCGCACTCGTCGAGGAAGGACCGCTGGGCGGCGGTGAACAGCCGGTGCAGCGGCCCCTTCCGGGCGAGCACACCGGAGACCGTGTGTTCACGGTGCGTGGTGGTCAGCACGGCGGAAAGCTCACGGCGCTCGCCCCGCCACTCCCCTTCGACGCGTGTGGGCCGCTGCCCGGCGATACGGGACCTCCGGCACGGACACAGCTGGGCGGCGGTGTCGTCCCGCCGGTGCAGAGTCTCGCGCAGGCGCAGAATCACCCCGGCTTCCAGCAGGGGCAGGCGGTCGGGGGACGCGTCGGCCCGCTCGCAGAACCACACGCGGCACGTGCGCTCCTCCCCCGTGTCGCGGTCCCACACTCCCGCGGCAAGGGCCTGGCCCGGCGACAACGTCACCCGGACCACGACAGCATCGAGCCGGTCACGACCAACCACTCCATGCCTCCTGAGGAGAGCGCTGTCCCCTCGCCAGCCCATCGCAGGACGGGACGCGTCGCATCAGGGAACTCCCCATGTCCCACAAGAATATGACGGACCGACAGGAATCCTCGGTTATACGAAAAGCACCCTCCGGGATCATCCGAAGGGGGGCACTCTGGTGGTGCGGCAACAGGACACGTCGCTGCTCGGGGGCACGGGGGCGTCATGGACGAGCGGATGTTACGGAGCGGGGAAACGCCCGTCGGCCGGGGCCGCGAGTGCGGGCTGCTGGACGGGTTGCTCGACTCGCTGCCCGACCGGGGCGCGGCGCTGCTGCTGCGCGGCGAGCCGGGGATCGGGAAGAGCACGTTGCTCGACTACGTCGTTCAGCGCGCCGGAACCCACGTGCTGCAGACCAGAGGAGTGGAGTCGGAAGCCGTCCTTCCGTACACCGTCCTGGCCGATCTGCTGCTGCCGATCCGCAAGTACTTCGCCGAGGTGCCGACGGCCCAGCGCAGGGCGCTGGAGGGCTGCCTGGCCCTGGCGGACATCGCCGACCCGAGTCCGTACGCCGTATGTGCCGGGGCGCTGGGGGTGCTGGCGGCGGCGGGTGAGACCGAGCCGCTGGTGGTGCTGGTCGACGACCTGCACTGGGTGGACCCGTCGTCGCGGCGCGTGCTGCAGTTCGTCGCGCGGCGCCTGGGCACCGAGCGGGTGGCTCTGGTGATGGCGGTGCGGACCGAGCCCGGCGAGGACGGTGCCTGGGAAGGCGTACCGCAGGTGGTGCTCGCCCCGCTGGACGGCGCGGAGTGCCGGCAGTTGCTGCGACAGCGCGGACTGGATCCCGCGGAGCCCGCGGCGGCTCGGCTGGTCCCGCTGAGCATGGGGAATCCGCTGGTCCTGGTGGAGTACGCAGACGCACTGGCGCAGGCCCGGGCGCACGGCGGCGACCTGGACGAGCAGGGGTGGCAGACCCCCGGGCCGCTGGTGGAGCGGGCCTGGCGGGGGCGGATGCGGGCGCTGCCCCGGGGGACCCGCGACGCGCTGGTGTACGTCGCGATGTGCCGCTCCCCGGAGTTCGCCGTGCTGGAGCGGGCACTGGATGCCGTCGGCCTGTCGCTGGGCGCGCTGGAGGCGGCCGAGGAGGCGGGTCTGGTCCGCGCCGGGAACGGGGCCTATGAGCTACGGCATCCGGTGCTGCGTCCTCTGGTGCTGGCACACTGCCCGGTTGCCCAGCGTCAGCGCGCCTACCGAGTCCTCGCGGATCTGTCGTCGGGCGAACTCCGTACGTGGTACCTCGCCAGCGCGGCGGCCGGACCGGACGAGACGGTGGCCGCGGCACTCGCGGCGGAGGCTGGGCAGGCACGGCGGCGCGGGGCGTTCGGCGCCTCGGCGAGGGCGTGGCATCGGGCGGCCGAGCTGTCCCCGGCCGCGCCGGACAAGACCGTACGCCTGCTCAACGCCGCCCGGGACGCCTTCTACAACGGTGCCACGGCCGACGCCGTCGAGTGGTGCGAACAGGCGTTGCGATACAGCGTCGAGCCGGCCCTGACCGCCGACATCGAACTGCTGCGCGGTCAGACGCGCAGCTGGGCCGGCGATCAGGCCGGAGCGCACCGGCTGCTGGTCGCGGCGGCGGCCGCCGCCGAACGGGTGGACCCAGCGCGGGCCTGCGCGCTGTACGGCGCGGCCGTCATGCCGGCGGCGATGGGCGGCCACATCGGCCGGGCGGCCGACAGCGCGGAACGCTGCGATGATCTGGCCGACGCGCTGGGCACCGCGCCGGAGCTGCAGCTGGGCAGGGTGATGCAGGGCAATGTGCGCGCGCTGGCTGGGCACATACGGGAGAGCCGCCTGCTGCTGCTCGAGAGCAGGGCCACCCTGCACGGCGACTGGGCCCTGGAGGAGCGGCAGTTGGCGGTGCTGATCGGACAGGCACTCTCCTGGGTGGACGAAGAGGACGCGGCGCGCGAGGTGTTCGGCACGGTGATCGACAGGGCCCGGCGCGACGGCGTCCCGGCCCTGCTGCCCTTCGCCCTGGTGGGTCGCTGCGAGCTGGAGTCGTGGAACCGCTGGGCGGCGGCCCGCGCGGACGGAACCGAAGCGCTGCGCTGGGGGCAGGAGTTCGGCCACAAGGCGATGATCGGATACGCGCTGACGTCGCTTGCGCGGCTGGAGGGGCTGCGGGGCGACCGGGCCGCCTGCGAGGAACGGATCGCGTACTTCGGGGAACACTGCGGCGAGGGCATCCCCGGCCTGGAGGTCTTCGCCCAGTCGGCGTTGGGCTCAGCGGCCCTTGCCGCCGGGGACCCCGGACCGTGCCGGACACATCTGGAGCGGGCGTTCACGATGGCGGCGGACATGGGGCTGGGCAACCCCAACCTGATGCCGTTCGTCGCCGACCTGGCGGAGGCGCACAGCCGCACGGGGAACCAGGAGCGGGCCATGGAGATCGCCCTCTGGCTGCGTGAACGCGCGCAGTCCACGGGCCTGGCCTGGCCGGCCGCGGCACACGCCCGGTGCCGGGCCATGCTCGCCGAGTCCGCCGACGCGGTGCAGGAATGGCTGGCCGAGGCGGAACGGGCGCACGCCCGGCGCGCGATGACGTATGAACTCGCCCGCACGCGGCTGGTGTGCGGGGAGACGTTGCGCCGTCTGAGGCGTCCAGCCGCAGCCCGTGAACCCCTCCACACCGCCCTGCGAGCCTTCACCGCGCTGGGCGCTTCCCCCTGGGCAACCCGGGCCGCGGCGGAACTCGCCGCGGCCGGCCAGCGCCCCGCACCGAGCGCCGCCAGGCCCCCGCAGGTGGACGTCCTGACGGCTCAGGAACTTCAGGTGGCCCGCGCGGTCGGGGAAGGCCTCAGCAACGTCGAGGCCGCCACGGCCCTGTTCGTGTCCCGCAAGACGGTGGAGGCCCACCTCACCCGCATCTACCGTAAGCTCGGCATCCGTTCGCGCTCCGACCTGGCCCGCTATCTGACCCAGGCAGGCGTCGTCGACTGAAGCGATACGCGCGGAACGCTTCGACCGAGCGTCGCGGAGCGGTGTGCGCGACCTCGAAAGGATCCGTGCGAGTACCAGCGTCAGGACGCGGACGGCGAGGTTCGCACACTGCTCGTGTCCTGCGCCTCCTCCTCACCGGCGACGCCTTGCCCCAGTGGAGCAGGAATCGTAGGGACTTCCCCGATGCGGTCGCCCTCGCCCGTGGGCTGCGCCGATCGGGAACACCACGCCCCCATGGCCCCCAGTTGGGTAGTCACTGAGCGGCGTGCGACGGGGCGTTCTTCGAGGTCAGTGTTCAGCGCACTCGGCCGAGTAAAGGAGTCTGTGAACTCAGGCCTACGCCGGGCCAGGAAGTCGAGGGGGTTGGCATCCATCCCCCCGGGCCCGGTGTCAGCGTCTGGTACTCGCCCAGCGAACCGTTGGGCGCCCCCCGTCGCAACCGCCGGCCGCGAGGAACCGCACGTGCTCGGCGGACGCGTCGTAGTCATCACATCCCACCACTCGGTGCTGATGTCCGAGCCAGGCATGGATCCTGCCGTTACTACCCGCGCCTGGCTCACAGGTGTCTGCCCGGCCACGAATACTCTGCCGTATGTCACTGCCCAGTTGGCTGGCTGGGTTCTCGGTGTCAACGGCGAACTCGGGGCGTGCCTCGCGGCGAGACGAGGCGCATTGTTCCCCTCCGTCACATTAGCCCGGCTCTGGCACGACCGCCGATTCGGACGCAGGCAGTTCAGGCCACAGCATCATGTCACCCCGGTCGGCACGGCTGGAGTGAGTCCAATATTGACTCCACAAGTCAGCAGGCTCAACAGTACTGACTCTGATGTCATGTGCGTGCAGCCACATGTTGAGTCACATGCATAGACTTGCCGCTTCTTCCCGCGAAATAAGGTTGACTGATGAAGACAGACACATGTTTCGATTACGTCGTGGTCGGTGCAGGATCGGCAGGGTGCGTACTGGCCACGCGACTGTCCGAGGACCCTGAGGTCCGGGTACTGCTCCTCGAGGCCGGCGGCCGCGACCCGCTCGATCTCATGGCTGTGCCGCCGGCCTGGCCCGCCCTGCAGGGCACGGACGCCGACTGGGCCGACGTAACCGTGCCCCAGTCCAGCGCGGATGGAATGGTGGTTCCGTGGCCCCGGGGCCGGGGTCTGCGGGGAAGTTCGGCCATCAACGCCATGTGTTTCCTGCGTGGTCACCGCTCCAGCTACGACGCGTGGGCGACGGCGGGGGCGACGGGATGGTCGTACGACGACCTCCTGCCCTATTTCAAGCGCAGTGAGAATCTCACCGGAGTGGCCGGTCGTGACCCGCTGTTCCGGGGTGTGCAGGGGCCCATGCGTGTGGGGCCGGCAGCCGAGCGCCATCCCCTCGCCGAGGCCTTTCTCGACGCGGCCCTCCAGGCGGGCTACTCGGAGGCCCGGGACTTCACCAGCGGGCTGGAAGAGGCGTTCGGCTGGGGAGATCTGAGCATCGCCGACGGCAGGCGACTGGACGCGGCCACGGCGTATCTGAGGCCTGTGATGAACCGGCCCAACCTGCGGGTGGTGACGGACGCACTCGTTCAACGGGTGACTTTCGAAGTCGAGCGGTGTACCGGGGTCGAGTACCGTGTCGACGGTCGGCTGGTGAGGGCGCGTAGTGAACGGGAGGTCGTGCTGACCGCCGGTGCAGTGGGCAGCCCACAACTGCTGATGCTCTCAGGCATCGGTCCGGAGGATCACGTGCGCCGGTTCGGGATCACTCCCCTGGTGAACCTGGCCGATGTGGGAGCCAACCTCCAGGACCACCCCATGTCGGGAATCGTCTACCTGTCCGCGCGTCCGGTACCGCCGGCCGTGAACAACCACGGTGAGGTCCAGGGGCTGATCCGCACCGATGCGCAGCTCAGCGGGCCCGACGTGCAGCTGCAGATGGTGGACGTTCCCCTGCGGGAAGACAGCCTGCCCGGGCCCGACATCGGGCACGGATACACGGTCATGGTCGCGCTGATGACCCCTCATAGCCGGGGCACCGTGCGGCTCGCCGACGCCACGCCCGGCAAGGCGCCCCTCATCGACCCGCAGTACTACGCGGACGCGCGCGACCTCGACGCCATGGTTTACGGCCTGCGCGCGGCCCGAACGGTGGGTGAAACTACCGCGTTGGCCGACTGGCGCGGCGCGGAGGTCCAGCCAGGTCCGGGCGTCCAGGACGACGAGCATCTGCGGGCCTATCTGCGCAGGAACCTCCGCTCCTACGGTCACTACACAGGCACTTGCCGCATGGGGTCCGACGAAGGCGCCGTCGTCGATTCCGACCTGCGTGTGCGGGGTGTGCAGGGCCTTCGCGTGGCTGACGCATCGGTCATGCCGTCCATCGTGTCGGCGAACACCAATGCCACGGTCTACGCGATCGCCGAGCGGGCAGCGGATCTGCTGCGGTCGCACTGACCTGCCGCATGGACCAAGGGAATTCATGAAAATCATCGATGGGGCAGCAGCGAAAGCGACTCAGACGGCAGCACCGACGGACGACACCCGTTGGCTGTCAGCCGACGAGCAGCGCGTCTGGCGTTGCTATCTGCAGGCGACCGCATTGTTCGACGACCTCCTCGACCGGCACCTGCAGAAGGCGGCAGGGATGCCTCACCTCTATTACGGCCTTCTCGTACTGCTCTCGGAGGCTCCGCGTCGCCGACTGCGCATGACCGAACTGGCCATCGAAGCCAAGATCTCCCGTTCGCGCATCACCCATGCGATCGCCCGGTTGGAGAAGAGTGGTTTCGTTCGACGTGAGAGCTGCTCCTCCGACGGGCGGGGGCAGTTCGCCGTGCTTACTCACGAGGGCCAAACGGTGTTGGGGCGCACGGCACCCGGTCACGCCGCTACCTTGCGACAAGCACTGTTCGATCGCCTGACCGAACAGCAGCTGCAGTCCCTGGGCGACATCATGCGACTCATCGCCGCCGGGCTGGAGCCGAACGAGGCAGGCGCGGACCTGCCTTGGCGTCGCTGAATCAGGACCTGGGCGAAGCGCTCCGAAGTGGAGCACACGGTCCCGGCGGGGGCCGACCGAGCGCGCCGTGACGGCGTCACCCGGTCGGTCATCCGTGCGCATGCCCGCTCGGCGTGTGCTCCGCCACCGGGAAGCCGAGCGACGGTATACGCGGCACGTACACCTAGACAGTGCTTGGTGACGTTTGATGTGTCGGCTCAGCAAGTAACCTTGGGTAAATGCACAGAGTCAATCCTCTGGGTGAGTTCATACGAGCTCGCCGAACTGCCACTTCACCCGGGCAGGTGGGTCTGCCGGACGGTGGGCCCCGGCGGACTGCGGGACTTCGCCGTCATGAGGTAGCCATGCTGGCCGGCGTGAGCGAAGGCTATTACGCGCGCTTGGAGCAAGGCCGGGAAAAGCACCCGTCCGACCAGGTCCTCAACGCGTTGATCCGCGTGTTCGGACTCGATGCCGAGGCGGCCGAGCACCTGCACAAGCTGGCCAGGCAAGGCCTGCGTACCCGCGACCGCGGCTGTCTCCCCACTGACGATCGCGTGGCTCCCCACCTGTTGGCCCTGATTGGCGCGTGGCGGAGTCCGGCGATGATTCTGAGCCAGCGACTCGACGTGCTGGCGGCCAACGGCCCGGCCAGGGCCCTCTTCTCCGTCATGGAACCGGAGACCAATCTGCTCCGTTTCGTCTTCCTGGACCCGGCTGCCCGGAAGTTCTACCGGGACTGGGAGGAGATCGCCCCCACCTGTGTGGCGGGGCTGCGCGCCTGCACCTCGCTCGGGTCGGACGACGAGGCGCTGCATCGGCTCGTCACCCAACTCGCTGCGCAGAGCGCCGAGTTCCGACGGCTGTGGGACAAGTACGACGTGCGCTCCAAGACGTACCAGACGAAGAACCTGCTCCATCCCAAGGTGGGTGAACTGACCCTCACCTACCAGTCGTTCGATGTCAATGGTTCACGGGGTCACCAGCTCGCCACGTATCAGGCAGAACCCGGTTCCGAGAGCGAGGAGGCGTTGAACTGGTTGGCCGACCGCCATGCAGCCAGGTAGGCGTGCGGCCTCGCTCTCGGATGTCAGTCATTCCTGTGGGCTCGGCGCGACGCGCACCTTGATGTTCTTCATCAGGGGCTGGTTGCTCTGCCGGCTGTAGTCGCTAGCCGCGACCAGCACGTTCATCTCCGGCATGTAACCGGCCGCACAGCCTCGGGGCATGTTGTACTCGATCGCCCGATACCGCTTCAGGTATCGCCGGCTGCCGTCCTGGGCCGTGGCGGTGATGTCGACGAGGCTGCCCGGCGTGATGTGGCGGGTGCGCATGTCGTCGCCGTTCATGAGGATGAGCGTGCGCAGGTTGCTGATCCCGCGGTAGCGGTCGTTGTCGGAGTAGATCGTGGTGTTCCACTGATCGTGGCTGCGCATGGTCTGCAGGATGAGCACGTCGTCCTGCGGCGGTGCTTCCGGCAGGGCGGCGGCGGAGAATTCGGCGCGGCCGGACGGCGTGAGGAAGATCAGTTCGCGGGCGGGCTGGCGGATGCGGAATCCCAGCGGCAGGCGCACCCGGCGGTTGAAGTCCTCGAATCCGTCGAGCACTTGGGCCATGGTGTCCCTGACGCGGTCGTAGTCCTCGACGTAGGACTCCCAGGGCGTGCCGCTGTCCGGCAGCGTGGCACGTGCCATCCCGGCAATAATGGCCGGCTCGGACAGCAGGTGCGGGGAGGCCGGCTTTTTCATGCCGACCGAGAGGTGCACCATGCTCATGGAGTCCTCGACCGACGTGGCCTGGATCCCCGGCCGCTGGTGATCCTTCTCGGTCCGTCCGAGACACGGCAGGATCAGCGCCTTGTCCCCGTGCACGAGGTGGCTTCGGTTGAGCTTCGTGCTGACGTGGACGGTGAGCGAGCAGCGCCGTAGCCCCTGCGCCGTGTACTCGGTATCCGGCGCGGCCAGGACGAAGTTCCCGCCCATGCCGACGAAGACCTTCACCCTGCCCTGGTTCATGGCCTCGATCGTGGCGACCGTGTCCAGGCCGTGTCCGCGGGGCGGGTCGATCCGGCAGACGTCGGCCAGCCGGTCGAGGAACTGCTGGGCAGGACGGTGATCGATGCCGCAAGTGCGGTTGCCCTGGACGTTGCTGTGTCCGCGTACCGGAGAGGGCCCGGCGCCTTCCCTGCCGAGGTTTCCGCGCATCAGGAGCACGTTGACGATCTCGCGGACCGTGTCGACGCCGTGCTCGTGCTGGGTGACGCCCAGGCACCAGCTGATCAGGGTCCGGTCGGAACGGGAGTAGATCTCCGCGGCCTTCAGGATGTCGGCCCGGGTCAGCCCGGACTGCTGCTCCAGTTCCTCCCACGAAGTGGACTCACAGGCGGCGCGGTACTCCTCGAAGCCCTTCGTGTGACGGTCGATGAACTCCCGGTCCAGGGCCTTGGGGTTCGCCCGGCTCTCCTCCAGGACCGCCTTGGCGATCCCCCTCATGAGCGCCATGTCACCGCCTGCCCGCACCTGCAGGTTGAGGGTGCTGGTGGGAGTTGACTTGAACAGCGCCATGTCGGTGATCTCGTGCGGCACGATGGTCCGCGTCGCCGCCGCCTCGACCAAAGGGTTGACGTGGACGATCTGCGCGCCGCGCCGGTATGCCTCGGCGAGGGCGGTCAGCATGCGGGGGGCGTTGGACGCCGCATTGACGCCCATGATGAACAGGGCGTCTGCCATTTCCCAGTCGGCGAGGTCGGCGGTGCCCTTGCCGGTGCCCAGGGCCGCCTGGAGGGCACGTCCGGAGGCCTCATGGCACATGTTCGAGCAGTCGGGCAGGTTGTTGGTGCCGAACTCCCGTGCCATCAGCTGGTAGAGGAACGTGGCTTCGTTGCCCAGTCGTCCCGAGGTGTAGAAGGCAGCCTCGTGCGGGCTGTCGAGCGCGCGCAGTTCACGGCCTACGAGGTCGAACGCGTCCTGCCACGAGATGGGCAGGTAGCGGTCGCTCGACGCGTCGTAGACGAGGGGTTCCGTCAGGCGCCCCTGGGCCTCCAGGTCGGAATCGGACCACGCCGACAGCTCCGAGACGGTGTGCTCGGCGAAGAACGCGGCACCGACACGCTTGGGCGTCATCTCCCAGGTGACGTGCTTGATGCCGTTCTCGCAGATGTCGAGCTTGAGTCCCTTGGTGTCGTCGGGCCAGGCGCATCCCGGACAGTCGAACCCGCCCTTCTCGTGGTTCATCTTGAAGATGGCCCGCGGTCCTTCCACGAGCGCGCGCTCTCTCAGCAGGACCCTGGAGACGCTCATGGCCGCGCCCCAGCCGGCGGCGGGGTGACGGTACGCGTGGTGCGCGGGGAGCTTGTCGTTCTCCGCGCCTTCTCCGCCGGCGGGCGTGCGGCCGACCGCTCCGTCGTCCGGGCTCGGCGCTTGGTTGACATCGGATGCGGTCATTTCCTGCACCTTCTGGCTTGTGTCAAACGTTGAATCCATTGACCGTCGCAGTCAGGTGGTCGTCCCCGGGCGCGACGAACGTACCTACGTCGCGAGCACCTGTTACTGCATCTCTTCGGTGGGCGTCCGCTGATCACCCTGCCCTGGGAAGGCAGGTGCGAGGTCAGCTCCGGACGCCGTCGGCGCGGACCAGCGGTGTGTCGACGAGCTGCTCGGAGAGGAACCAGCACTGCAGCTCGCCCGTGCGGATCACTTGGGAGACGAGCAGGTCGTTGGTTCCGTCGTCGCCGAGTTCCGCCGTTCGTGCCGCGGCGTCGTGAGCCTCCGTGAGGATGATCTCGTGGGCCTCCAGAATCCTGGAGAGCATCGCGGGGACCTCCTCCACACCGTCCGGAGGCCGGGGCACCTTCGTCAACTCGGCCGCGTGCCGCGGATCGCCCACTGCGACCCCGCCCAGCGTCTGGATGCGTTCCGCCAGCGCGTCCACCAGCCGCAGCTGTTCGTCGGCGTGCTTGTCCAGCAGCAGATGCAGCTGGTAGAACGTCGCTCCCCGCATGAGCCAGTGGTACTTCTTGTAGAGGTGGTAGAGCATCCGCGTGTCGGCCAGCACACGAGTGAGCCGCTGGCAGGAGTACAGACGGCTATCAGAGGTCAGCCCGAGGGGGAACTGCTTGACAGTCCCGAACTCCTGGATGATCGGGCTCTTTTGGTGTAGCAGGGGCTGGCTGCTACGGGGGTGCTCATCCGTCCGCTCGTGGGTCGTGGTCATGAGAGAGCCTTTCCCTTCGGCCGGTGCGCCACGGCTCGGGACCGTCGCCACCGGTCGAAGTGGTGTGACCGGGCTCGGGCCATCAGGGCGCCGACGACTCGAGCCGGTCGTGTGACATGGGGCCGGGTCAGTTGTCGAGGAAGTCGAGGAGGGCCTTGTTGACCTCCTCGGGGTGGGTCCAGGCGATGTTATGGGGGCCGCCCTCGACCGTGACGAAGGTCAGGTCCTTGATCAGCCCCGGCAGCCGCTTCGCGGTGCTCTCGTACGGCAGGATGCGGTCCGCGTCCCCGTGCACCAGAAGCGTCGGCACATCGATCTTCGGCAGGTCCGCACGGAAGTCCGTCAGCCACGTGTCCACGCACGCGTATGCCGCCCACGCCGACGCCGAGACCGCCACGTTGAAGCTGTTCTGCCACGCCTGATCACTGATCCGCGTTCCCGCGTACTGATCAACGTTGTAGAAGTTGTCCAGGAAATCCTTGAAGTACGCCGGCCGGTCCGCCAGCACCGCCTTCTTGATCCCCTCGAACACCGGCGCGTCCACGCCCTCCGGGTTGTCGTCCGTCTTCAGCAGGAACGGCGGGATCGCACCCATCAGCACCGCCTTGCTCACCCGGTCCGACCCATAGGTCCCCAGATAGCGCGTGACCTCCCCCGTGCCCATCGAGAAACCGACCAACACCACGTCGGACAGGTCGAGGTGATCCAGTAGTACCTTCAGATCCGCCGCGAACGTGTCGTAGTCGTACCCCACCGTCGGCTGGCTCGACTGACCGAACCCCCGACGGTCGTACGTGATCACGCGGTACCCGGCTTCCAGAAGCACCCGCTCCTGCTTCTCCCACGAATGACCGTTCAGCGGATACCCATGGATCAGCACCACCGGACGGCCACTGCCGTGGTCCTCGTAGTAGATCTCGATCGAATTGCTGTTCTCCTGGCCTACAGTGACAAACGACATTGCCACCACACCCTTCCCGAAGTACGGAACCACCAGCCGCCACGCATATGGCGCATCATCGCGGTGGACGGTTATCGCCTGTTCATGAGCCTCCCATCCCGTCACCGGGCTCACATCACATGGATGTGCGAGATGCTCTTGAGAACGAGTACTTCCGTGGCTGGCAGAAAATCACGGACACGTGCTGTCGCTACATCGAACAGAGCCGTCCCGGACGGCGGATTCAAAGCCACCAGCCCCAACCACAATGCGATCGTGCGGCGTTGATGGCAGAATTCAGTGGGAGCACCTCGCGTCGCACCACGTCACTGCGTCAGCAGTTCTGAGGCGAACCGGAATGACCGCTCGGACCGTGGTGCCTGAATCCGACTCGTCATTCACGGTGAGTGTTCCGCCCAGCACCGACACGCGATCCGCCATGGCCACGAGGGAGGCGTGCCGTCGGCGGTCGGGGCCATCGCCGTCGTCCATCACAGTCACCACGAGATCGGAGTCCAGGTCGGTCACCACCTCCACCCTGCCGGCCCGGGCGCTGTGCACCGCACGACGAAGTGCCTCGGCGATCAGGAAGTATGTGTGCAGCTCCACGGCGTCGGGCAGCCGCACATCGAGGTTTCCCGAGAAGGCGACAGGTACGGAACAGATCGCGCCGAGAGCTGCAAGAGCTGTTGGAAGCCCACGACGCTTGAGCACTCCGGGATAGGTGTGGGCAGTGACGTCCCTGATCTGTGCGAGGGCATCCTCCGCGTCACGGATCGATCCGTCGATGAGTTCGGCCACCAAGGACGGTTCCCGACCGAGCTGCTCTCGTCCCAGCTTCAGACCCAGCAGAACACCCACCAGGCGTTCCTGGGCTCCGTGCTGCAGGGAGTCGGCAACCCGGCGCTGTTGGTCGACGTTCACGCTACTGACGACCGGGGAGAGCCGCCCTTCGCGGTCTGCGCCCGTGCGGAAGACATAGACGCTCGCCTCACAGCCCGGCAGCGCGAGGGACAGAAGCGACCAGGTGACCGGGATGAGGGAGCCGTCCGCATGGGTCAGGGTCCCTTCGCCGTACGAACGCTCCGCCGGCTTGCCGTTGATGCCGACAAGCTCGGACGGGCAGTCGTAGCCCATGACCGCGGCAGCCGACGGATTGGCGTACGACACCATGTGGTTGGCGTCCACGGCCAGTACCGGCTGTTGCATGACGTCAAAGATGCTTCCCAAATCCTCGGCGGTTGACGTCATCGCGCGACCCCTTCCCCTAGGGTTTCTGATGTTCCTTTGCCGCAGGCAGGACGAGACGCTGTCGACGAGTCAGGCGCGGATGGTCAGATCGGAGATCTTCTCTCCCGTGACCTTGATCGCCACATGTGACGAGGTGGTGGAGGCACCGTCGTGGACCAGCACGGTCAGTACGGTGTCGGGGCCTATGGCCTCCGTCTTCATGACGGTGACCGCTATGCCCTTGTCCACGATCTCCTTCTCCAGCCACGCCTCGATCTGCTCGCGCCCTGTGTATCGGCGGCCCCAGTCATCGAGCGATGCGTCCTCGCTGAGGATGTCCAGAAGGACGCTGCAGTTGCGCGCGTGCACCGCCGCGATCATCTTGTCGATCACGTCTGCGGATGACTGCGTCATGGTTACCTGACTTCCTTGTGCGGGTACGTCCGACTCTCGCAGCGACCGGGCCGTCCAGGCATCCGTCATGTGACTCTGAGTTGCGTTTTCCCACGTCAGGAGCTCGCCAAGGGCGCGGCACTCAGTGTGCGATCTCCGTCTCCTGCGTCGGCAGCCTCGGGGTTCGGCTGGCGTTGACCGGCGGCGCGGAGTTCCCTTCCGGCACGACTGGCCCACGGAACCGCGCCGAGGCGCTCGAAGAGTGTCCAGCGCCGTGCTCAGGTGGGAACGCGCCTCGGTCGTCGCGCGGGCACGGCGCAGGCGTTCCCCACAGGAGCTGGACGCGTGCTAGTCGAAGGGTCAGTCCTGAGCGCCGGGAGCGCTGACGGCCTCGTCGAACAGCTTCCCTGCCTCGGCGTCCGGCGCGATCAGGGCTCGGGCCGGAGGGTCAGACAGGCACTGGATATCACCAGGCGGTCGGGTACCTCACCGGACACCAATCCCAAGGCCACCGTCAACGCGTCGCGCTGCGTTCCGTGCAGGTGATCGAATCCCGATGCGAGCGGAAGCATGAGCTGCCTCCCCGGACAGCAGCAGGACTGCCCCCTCACGACTCATCTTGGCGAAGAAGTCGTCGAGCTTCCGCAGCTCGTCGTCATGGCCGCACAGCGACATGCCGGGATCGGGTGTCGCCGCGCTGTCCTGCCGGGCGGTCTGATCAGTCATCGGAAGACACCTCCGGGAAAGCACACAGCTGGTGGCCGAGGAGCCGAAACAGGGCGCGGACACCTTGCGTCCACGCCCTGCTTCATGGGAACCGGGACCCGTCACGCGCCCGCCGGGTGCACGGTCAACAGGTCGGCCAGATCGACACGGGTCAGGAACTCCCGGCGGATACGGTCGGCGACGTGCGAGACCTCCTCGGAGCCGTCGTTGGCCGGGTCGATGTGGACCCGGTACGGCCGCTGGCCCTCGGGCAGCGCGACAATGCGAGCGATCTCGTCGGAGACGAGGGACGCCTCCGCGCCCTCGGGCGCCAGCGCTGCCAGCTTCTGAGCGACCTGGGTCATCAGACCGGCGTACTTCGTCTCGTACTCCGCCTCGACGGCGCTGTCGGCCGGGTGGCCGGAGTGGGCGAAGTGGTTCGTGCCGCTGGTGAAGGAACCGGGGACGACGATCGACGTCTCCACACCCCAGCGGGCGAGCTCGGCGGCGTAGCTGACGGCGAGGGAGTCCATGGCGGCCTTGGCGGCGAAGTACGGCGCGAGGTAGGGCGGGGTGCCGCCCTTGACGCTGGAGCTGGAGACCCAGACCAGCAGGCCACGCCCCGCCTTGCGCAGATGCGGAAGCGCGGCACGATTGAGGCGCTGCGTGGACAGCACGTTCACGTCGTACAACTCGGCGAGCTGCTCCGGGGTGAACGCCTCGGCGGGACCCGTGACCATGTGTCCGGCATTGTGGACGAGGACGTCGATGCGTCCGTGTTCGTTGATCACCCGCTCGATCGCGGCGTCGACCGAGTCCTGGGAACTCACGTCCAGTTCGACGGAGCGCAGGTCAACGCCGTGCTCCTTGCTGTAGCCGGCGGCGGCCTGCGCCTGCGGCGCATTGCGCGTCGTGGTCTGGCGCATTCCGGCGTACACGGTGTTGCCCGTATCGGCGAGGGCGCGGGCGGTCAGGGCGCCGAATCCGCTGGAGGCGCCGGTGATGACGACGATGTTGCTCATGGAAATCTCCTTACGGCACTGCTGATTGCTTACTGGTAGGAGCGGGGTGAGGCAGGCATGGCAGCGCCCGTTCCGCTAGCCGAGGCCGCCGTTGGCGTACAGGACTTGGCCGTTGATCCAGCGCGCGGGCCCGGCGAGGAAGGCGACGGCCTCGGCAATGTCCTCCGGGGTGCCGATGCGCTCCAGGGGCGCGGCCTTGGACAGGTTGTCGATCGTCGCCTGGTCCTTGCCCTCCAGGAACAGGGGCGTGGCCGTGGGGCCTGGCGCGACGGCGTTGACCGTGATGTCCTTGCCGCGGAGTTCGCGGGCGAGTACGAGGGTCATGGCCTCGACGGCGCCCTTGCTCGCGGCGTAGGCGCCGTAGGTGGGGAACTGGAGACGGGTGACCGATGTCGAGAAGTTGACGAGTGCGCCACCACCGCGCAGTCGCCGGGCCGCCTGCTGGGAGACGACGAAGGTGCCGCGGATGTTGGTGCGGTGCATGCGATCGAGGTCGTCCAGGTTCAGCGTGGCGATCGGCGCGAGGAGCATGATGCCCGCCGTGTTGACGACCACGTCGATCCCGCCGAACTCCTGCTCGATGGCGTCGAAGGCCGCGGCCATGGCGTTCTCATCGGCGACGTCCCCGCTCACGGAGATGGCGGCACCTCCCTGTGCGTGGATCGCGGTGACTGTTTCGTCAGCCTTCACTTTATTGCCCACGTAGTGCACGGCGACGGCGAAGCCGTCCTGGGCGAGACGCTCGACCACGGCGCGGCCGATACCGCCGGTGCCGCCGGTGACCAGCGCGACGCGGGTGTGGGTGTCCGTCATGGTGACCCGTCCTTCTGTTGATGGGTGCGGTGTGTTCCGCGAATGTCCCGACACCCGGGACGTGCCATGGCTCTGGCACGTCGGTCATGCGGGCATGTACTCAGCGAGGTGATGGCACAGGACTTCGCCGGAGTTTGTCGGCGTGAGCCCAAGTCTTCGCCGAGGCGCGCGATACCGCTATCGAGCGGGCTGCACGGAGGTGGTGTGGACTGCCTGAGATGGACCTGGGGTTATCCCCACGGTCAGCCGGAGTCAGCTCGCTGCGGTCACCCTGCGACTGTCAGGTTCTGCAGACGGATCAGTGCCTCTTCACCGGCCGATCCCGGCTCGGCCTGGTAGGTGAAAAGGTGCTGTCCAGAAGCACCATTGACATTGAAGACCTGATACGTGAGGTCCACTTCACCCACGACCGGATGGCAAAGCCGCTTGGTGTCACTGGACTTCGCCCGTACGTCGAACTGACGCCACAGCCTGTCGAATTCCGCGTCGCGGGGCAGCTCTTCGACGAGGTCGGTCAAGCGAGGGTTGTCCGGAGCGGTGCCGGCGGTCGAGCGCAGCCATGCGACACCGGCCTCGGCGATGTCCTCCCAGTCCCGGTAGAACGTGCGGGCGGCTCGGTCGAGGAACGCGAAGCGCACGAGGTTGCCGTACGGCAGGGCTACCGAGTACAGGGCCAGCCCCAGGGGGTTGGCGGCCAGGATGTCCAGGCAGGGCCCAAGGACCAGAGCGGGAGTGCTCCCCCACTCCTCCATGAGGTGCAGGAGGTGGGAGTCGACTTCCGCGTCCTGTACCGCCGGCCTCCGATGCTGCCGTACGAGACCGTGCAGGTGCTCCGCAGCATCCATGTTCAGCCCCAGGACTCGTACAAGTGCTTGGAGAACCTGGTCGGAAGGATATCGTTCCCGTCCTTGTTCGAGGCGGGCGTAATACCCCTCGCTGAGTCCGGCCAGCCGGGCCACGTCCTCCTGTGTGAGGCCCGCGGCACGGCGTGGAGCATCGCTCGCGATCTCTGCCTGCCGCGCGGAGACTGCCGCTCTTCTGGCGCGGAGGAACTGGCCGAGCTGGTTGACGCCGTCCATGGAGACACAGTACTCGCCCGTAGGTGGAACGCATGTGTTCCTCTGATGTCATATGAGTGAGACATGTCCGTCACATGATCACTGTTCCTGTGTGGCAGCGGCGAACTAGGATGTCGTCATGAGTGAACCTCTGCGGGCAGTGCTCGGGGAAGACCACGCCATCGTGCGTGAGGGCATCGCGACCATACTGAGGCAGTCGGGCATCACCGTGGTCGCCGCGGTGGACAACGCGGTGGAACTGGTTCGCGTCACCAAGGAACAGAAGCCCGATGTCGTGATCACGGACATTCAGATGCCGCCGAACCTCGCCGCCGACGGTCTGCAGGCGGCGCAGGAGATCCGTGAGGCGCAGCCGGAGACCGCCGTTATCGTGCTGTCCCAGTTCCTGGACGCCTCGTATGCCCTGGATCTCGTCGGCGACAACCCGAGTGGTGTGGGCTATCTCCTCAAGGAGAAGGTCGCAAGCCCGCGAATGCTGACCGACGCGGTCCAGCGGGTGGTGGCCGGCGGGTCGGCGCTGGACCCGGAGGTCATCGCCACCCTCGTCGGCCGCAAGCGCAAGGCCGACCCGCTGGCGGCGTTGACGCCCAAGGAAAGGGAAGTTCTGACCCTGATGGCGGAGGGCCACTCGAACACCGGTATCGCGAGCAAGCTCTTCGTCACGGTTCCCGCCGTCGAGCGGCATGTCACCGGAATCTTCCTGAAGCTCGGCCTCACTCAGGCCGGCTCGGACCAGCACCGGCGCGTGCTCGCGGTGCTGCGCTATCTCAAGCAGTAGTTCCGAAGATGCGTTTCAGGTCGGCGTCGAAAAGACGGTCCTTCGCGATGAACGACTGAATCCCGGCCTGTTCCAGCTCCTCCGCGGACCAGAACGACTGCTCGGTGGAGGTCAGCACGATTCTCGGCGGCTTCGCCTCCTGACTGACCATACGGGCGACCGCCACCCCGTCGTGGTCGGGCAGGTGCAGATCGAGCAGCAGTCCGTCCGGTCGGTGTTCACGCACCGCCGCCAGGGCCGAGGCACCGTCCTCCGACTCCGCTACGACGCGCAGACCACGCGCCGTCAGCAGTGTCCTGGCGATGCGACGGAAGCCTGGGTCGTCGTCGACGACCACGATGTTGACCGACATGGTGCCAGGATGCAGGGTTCGGCATCTCGAAGACCATAGGGGCAGCCCCACGGTTTGGGGCTCAGCCGGGAATGGGGATCTCCGCGCGCACCGAGGTGCCCGCGCCGGGCGGGGAGTCGATGACCAGTGCGCCGTCGAACGCCGCGACACGGTCCGCCAAGCCGGTCAGTCCACTGCTCGACACATCTGCCGGGACTCCGCCGACACCGTCGTCGACGACTTCGATCCGCAAGGACTCCCGCAACTCGACGGAGACTTGGATATGTGAGGCTTTCGCGTGCTTCACCGCGTTTGTCAGCGCCTCGGCAATCACGAAATAGGCATTGGATTCCACCGCCGCCGGCAGTCTCTCGTGGTACTCCCCCTCGACGGTGGTCGGAACCGGGCAGCGGTCGGCCAACGACACCACCGCGGCCATCAGTCCCTTGGCCGTGAGCACCGAGGGATAGACGCCGTAGGCGAGCTCGCGCAGTTCGTCGATGGCCGTCTGCGCATCCGTGATGGCCTGGTCGAGGAAGTCGGCGGCATCCGGCGCGGTGTCCGGCAGCACTTCACGGGTGAGCCGCAGCCCGATCAGGAGGCTCACCAGTCGCTGCTGCGCCCCGTCGTGCAGGTCCCTCGCCGTCTGCCGACGTACCGACTCGATGCTCTGCATGATGCGACGCTGAGCGGCACGCGACTCGTCCGCCCGGATGCGGGCCGCGTCCCGCTCGCGCCGCGCCCGCTCCAACTCACGGTTCTCGGTGGCGTCGAAGAAGGAGTAGACCACGCCACGCCCCTCGGGCAGGTCGATCGGGGCGGCCCACCACGAAGCGGGGAAGAAGGATCCGTCGCGCCGTATGAACCACTCGTCGTCGCCGTGCGTGGGCTCTCCCGTCGCGGCGGGACGCAGCATGGGGCACTGCTCGGCCGGGAACGGGGTGCCGTCGGGCCGGTAGGGGTGCAGGGTGTCGTGACTGGAGCGGCCCTCCAGCTCGTCGGCATGGTCATATCCGAGTGCTTCCACACCGGCCGAGTTGGTGTAGAGGATGTTCCCCTTGTGATCGACCACCCAGATGACCTGCGGGACACTGTCGAGGATGCTGAGCATGACCGTGCCGATCGGTGCCACTCCGGACCTCCTAGTCAGCCGCCGCCAAACATCAAGGTAACTAGAAGGGAAGCTGGTCGGATGTGTCATGCCGACCGCACGAAACGAGACCTGACAATCCTAGTCGAGTTCCGTACAGGCGCAGGCACTACGTGAATCTCGACCGGCGAGGTCCGAGAGCGGCGCTCTTGCGGCGTCCTGGTTGCAGCGACAGGCAGCATGACTCAGACGGGGGGACTGAGTCATGCTGCCGTGGTGAGAAGCATATGGTGTGTGATCTCCTCGTGGGTGTACGTGCTGCGTACACCTCGCTCTTCATCTCAATGTCAGTGCGGATCTCACACCCGAGGGAGCAGCTGCGCGGCGTTCCGCGTGGTGAGTCGTCGCCAGGTGGTGCCGTCCGGCTGGGGAGCGGCGTCGACGGAGGCGGCCTGTGCGACGGCTCCGGCGGCCGGAGTCCAGCAGTAGTCGCTTCCATACAGCAGCCGATCGCTGCCGAATGCCCCTACGAGGGCCGGGACCTGGTGCGGGAACGGTGTCCCGGCCATGTCGAACCAAAGGCCCCGAAGTTGTTCCTGCACGGTCGGGCCGTCGCCGGAACCGACGCCGAAGACCGTGCGGAAGAGCTCCATACGGTCGGCGAGCAGCGGCAGGGTGCCGCCTCCATGGGTGAAGATCCACTGGATTCGGGGGTGCCGCTGAAGGACTCCGGTAAACACGAGGTCGGCGACGGCGCGGGTGGAGTCGAAGAGGAACTCCAGCATCGGACGGGGCCTGCCGGGCGACACGGCGTCATGGCAGGGCGGGGACGTGGGATGGACGAAGACAACGGCACTCCGGGCGTCGAGTTCGCTCCACAGAGGCTCGAAACCCTTGTCGCCCAGGTAGATTCCGGCGACGTTCGTCTCGACGGCGACTCCATGGCTGCCGAGGTCGTCCAGAGCGTGGGTGAGCTCGGCGAGTGAACCATCCACATCGGGCAGCGGAAGAGAGGCGAAGTGCCCGAAGCGTTCGGGGTTCGCGCGCACCACGTCGGCGGCGAACTCGTTGACCTGACGGGTCAGGACACGGGCGGACCGGTCGTCGCCGAAGTGAGTGCCCGGCGAGGAGACGGACAGCACACTGCTGCGGATACCGGCCCGGTCCATCATCTCCAGATGCTCCGATACCGACCAGGTCGGAAAGCCCCGCATTCCGTCGGGCTGCACGAACCCGGCAGCTGTCGCCGCCTCCACATAGGCGGAAGTCACGAAGTGAGCATGCACGTCAACCAGTTGCTCTACTGAGGCCGTCACTGGATGATCCTCCGTTCCTCGGAAAGCGGTCGGCCGGGCGAACCCTGAGCCAACGATACGTCCTGATGTCATATGACCGGCAGTCATAGTCAATGACTGAGTTCAACCATGTCACCTCGACGGGCTAGTGTTTGACTATGAACACACCCAAAGGCGAGTCGGTAGTCAGTGTCTTCTCACAAGACTGTCCGTCCCGTGAGCTGCTGCTCGACGTGACCGGCCGCTGGGGCGCTCTGGTCCTCGCCGCGCTGCACCGGGAAGCGTGCCGGTTCAGCGTGCTGCGCCGTCGAGTCGAAGGCGTGAGCGAAAGGATGCTGTCGCAGACGCTGCAGGCACTGCGTCGGGACGGGCTGGTGGAGCGCGCGGTGGAAGGCACCATCCCGCCTCGAGTCACCTACAGTCTCTCGCCGCTCGGTATCCGGGTCGCGGGGAGGATCGCCGGTCTCGTCGAGCTCCTCGAGGAGGAAACCGACCAGTTCCAGGAAGCCCGGAAAGCCTTCGACGGGGTGACTCCTGCTACGGCACCCAGGGTGGTCGAGAGCAGCGCAACGGGCATCACAACACGTCAGGAGTCCTACCCGTGAGCTCAGCTTCCGCCGCGATCCCGCAACCGGGAAGCGCCAAGGCGTTCCTGCGCGTGGTGATGATCGAGCATTCGGTGTTCGCGCTGCCCTTCGCGTACATCGCGTCACTCACGGCGATGTACGAGGGGGACAAGTCCCTCCACTGGATCACGTTGTTCCTGGTCACCGTGGCGATAGTGGGCCTGCGCACCTTCGCCATGGCCGCCAACCGGATCATCGACCGCGAGATCGACGCCCGCAACCCCCGCACCGCTCAACGAGAGCTGGTGACCGGCGCGATGTCCGTGAAGGATGCATGGGCGGGCGCGCTGATCGCCGCCGCCGCATTCCTCACGGCGGCGGCCCTCCTCAATCCGCTGTGCCTGGCGCTGGCTCCCGTCGCGGTGGTTCCGACGGTGGTCTGCCCCTATGCGAAGCGGTTCACGAACTATCCGCAGGCATCCTGGGCTTGGCCCAGTCGATGGGCCCGTCGGTGCCTGGCACTGTCCCGTCTGAACAGGGCGCCGGTGGCAGCCGAACCTTGCCGAGGTAACGAACCGATGGACGATCAAGCAACACCGTTCGTGGCCACACTGGGCCCTGCCAGGAATCACTCGGCAACGCGCCCGCGATCCACCCCGCCGCATCCTCGGACTCGCTGCGCCGGCTGACCGCCAGGTCCGCCACGGATCGGAGCCCAACCAGCTCCGCCAGTTCGGCGCGTGCGGTAGGCGTCAAGGCGTCGATGGTCGTTGCGATGGGATCCGGGTACATCTGATGACTCCTTGGAGGTTCTGGTCGGGGACGGCGTACGGTCGGCGTCCGTGCCCGGGGTCGAGTGATGGGGCCGCATTTACCTATGACTTGCGGGCTGCGGTCGCCGAAAGCGCTCGGCGACCGCAGCCCGACGGCGACGCTCAGGCCGTGTCCGGCGTCCTGGCGCCCACGAACCGCGCCACGGCCTGAGCGAAGCGCTCGGGTTCCTCGATGTGGCCGAAGTGCCCGCTCGCTTCGAAGACGACCAGCTCTGACTCCGGGATCAACTTGTGCATCTCCTCGGCCCAGCGCACTCCGCACATGACGTCGTGACGGCCGACCAGGATCAGCGTCGGCACCATGAGCGTCGCCAGTCCCTCCCGGTCGTCGACCATGTCGGGCTCACCGTGTTCGTCCAGGCCCGAAATGAAGGCCCCGGTGCAGCTGGACCGGAAGGCCCTGAATTCCGCCTCACGGCTCCAGTAGTCGGCGAAGTACGCCGGGATCAAACCGCGGACGACCGTCGTGATGGCGTTGTCACTGGCCACAGTCGGCACTGCCTGGAGCGCGGCGAGCACCGAGGGCAGTTCGGGCTGGCCCGCATGGCGTGCGGCGAACTTCTGCACCTGGAGCATGGCCTCCTCGCCGTGCTCGGGTCCGGTCACCGGAGCACTGTCGTAGAGGATCACTCCGGCGACCCTCCCTGGGTCGTGCAGGGCGTGGTACTGCACGACGAAACCTCCGTGTGAGTGCCCCAGCAAGTACACCTCAGGCACGCCGAGATGGTCGATGATTCCTTCCAGGAAGCGGCTGTAGCGAGCGCGGGTGTAGCCGTGGGGATGGAAGGGGAGCCGGTCGGAGGCTCCGGTGCCGATGGGCTCCACGTACACCATGGTGAGCCGCTGCTCCACCTCGGGCATGCGCAGGTATTCCCAGGAGATGCCCGGGCCGCCGGAGTGGGCGATGCACACCGGGCCCGTGCCGTGGACGTGATAGCGCTGGACGATTCCGTTCACCTCGATGCTGTGCGCGCCTTGGGCCAGCGGGTCGGTCGGCTGCGTGGTCACGGGAACTCCGTTCCATGGGTGTCGATGACACCGACAAGACGCGAGTGCGCGACGGAAGTTCGACGGGCTTCGGGTGATCGTCGTCACAGGGCTGCGGGAACGGAGACGTCGGGAAGCCTCAGCTCTTCCGGCCGGAGAGGCCTGGAGTGGTGCAGCTGCACCCGCTGCACGCGCCGCCCTTCGTCCAGTGTCAGGATCCATGCGACGGCAGGCGGACAGTGTTCAGGATGGTCCGGCGGATTGATGATGTCCATCTCCCACACGGCCAGGGAGCGCCCGGCGACGATGTGAGCGGGACGCTGGCGGACTCCGTCGGAGAGATCGCACTCCATTCCTCGAACCAGCATGTCCCGGCCGCCCAGTTGTCGGCCGCTCAGGAACAAGCCCACTTCGGGAGACCATCGTTCCGCGGTGAACGCGTCGAAGTGCCCCCGCTCGGCAGCTTCCAGGGTCTCCCACGCCTCCTTCCGGCTGGCGGTCGTGAGTTCCGCGGCATCGGTGTGGGCGGCAGTCGCGAGGTCGGTGAGTGCGGTGGTGAGTTTCGCGCGTGCCTGGCTGAGGCGGCTGCGGACGGTGCCCACCGGGACCCCGCAGGCTCGGGCTATGTGGTCGTACGATGTCACGCCCTCGCTGAAGTGCCGCAGTACAAGCGGCATGCGCAGCGTCGGGGAGAGCCGCTCGATCGCCTCCCAGATCCAGTCGCGCGTCGCGTTGCGCTCCACCCACCGCTCGGGGTCGGCAGCCTCCGAAGGCAGGGCGAGGTCACTGACGGGCTGCACGACCGCCCGGCCGCGCAGCAGCGAACGGCAGGAATTGCGCACGACCATCCGCAGCCAAGGCCCCACCGCCTCCGGATCCCGGACATCTCCTATGCGTCGCAGTGCGATCAGCGCGGCGTCCTGCGTCACATCATCCGTGTCGGGACCCGGCCCCAGGATGCTCAGGGCCACGGCACGCATCTGCGGCGCGTGCCGCTTCAGGAGCAGGGCCAGGGCGACGGTGTCGCCCTGCTGGGCGGCAAGGACCAGGTCTGCGTCCTTCTGACGCGCGGCCACTTCGTCACCGCTCATGGCACTCCCTGAAGGATGGTCTTCGTCCGAGTCAGGGAGTAGTGACATGTTTCAGTGCATGCAGGGTTCCTGACATCAGCCGGGGGATCTTATGACTTCGCCACACGACATCATGTCAGGAATCGTCCGAGCGTGAGATCACGCCTCTGCTTGCAGATAGGCCAGGACCGCCAGGACCCTGCGGTGCTGATCCGTGTCGGTATGCTGCAGTCCCAGCTTGGTGAAGATTCCCGTGACGTGGCGCTCGACGGCCGGGACGGTGATGAACAGGCCTGCGGCGATGCCCGTGTTGGAGCGGCCTTCCGCCATGAGGACGAGAACCTCTCGTTCCCGGGGCGTCAACTCCTCCAGGGGACCGCTGACGCGCCCGCGCCGCACGAGGCAGGAGACGACGTCGGGGTCGAGGACGGAGCCTCCTGCCGCCACCGTACGCACCGCGTCGACGAACAGCTCAGGGTTGGCGATCTTCTCCTTGAGCATGTACCCCACACCCGATGCACCGGCCTCCAACAGATCGAACGCGAAGTCCGCCTCGAGGTTCTGCGACAGCACGACGACGGCGATCTCCGGGTTCGACCGCCTGAGCTCCAGAGCTGCCCACATGCCGTCGCGCCCGTTTCCGGCAGGCATCTGGATGTCGGTGACCACGACGTCGGGCTGGTGGGCACGGGCCTGGCCGAGCAGTCCGTCCGCCGTCGCGGCTGCCCCCATCACGGCGAATCCCCCACGCTCGAGGACACGTACGAGCCCTTCACGGACCAGGGCGTGGTCGTCGGCCACCACGACGCGGGCCGATGGTGCGGCGGCCGGCGTGGTGCCGGCCGCCGCACCATCGGTAAAGGCGGCCGTCATCGGACCGCCCCTGCGGTGAAACACCGGCTTCGTAGCAGTGTTGGCGCTCATCGTTCCTCCCGCGTCGGCGTCCTCGTCGCTCATCTTCGCGAGGACGCGGAGGCTGGGTATGAGTCGTTTGACTCGATGCCACATCCCGAGTGAGTTGTCGGCCCGGTCGCCGCTCGGAGATACTTCATGGGTGACCTCGTCTGATCCCGGTTCCGAAGCGTTGTTCGGACGACTTCAGGAACTGGAGTTCTTGCGGCGCTTCACCAGCGAGGTCAGGGTCACTGGCGGCGCACTGCTGCTGTCCGGGGACCCCGGCGTGGGAAAGACGACGCTGCTGGACGCCGCGGTCGATTCCGCGCGGGCGTCGGGAATGACGGTCCTGCGTGTGGTCGGTGCGGAGTTCGAGGCGGAGGTCGGCTTCGCCGGACTCAGCCAGGCGCTGTTCCCGTTGCTCGACGACTTCGAGCAGCTCAGTGCCGTCCACGCGGACGCGCTGCGGGTGGCCTTGGGCTTCGGGGCCGGGCCCCCACCGGATCGTCTCTTGGTGTCCAACGCCGTGGCCCTGCTGCTGCGCCGCGTGGCCGCCCGCGCCCCGCTTCTGTTGATCGTCGACGACCTGCCCTGGGTCGACCGGGCCAGTGCGGGCGTACTGAGCTTCGTATCGCGGCGGCTCATCGGGAGCAGAGCGGGGCTCCTCGCCGCGTCCCGGACCGGTCAGACCGGTTATTTCGATCGCTCCGGGCTCCCGGAGTACCAGGTACAGGCCCTGGATGACGAGGCGGCCCACCGGCTGCTGACCGCTCGTTTCCCGGACCTCGATCCGCAGGTGAGGGCCCGCGTGCTGAGCACGGCGCAGGGCAACCCGCTTGCACTGCTGGAGCTGCCGCAGACGCTGAGCGGCCCGCAGCGTGCCGCGACGGAGCCGCTGCCGCAGGTGCTGCCGCTCGGACAGCGCCTGCAGCGGCTGTTCGCGTCGCGGGTCGCGTCGCTCCCGCCCCCGACCAGGACGCTCCTGCTTACGGTGGCGCTGGAAGGCACGGGCGAGCTCGGGGTGCTGCATGCGGCGGCCAGTGCCGGCTACCGGCTTGACGACCTCGCGGCCGCCGAGCGCAATCAGCTGGTGCGGGTCGAGGAGGACGCGCGCAGGGTCACGTTCCGGCACCCGCTCATCCGGTCCGCCGTGGTCGAGATGTCGACGTCGAGCGAACGCCGGCAGGTGCACCGGGCGCTGGCCGAGGCCTTCGTCGACCTTCCCGAGCGCGGGGCGTGGCACCTGGGCGAGGCATCGGTCGCGCCGGACGAACAGGTGGCGGCCCTGCTGGAAGAGGCCGCACACCACGTTCTGCCGCGCGGCGACTATCAGACGGTGGTGTCCATGCTCAGCCGCGCCGCCGACCTGAGTCCCGACCCGGCCGAACGCGGTCGCCGCCTGGCCGAGGCGGCCTACATCGGTGCGGAGGGGATGGGCGAGGTCAAGAGCGTCGCGGAACTGCTCGACGAGACGCGGCAAGCGGGTCGGCAGGCCAGCGCATCCCTGCATTACGCGTCGGCGGCCGCGTTCGTGATGCTCGACGGCGACGGACATGTCGACACCGCGCACCATTTGCTGGCCGGCGCCATCGAAGGCAGCGCACGCCGTGACGACGCCGGCGACCCGGCGCTCGTCAACGCGCTCATGACGCTCCTGCTCATCTGCTTCTTCGGTGGACGCGCCGATCTGTGGGAGCCGTTTCACAGAGCACTCGCCCGACTCTCCCCGAAGCCGCCCCCGCTGCTCGCGCTGCCCACCGACCTGTGCGCGGACCCGGCACGCACGGGGGCGGCCGCGCTGCCCCGCCTGACTGCCGCGCTCGCCACCGTGCACGAGGCCGATCCGGAAAGCGCGCAGACCCTCGCGGCGTGCACGATGTACGCCGACCGCCTTGCGGAGGTGCGCGAGCCGTTGTGGCGGATGGTCCTGGAGGGGCGTGAGGGCGGACCGGCGAGACGGCACCTCGTCGCGCTCATGGATCTGTGTGTCGACGACTTCCACCGAGGCGAGTGGGAGGAGGCGGCCGAGCTCGCCGCCGAGGGACTGGCGCTCTGCGAGGAGCGTGCGGGCAGGTTCTTCCGCTGGTACTTCGACTACCACCAGGCCTTGCTGGCCGCTGTCCAGGGCCGGTTCGAGACCAGCCGGGCGCTGGCCGAGCAGTTGATCGGCTGGGCCGGTCCACGAGGGCTGGGCCTGACGCAGGTGTACGCGCGTCACGCACTCGTCCTGGCGGGCCTCGGCCAGGGCGACTTCGAGGCGGCGTACCTGCACGCCACGGCGATCAGTCCGGCCGGCACCCTGGCGTCGCACGTGCCGCACGCGCTGTGGGTGGCGATCGACCTCGTGGAGGCCGCCGTGCGCACCGGCCGACTGGCCGAGGCGGAGCTGCACGTGCGGGCGATGCGGGAGGCGAACGTCTCGGCACTTTCGCCGCGGCTGGCCGTCCTGGAAGCGGGGTCGGCGGCCCTCGTAGCCGACGACGACCGGGCGCCGGCGCTCTTCGAAGCGGCACTGAGTCTGCCCACCGTCGATCAATGGCCGTTCGACACCGCGCGGATACGCCTGGCCTACGGTGAGCGTCTGCGCCGGGCCAGGGCCGCCACCGAGGCCAGAGTTCATCTGCAGACGGCCCTGGCCGCTTTCCAGAAGCTCGGCGCCGGGCCCTGGGTCACGCGCGCGGAGCGGGAGTTGCGGGCTGCGGGACAAGCCACCAGGACCCCGGCGCACGCTCGGGGAGTGGACGCCCTGACCCCGCAGGAACTGCAGATCGCCCGCCTCGCGGCCTCCGGGATGACGAACAAGGAGATCGCCGAGCGGCTGTATCTGTCGCCCCGGACGGTGGGCGGGCACCTGTACAGAATCTTCCCGAAGCTGGGGATCACGAAGCGTGCGGCCCTCCGGGACTCCATCGGCACCGACGGCCCCTAGGACCGCTCGGCGGCTTCCTTGAGATCGGTGATCCACCGGTCGATCGCGTCCTGCACCGCTCCCCCGTCCAGCTCCCTCAGTGCGATGGCCGCGGGCCCACGCGCCGCGAAGCCCACGAGGACATGGGTTCCCTCAGGTGCGGCGGTGAGCACCCACTCCTGGTAGATGCCGATGTCGATGCCGTAGCCGGACCACACGAGGCGGCTGCCGCCGACCGACTCGCTCACTCGCGCCCGGGTCCGAAGGCCGGCGAGTTCGAAGGTGAACTCGCTGTCCGGCTCCAGGCGGTCCTGCCCCGTCTCGGGAAGATGTGCGTGCAGGATCCCCGGGAAGGCCCGATCCCACCGGCCGGTGGTGACCAGCTGCTCGAAGACGGCCTCGGGCGGGGCGTGGATGACGGCGCCGCTGTGCGCCCACAGGTCGGAGAACTCCGGGGAGAAGCCGGTCAGCCAGCGCAGGCGGTGTCGGTCGTCCGGCTCGTCGGTGCCGGTGGGATCGGGCATGGGGGTTCCTTCCCGAATGCTCCTGCCGCGAGGGGGGTCCATGAACTCCGCACCGCCTGTCGTCAGGCGCGCGGTATCAGGTACGGCAGGAGCCGCCGAGGCGCCGGGGGTCAGTGTTCGCTGTCGAGGGTGGCCATCATCGGGGCCGCGTACCGTTCGCCGGCCGCGGCCCCGGCCGGCACCGCCGCCTCGATCTCCTTCAACGCCTCCGCGTCCAGCGTCAGGGACGCTGCCCCCAGCGACTCGGCGAGCCGCTCCCGGCGACGCGCCCCGACCAGCGGAACGATGTCCTCGCCCTGGGCCGCCACCCACGCGATCGCCACCTGGCTCGTCGTCGCCTCCAGCCGCTTCGCCACGCTGCCCAGCGCCTCCACCAGCCGCAGATTCGCCTGCAGGTTCTCTCCCTGGAACCGCGGGGAATGGGCCCGGAAATCACCGCCGTTCAGCGCACGCGAAGCCGACCAGTGCCCGCTGAGGAGACCCCGTGACAGCACGCCATACGCCGTCAGCCCGATGCCCAGCTCCCGCAGCGTCGGAATGATCGACTCCTCCGGACCGCGCGACAGCAACGAGTACTCGATCTGCAGATCACTGATCGGCGCCACTGCCGCCGCCCGCCGGATCGTGTGCGCCCCCAGCTCCGACAGCCCGATGTGCCGGATGTACCCCGCCTGCCGCATCTCCTCCAGCGCCCCCACCGTCTCCTCCACCGGGATGCCGGGGTTCAACCGTGCCGGCCGGTAGATGTCGATGTAGTCCGTCTCCAACCGCCGCAGCGAGTACGCCAGACGATCCTTCACCGCCTCCGGCGACACGTCGTACGGCACCGCCTGGAACGCGCCGTCGGGACTCCGCCGGGAACCGAACTTCACGCTCAGCACCACATCCTCGCGACGCCGCTCCCGCAACGCCCGGGCGATCAGCATCTCGTTCGCACCCGACCCGTAGAAGTCACCGGTGTCGATGAGATTCACGCCCGCGTCGATAGCGGCGTGCAGGGTCGCCACGCTCTCCGCGTCATCGGCGGGACCATAGAGGTCCGACATCCCCATCGCCCCCAGGCCGATCACGGAAACCTCCGGACCGGTCACACCCAACCTGCGCCGACTCACAGACATCACTACTCTCCCATTTCCGACGGTTGTTGCAGCAGTTGACATACGTTGCGCGCGGCGGCCACGGGCCGGCGTCGTTCACAGGCGGCCGAGCAGGCCGGTGACGCCCATGCGGTGGGCCAGGCGCAGGCGGAGTTCCTCGGCGGCGCCGTTGATGATCTCCGCACCGTAGTCGGAACCGTCGGCGACGGTCCGTCGCGGCCGCTGTCCCGCGGGCAGTCCCACGACGCGGGCGATCTCGTCGGCGACTATCTGGGGGTCGGCGGAGACGCCGTTGACCATCAGCCGCTCGGTGTCCTCGCCCATCGAGGCCAGGAAGGGGGCGATCTTGTCATAGGCGGCCGTGCGCTCGGTGTCGGCGGGGAAGGCCGCGTTGGCGAAGTGCGCGGTGCCGCGGGTGAAGACGCCGGGCATCAGGATCGTCGTCTCGATGCCGTAGGCGGCGACGTCCCAGGCGGTCGACTCGGCGAATGCGTCGAAGGCGGCCTTGGCAGCGCTGTACGGGGCGAGGAAGGGCGGAATGGCGCGCGTGGTGCCCGAGCCGACCCACAGCAACAGGCCCGACTCCTGACGCCGCATCACGGGCAGGACGGCTCGGTTGACCCGGAGGGCTCCAACGGCGTTGACGTCGAAGGCCCGCAGCACCTCCGCCGGACTGAACGCCTCGGTCACACCGACCAGCAGGTGGGCGGCATTGTGCACGACGACATCGAGGCCGCCGGTTTCCCGCACCACGTGATCGACGGCGTCGGAGGCGGACTGCTCGGACAGGACGTCGAGTTCCACCACCGACAGGACACCGGGCGCGTCCTTCGTCTGAGCGAGGAGCGCCTGCGCCTTTTCCGCGTTACGTCCCTCGGGATCGCGCATCGAGGCGAAGACCCGGTGGCCCGCCCGGGCGAGCGAGAGGGACGACAGCGCTCCCATACCGGTACCCGCGCCGGTTACCAGGACAGTGCTCGTGATGGTGGTCCTGTCCGTGCTCGCAGTGGTCATGAATCTTCCTCCTTGAGTGTGGCGGTCAACTGCCGGGAGTGGGGCGACGTGTGAGAGCTGCTCGACGACGGGATGCCGGCGATCCGGTAGGCGTCCGTCTCTTCCAGCGTCTCGTTCGCCAGCAGGGCCTGCGCGAGTGCGTCCAACCGGCCCCGGTGGTCGCGGAGTTTGCGGCAGGCCTCGTCGTAGCACTCGTCGACGATGCGGCGCATCTCGCCGTCGATCACGTCCAGGGTCTGCGGGGCCGCCGCGAGGCCGTAGGCCTGCTGGGCGTCGTTCGGGAGGGCGGAGAGGCGGCCGACGCGTGCGCTCATGCCCCAGCGGGCGACCATCCCGCGCGCGATGGTAGTGACCTGTTCCAGGTCGTTCTCCGCGCCGGTCGTGATCACGCCGTAGACGACCTGTTCCGCCGCCATGCCGCCGAGTGCGCCGATGATGCGGCCGCGCAGGTACTCCTCGGTGTACGCGTACTTGTCCGCGTCCGGCGTGGAGAGGGTGACGCCGAGCGCCCTTCCGCGCGGGACGATGGTGATCTTGCGGACGGGGTCGGCACCTGGCTGCAGCATGCCCAGCAGGGCGTGGCCGCTCTCGTGGTAAGCGGTCCTGCGCCGCTCCGACTCGGGCATCACCAGCGGGCGCTCGGCCCCCAGTTGGACCTTCTCCAGCGCCTCCGAGAGGTCGGTCTGCGTCACCCTCACCTGCTTGCGCTTGACCGCGAGGAGGGCCGCCTCGTTGGCCAGGTTGGCCAGTTCGGCGCCGGTCATGCCCCGGGTCGTCCGGGCGACCTGGGCCAGGTCCACCTCGGGGGCGAGCGGGATCTGGCGGGTGTGGATCTCCAGAATCGCCTCCCGGCCACCCCGGTCCGGCGGCGCGACGTTGACCACCCGGTCGAAGCGGCCGGGGCGGGTCAGGGCCGGGTCCAGGACGTCGGCACGGTTGGTCGCGGCGATGACGATGACCCCCTCGGAGCCGGAGAAGCCGTCCATCTCCGTGAGGATCTGGTTCAGCGTCTGCTCGCGCTCGTCGTGGCCGCCCATGCCGGAACCACCGCCGCGCGCCCGCCCGATGGTGTCGATCTCGTCGATGAAGATGATCGACGGGGCCACCTTGCGCGCCTCGGCGAACAGTTCACGCACGCGTGAGGCGCCCACGCCCACGATCATCTCGATGAACTCGGACGCGGACGCCGAGAAGAAGGGGACACCCGCCTCCCCCGCGACCGCCCGCGCGAGCAGCGTCTTTCCGGTGCCCGGCGGACCCGCGAGCAGCACACCGCGGGGCATCCTGGCGCCCATCTTCCGGTAGGCGTCCGGGTTCTTGAGGAAGTCGACGACGTCGTTGAGCTCGCCCTCGACCTCGTCGATGCCGGCCACGTCCGCGAACGTCGTGCGCTGCGAGCCGGGCTCCAGTTCGACCGGCTTGGGCGGGGGCTTGCGTCCGAGCATGCCGCCCGCGCCGCCCATCCCCGCGCTCATCCGCCGCGCGATGAACACCCACACCGCGATCAGTAAGAGCGTTGGCGCCAGCGACACCAGAAGCGTCTCCGCCAGGCCCGGCCCCTGCGCGACCGGTTCGGCGGTGACCGTAACCTTGTTCTTGGTGATCTGTGCCCAGAGATCCTCGTCGTCGGCGAACGCCGGCTTGTAGGTCTTGAAGTGGGTGTACGTCTCCCGCTCGCCGCCTACGGGCACATGACTCGGCTTCTTCAGCGTGCCCTGGATCTGAAAACCTTGAGAGTAGACGTCCCGTATGTTCCCCGCCTCCAGTTGCTCAGTGAAGACGGTGTAGTCGATCGACGTCGTGCCATCGCCTCGAACATTGTTGTAGAGCAAGCCGAACGCGAGGTACACCAGCAGAAAGACCAGAAGTTGTACGAGACAGCCGCCCCACGCGCGCCGTCCGTCCGGCGACGGAGCCGACCCGGCCGGAACGCCTTCGGTACGCCATGACGTCTTCGGGTCATGACGCGGCGGAACGGGGGCAGTCATCTGGTTCGTCTCCTCGAAGAAACACATGTGCCGTGACTGATTGGTCAGCGGCAAGTCACCACGAGATCCCATGCTGTCGGGTGCGCGGTTCGGAGACATCACACAAGTGAGTGATAAGCGCAGTCGGTCGTTCGGCGTCCCATTACCCAACGGGCATGCGAGATGGCGTCGTTCACCCCCGGCTTCGGGCCCCGGCCGTACTGCTCGGTGTACCGGTACACCGATTCGCTGGAGACCGACCAGCCCGCCGCACCGAGGTCGCGCGCGGAATCGGGACGCGCGTCCGGGCTGAACAAGCCGCTGAGATGGACGCCCATCTTGGCTTCGGTGTCGTCGTAGATCGAGCTGTTGCGAACCTTCTCGGTCTCCTGGTCCTGGAGGATTTCGTAGGCGATGCGGCTGCCGACCGCCGACAGGTCGATCACCGTGGCGATCAGGCGTCGTTCCGTCTCCGCGGGCAGATACGGCAGGACTCCCTCGATCACCCACGCGGTGGGCCGGTGCCTGTCGAATCCGCGCGCGGTGAGTGCGTCGGCCCAGTTCCCTTCCAGGTCCACGACCACGAAACGGTGTGCGACAGGCGCGATGGCGACAGCCCCCAGACTGGACAGCACCTCGCGTTTGAAGGAGAAGACGTCCGGCCGGTCGACTTCGTAGACGACCGTCCCCGGCTGCCACGTCGACCGCAGGGCCCGGGTGTCCAGGCCGGCACCGAGCAGCACCACTTGTCGGATGCCGTCGTCGTGGTTCGCGGAGGTCAGGAAGTCGTCGAACACCCTCGTACGCAGGGCGAAGTACTGTCCCCCACGCCCCCAGACCGGGTCGTTGTCGCCGCCCTCGACGTCCTCGATACGCGTGGGCAGCCCGACCGGGGTGTCAGCCGACCGCACAAAGGACTCGGCGAACGGGTCGGCGACGAGACCCTGCGGATGATGGGTCTCGACGGCACGCGCAGCGGCCACCAGCAGCGCCGTCAGTCCGACGCCTCCGGCGAAGCGGGATGCCCCCTCGTTACTGGCCAATGTCACTCGCCCCAACTGATCTCGAACCGCCCTCGTGGACGGTCTGTCTCGTACTGTCACTGTCTTGCGCGCACACCACCGGCCCAGGCTCCAGTGCCTGGTCGGTATGCGTGCGTATGCCGTCCAGGAAGACGGCGAGAGCGCGGTCGCGCTGCGCGTCCGTCAAGAAGGGCGACACCGCGACGGACACGACGGTGCACAGGAACTCGTCGACATTCAGATCGCGACGGACGGCACCCGCCCGCCGGACTTCCTCGAGCAGGTGGCCGACGACTTGACACAGTGCCTGTCGGCACGGTGACAGGCACACTGACTCCGGGCTGAACACCTCACGCAGCGCCACGTGCTCAGCAACGGCGGAGGTGAACTGCCCAAGCCACGCCGCCAGCGCCTCCCACGGCTGCCCGGCACACGCATCGCCTGGCGTACGGCACAGGGCGTTGACCACCTCGAGCACGTCGTCGACGTAGACGCTCTCGATGAGGCTGCCGCGGGTCGGAAAGTGGCGGTACAGCGTCGCGATGCCCACGCCCGCGCGCCGTGCCACGGCCTTGAGCGAGGTATGGACACCGTTTTCGTCGAACTCCTCTCGCGCTGCCGCGATGAGGGCGTCGTAGTTCCTGGCGGCGTCGAGTCGCCGATGGCGCTGCAGCACGACATCCTGCGGCGCCACGCGCACGGGGACACCAAGGGTCACGGTGCGTCCTCCGGGACAGGCGCCATGGTCAGGCCGCCGCCTGGACCGGCCCGTAGACCCGTCGGGCATGGCGGACGTAGGCCTTCGGGCCGACGACAGGCATGATCATCCGGGGAACCAGAGGTGCCGTCGACAACATCAGCTTGACGACGTCGGGGTCGGCGAGCGAGGCGAGCATGCCGAAGACGATCGGGAGCTTGCTCTTGGGGAGGGCGTTGATCGCATGGTCCCCGAGTTCGTGCCACTCCTTGGCCGTCACGTACTCCGGGACGAGGGGAAGGACGTCCTTCTCCTCGATGCCAAGGTGCTCGGTGAGCAGTGCGCCCAGGCGATCCAGGGAGTCGGCGAGTTCTTCGCCGGATTCCTTCGAGGGCTGTACGCGCCAGACTGCCAGCCGCCCCGACGACTCGGAGAGCAGCGTCGCGATCTCCTCGTGCTGGCTCTCCAGCATGGCGACCGCGGCGCCGAGGCGATCGCCCGCCCGCTCGAGGAGCTTGGGCCACAGAAGGTCGTCCTCCCCCTTGTGGTGCAGGTGCAGGAAGTCCTCGATCAGCTTTGCGTGATCGGCAACGACCTCGGCCCGCTTGACGTCCCCCGGCGCGACCTCCCTCACCAACGCAGGCAAACGGCTGTAGCACTGCCGGAAGGCTTCGTGAACCACGAGCATGTCTCGGACATCGGCGCGGTCGGTGGTTGTGTGGGGCATGACCAACTACTTTCTGACGGGGTGAGGGAGGGATTGTCGGCAGTCGTGACTCTGGACAAGGAAAACAGTCACTTCGGTCACTGACTCCGTTCGCACCAGAGAGTAACTCACCTTGACAACAACTAAGTGCCGCAAGATTCCTGACTGCTCCGGTAACGTGACGGCACATGACAGAGCAAACTCAACCTGAACAGCCCACGGCTGACATGGACCTCAGTGTCATGCCCGATGAGGTGTGGATCCATGACCAGGCAAGACTCGTCGGCAAGGCCGCTGAGACGGGTACGACCGAGGCCATCGCCGTCGAGTACGACGGCACACTGGCCCAACTGGTGGTACTGACGACCCGCGGGGCCAAGACGGGGCGGACACGGCAGACGCCGGTCATTCGCGTCGAACACGAAGGCCGCTACGCGGCGGTCGCGTCCAAGGGAGGCGCCCCCACCAACCCGGCCTGGTATCACAACCTCGTCGCCAGTCCCGACGTGGAGGTCTGGGACGGCACGGTGAGGAAGCCGTACCGGGCTCGGGAGGTCCATGGCGCCGAGCGGCAGGAGTGGTGGGACAGGGCGGTGAAGGCCTGGCCGTCGTACGACGACTACAGGTCCAAGACCGATCGAGTGATACCTGTGTTCCTGCTGGAGCCGGCGAGCTAGGCACGCCACGCACATGCGGCCAGGCACGTAGGTGTACCTGTTACGTCCATCCACAGGTCGATCAGCGGCGCCTATGCTCTGGAACCGGCGGTGTGACGCAGTTCCTCCCGGTCACGCCGCACAGCCGCTTGGGATTCAGGCTCTGTAGTGTGGGGGCGTCTATGCACAGGCCGTACGCTCAAGCGGGTACCTGACTGGCGGGTGTGGGAAGGGAAGTAGCGCTCACACCTGCCAGTCTCTGATGTCGGCTGCGGACCAGCCACCCTGACATGAATGTGCGATGTCATCCCTCCGCCCATCGAGGCAGCATCGCCTGAGTCGTCGTTATACCGGGGAGGAATCCGTGGCCGTGTCGCTTGTGCAAGATCCCACCCGACCTGGTGAGGGCAGGCTGGTCCGAGTCGGCCGCCGCTGGGGATGGGTCGTTGTCCTGCTCATAGGACTGTTGTTGTTCTGGCTCATCCACACGGCGCTGTTGTCCACGCGGAATCCCAACCTGCTGCCCGCCCTGATATTTTTCGGCGCCGCCCTGATGCCCGCGGCGTTCGTCGTGTTCGTCGCCGGTCGGCCGCTCGACTTCGGCGTCGGAATGGGCGTCGTATCGGCCACGGCACTGGCCGGCGGCGCGATCGGCGTGACCACGGCCGGAGTTCTGGAGTATCGGACACTGCTCCTTCTGGACGTCATCCCGATGCTTGCCGTGGGCGTCATCGAAGAAGCCGCGAAACTCATCGTTCCGGCGCTCCTGTTGATCGTGATCCGTGACCGGCATCCCGGCGACGGGGTGCTGATCGGGGTGGCGTCCGGTGGGGGGTTCGCGGTGTTCGAAACCATGGGCTACGCCTTCGTCGAACTCATCAATTCCGACGGCGATCTGGCCATGGTGGACCACTTGCTGGTGGTCCGGGGTCTGCTGAGCCCGGCCGCCCATATGGCGTGGACCGGGCTTACCGCTGCTGCTCTGTGGTCGGCGGCGGCACAGAACTGGCGTGGCCGCGCGGTCATGACATCGGCGCTTCTCTACGCCGTCGCTGTCGGGCTCCACACTGCGTGGGACAGCTTCGACAGTGACACGTCGTACATCATTCTCGCAGTGATCAGCCTGTCCGTGCTGATCTTCACGACACGCCGGCTGGCCCACCCACGCGGCGCCCAGAAGCACAAGGCAGCAGCAGCGTATTGAAACGCGCGCAGGGTGCCGCCCCCGACTCCTCGGCGGCGGCACCCGTCAGCACGGTCGGACAGCCTCAGGCCCGTCGGACCATGAGCGGAAGACGGCTGCCTGGCCGTGCTTGAGTCCGTCCGCGTCGACCAAATCCCACATGCAGACGTCCTCGATCCAGAAGAGACTCCCGTCCTTGCGAATCCTTCGTCCTCGGTAACCGTGCGCATACCCCTGCCGGTTCACCGCGGCGACGAAAGCGTGCCGGTCCTGCTGAGCGTCGTCCGCCGCGGACAGGCGGGACGGAAGGGCCGTGAACTCCTCCCAGGTGTAGCCGAAGCACTTCTGCGCCGTGAGGTTGGCGTAGATGAAGCGCGGGTCGTCCGACACATCGTGTGCCAGCAATCCGAAAGGCGCTTCGTCGTAGAGCCATACGGCTGCGTCGGACTCCGTCGACCATGCCCGCGGGCACAACTCAGTGCCCACCAGGCGCAGGTGACTGTCGAGGAGCAGCGAGGCGAAATCCGCAATGAGGGCCGGCCGGTCAGGCATCGACGGCCTCGACCCAGCTCATGAGCTTGCGCAGCTTCTTGCCGGTGGTCTCCAGCAGGGACTCGGCGTCCTGCTTCTTGTACTCGTTGTACTTCTTCAGACCGGAGTGGTACTCCTCCATCCAGTTACGGGCGAACGTGCCGTCCTGGATCTCGGCGAGGACCTTCTTCATCTCGGCCTTGGTGGCGTCGGTGATGATGCGCGGGCCGGTGACGTAGTCGCCGAAATGGCCCTTACCTCCCAGCAACGCGCGGAAAAATTCTGGTTCATGACGGGAAGTCACCTCGCGCAGAGTGCCGTCGGCGGTGACGACCTCGATCCAGCGGACGTGATCGGCGGCGTATCCCAGCTTGCGGCCGAGGAGGGGGCTCAGTCCGCCGCCCAGGGTGTATCCGACGACGCCCACGTTCGGTGCGGAACCCACGATCGGCGCGAGACCGACCTTGTCCGTTTCCTCGAGTACCTCGCTCCAGGTCACTCCGGCGCCCACGCGGACCGTACGGTGCTCGGTGTCGACGGCTATCTCGTGCAGGCGGTTGGTGGTGATCAGCATCGCGTCGTCACCTACCGGGAGGACGACCTGGTGGCCCCGGTTCCGGACCGCGATGGGCATGCCGCGGTCGGCTGCGAATCTCACGAGCACGTCGTCCGTACAGGAGGCGCCGACGGCGACCGCTGGGGTCGGTGTCCTCAACAGGTTGAAGGCACGGCATTCATCGAGGTACGAGGTGTCGCCGGGCACCATTACCAGGCCCCTGACCGTCGCGCGCAGTGCCGCAACGCCTTCGGGAAGGGGTGTCTTGACCATTGACTTTCACCACAACTCACTAGAGGGGGCTACCGCGAAGCGCCGGCGCGTATGTGGCCGAGATGACATCGTTATCAGGATGGGTTGACTCGGCAGGTCGGCTTCCGGGGATGACACTAAGGGATGTCTTGAGCGCCGAGCGGCGATCAAGAGTTAGCTGTACGCATCAGGTACACCTAACTGAGTTTGGGACCCACTCACCCCTGGACTGGCTGTAATGTGTCGTCCGCGAATCAACCGGCGCGGTCGCTCCTGTGATGTCAGCTGATGTCAACATTCACACCACTATCGCGCGGAAACGGCAAGCAAGCCCCTCGTGAAAGACGACTTGATGCGCAAGAACTTAGTTCGTACAGGACTTACCGCAGCAGTGGTCCTCGGCCTCTCCCTGGCCGCCTCTCCAGCGTTCGCCACACCGCCGGGACCCGGGGTGACGGGAACCATCATTTCCCAGACCACCATCGGGTCCAAGGACTACATACTTCGGCAGGTCACGGTGCCGCCGGGCCAGAGCACGGGCTGGCACTACCACGACGGCGTCCTCTTCGGCTTCGTGGAGAAAGGCACCCTGAGCCACTTCGATTCCACGTGCCAGTCGGACGGCGTCTACAAGGCGGGCAGCACGCTGACCGAACCCTCCGGGCCCAATCACGTGCACATCGGCCGTAATCTCGGCGATGTCCCCCTGGTCCTCGACGTCCTCTACGTCCTGCCTCACGGAGCACCGCTGTCGGAAGACGCCCCGAATCCGGGCTGCGACTTCCAGTAAGGCCGGCCTCGGCAGCCGAGCCAGGCCCTCAGTTCAGCCTGAGGGCCGTTCGGCTGCGGGACACGTCAGATCTTCGGGACATGTCACAGGGATGACATCACTCTCGTATGCAGCCGCGGCCTTCTCGGCGCGCTCACTGCCGGCCCGGATCCTGGTCCTATGCGACGCCGGTGTAGAACACGGAGTGGCCCTGCTTGATACGACTAGCGCTGCTCTTGGCGACAAGTCCTTCCAGGGTCGTCCGTACGACAGTCGTCTTGATGGTGCGGTCGGGGTGGGCCTCGCTCAGCGCTGCCGCAACCTCAACCGCGGAACAAGGTTCTGTCTGCTTGGCCAGGTACTCCCGGATGAGGCCCACCAGCGTGGGCTTGTTCTGCTTCTTCCCCGTCGCGGCGGCACCGCCGCCCGCGCCCGAGCCACGTTCCGAAGCCGCGGTCCGTCGCGTACCGGACGACGTGGGAACTTGCTGGAACGGGATGCCGTTCTCCAGCGCATGCTGCATCGTCACCAGGACGGCATGGTCATGCTGCAGGGTGAGCAAGCGCGCCTTCAGTTCTTCGATCTGGGCACCCACCTGATCCTGTTCTTGAGTATTCCGTTCAATATCAGTCTTCAGCTGGGCACTGTAATGTGTCAGTAGGTCCGTACTGCTCACTTTGGGTTCAGGCATGCCGCTGACCCTCCTTGGATCGGCTCCGAAGGCTCGTACTGATGCTTGCCGTAGTGGCTGCTGAGGGGCGTGTACTCAGGCACTGGTACAGATACTACGCCTCTGTGACTTTGACCAGCTGCCAGCTGTGCCATGCTGTCAGCACCCACCTGCTGACACCTTGACCGTCGGCGCCCTGTCTGTGCCCTACGGAAAGGGTGGACGTAACACGGTCCCCCTGAGGCCTTTCACATGGTCGAGTAGCCTGTCTCGCATGGACAGCTTCAACCCGCTTGGCCCATCCTTGCGTACGTCGATGGCCGGACCGGGCGAGCTGGTGTTCGGCCGCGAGGAGGAACTGGCAACAGTCCACGACTTCGTCACGAAAGCGAGTCGCGACGGTTCCGTTCTGCTGCTGTTCGGAGAGGCCGGCGTAGGCAAGACCGTCCTCCTGGACGCCGCGGTCGCCCACGCGTCCGCCACGGGAGCCCAGGTCGTCCGGGCCACAGGTGTGCAGTTCGAGGCCGACGTCACTTATGCAGTCCTCAACCAGCTTCTGCTTCCTTTGTCGTCCGGATTCGAGGAGCTGAGCGAGGCCCAGCACCAGGCGCTGTTGGTCGCGCTCGGCCTGACCAACGGACCGGCCCCCGCACGAATGGTGATCTCCAACGCATGTCTCGACCTCCTGCGTCGCCAGGCCGAGAAGCGTCCCCTGGTGCTCGTCGTCGACGACCTTCCCTGGATCGACCGTCCGAGTGCGGCCGTCCTCGGTTTCGTCGCACGGCGTCTGGCGGGGAGCAGGATCGGCCTCATCACGGCGTCCAGGACGGGTGAGGGGAACCTGCTGGAGCGCAGCGGGCTGCCCGAGTTCGAGGTGAAGCCGATCGACGACGCCGCTGCGGAGAAACTGATCCAGAGCACGTTTCCTTCGATGGCGCCCCGGGTTCGGCAGCGTGTCGTGTCGGAGGCCAGAGGGAATCCGCTGGCTCTGCTCGAACTGCCGGACGCGCTCAAGGTCACCCAGCTGTCCGCCGTGGAAGCGCTGCCCGACGTACTGCCCCTGAGGGGACGCATCGAGACGCTCTTCGCGTCGCGCATCTCGCGGCTTCCTGCGGCGACGCGAGAAACGCTTCTGACCATGGCCCTCGAGGGCAGCGGCGACCTGCGCGTACTCCACATGGCCGCGGGCGGCGACGCGGCTTTGGACACCTTGGCGCCGGCGGAGAGCGCCAATCTCGTCGAAGTGAACCTGACCGCACGTCATATCGCCTTTCGTCACCCGCTCGTGCGGTCGGCGGTGGTGGAGTCGTCGACGAACGTCGAGCGGCGACGGGTCCACCGCACCCTTGCCGACCTGTTCGTCTACGACCCCGAGCGCCGTGCGTGGCATCTGGCCGAGGCCTCGGTCGAGCCCGACGAGGAGGTCGCGGCCCTGCTGGAGGAGGCGGCACACCGCAAGCTGCACCGCGGGGACGCCACTGGTGCGATCGCTTCCCTGACACGTGCGGCTCATCTCAGCCCGCGCGCCGCCGACCGCGGTCAGCGACTGGCGGAGGCGGCCTACCTGGGGGCCGACATCACCGGCGAACTAGGCAGCGCCTCACACCTGTTGGCCGAAGCGCGCAAGCTCGACCCGCAACGCGGCTCCCTCCACGCGGCAGCCGCCGCCGCATACGTGCTGATCAACGGTGACGGCGTCATCGATACCGCGCACCGGCTGCTGGTGGGCGCGATCGAGAACGGAACACACGGCTACGACGCCACCAACAACGAGCTGATCGAGGCGCTGCACACCCTGCTCCTCATCTGCTGGTACGCCGGCCGGGAAGAGTTCTGGCCCCCACTCTTCGAAGCAATCGAACGGCTGGTCCCCGAGCCGCCCGAAACGCTTCTACTGATGAGCAGGACCTTCCCCGACACCGCCCGCACGACGCCCGACGTCCGACGACGGCTCGTCGCGCTGATCGACCGCCAGGACACGGAGTTCGAGCCCAACAGCATCATCCGGGTCAACACCTCGGCCCTCTACTTGGATCTACTGGGCAGCTGCCGGGCCAGTGCCTGGCGCGTCGTGGAAAACGGCCGGGCCGGCGGCAGTGTCCGCAGCAGCCTCAGTTGTCTCGTGCACCTGTTCTGGGACGATTTCGCCACCGGACGGTGGGATGAGGGCCGGCGCCTGGCCGACGAGGGCCTCGCGATAGCCGAAGCCCACGGCTACGGCTTCGTCGTCTGGTACTTCTACTTCCACCAGGCGCTCCTCGCCGCGGTCCGCGGCGACGACGCCGCCACCCAGCGCTGGGCCAACGAAGTCACGCGAGTCACCACCCTTCGCCGTGCCTACGGGGCCGCCCGCTTCGCCCACCACCCCAGAACGCTCGCCGCCATCGGACGGGGAGACTTCGAAGCCGCCTACCACCACGCATGTGACCTCAGCCCCGCTGGCCGGCTGGCCCCCTACACACCCCACGCGCTGTGGGTCGCCCTGGACCTCGTCGAAGCAGCCATGCGCACCAACCGGCGCGCAGAGGCCGAAGCACACGTACAGGCCATGTGCGACGCCTCCCTGCCCGAGATCTCGCCCCGACTCGCACTGCTCACCCAGGCGGCCAGGGCACTGGTGGCTCCGGATCAGGAAGCATTGAGACTGTACGCCGAAGCCCTTTCCGCCCCCGGCGCTGAGGACTGGCCCTTCGACTACGGCCGGGTTCAGCTTCTCTACGGCGAGCGACTGCGCCGCGCCCGCGCCAGGACCGAGGCTCGTTCGCAGCTCAACGCGGCACTGAACATCTTCCAGCGTCTTGGTGCGGTCCCGTGGGCGAACCGCGCGGGCGCGGAGCTCAGGGCCGCCGGTCACAACCGACCGGACGCCACGGCTGCCAGTACGGGGGCGGCAGGTCTCACCGCTCAGGAGTTGGAGATCGCCATGCTGGCCGCGGAGGGGCTGACGAACAAGCAGATCGGTGAGCGTCTTTTCCTGTCCCCGCGCACGGTGGGGACCCACCTTTACCGCATCTTCCCCAAATTGGGCATCACATCCCGCATGGCTCTCCGAGACGCCCTTTCGCGGTGAGAAGCTCATTCCATTACTTGGGTCAACTCGTCCCAGTCCACGCATCCCATTTCCTGGCCCATGGGGACCAGACGGTAGGAGCCGATAAGCCACTCGGTGACCGGCTCGGCGGCCACCTCGAAGAACGCGGTGTGGGGGACGTGCCCCACCTCGATCCACAGCGACACCTGCCCATCGGCACGTTCCTCGGGCCACACCGCGACGTCACCCCCACCAGCCCTGGCCATGATGCCCTCGGTCAGCAGTTCGCGTGAGAAGACCCACCGGACCGGCTGGTTCCCCTCCGCGTCGAAGATCAGGGTAACGGCGTAGGGATCCCTGTTGGTGTACGAGAATTCGATGGATATCGGCACCGGCAGCCGCCGCGCGACCCAGTGCGTAGCGTTCACGGCGAGGTGGCACCTATTCATTTCATTACCTCCCACAATTTCCGCTCCATCGCTCTTTACTCGAGCGATCGCAGCACCTGAGGCCGTGAATTCCGGGGTCATGAGCGCAACCAACCGGTACGTGCACCCATCATGCTCGTACCGTCCTTGGGTTCCCATACGTCACGTGACTGTCGTAGGAGCTCCGCCCCGTCCCCGATCCGCGGTACAGCCAGTTTGGCGACCGGGAGCCCGCGTAGCTGTAGTGCGGCCACGACGGCGGCTTTGGGGGAAATCCATCGGGGGTTGGGGTTGTCCCGACGTGCCCCATGGGGAGCGCCCGGCACCTCTCTCAGGAAGCCTCGACAGCCATCCCCAACCCTCCTCGCCACGATGGATGGGGGCGCAGCGTAGAGCACATCGGAGGGATTGCCTTGAGTCAGGCGATTGACATGCCGTTGACGGTGTCCGATGCCGTCGGCGAGGCGACCTCGGCTCTGATGCACGGACGCAAGACGGAGCACGAGCAGATTTCCCAGTGGGTACGTCGTCTCGTTCACCGAAGCGGCAGCGGCGTGCTGTGGATCGAGGGCCCGGCCGGCATCGGCAAGTCCCGCATGCTGAGTTGTGCCGCGGAGGAAGCCTCTCTGGCCGGAGCGCGGGTACTCAAGGGCGCGGGTGTCCCCAGCGGTGACATGACTCCCCTGGCTCCGTTCCTGGACGCCCTCATGAGCGGGGCGGAACCGAACGTCGCCCAGAGCCTGTGTGACCGAACGCGAGATCGGGGCAACGAGTACTGGCTGCTGCGGAGCGTGAAGGACCGCTTGCGGGTGCTCACCCGCGACAAGCCGCTCGTCCTGCTCCTGGACGATGTGCAGAATTGCGACGGCCTCACCCTCCTGGCGTTGCGCACGCTCACGGAGCGACTTGCGGGCGAGCCCCTGTTGTGGGTTCTCGCGTCGCGGCCCCACACAGACGTGGCGGCGGTGGAGACACTGCGACGGGACCTCCTGGCCGGGAACGCGGCCCACTTGGAACTGACACCGCTGGATACGACCGCCGTGGCGAAGATGGCGCTGGACGTTCTGGGCCCGTACACCGCGTCCGCCGCCGCCCCGTACCTGCGCTACACCGACGGCCTTCCCGGAGCCGTGCATGACGTGTGCGAACGCCTCAAGAGGAGTCCATCCTTCACAGCTGACACGTTGTCCGGAGGTGAAGGGGAGCACGCTGTCATGCGCCCCGTGATCGTCCGTCGCGTCGACCAACTGACAGAGGAGGGGCGGGAGCTGTCGCTGATCTCCGCGCTGCTCGGAAAGAGCTTCACCGTCCGTCACTTGGCCGACGTGTTGGACCGTCCTGAGTCCGCGCTGCTGAGGCCGCTGCGAGAGGTGCTGACCGCCCGACTCCTCCGGTCGGACCGTGACCGCCTCTCCTTTACGCACGCGCTGGTGCGGGAGGCGGTCGCTGCCATGCTCCCCCGGCCCATGCGGCAGTCGGTCCGCAGGCGCTCCGTCGACCTCCAGCTCGCAGCCGGGGTCTCCGCCGTGACGGTTGCTTCAGAGCTCGGGGAGGTCGCCGAACCCGGCGATATCCGGGCTGTGCAGGTCCTGCGGACTGCCGCACACGAACTCGCCCCGGCCTCACCGGGCGCTGCTGCCGCCCTCCTCAAGCGTGCCGTGGAGTTGACGCAAGAGGCGTCTCCGCTGCGGCAGCGTCTGTCGACCGATCTCATGCCCCTCCTCTGGCAGGCGGGCGACATCGGTGGCGCGTACGACTTGGCGCGCAGTGTCCTACAAGCGCCTCCCGACTCCGTCACACACGCTCGGGCATGCCTGCACCTCGCCCGGCTCAACAGCCAGTTCCGGACGTCCCACCCGGACGCACACTTCCGACACGTCTACCGTCGCCCCGACGTTCCGGCCGCCGTCAAGAACCAGCTTCTCTCGGTGAACCTGCTCAACCAGTCGGTCACGGGGGACTTCGGGTGGGTCGGCAGCGGCACGGCCGACTCGTTGAAGGGGACGCGCGGCGCCCATCCGGTCAGTGAGGTGACGCACCGTACCTTGCGGTCGATTGCTTCTTGTCATCGACAGAACTGGGCCGACGCGCTCAAGCACTCCGACGCCGCGGCGGTCGCCATCATGGATCTGGACCCGGTCCGTGCGGCAGCTCTCCCGGAAGTGGCTCTGTCGACCAACTGGCGTGCCTCGCTGTTGAGCTTGGCCGGAGACGGCAAGTCGGCCATCGACCTTGTCGACAGCGGTCTGGGTGAAGCGGAACTGCGTGGACGAGAGGCTCTCCTTCCGTTGTGGCGAACGACCCGTGCTCGCCTCCTGCTGGACTCCGGACGTCTCGCCGAGGCCAAGGACGAACTTTCCGCAGTCCGAGCTCTCATCTCCGCATACCCATTCCCGTACATGGGCGAGGCCGCAGTGCTCCATACCCTGGCGCGGGCGGCTTTCTACACCGGTGACGACACGGGTATGAGCTTGTGCGCGTCTGCTGCCGAGGAACATCTGACCAGCGACGACCCGCAGATTCGACGTGGCGGCGCGTGGACGACGGCCCTCTCGGCCATGTATGGGGGGCAAGAAGAGCTCACCCCACGTCAGTTGCGGGAGGCGCTGGACTTCGTACGCCGCGGTTCCGTCCACATGACCTGTCTGGATCCAGCGGATCTGCTCATCCTGGTCCGTGCCGCACTGGATTCCGGCCTTCGGGACGTCGCTTCCTCCATGGTGGCGTTCGCCGAACGCAGAGCGCGACACAATCAACCGTTCGCTGTTCTCCAGGCGACGGCTCTGCACGCGCGAGGGCTGCTCGAAGCGGCCCCCAAGACGCTGATGGGCGCGGCCGAGCGCTATGGGACGGCGCGGCCGCTGCTCAGGGCGTCCGCCGTTGAAGACGCCGGCCGTCTGGTGGCCGGGGCCGAGGACGCGTCGGCTCGCGCGCACTTCGAGCAGGCACTGGACATCTACGAGGCGTGCGGAGCCCACCGAGAGAGCCGACGCGCGCGAAGCCGGCTGCGAAGGCTCGGCATCAAGCCCGCGGCGGCGAGCAGCGCGTCCGATGCCGGGTGGCGTGGGCTGACACCGTCGGAGCTGGGTGTCGTACGGCTGGTGGCTCACGGAGCGACCAACCGCGAAGCGGCCGAACGTCTGTTCCTCTCACCGCACACGATCAACACGCATGTGCGCCATGCGTTCGAGAAGCTCGGTATTCGATCGCGCGTGCAGCTGGCGCGCCTCTACCTGCAGGAAGTCGACCAAGCAGTCGAGGTGTCGCACTGATTCCCCAGCCGGCGATGTGGGGTTAGCCCCACAACCGCACTGTGGGAGACAAGCGAGGCACTTTGGAGGCGCCTCGACAGAGGACGACCTGCATTTTCAGCAGACTGAGAAGCACAGAAAGCGACTTCGGTCCGAGAGAAACGCGAGAGCGAAATGTCCCACCACCTCGACTCCCCCATCGCCCGGCAGGACCCTCGTCTGGACATCACCGACCTGTACGTCTTTCGCGGTGAGCAGGGAACCGTGTTCGTGACGAATCACAGCCACTCGCTCGCGGGTGAGGACATTCCTCGCGGGCTCCACCCGGAAGGCAAGTACGAGTTCAAGATCGACACGAACGGCGACGCCGTCGAGGATCTGACGTACCGCCTCACATTCGGCGAGGCCGACGCGAACGGCGTTCAGACCTATGAGGTCCGCCGCCTGGCCGGACCCGAGGCCCAGGACGACTTCGCCCAGGGCACCGTCATCGGCGAGGGCCGGACGGGGGAAACCCTGGAGCTCCCCGGTGGCAGCCGGGTCTGGGTGGGCAAGGCGGGCGACCCCTTCTGGATCGAGCCGGACGTCCTCCACGCGGTCGGACACGCGTTCCAGGACGGCACCAAGGTCGACCTCTCCTCGTGGAATCCGTCCGAGGCGACGAACCTCTTCGCGGGCCACACCGTCTACTCGATCGTGCTCGAGGTCGTCGATGGCGAGCTGCTGCCCGTCGCCGGTGTCGACCACCGGATCGACGTGTGGGCGGTCGCGTTCCTGGCCACCGACGCCGGCGGCTGGCGACCGATCAACCGGGCGGGCCTGCCGATGATCCACCCGCTGTTCACCCAGTACAACGAGGACCTCGGTGACCGTCTCAACGAGAACGTGCCCGCCGACGACGTCGAGATCTACGGCAAGGCCCTGACCGAATCCATCGCCGGCGTGGTCCGCGCCTACGGAACGGCCGAGGACCCCGAGGCCTACGCGAAGACCGTCGTGGACAGCTTCCTTCCCAACGTGCTCCCCTACGTTGTCGGTACGTCGGCGTCCTACGGCTTCGCGCTGTGGAACGGCCGGTCGCTCACCGACAACGCGCCGGATGTGATGTTCTCCTTCGCCAGCAACACTCCGGTCACGCTGGGAATCGGCAAGGAGTCGGTCACCTCCAAGCCGTCGAAGACATTCCCCTACGTGCCTTCCGCCGCGTGAGGCCCTGAGGGGAAGGGCCGTGCGGACCCTTGGGGATCCTCACGGCCCTTCGTCCGGACAGCGCGCCGAGCCTCGGCGAACCGGGGAAGAGCACGGCCGAATGGTCGCGCTCGGTTTGCGTTTGAGGTCGGCGTTGGCGAGCTCGTCGGCGTTGAGTTCGGGCGCGTACGACGGCAGGAAGTGCAGCTCGATCCGGTCGGGATGGTCCGACAGCCAGTCGCGCACTGCGTCGGAGCGGTGGACGGTGTGCCCGTCCACGACGAGGCGCACCTTGCGGCTGTGGCGCACGATCGGGGCGCAAGGGAGGTCACGCATGACGGCCCAGACGATTGTTTGGCGGGGCATGCGCTTGGGTGCGTGGATCGGCGCATGGCCCACAGGAATCATCGGTTCTGCGTGTCTTGTGGGTGCGCTCGTCTTCCTGGCCGGGGGCCAATGGGGAACCGTACGGGCACTGATCTCTGTGGGCGCCTTCGCCGTGCTCGGCAGCATGGCGGGGGGCCTCGTGCTGGGCACCGGCACCGGGTTCATACTGGCGATCGCGCCCCGTTGGCTGCTCACGCGCCCGTTGTTGCGGGGACTGCTCGCGGCCCTCACCGCGGGTTGCCCCTTGTGGTGCTGTCCGTCGCCTTCCTGGTAGGAGACGGCTACTCCCTTGCGAGCTACCCTCCTTCGGTTCACATCCTCATGTGGTCCGTGGCTCTGGTGGTTGCTCTGGTGGTAGCCGCGCGCAGTGGAGACATCTGTAACGGGTGGTTGCCGGGTAATTCCCCGACCGCAGCGAGCGGTCCCAGTCACGCGGCAACCTCTACCAGGTCTTTGGCAGGCCCCCGATCATCATTCGCGTTGGCTTCCGTCGACACGACGTCAACGTATCCTTCGACCGTGGCTGACAGCGAACCGATGCGGCTTCCCGACATGCCGCTGCACGATCCGTTCATCGTCGCCGACGGCAAGACCCGCACCTACTACCTCTACACGTCCAACGCCCCGTCCGTGTCGGGCGTGGACGGCACCGGCACGATGGTCTACCGCAGCCACAACCTGCGCGAGTGGATGCGCCCGGTCGTGGTCTTCCTGGCGGCCGAGCAGAACGGAATCTGGGCCACCGACGGCGGATGGGCTCCGGAGGTGCACGAATGGGGCGGCAGGTACTACCTGTTCACCACGCTGCACAACCAGGACAAGCCGCTTCCGGTACCACCGCCCAACCAATGGGGCACGCCGTTCCACATCCCGAACTACATGCGCGGCACGATCACGGCCGTTTCCGACTCGTTGCTGGGGCCCTTCACCGTCATCGCCCCCTCACGCCCCACCCCGCCCGAGAACCTCATGACCCTCGACGGCACGCTCTACGTCGACCCATCCGGGCAGCCCTGGATGGTGTACGCACACGAGTGGCTGCAGACCATCGACGGAACCATGGAAGCGATCCGGCTGGCTCCGGACCTGTCCCGGACGGTCGGAGATCCGATCTTCCTGTTCAAGGCCTCGGACGCGTTCTGGCTCAGCGAGCAGATCCCGGGCGGCGTCCCGAACCAGCTCCCGCCCTACGTCACCGACGGTCCTCAGCTCCACCGCACCCCTGATGGGTCACTGCTCATGCTGTGGTCGACGTACGAAAAGAACGTGACCGCCCAGGACGGCACCGTCGGCGGCGGTTATGTGCAGACCTATGCCGTCTCGAAGTCCGGCACCATCACAGGACCGTGGCAACAGCACCGGCCACTGGTCCGCAACGACAGCGGTCACGGCATGCTGTTCCACACCTTCGATGGTCGGCTGATGATGGTCCTCCACCGCCCTTTCGACAACGCGCGCGGGAAGCTGTACGAGATGCAACTCCTCGATCACGAGGTACGGGTGCTCCGCCAGCGCACCGACCTCGATGGTGGCGGGTGACGCCGCCCTACACCGCCAAGCAGTTCTCACCCGGGCCAGCCAGCCCTCGGGCACGCCTTTTGAAGGACTCTGATGTTCTGTCAGCCGGACGGCTGGGACAGACCGCCCGCATTGCCGACTTCACCAGGGCCCGGCCCGGCACAGGGAGGGTCCGTTCGCAGGGCTCCTCCGGCTCACGCTGCTGCCCGTGGCTCGGCGACGTGCGCATCGCGGAGCACGCGGCAGACCTCGCCGACGACCCTGCCGTGCAGGGGCAGCGAGACGTGGCCGACACCGCGCACGGGGACGTTGCTGATCTGAAGGTCGGGGTGGTCAAGCCTGGCGTTGGCGGTGGGGACGATCATCTCGTCGAGGTCACTGTGGAACGCGACAAAGCGGGTTCCGCAACGGGGAGCGGGCCCGGCGAGCTCCACGAGCACGTCACTGCCCGGGCGGAGCTGCCGGATCGCCTGATGCGGCAGCGGCACCATCGCGGCCAGCGTGCCGCGGTGCGGGGTGCCCAGGGTGACCAGCGTGTGCACGCGAGAGTGGCCCCCCATGCGCTGCACGTAGTAGCGGGCGACCAAGCCTCCGAAGCTGTGGCCGATCACGTGGACGCGCTGGCGCCCGCTGCCCTCGCAAACCCGCTCCACCTTGTCAGCCAGCAACCGCGCGGCGCTGCGGACGTCGTTTCTCAGCCAGCTGTAGTTCAGCACAGTCACCCGGTGAAAACCCGCTTGCCGCAGCTCGCGTCTCAGAACGTGGAAGATCGCCCGGTTACTGCTCAGACCGTGCACCAGCAGGACTGGACAGTCGGCGGAGATGGCCTGAAAAGGCACAGTGCCGTCTGACGGCGGCCCCGGGCGGGATCCAGCCGTGTGACGTTCCTCGCCCATGCCGGACGGGTACAGGGCCAGCGCCTCGATGATCGCTGCCGCCTCCACGGCGGCGCCGAACACGGCACCGGTGAGCGCGCGGACCGAGGGCAGACTCGTACGGGAACCCGGCCACCCACCCCGGCCAGGCAGTGTCACTCCCGTGCTGCGGCATCCGAAAAGAGGCATGGGACGACTCCTTACGCCGCACGGTGTGTGCGCTGTCGGATCCATGCCGGGACACGCGTCCCTCCGCACGGAGAAGGCTCCACTCCGAGCCTGCACTCGAAGGCCGTCGGCGGGATCCGGCAGGTTACGCGGACCGCTCAAACGGATTGCGGGGACGTTAAACCGAAGCTTCCCGTCTCAGCAATGCATAGGTGACCCACCCCACACCACAAGGGCTCGAAATGTCCGAATTGACGCGAGAATCCAAATTATTATTGAGGCCTGATGGGCCTTCATCAGGATTCCGGCAAGCGAGAGAGCGAATCCACCGTCGCGAAGGCGGTTACCGTCCCGCCCCACCCCAGTCACCCATTGTCGAGAATGGTGAACGAACTCCCACCCATCGTCATTCGGCGCGACGCCTCGGCGAGAACATGAATGCGTCCGCCCGGCGCAATGCGGAGGTCCTGCCGCGACGCCGTCAACGCCATCGGGAAAACCCTCACCCACGCCGAACGAGCCAACACGCGCCGCGGCCGGCTCGACCGGCTGCGGCCGCGTCACGACCACTCCGGCGCCCTCCGCGGAAAAGCTCCGGCGGCCCCGTTCCGAGGCAGGTACCCGTCATCTGCCCCACCCCGTCAGGCCCCGCAGCACACCGTCGCGACCACACTGCGACCATCACACCCGCAGGCACGACAAAGGCCGTCTCCCCATCGCTGAGAAAACGGCCCCTGAGCTGTGACTTCAAGAGCCGGTACGACACGATTTGAACCTGCGACCCCCTGACCCCCAGTTGGGTGCTCTATGAGCGGCGTGCGGCGGGTCGTTCTTCGAGGTCATTGTCCAGCGTACTCGGCCGAGTAAAGGAGTCTGTGAACTCAGACCTCCGCCGGGCAGCCTCGTCGCCTCACGCACCGCCTTCCGCTGATTGAGGGAGCCACTACGAACTCTGCCCTTCCATAGTCGCGCTACAGCTGAAAGTCGGCAAATCTGCGAATTTGCACGATTCTTGGCCCTGCGTCACTCGGGGAGGCTCTAGTTCCAGAGCCGCCAGACATCCTCGGAAGTCTCGGCCGCGCAGACTCGCGGGATGCCGCTCCGGCTCATCTCCTCATCATGTGGGACCCATCCTGGACAGCCACCAACTCGCCGACCTCAGCAGCGAATTCTGCTTGTCGGCGACCTCGGAACAACGGATGACGAACGGGGTCCGGCAAGGACGACACCACGCTCGTGAACCGATTGCGAACCCTCCTGGGCCGGTGATCATCGAATGGATCGACCCCACGAAGGACGCCGCCGGCCTGCCCCGGGCAGCCTCGGGTGTCTCGTGCTGGGCAGAGACTGCCGGGCAGCTTCGAAGCGGTCACGGAACTCCATGAAGGCACCGAGGAGTCGGGCCGTTATGACAGAAGCAAGACCTTGCCGATCTGGCGTCGGTCTTCCAGATAGGCGTGTGCCTCGGCCGCCGATGCCAGAGGGAAGGCTCGGTCAATGACCGGATCGATCCTTCGGGCCGCGAGAAGTTCCATACACAGTTGCTGATCGCGCCGAATGACCGTGGCTCCGCCAAGCTTCGCCACCTGGGCACAGGCGATGACCGTCCCGCCGCCGGCGCCGGTAAATGATCACGGTGTCGCCCGGCCCGACAGGAGCTTGACGCGCGCAGTTGAGCGACGCGATGCATCTTGGCCCGCAGCTGACCAAAGAGATAAGACCTGGGCCATGCCGGCGGTTTTCTCTCACCATCCGTCAAGACAGCATCATAAAAGGGACGTTGACGTTGATCGAATGCCGACCTTAGAGGGTGTCTCACGTGGCAAGTTTCGCGAGCTTCTTGGCAGGTCAGGGCGGCGGCCAGGCCGAGGAAGGCGAGGAAGTGCGAGCCCTTTCGTTCGTATCGGACGGTGAGGCGGCGGTAGCCGAAGAGCCAGGCGATCGACCGTTCGATCTTCCAGCGGTGCCGACCGAGGCGTTCGCCGGACTCGATGCCGGGCCGCGCGATGCGCGCGACGAGCCCGCGCTCGCGCAGCCAGGCCAGGTGTTCGGCGGAGAAGTACGCCTTGTCCGCGGAGTTTGACGGGTCGGCGCCGCCGTGGTCCCCGGCGGGACCGGACGGCGGGTATGCCGCGGATGAGCGGCTTGAGGGCGAGGCTGTCGTGCATGTTCGCGCCGGACACGGCGACGGCGAGCGGGATGCCCTGGGCCTCGGACAGCACGTGCAGCTTGCTGCCCTTCTTGCCGCGATCGACCGGGTTCGGCCCGGTCAGCGATCCCCCCTTTTGGCGCGAACGGAAGCCGCGTCGACGATCGCCGAGGTCCAGTCCACCTCGCCCCGGGCCCCGAGTTCGTCCAGCACCGCCCGGTGCAGCCGACGCCACAGGCCGGCCTCGGTCCACACCGTGAAGCGGCGATGCGCGGTGGCGGGCGACGTGCCGAACGTCGGCGGCAGATGCCGCCAGGCACAGCCGCTGGTCAGCGCGTACACCACTGCCGTGAACACGGCCCGCTCGTCACACGGAGCGGTCCCACCACCTTGCGGACGAGCAGCGAACGACGGCAGCAACGGGGCGGCCAGCTCCCAGAGTTCATCAGGAACCAGACGCTTCGATAGACCAGCACCCACGACCGGCAACATGCCGCACGAACATCAAGTCACGTGAGACAACCTCTAAGCCTTGATTGGTGCGGCCGACCTGGCGGCCTGCTCGATCTTCGCGCAGTAGGCTGCACGGGCTTCCTCGTCGATCTGCTTCTCGTTTTCGGCGCGCACCCCGGTCCGGCCGTCGAGGCCCTCGCGCAGGATATCGGCGTGCCCGGCATGCCGGATGGACTCGCCGAGGACATGGACCATGATGGCGAACAGGTTCGTGTTGGGATAAGGCTCCGGCCACCACGGCACGTGGCCGGGGGCGTCGAGGGGAAGCTCGTTGATCGTCGCGTCCGAGTGTTCCCACGTGCGCCGGTAGAACCCGATGATCTGATCGCGGGTCTCGTCCTCGGTCGCCCACAGATCGCTGCCGTTGTAGTCCTGCCACCGGGGCAGCGGTTCCGGGGAAGGGCGGTCGAAGACCTCGCCGAAGTACCTGGCCTCGACGGTGGCCACGTGTTTGACCAGGCCGAGGAGGTTGGTCCCGGTCGCTGTCAAAGGTCGGCGGGCGTCGTATTCGGACAAGCCGTCGAGTTTCCAGAGCAGCGCCTTGCGGTCCCGCCGCAGTCTCCCGTGCAGGTTGTCTTTCGCGAATTCATCGATCATGCGGCATGAGCCTGCCATGGGCTGCTCGTGGTCTCAAGATCCCGTACGTGGTCCGCAACGACTGGCAGAGCCGAGGCCTGGCCATGGCCGCCGCCCTGACCTGCTACAAGAAGCTCGCGAAACTTGCCACGTGAGACAACCTCTAAGGGGACATATCCGTGTCCCTTCCGAACTCATGTCTTGCATGCCCGAGATGTGCCGGTATCCCAGCCTTTGCAGCTCGGCCCCCAGGTGATCGGCCCTTCTGGTCGCCGTCTACGCCCGGGGCCTCGACTTCGGCACGGTGGTTCTGTCCCACGACCTGGCGGCCAGCCACACCACGACGGGACTCGACCAGAGCATCCTGATCCGCACGGACGGCACGGCGACCGCCCGGCAGGCCCTGACCACCCTCGCCACGTCCCACCCGGCCCTGGCACTCGAGAACACGAACCCCACGTCCGCCGACGGCCTGAAGGACGCGCCGCCCGAGGTGTGGATCAACCTGGCCACCATCGTGGTCCTGCTCGTCTACCTCCTGCTCAGCATCGCCAACAAGCTCGTCGCCGCCACCGCACAGCGCCGGGTCGAGCTGGGCGCCCTCCGCCTCAACGGCACCACACCGCGTCAGATCCGGGCGATGATGCGCCGCGAGGCCGCGGTGACCGCCGCCACCGCGCTCACCACGGCCCTGCTGCTGTCCGCGCTGCCCCTCGCCCTCCTGGGCCAGGGCTTCCTCGGCCGCCCCTGGCCCGCGGGGCCCGTCTGGCTCCTGCCCGCCCTCGCGCTCACAGTCACCGTCACGGCCTTCCTCACCATCGAACTCCCGACCCGGCAGGCCCTGCACACGCCACCCGCGGACGCCATCCGCACGCAGTGAGCGCCCCCTGAAGGCCCGGGGCGGGACCGGTCGCGGTCGACACGGTCAGCCCGCCAAGGCGATCCACACAGCGAAGCCCAAAAAGACGATGCCACCGAAAAGCATGAACACCACCGGCCCCGCCGTGTGCCGCCACATGAGCACCCGAGCTGTCTGCGGGTCGTGCGGCAGATACACCACTCCCACCTCCCGCCCCGTCGCCAGCCCCATCCCGCTCCCCCGGACCCGCGGTGAGAACTCCACTCGGTACCCCCGCCGGTCGGTGAAGGCGATGACCGGCACCCACGTCGGCCCGTCGGAGTCGTGGGTCCGCACGTTGTCGACCACGACGCCCTGCGTACGCGTCCCGCGCTGCCGCAACCGTCGTACCACCACGGTCTCCCGCAGCGCGGCCGCAAGGACCAGCAGGGCGGCCGCCCCGCACGCCAGAGCACCGATGGGCAACATGCCGCTACCTCTTCCTCGCTCATGCCTCTTTGAGCCTCGGACGCAAGAGACGCACCGATCTGGTGTTCGGTTGCGGCCTCCGCCGGCGCCGCCTGGATCTACCTGCCGGTACGAGAAACAGGCGTTGAGTGCTCGGAGTTGACGTCGGCGGCGACACGTCCGGCGCCGCCGGGGGAGCGGCGGCCGGCGGTCACGGCGCTCAGGGCGAAGACGGCCGAACCGCAGGCCGCGATGATCCACCAGGCTGCCGACAGCGCCCCGGCGGCGACCGCGGCGCCGATCACCGCGATGCCGATCGCGGAGCCGACCTGCCGGCTGGTCGCGGCCACCGCGGCGGCCACCCCCGCCCGGTCGCGCGGCAGGCCGGCCACCGCCGTGTCGGTGATCGGCGCGTTGACGAAGCCGAAGCCGAGGCCGAACAGCGTGTACGTCAGGGCCAGTAGGGCGTACGAGGGGTGGGCGGAGCGGGTGACGAGCACGGCCAGCACACCGCTGGCGGTGATACCGGCCCCGGCGATCAGCAGCGGCACCCGCGGCCCCCGGCTGCCCACCATCCGCCCGGACAGCGGCGGGCACACCAGCGACAGCACCGCCATCGGCAGCAGCCGCAGCCCTGCCTCCAGCGGGCTGAGCCCCAACTCGCCTTGCAAATAGAGGGCGTTGGAGAAGAGGAAGCCGCCGAGTGCGGCGAACGCGAAGACGGCTGTCAGGGTGGCCCCGCTGAAGGGCGCGCTGCGGAAGAGCCGCGGATCGATCAGCGGTTCGGCGCGCCGGTTCTCGTACGGTACGAGCCCGATGAGCGCGCCCACCGCGGCGACCAGGCAGGTCACGACCAGCGGCGAGGTCCAGCCCTCGCCGGGGCCTTCGATGAGGGCGTAGGTCAGCGCGCCGAGCAGGACGATCACCAGCAACTGCCCCACCGGATCCGCCCGACGGGCCCGGGCGGCGCGGGACTCCGGCACGAACAGCGCGGTGAGGACCAGCGCGGCGAGCCCGATCGGCACGTTCAGCCAGAACACCGAACGCCACCCGACCGACTGCACCAGTACGCCGCCCAGGACCGGCCCGGCCGCCATGCTGACGCCGACCACGCCACCCCACACACCGATCGCCCGCGCCCGCTCCCGTGGCTCCGGGAAGGTGTTGGCGAGGATGGCCATGGCGACCGGGGTGAGCATGGAGCCGCCCACCGCCTGCACCATGCGGAAGACCACCAGCCACCCCGTGGTCGGCGCCAGACTGCACAGCGCCGAGGCGCCGGTGAACAGCACCAGGCCCAGCTGGAAGACCCGCCGCCGCCCGACCCGGTCGGCCGTGGAGCCGGCCGCCGTCAGCAGCGAGGCCAGCACGATGGTGTACGCGTCCAGCGTCCACTGCAGCCCGGAGACCGAGGAGCCGAGGTCCTGCTGTACGGCGGGCAGGGCGACGTTGAGGACGGTGGTGTCGAGGCTGACGAGCAGGACGCTCAGACAGCAGACGGCCAGGACCGACGTCCGTCGGCCGCCGTGGGGTCGGGGCACGGGACGCTTCCCTTTCAGGGCCGGTTCGTGGCATGGGAGTCTGCGAAGTCCCAGACCACGGTGAGGAGTTGCTCGGGAGTCTCCATCTGGGGCATGTGGCCGGTGTCGTGCAGCAGCTCGAACCGGGCTTCCGGGATGGCCTCCGCGTACGCACGCCCGTACTCGGCGTCGACGACCTCGTCGCTCTCTCCCCACGCCACGAGGGCCGGGTGCGTGACCTTGGCCAGGCGCTCGCGGAGGGTGGGGTCCTCCATGACGTGCGGCCCCGAGTAGACCTCGAGGGCCGCGCGGTTGGCGGCCATCACCGCGCGGGCGGCGTCCGGGAGGGTGGTGGGGTCGACGGCGAACTTCGCGGGGTCGTGGAAGGCGAGCCGCGACAGCTCGGCGGGAGTCATGGAGAAGGTGTCGGCGATGGGATGGCCGGGGACCTCGATGCCGGCGGCGTTGACGAGGACGACACTGCTGATCCGGTCGCTGCCGAGCAGGGCGACTTCGGCGGCGATCCAGCCGCCGATGGAGTTGCCGACGACGGTGACGTCCGTGAGGCCGAGGTCTTCGAGCAGCTGCACGTAAGCCTGGGCGAGGGTGGGGACGTCGGTCAGCCAGTCGGACCGGGCGGTGCCGCCGAAGCCGGGGTGGACCGGGGTGATGACCCTGGCCTGCCGCTGTCCGGCGAGCAGTCCGGCGAACGGCGCGACCGTCTGCGGACCGCCGCCGCCGTGCAGCAGGAGGAAGGGGTGGCCCTGCCCCTGGTCGTCGACGGTGACGTCGAGGTCGCCGGAGGGGAGGCTGAGGGTGTGGACGGTGCTGGTCATGGTGATTCCTTGGGAGAGCTGGCCGGTCAGGCGAAGTCGGTGGCGGGAACGGTGGCGTAGCGGCTCATGACCTTGATGGTCGACTCGGCGTTCATCTCCTGGCCGCCGGCGATCATGTCCCGTAGATCGCGGAAGTACTGCACATACAGGTCGGGCGTGAAGGTGTTGAGCATCACCGCCGGTTCGTCGCCGGGGTTGGCGAAGGTGTGCGGGGCGCCGGGCGGGATCATCGCGAGCGTGCCGGCCGGGGCGACGTACGTGATCTCCCCGATGGTGAAGTGCACGGTGCCGGAGACGACGTAGAAGCCCTCGTCGTGCTGGGCGTGACGATGCTGCGGCGGGCCTTCGGTGTGCGGGGCGAGGGTGATCTCACCGATCCCGATCCGGTGTCCGGTGGTGCTGCCGTCCTCGAGGATGCGCATCTGGGCCGGGCCGAGATGGATGGTCTCGCCGCCGTCGGGGCCGACCACGGAAACCTCGTTCATTGCCGCCTCCTTCATGTCCTTCGCGTTCTTCGTGAGAGCTCACTCTCAGGAGATTAGAGGGCACGCTCTCGTCATGCAAGTGAACTCTTATAACGAGGGCTGGCAGTGGTAAGGTGAGGGCGGATGGACCCGCAGGAATGAGGACGCACCGATGGCGACGACGACACGGACGGACACCGGCCGCAGCAACCAGAAGAAGCGCACGCGTACGGCGATCGTCGAGGCCGCCCGTGAACTCATCGGTACGGGCGTCGAGGTCACCATGCCCGCGATCGCCCGCGCGGCCCTCGTCTCCGAGGCCACCGCCTACCGGTACTTCCCCGACCTTCCATCGCTGATCAGCGAGGCTCTCGCCGGCGCCTGGCCCGCTCCCGCCGACGCGCTCCGCCCGGTCGCGGACTCCGGCGACCCTGTCGAACGCGTCGCCTTCGCCTGCGAGTTCCTGCTCCGCGGCATACTCGTCCGCCAGGGCGCGGTGCGCGCGATGATCGCCGCCACCATCACCCGCCCCGAGACGGTGCCCAGGAGACCCGGTATCCGTTTCGGCCTCATCGACCACGCGCTCGTACCCCTGAAGGACACGCTGGGGGCTACGAACCCGGAGGCGTTCGCCCAGCTCAAGCGGGACCTGGCGGTGGTGGTCAGCGCGGAGGCCCTGTTCTCCCTCACCGACCTGTGCGGCCTCGCCCCCGACGAGGCCGTCACCAGCGCCGTTCGGACCGCGACCACCCTGACCGAAGCGGCGGTCCGCGCGGCGGGTTCACTGAACTGTGGTGACACCTGAGGCGCATGCCTCAGGCGAAAAGGCCGGGCCCGGTGAGCGCCGGCAGGTCCCTGGTGGGCGCCAACAGGCCGAACGCCACCGAGCCCGACGCCGACGGCGGTACAGCCTGCTGTACCCGCACTTGGGGCGTGCACGGCAATGATCCGCGGACGCGTGACTGATGTGCTGAACACGTCACGTCAGCCAGCATCCGAAGGGACACCGCGGTGAGTATCCAAGCCCCCGTCAGCATCGAAAGCCGAGCGGCGCGCGCGAGCCGGGAGGACCGCACCGGCCTGCGGGGCAGCATCCGCCGCCGCCCCCTGACCTGGTTCTTCTCGCTGGCCTATCTGCTGAGTTGGGCCGCGTGGACGCCGTACATCCTGTCCGAGAACGGCCTGGGCGTCTGGCACTTCGCCTTCCCCGGGGTCGGCGGGACCACCCAGCTTCTCGGCGCCCTGCCCGGCGCCTACCTCGGCCCGATCCTGTCGGCCCTCCTGGTGACCGGAGCCAGCGAGGGACGCCGCGGACTGCGGGCCTGGCGCGGTCGGATGGCCAAGTTCAAGGTCAGCTGGCGCTGGTACGTCGTGGTACTGCTCTCGGTGCCCGCCGCGCTGACCCTCACCTCGGTCGCGCTGGCCGACCGCGGTCCCGCGATGCCACCCGTCGCCGTGCTGGCCGCGTTCCTGCCCGGCCTGATCATGCAGATGATCACCACCGGCCTCGCCGAGGAGCCCGGCTGGCGCGAGTTCGCCATGCCCCGCCTGCAGCGCCGCTACGGCCCGCTGCTCGGCACCCTCGTCGTCGGCCCGCTGTGGGGCGCCTGGCACCTCCCGCTGTTCCTGACCGAGTGGGGCGGGCCGCACGTGTCCTGGACCACGTCCCTGGAGTTCATCGCCACCACGATCGCCTTCAGCTTCGTCATGACCTGGGTGTTCAACCGCACCGGCGAGAGCCTGCCGCTGGCCATGCTGCTGCACTGCGGCGTCAACAACTACTTCTCCCTCGCCTGGTCCGACATGTTCCCCTCCCTGCCCGACGGATACGCCGCGCACGCCTTCCTGCTCAGCTCCACCGCCGCGGCCGTCGTCCTGCTGATCGCCACCCGCGGCCGACTGGGCTGCCCGCCCGTACGTGACGCCTACGCACTGCCGGGCCGGACGGCCTGACCGTAGCGGTCCGCTCGACCGAGGTACCCGCGATGGCACGTGACCACGGTGGTCACGTGCCATCGCCCTTGCTGCTGGCGGGCGTTCAGCCGACGATGCCGTGCTCCCAGGCCCAGGCCGCGATCTCCACGCGGTTGCGGGCCGGCGGCCGCGGTGGCCCGCTCGTGCAGGGCGTCCAGCACGGCCTCGTGCGCACCGTCGACCTCGACGTCCAGACGGATCTGCTCCGGGCCGGGAGTGACGGTGAAGGTGAAGAACGAGCAGCAGCCGCTCTCGCGGGCCACCAGGTCGCGCGCCCTGTCCTCCACGTCCGGCCCGCCGGTCAGCACCATCTCCACCCTCAGCCGGTCCGGCCGGGAAGAGGCGGCCAGCCGCTCGGCGAACAGCGCGTCGAATTGCGCCACCCGCAGCGGCTGCTCGGTGGTGGGCAGCGTGCAGGAGGCCGGTACCCAGGTCGTCATCGTGACCACTCCCGTCATCGTGCCCTCGCCCGGTGCGGGCGGGGACACCTCCGACGGTAAACCTGTACCTAGGTACCGGTTGCAAGCTCGGCTCCCGACTGAGCCGCCGACGAGTTCTCGCATGACATGCGCCACAAGCCGACGGGGGAGATAGAGACACGCGCCCTCCGCCGGAGTGCTCACGCCCTGCCCTTCGGGACCGTCCCGAAGCGACACACGACCGACGGGACGGCGTCCGCCGAGACAAACGCCGACATATCCACGTTCCGTGCACGGCCCTTGGCCCGCGGCAGCGGTAAAGCTGCCGATGAGCGGCATGCTCAACCCCGAAGCCGGAAGCGACCCACGCGAAGAAGGGCCCTCACAGGCTGCTGCCTGCGAAGACCCTTCGCACCGTCGGGACGACAGGATTTGAACCTGCGACCCCTTGACCCCCAGTTGGGTGGTCCATGAGCGGCGTGCAAGGATCGTTCTTCGAGGTCACTGTCCAGCGTACTCAGCCGAGTAAAGGAGTCTGTGCACTCAGGCCTCCACCGGGCGGCCTCGTCGCCTCACCCACCACCTTCCGCTCGTCGAGGGGAACCGCAACGAACTCTGATATTTTCATCGTCTCGCTTCGGCCAAGAGCCAGCAAGTCGGAACAGCTATGCGGTCCTTGCACTCTCTGGCGACTCTGGCAAACGTGCCGTCGAGACCCACCCAGCGGTCGAATCGTTGAAAGGAACATCTACGTCGAGCGCCCTGGCCTCGCAGCGCCGTGTGCCCTCGATGCCCCTCCGGGGTGAAGCGATCCTGGATTGGTGGACGCTCTACGCGTTGGCTCCAGCCCCGAGTTGGGGCTGCTGGGCGTAGTAGTCGGCTTCGTGTTCGGCGGGCGGATATCGGTCGCGGTGTGCAGGTGCTGGTGGTGCCAAGGCGGCCACGGCGGCGAACCGGCCCATCGCGCCGGTCGGCGTTCAGCAAAATCGAGCGTGCCAGCGCCTGGCCACCTTCGATCTCGAGCAGGCCGACGCCTGCACGCCGGCACGGCCCACGACGACCGAGACCCATTGAAGACGATTGCGCGGCGGGCGCGTTGGAGTGCGGATCGCCCGCGAGGTCATCGAGTCCGGTCAACGACCGGGCCGCCGCAGGCGGGTGATCGAGCAGACCATGTCCTGACCGCCCGGCTCTCGTCGGCTGAACCCTCGCTACGAGCACCGTCCCCATATCTACCTGGTCTCCTCGGACTTGCCGCGACCCCCTGCTGCTACAAGCGGCTCGTCCGCCTCGCCACAGAGGAAATGGTCCAAGGAACCCCCGAGGATGGGCACGGCGAGTAACGCGACACGGGTTCAAAACGGCCAGCCCGCCACCATGCCCGGCCTGCACCAGACGGCCGCTGATGTCGAGCAACTGCCCTCGCTCGCCGCCACTGCGTGCGAGGAAGGCCAACAACCCGGACTGAGCAAGAAAGCCACTCCACGTGACGTCAGGAATCCAGTCGGAGTCATACGGATCGACCAGGACGATCACAGGATTGAAGCGGCCCACACCGATCGCGGTCGGCATCTGTCGCCGACTCTCCGGTCGGTGTCCGGACGGCATCCGACGAGCCGCCTTGGGGATCAGTCTGTGTTCGGACCCCTGGCCGATCGGCGCCTTGTCCGCAGTCGCATGACAACAGAAGCCACGCTCGACGATTCGGTCGAGTCGGTTTACCGCCCCCGTCGCTTCGATCGGTCCGGTAAACAGACCCGCCGGTGACGCATCACGGCCGGGGCCGGCGCCACGGCAGACGGCCTCACCGGTGCGGCACGGCCGGCTGAACAACAGCACGCAATGGCCTGGCCGGGTGTCGGTGGCAGCGATCATGACGACGGCGACCAGCAGCCACCCCTCGATCGTCCGTACCTCCGGGTGGCCCAGTTGAGCAACCGACCAGACGGACACGCGCCGTTGAGGGCGTCGGCGCCTGACACGGCGCCGACAAGTACCAGTTCCGGCGCTGCCCGGGGGAGCGTTCGGCGCGAGCAGGCTGGGAACGCGCCAGCCTGCGAAGGCCCGGTCCGGACGATCCCATGCTGTCATCCCCACTCCTCCATGCGGTGTGTAGACACTCCAAAAGACCGGAGTTCGGGACCGTTTTGGACAACCCGCTGGCGACTTCTTCAGACCTGAGCACGTTCACGGGCGGAACACGTACCATCTCCGGCTTCGTTGAGCGAAGCGGTTCCTAACTGTCCAAAATTGGACACGACGCACTCGACCGTGCAGAACGTCGAGATGACCGCGATCACCCATGACGACCTCGCCGAGCGGGAGCTACTGCCCTGCGAGCACGTCGTGGACAGCGGATACGTCACCGCGTCCCACATCGAGCGGGCGGCTCGGGTTCACGGCATCACCCTGCTCGGCCCGGTCGTGGCCAACAACAGCCCTCAGGCCAAGGCCGGCTCGGGTTTTGCCAAGTCGGCCTTCCCCGTCGCCTGGGACCACCGGCAGGCCACCTGCCCCCAGGGCGCGGTCAGCCGGGAGTGGAGACCGCTGCGGATCAACGGAGCGGCAGATGTTCGGCCGCGCCAACTTCGACCTGCTCCGCAAGCGGGTCCTCCTCGCAGCGTGAGGCCGTTCATGATCGCGGTTGTGGTGACCCTCCGTGGCTCTGGCACCAAAAAGTGATCCAGAACCAAAGTTCAGCCGCCGCCGGCACGAGCACGCCGCGTTGCTCGCAGCGGCCTCTGGACAGCACAACAGCAGGGGGTGGTGGCGCCTCAAACGCCGAGGCACCCCAGAGTTCGGGACGAGCGCGCTGGGAAGAGGAACAGCTCCGCTGTCACCTCGCCGGGCAGCCCACCTCACAGTGGTACTCACCTGTCCGCATCCGGGCCCGCGGCCATTACCAGCGCCTTTGACGACCGGTATTTGCCGAATCGCTGACGACTGGCAGGAAACCGCCGTTAATATCCAGGCACGTTCGGGTGGCCGGAGCCAATGCCCCCCGCGCAGCGAGCGAGAACTGCCCGGGTACAGGCCACCTTCCGTGCGAAGCCCCCGCCCGTGGACGTTCCGCAATGTCACGAGGACTCCAAGGGGGGAGATCCATGCAAGAGATGATCAAGGGCGCGAACGTCAGCCTGCCCAGCCTGAGTCCAGACATAGGATCCGTGATCGTCAGTCTGAGTTGGACGAGCGCAGAGGGGGACGGAGACGCGGACGTCTCTGTGCTGCTGCTCGATGCCAACGGCAAAGTGCGCAGCCAAGAGGACTTCTTCTTCTACAACAACCAGGCCAGCCCCGACGGAACCGTGCAGCTGCTCGGGAAGACGCCGACGGACAGCGGCAGCGAGGACCGCATCAACCTCGATCTGGCGGCGATGCCCAGCGAGGTCGAGCGCATCGTCGTGGCGGCCAGCCGCTACGGGGGCGCGCGGTTCGGCGATCTAGACGACCTGAGGGTGGCGCTGGCCGACAGTGTCGGTGAGAGCATCATCGGGTTCTCCATCACGGACGCGACTGTGGAGAGTGCGTTCCTCTTCGGTGAGTTGTACCGGCGCAGCGAAGAATGGAAGTTCCGTGCCGTCGGGCAGGGTTACGAGACCGGGCTGGCCGGGCTGGCGACCGACTTCGGCATAGATGTCGACGACGCCGAAGAGTCGGACGAGCAGCTGGCATCGGAGACCACGCCGCAAGTGCCGGAGCCGCGCGTTGCCGCCGACGCGGCCCCGGACGCGCCAGAGGCGCCTGCCCCCGTTCCAGTCGTGGCGCCCGAGGTACCCGTTCCGGCACGACGACCGCGCACGGCCAAGAAGAAGGTGATCCTGCCCAAGGCGGCCAAGAAGTCTCTCGCCGAGAGCGACGCATGGCGGATGGCTCGGCTGTTCCCCGCTTCGTCGCTCAAGAGCGACCATGAGCGCGAGGTCCGGGCGACCTCCATCCTTCTGTCGGTGATGGCCCAGGTGCCGGAGTTCGGGCGCCGCCTCGCCGCTGCCTTCGGCGCTCCAGCCGGCCGGATGGAGACATTCACGGAGGTCTCGCTCCCCCACGGCGACACCCCGAAGCGCCCGGACGGCGTCATCCGGGTCGAGCGCGCCGGCAAGCTGTGGACAGCCCTCGTCGAGGCGAAGACCAACGGCAACCCGCTCAAGGGGGAGCAGGTCCAGGACTACATGGACATCGCGGCCAAACGTGGCTACGAGGCTGTAATCACGCTTTCTAACGATGTCGCCTTGGAAGGCAGTCCGCTGGTCAGCGTCAAGATCGACGGCCGACGGAAGAACAAGGTCGCCCTGTGGCACCTGTCCTGGGCCGAGGTCACCTACCAAGCACAGATGCTCATCCGCCACGAAGGCGTCGGCAACGCGGCCCACGCGTGGGTTCTCCAGGAACTCCTGCACTACCTCCAGCACGAGAACTCCGGCTGCCACGGATTCCAGAACATGGGCCCGGCCTGGGTTCCGGTGCGCAATGGCATCGATGCGGAGACCTTGTGCCAGGGCGACGAGCGTGCGGTGGAGGTCGTCGAGAGCTGGGAACGCCTCATCCGCCAGGTCTGCCTGCGCCTCGGTGGCGAGGCCGGAGTAAAGGTGCTGCCCGTCCAGCGCACCAAGCGCGGCTCCGATCCGCAATCGCGCCGGGCCGCGCTCGCCGACGGCCTGTGCGAGGACGGCCGCCTGCACGCCGAGATCCGCATGGACAGCACGGTCGGCACCCTTGCGATCACCGCCGACCTGCGCACCAGCAAGCTGCGTACGTCCATTGACATCCCGGCCCCCGAGCAGGGGTACCCCCTCAGCTGGGCCAAGCGCCTGGTGCGCCAGCTCGGTGAAGCCCCTGCCGATCTGCATGTCGAGACCCTCGTCGCGAACCAGGGCGGCGGGCCCCGGGGCACCCTGGAGAAGTTGCGCCCCGAGCCGGGCGACCTTCTGCCGAAGGACGGCTCCCCGATCACCGGGTTCCGGCTCTCACTCCTCAAGGGCATGGGCAGCACGCGGGGCAACGCCGAGTCCGGCTTCATCCGCAGCATCGATGACGCCGTGGACCGGTTCCACTCCAGCGTGATCGCTCATCTGGAACGACGTCCGGCGCGCCGTGAGTAGCTTTCAGATGGGACCTTCATAGTCGGCTGACCCGCGGTGGGGGCTGCCGCCCCTACCGCGGCTCGTGCCGCTCCGGACTGGTGAGGAGCACGAGATCCCCGTCTGGATGTGTCGTTCTGTGAAGAAGCAGTCCGGTCGCCCACAAACCTGTGACGCATTGTCACAGAGACCCCTTAATATTCACACAATCTCTTCACTCGCTTACATCCATGCAATCCGTGAGGCCGCCGTTGTCCAGCCATGGCCGCTCCCCTGAGGACACCCGTGTCCGGCAGATCTTCCGATACCTGGCCGAGGCCGGCGAGAGTCGCACCACGCCGGTGCGAACGCTCGACGGTGCTCGTCACCTCCTGTGGTTCCACGATCTCCCGAGTGAGTTCCTCAGCTTTCTCGATAGCGAGTTCCCGGCCGAGGAGCCACTGTGGCTGCTGGCCGAGCGCCCGGTGCAGCCGGATCCGCCCCGCGCCGGACAGTTGCTGAGGCCATGGCTGGATCCCGCCGAAGTCCGGAACCACCAGCGGGAACAGGCCCCGCAACTGCGAGGGCAAGCCGAAGTACGAGAAGAGATACGGTCCCCGGACGGCAATGTCGCAGCAGTCATGCGCACGGTGCTGCTGGACGACTTTCCCCGAGGTGAAGCCGTGCAGGATCTGCACCGTGCCTGGGCGCCGCAATGGGAGCAGTGGGCCACCGAGAAGCGGCTGCGGTCAGCCGCCCTGCGTAGTTACGAGAAGCTCTACCGCATCCACGAGGACATCACCTCCCTCGGCGAGAACTTCGAACTCGTCCTGGCCTTCGGCTATCTCACGTGGTCCGCCGAGTCCGAACCGATCCGGCGTCACCTGGTCACGGCCCGCGCCGTGCTCGCCTTCGACGAGAGGACCGGTGCGATCCGGGTCGCGCCCGATCCTGAAGCCGGCACCCTCCTGCTGGAGGAGGGCATGCTCGACGCCGCGCAGAAGGCCCGGGCCAACGTACGCGAGTTCATACGCGGCCAGTTGGAGGCCGCCGGTGACGCGACAGCGCGGGACCGGCTGGACCCGCTGCACCAAGCGCTGGAGTCCTGGGCGCTCGCCGCGCACCAGGCCGGCCGATACCAGACCGGGACGCGGGCCCACCGTCCCGTCGGCCTCGACGTTCCGCTGGTCAGCTTTGCCCCGGCGCTGATCCTGCGGGAACGCACCCGCCGCAGCACTCTGGACGTACTGCGGCGTATTGCTCAGCAGGTCGACCAGGGAGCCCAGTCCACCGAGCTGTTGCGCTTCATCGCAGGTGGCAGCGACACCGACCCCAGCGAGGGCAACGGGGCAGTCACCCTGCCGGCGGAGACCTACTTCGCACTTCCCTCCAACGAGGAGCAGCGGACCATTGCCGAGCGGTTGCGCAGCAACCGTCTCGTCGTCGTCCAGGGACCGCCGGGCACGGGTAAGACCCACACCATCGCCAACTTGGTCACCGATCTCCTCGCCCATGGCCAGCGGGTCCTGATCACCAGCCATACGGCCCGTGCGCTGAAGGTCCTCAAGGACAAGCTGCCGGAGGGCGTGCGCGAGCTGTGCGTCAGCCGGACCGACGACGGTATCGCCGCGCAGCGCGAGTTGGAGGCGTCGATCCGGGCGCTCCTGGACCGGCAGGGCTCGTATTCCCGCCGGGATTACGAACGTCGCATCGGTCAGCACGAGGAGAAGCTGCGCCGAGCCCGGGACATCCAGGCGCTCACCCTCAAGGAGTTGCGTGTCCTGCGCGAGCAGGAGACGTATGTCCATCCCTCCGAGATCGGCGACTACAGCGGGACGCTGCAGAACATCGCCGCACGGCTGTCCGACGAGCGGTCTGTCTTCGACTGGCTCGGTCCGGTTCCGGGACCGACTCCCCTGGTGACCTCCGAACAGGTTCGGGCACTGCTCGATGCCACCCGCGCGTTCTCCCCCGGCCACCGGGCACTGGCCGCCTCCGCGGTGGGGCACATCCCCGGCGGCGCCGACCTTCCCGCCCCCAATGACTTCGCGGCAGCCGTCGCGGCGATCCGCTCAGCGGACGAGGAGCACGCTCGCATAGGGCAGGACCCCGGCACCGCACGCCTGGACGACGCCATCGGTCGGCTGACGGACGATCAGCAAGTCGTCCTGGGCGAAGCGATGGAGGCCTTCACGGCTGCTGTGGCAACGGCTGCCGCTGAGCAGGCGGGCTGGGCGGCGCCGCTCCGTGCCGATGTACTGATCGGGAGGGACCGGACGCTGCGCAGCCGCTTGGAGATGACCACCTCGGCGCTGACCGGAGCAAGGGCGGCGGAGCAGTCGCTCGGCGGTGCCCTCGTCACGGGCATGGAGCGCTATGACGTGGGGACGGCGCTGGGACAGGCCACTACGCTCTACGACGGATTGCGGTCAGGTGAGAGACTTCGTGGCCCGCTCGGGCTGAAGACCAAGCTCCGCAAGGCGGTAGGCGACTTCGTCGATGCCGTACGCGTCGACGGCCGCCCCCCTGAGGATGAGGCAACGGCCTCAACTGTCCTGCACCGCGCCATGCTGGAGCGCCATCTGCAGGTGGTCGAGAGGGAATGGAGCGGAGGCGGCGAACCGTGGCAGTCCACGGCCCGCCGCACAGCCCAGTTGGAGCAGGACGCCGCAACGCTCCAAACACTGGCTGCGCTTGCGGGCCGCCGGGCCGGACTCGTTGCTGCAGCTGGCCCGGTGGCGGCCTTGGCGGCCGTGCCGTGGCACGTCCCGGAAACGACCGCAGCAGTGCGGGATGTACTGCGCGTACGGGCAGGGCTGCGGGTATCACGGCAGGCTCGGAATCTGATCACCACCGCCGAGGACACGTTGCGGACGGCGGCCCACCAGCGGAGCTCCGCCGCGCCCGCCCTTGAGCATGCCCTGGCAGCCGTCGTGAAGCGGGACGTGGAGGCGTATGCCTCTGCCTGTTCCGAACTCGATGGACTGCGCGAGGCACTGCGGCTCAAGAAGGAGTGTGACGCAGCGTACGAGGCAGTCGCCGCGGTGCTACCAGCCCTGGCGAACGCGCTGGACGACACCTCGGAGGACACCGTCTGGGACGCACGGCTGGCGGACGTCGAGCGCGCCTGGGCATGGTCGGCGTGGACTGCTCGCCTGCGCGAGCTGACCGACCCGGCCGCGGAAGGAAAGCAGCGCCGGATCCTTGCCGAGGCCGATGACGAGATCCGTATCCGCCTCGAACGGCTCGCCGCTGACCGGGCATGGTACAGCTGCTTGGAGCGGCTGACCGACGAGCAGGCCGTCGCGCTGACCTCGTATCAGCAGAGTGTCCGACGGCTGGGCAAAGGAACAGGCAAGTACGCGCACCAGTACCGGCGGCAGGCCCGCGAAAGCCTGCGGGAGTGCCAGGACGCTGTGCCCGCCTGGATCATGCCTCTCTACCAGGTGGCAGAGACCGTGCCGGTGGACCGGCCCTCCCGCTTCGACGTGATCATCATTGACGAGGCGAGCCAGTCGGGACCGGAGGCGCTGCTGCTCGCCTGGCTCGGCGCGAAGATCGTGGTCGTGGGTGACGACAAACAGGTCAGCCCGGCCAACGTCGGCATCGACCAGGAACAGTACTTCCAGCTCCAGCAGCGCATCCTCGCGGATCTTCCGGCCTCCCGGCAGAGCCTGTTCAGTCCCACTGCCAGCTTCTTCGATATCGCCTCAGGCCTTGCCGGTGGCCGGGGCCGACTGATGCTCCAGGAGCACTTCCGGTGCATGCCGGAGATCATCGGCTTCTCCAACGCGTGGTGGTACGAGGGCAAACTGCAGCCACTGCGCCAGTACGGCGCGGACCGCCTGCAGCCGCTGCGCCCCATTTACGTACCGTCCGGGCACATCGAGGGGACTGGGCAACGGCAGATCAACCGCCCGGAGGCGGAACGGCTCGTCGACGAGCTGGTGCGTTGTTGCGATGATCCCGCGTACCAGGGCCACACCATCGGTGTGATCACCCTGCTCGGCCAGGCGCAGAGGCACCTGATCGAGGACATGCTCGCTGAGCGGCTGCCACTGGCCGAGCGCCAGCAGCGCCGCTTGCGCGTCGGTGACGCCGAGGACTTCCAGGGGGACGAGCGAGACGTCATATTCATCAGCCTGGTGGTGTCCATGACGCGCGACGGTGAGCAGAAGCGGGCCGGTGCATTCGTCGCCACGGGTATGCAGCAGCGGCTCAATGTGGCCGCCTCCCGGGCCCGTGACCAGGTCTGGGTCTTCCACAGCGTCGCGATCACCGAACTCGGTGAGACGGATCTGCGCCGCGCCTATCTCGACTACCTCAACCGACCCGCCGAGGAGCAGGATGGCCTCGGCCTCGGCGAGGTGAGCCCGCACCAGCGGCATGAGGCGTTCGACAGTCTCTTCGAGCAGCGGGTCTTCCTCGCCTTGCGTAAGCGCGGCTACCGGGTACGTCCCCAGTACCCGGTGGGCCGGTACCGGATCGACCTGGTGGTCGAGGGAGGTACGAAGCGCCTTGCCGTCGAATGCGACGGCGACGCATTCCACAATGAGGAGAACGCGGACGCCGACGCCGCGCGCCAGCGTGAACTGGAGCGGGTCGGCTGGACCTTCGTACGCATCCGTGGCAGCCGCTTCTTCCTCGACCCGGACCGTGCCCTGGAGCCGCTATGGCTCGAGCTCGACCGGCTGGGCATCGAATCCACCAACGAGAAGCCGAAGCCGACTGCTGCCATCCCGACCCCCGTACCCGAGCGCCTACCGCCCTCCGTACCGGCCGCGCCCTCGGTCCCCGCATTGGACGCCGTGCCATCGCCGCACGCACCCTCCGTAGCGGCCGCGTCTCCCGTAACGCCACCGGTCGAGCCGTCGCCGTCTGGCGCCCCGGCGGTGCGGCGTCACAGTGCGCCGAGCCCGCGGTCAGCCCCGGAGTCGGCAGCGCAGCCCGCCCGCCGCACAACGCCGGCCGAAGCCCAAAACACCGGTCCTCACAGCCAGCCGATCGATTACGTCCGGCCACCGGCGGGCTACCGATCAGTCGGGTGGATCCGGCGCGATGAAGTCAACGCGGCACAGCACGCCTTCGCCATCCGGGCCGCGGTCCCGTTCGATGAGGGCGGATTTCCCGCCGGCCGGGCCCGCCATCTCCGCCACGCGGGTATCCCCGGGCACGCGGGTGCAGACGTCGTGGAGCTCAAGCGCGGCGAAAAACTGGTGGCCCTCCTCCTGCAGGAGGAGATCCAGGCAATGGTCCGCGCGTCCATCGGACGCACCGACGTGCCGGTCTTCGTCGGCAACACGCAAACCGGCCTGGCCCAGTACTTCCCCCCGTCCTCCCCCGAAGCCCTCAAATTCCGCAGCACACTTCGGCTGCTCCGCACCCGGACTCCCGGTATGACCACCGCCCGCCCCCAAGCTCCCTCACACCCCCGCACATCGCCCGCCAGTCCTGCACCCAAGCCTGCAGCGACCCCACGCAGCGCGACGAAGAACCCGACGGCCGACACCCGGACAGTGCGGGATCCTCATCTTCCGGTCGAACGGCTGTCAGTGAACGCTTACCGCCGGGTACAGGACGAACTTGGCCGCATTTACGAGGCATTGGCCCAACCGGATGCGGAAATCATCGCCGTGGACTCCTCGTCCCGGTCATCGCAACTGGAGGCGGCCAGACGGCGCCGCCTGCATCTGGAGAAGCGCCGCGACTACCTCCGCCTCGTCCTGGCCCACGCATCCCCGGACCCGAACCACAGCGGTGGGCACCTCGTGACACCAGGATGCTTGATAGGCATCGAGGACGAGGACGAAGTAGGCATCACCGTCTACGAGATCGCCGCGCTCAAATCCCGCGACGCCGAATCACTGACCCCGGATTCCGCCCTGGGCAAGGCTCTGCTCTGGCGGGAGGTCGGCGACGAGATTACCTATCAGACCGAGTCAGGGACACGGCTCACAGTCACGATCCGCTACATCCAGGACTGAGCCACCGACGATGAGCTCGAGCCTGTCCCGCGTGAAAACCGGGGCTCGTTCCGTTGGCCTACGGCACTCCGCTGGGTGAGGGCGGTCGTCTCGAACATGGTCGAAGGCCGGCGCACCGGTCGCTGAAGCTAGTGCTGTGACCGCATAGGTTCGCCGGGTCGGCGGTCGTGGCGGTTGCATGTGCGGTGACATCCGATCCGACCGCTGGAGGCGCGGTGGCCGAGCCCGTCCGTGTACGCAGACTGACCGACCACGAGGGGCAGAAGCTGCAGCAGATCGTGCGCCGGGGCAGCACGAGTTCGGTGCGCTACCGGCGGGCGATGATGCTGCTGGCCTCCGCTGGAGGGGGCACCGGCAGCGGATGATCAGGCGGATCCCGGCCGGCCCGCGGAGCGGGTATGTGCGGCGCTGATGTGTCCTCAGACGCCCGCTTCCACCAGGTCGTCGGTATGGAAGGTGCGGCGGTAGGAGGCGGGTGAGACACCGAAGGCGGTGCGCATGTGGGCGCGCAGGGAGTTGGCGGAGCCGAAGCCACAGCGGTGGGCGACCAGGTCGATGGACAGGTCGGTGGTCTCCAGCAACTGCTTGGCCAGTTCCAGGCGTTGCGCGGTGAGCCACTGCACGGGGGTCATGCCGACCTCGTCGCGGAAGCGGCGGGTGAAGGAGCGCAGGCTCATCCGGGCGTGTTCGGCCAGGCGGTTCAGGGAGAGGGGTTCGCCGAGGTGTTCCAGAGCCCAGGCGCGGGTGGCGGTGGTGGTGGCGACGGTGGGTTCGGGCACCGGGCGGTCGATGTACTGGGCCTGGCCGCCGTCCCGCCAGGGCGGGACGACGCACATGCGGGCGGCGCGGTTGGCGGCGGCGGCGCCGTGGTCGCGGCGGATCATGTGCAGGCACAGGTCGACGCCGGCGGCGACGCCCGCGGAGGTCAGGACGTCGCCGTCGTCGACGAAGAGGACCTCCTCGTCGACCTTGACGCGGGGGTAGGCGCGGCGGAACTCGGGGGCGAGGTGCCAGTGGGTGGTGGCGGGCCGGCCGTCGAGGAGGCCCGCGGCGGCCAGGACGTAGGAGCCGGTGCAGATGGACACCAGGCGGGTGCCGGGCCGGATGCCGGCGATGGCCGCGGTGACCTCGGGCGGCAGCGGGCCGCCGCGGCCCAGCTCGGGCATGGCGTGCGTGGGCGGGACGATCACGGTGTCCGCGGCGGCCAGGGCCTCGGGACCGGCCGCGGGCTGCACGGTGAACCCGGCGTCGCTGAGGACCGGGGCGCCGTCGGCGGTGCAGACGGTGACCTCGTACAGCGGGCGTGAGCCGGCGTCCAGGACGCTGCCGAAGACGCGGGAGGGGATGCCGAGTTCGAAGGGCGGGACGCCGGGCAGGGCGAGGACGGCGATGCGGTGCCGCCCGGCCGCGTCGGCGCTCGGGTCGGGGCGGGGGTCGGTGCACGGCCACTGCATCTCGCTCATGGCCAGATCCTGTCACATAGTGGCCAGACGGCCAACACCATGGTGGGGGCGGGTGCCGGATCGTGGACTGCGTCGCGCCGGGAAGGGCCCGGGCGGCCGGTATCCGATCAAGACGGAAAAGAGTGAGGCGGACAGCATGCGTGCGGTGGTCGTGGAGCAGTGGGGCGGACCGGAGGTGCTCGTGGAGCGTGAGGTCGCCCGGCCCGTGCCGGGACTGAACGAGGTCCTGGTGCGGGTCCACGCGGCCGGTGTGAACCCGGTGGACTTCAAGACCCGGGCCAGCGGGGCCCTGATCGAGTGGGGCGAGGTCCCGGCGGTCGGCTGGGACGTCTCCGGCACCGTGGAGGCCGTCGGACCGGGCGTGGGGATGTTCCGCCCCGGGGACGAGGTGTACGGCATGCCGCTGTTCCCGCGGCAGGCCGGCGCCTACGCCGAGTACGTCGTCGCCCCGGCCCGCCACCTCGCGCCCAAGCCGGCGAACCTCACCCACGTGCAGGCGGCGGCGCTGCCGCTGGCCGCGCTGACCGCCTGGCAGGCCCTGGTGGACACCGCCGGGGTGCGCGCCGGTGAGCGGGTGCTGGTGCACGCGGCGGCCGGCGGGGTCGGCCACCTGGCCGTGCAGATCGCCAAGGCCCGCGGCGCGTACGTCATCGGCACGGCCAGCGCCGGCAAGCACGACCTGCTGCGGCAGCTGGGCGCGGACGAGGTGATCGACTACCGCACGGTCCGCTTCGAGGACGCCGTCGGGGACGTGGACGTGGTGCTGGACGGGCTCGGCGGCCAGAACGCCGAGCGGTCCCTGACGGTGCTGCGCCCGGGCGGCCGGCTGATCACCCTGCCCGGCCCCGACGACGTCCCCGCCGACGTCCCCGGCCACGTGCGGGCGGTGTGGATGCTGGTCGAGCCCGACCACCTGGGTCTGCGCGAGATCGCCGCCCTGGCCGAGCGGGGCGCGCTCACGCCCGTGGTCGAGACCGTCGTCCCGCTGGCCGAGGCCGCGAAGGCGCACGAGATCGGCGAGCAGGGCCGCACCACCGGGAAGATCGTCCTGAGCGTCGCCTGACGCCGGCCGCCCCGGCCGGGTCGGCTGCGGGCAGGTGGAGCGGGACTGGAGCCCCGGGACCGACCGGTCCCGGGGCTCCGGGCGCGGCCGAACGGGACGGGGCGGACCTGCGGGCACGGCCGGACAGGACGGAACTGCGGCTCGGGGCTTCGGATTGCGCCCTGTCCGACGGTGGCGTTCGCGGCGGCGAGGCCGGAGTCGATGGCGGCGGCGAACTTCTCGTTCTGCACCATGATCAGCAACTCGGCCTTCGTGGACGCGTACAGGTAAAGAGTGCCGTTCGCAACGTCGGCGCGGTGGGCGATCTGCTGTGTCGTGACCCCGCTGACGCCGTGTTCGGCGAACAGTTCGCGGGCTGCGGTCGTGATGCGCTCGCGCTTGGCCTGTTTGGCCCGCTCGCGGCGCCCGATCGGCATGTGGCCGCGTCCCATGGGACCTCTCTTGACAATAATCCTGAGCAGACTCATAATTGAGTGCAATCGGATTACTGGAGTGAGGCGAGGTCCCATGTCACGCCGAATTGGCTGATCTGGCCTCACCTCTGGATAAATAGGATGAAGACAAGGAGTGGCGCCCCATGAGAGCGTTCGTCGTCACCAAGTACAAGGAGCCGCTGCAGGAGGCGGACGTCCCCGAACCCACCGTGGGGGAGCACGACGTGCTCGTCCGGGTGGAGGCCGCCGGACTGAACCCGCTGGATGAGAAGATCCGCACCGGTGAGTTCAAGCAGATCCTGCCCTACAAGCTGCCGCTGATCCTGGGCAACGACGTCGCGGGCACCGTCATCAGCGTCGGGGCAGCGGTTCGCGGCTTCAAGCCCGGAGACGAGGTCTACGCCCGGCCCCACCAGAACCGCATCGGCACATTCGCCGAGCGCATCGCCGTCGCGGAGGGCGACCTGGCGCTCAAACCCACCTCGATCAGCATGGAAGAGGCCGGCTCACTGCCGCTGGCGGCGCTCACGGCGTGGCAGGCGCTGGTGGAGCGCGGGAAGGTGCGGCCCGGGCAGAAGGTGCTCATCCACGCCGGGGCCGGCGGGGTCGGTTCGATCGCGATCCAGCTCGCCGCGCACCTCGGTGCGAGCGTCGCCACGACCGCCAGCGCTTCCAACGCGCACTTCGTGCGCGCGCTCGGCGCGGACACGGTGATCGACTACCGCACCCAGGACTTCGAACAGCTCCTGACCGGCTACGACCTGGTGCTGGACAGCATCGGTGGGGAGACCCTCGAGAAGTCCCTTCGGGTGCTCAAGCCCGGCGGCAAGGCCATCGGGATCACCGGTCCCCCGGACCCCGCGTTCGCCCGCGAGGCCGGCCTGAACCCGCTGCTGCGCCTCGCGGTCGCAGGCCTGAGCGGCAAGATCCGCAGGCAGGCCAAGAAGCTCGGCGTGACGTATGAGTTCCTGTTCATGCGCGCCAGCGGCGACCAGCTCCGCCAGATCACCACTCTCATCGACCAGGGCGTGGTGCGTCCGGTCGTGGGAAAGGTGGTCGGCTTCGACCAGACCCCGCAGGCGCTGCAGTCCCTGTCCCAGGGTGGCATCCGCGGCAAGGCCGTCATCGGCAGCAGCTGACCCGCCGCAACCGCGACGGGCGACACAGAACGCACGAGGACACCACCCATGTCTGTCGCCTCCCAGTCGGTCGGACGGCGCGAGCGGAACAAGCAGGAGAAACTCGACCGCATTGTCGCTGCCGCCAGTGAACTGTTCGCCGAACACGGCGTCGATGAGGTCACGACCCAGCAGATCGCCGACCAGGCCGACATCGGCACCGGGACCCTGTTCCTTTACGCCAAGACCAAGGGCGAACTCCTCCTCCTTGTCCAGAACGCCAAGTACGTCGAAGCACTTGAGCAGGGCCGGGCGGACGCCGAGACCGTCCCAGGCGTGCTGGACGCGGTGCTGGCGATCGTCCGGCCGATCGTCGAGTGCAACCGCATCCAGATCGACAACGGACGCACCTACCTGCGAGAGATGGTCTTCGGCGACCCCGAGGAGCCCCGGCACGGCGCGGCACTCGCCATCGTCGCGCAGACCGAGGAGGCCGTCGCCGCCGTGCTGCGCCGAGACGAGCGGGTCGCAGAGGGCGACGCCGCGACGCTGGCACACATCGTGTCCGCCGTGATGTTCCTCAGCATGGCGGCAGGCGTGAACATCGCCTTGAGCGTCGAGGAGATCGTGCAGGACATCCGCAGGCAGGTCGACGTCCTGCTGCCTCGCTGAAGCGCGGCCAGCCTCAGGCCCAGGCGACCATCCGGGTAGTCCTCGGCTGCGGCATGGCCCGAATCCCTAAGTGGCAGGTCATCCGGCCGTTACTGCCCATTCCGGCATGGGCGGAGGGCTGGGGCGGCCGGCCGGAGGGCTACCGCCACCGCGTGCTGCTGGGATTCCGGAGATTGCCTGCCTACGTGGCGTCGAGTCCCCGTCGCACAGTCCCTGTCCCCAGGATTCCGGGTCGAGGCCCGTGTGGTGCGGTCAGGGCTTTGTGGGTCGATTCAGCAGTTCAAGGGCGCCTTCGACGCGATGATGCCGTCCTACCGCGTCGTGCGTGGCGCAGGCGGCCAGGTCGGGGCGCTCGTAGGGCTGCCGGCAAAGACATGGCAGTCGTAGGTGACCGCCCCACCACTCGAACGCCGCCCGGTCGTCCATGGGCGCATCATGCCAGTCCCGCCTGCCTCGCGCGAACCACAGGAAGTCGAAGTACGTGCGCAGGTCCCGGGCATGGGCGGCCTGTGTGTTCCACGGCGACGACGCCAGCCACACCGAGAAATACCGGTTCAGCGCCACGTCGTACACGCCCGCCGGACTGATCAGGAACGGCTGCCCCTCGGGCACCCCCAGATCATCCAACCCCTCACCGAGATCGGCGAACAGGGAGCTGAACTCCCGTGCTCGCCAACCGGTGATCGACATGACGCTGGACGATAGTCCGTGGACAGCTCAACAGCGCATAACCGAAGTTATGGACAGGGTTTGCCATTGTCCGTTGTCCATGGCCAAGCCAGGACCATGAAGGGCGGCTGGCCCACTCGCACAGATCGCCGCACCCGTCGGTGTCGGTGGACTGATCGCCTCCGTCATTGCCCTGTCCGTCGGCTCATCCCTCTTCAGACGTCTACTACTGAGCTTGAACTCATGAAGTCGTTGGTGTGAGGGATAGTCCGGTTCCGGCGAGGCATCCGTCGATGAGGTGGGGGCGGTACTGGATCTTTCTCATCCCGTGTCGGATGGTCTGGATGAGGTGCTCGGGGGTGGTGAAGGCTGTGTTGGACAGCCAGCCTCGCCTCAGCAGCGACCAGATGCCCTCGACCGGGTTGAGGTCGGGCGCGTAGGAGGGCAGCTGGTAGACGGTCAGCCAGTCCTGTCGGGCGATGAACTGCCGCATATCGTAAGCGAGATGGACGTTCAAGTTGTCCCAGACGAGCACGATCGGCTCACCGAGCTGGGCATGGGCGACGACCAGTAGGTCGCGGTAGTCGGTCCAGGCGAAGCTTTTGCGTCCGTCACGGCGTCCGTCGTCGCGGCGGGGCCGGTAGATCAGCCTCGACCGTTCGCCGGGCTTGTAGCAGGCCAGGGCGGCGATCGAGATCCGGCGGCGGGAGCGGCCGCGGACCCGGATCACGGGCGTCTGTCCGCGCCGGGCCCAGGTCCGGGCAATGGGCGGCGTCATCGAGAAGCCGGACTCGTCCTCGAAGACGATCCAGGCGTCGAGCGCCGCCGCGGTCCTTCCACCTGCGGCCAGGTCTCCTTCACCCAGCCGGTGGCCTGCTCCTCGTCACGCTCGACAGCACGTCTGGCCGGCACCTGGCAGGAGAAACCGTGCCGCAGCAGCAACTTGCGCACCCCTTGCAGGGTGTAGCTCTTGTGGAAGCGACGGCCGATCACGGTCTTGACCCGCGACAGTGTCCACCGCTGATCCGGCCAGCCGTGCGCGACCGGTCCCTTGGCCAACTCCGCTTCCAGCTGGGCGAACTGGGCCTCGCTCAACCGAGGCGGCGAGGCTGAACCCGCCGACCGCAGGGCTCGCGGACCGCCCTTGTCCCATAACCGCCGCCACCGCTGGACCGAGCGGACGCTGACCCGTAACTCCTTCGCGATCGCCGAACTCGACTCGCCCTCGGCGAACCGCTCGGCGGCCATCATGCGGATGCCCTCGCGGAACCGCCGGCGTTCATCCGACAGCCCGCCACCCTGCGCGTACCTCATGACAACGGAGTACCGCGAGGATCAAGTCCTGTCAGCGGCTACGACAACCCGAGTTCAAGCTCAGTAGTCACCGACACCCCCGCCGCACTCGAGCAGCGGGGGGGGTCGCATGTTGGACTGACCTGGCCGTCACCCCGTACTTGTCACACGGCGCCGGGGTCCGCGCTGCGGCCGAAGACCCGTGCTTCACAGGTCTTGGAGCTTGTCGACGCGGACGGGACCGCCGGTGGTGACGGACTGGACGGCGGCGAGGGCGATGGCCAGGGCAGCGCGTGCGTCCTCGCCGGTGGCGGAGGGGGTGCGCTCGGTGCGGACGCTGTCGGTGAAGTCGGCGAGTTCGGCCACATAGGCGTCGTGGAAGAGGTGCTGGTCGTAGGTGACGCACTCGGCGGCGACGCCGTCCGGGCCGTATGCGGTCAGGTGGGTGCGGCGGACGTCGCCCATGGTGAGCATCCCGGCCGAGCCGAGGATCTCGGCGCGTACGTCGTAGCCGTAGACGGCCTGGAAGCCGGCCTCGGCGGTGGCGAGGGCGCCGTTGTCGAAGCGGACGGTGACGACGGCGGTGTCGAGCAGGCCGCGGTCCTTGAAGTCGGGGCGGATCAGGGCGTCCGCCATGGCGAAGACCTCGACGGGTTCGGCACCGGGATTGAGGTGGCGCAGGACGTCGAAGTCATGGATGAGGGTCTCCAGGAAGATCGTCCACGGCGGTATGCGGGCCGGGTCGGCCAGAGCGGGGTCGCGGGTGAGCGAGCGCAACAGCTGCGGTGTGCCGATGGCGCCGGCGGCGATCTTCTCGTGGGCGGCCCTGAAGCCCGCGTCGTAGCGGCGGTTGAAGCCCACCTGGAGGAGCACGCCCGCATCCGCGGCGGCCGCGATGGCGCGGTCGGCCTCGGCGAGGGTGACCGCCATCGGCTTCTCGCAGTAGACCGCCTTGCCCGCCTTGGCGGCCGCCTCGACCAGGTCGGCGTGGGTACGGGCCGGGGTGGCGATCACCACCGCGTCGATGTGCGGGTCGGCGAGCAGTTCACCGATGTCGGTGTAGGCGGTGGCGCAGCCGAGCCGGTCGCCCAGGCTCCGCGCGGCGCCCGGGGTGGGGTCGGCGATGGCGACGAGCCGGACGCCCGGGAGGCGGTGGGCGAGGGTCTCGGCGTGGAACGAACCCATCCGTCCGGCGCCGAGGAGGCCGACGGCGAGAGGCTGCTGGGTGGTCATGCGGGTGCTCCGTACGTCGTCGTCAGGGTAGGTACAGGCTGTGGAGACAGTCAGACGGTGAAGGCGGAGCGGAAGCGCTCCAGAGCGAGCTCGCTGTCGCTGGAGGCCCACGCCTCCATCGCGACCGTGCCCTCGTAGCCGAGGCCCGCCAGGGCGCGGGCGACGGCGGGGTAGTTGATCTCCCCGGTTCCTGGTTCGCGGCGGCCGGGGACGTCGGCCACCTGGATCTCGCCGATCAGGCCCAGGGCATGGGCCCTGCGGACCAGCTCGATCAGATTCCCCTCGCCGATCTGGGCGTGGTAGAGGTCCAGATTCATCCGCAGCCCGGGCCGGTCCACGGCCGCGACCAGGGCCAGGGTGTCGGCGGCCGTCGCGAACGGCACCCCGGGGTGGTCGACGGCGGTGTTGAGGTTCTCCAGGGTGAAGACGACCCCGGCGCTCTCGCCCAGCTCGGCGAGGCGGGTGAGCGTGCGGTGGGCGGCGATCCACATCTCTCCGGTGACCTCACCGGTCACCGGCACCACCGGCAGGCCCTGGCCGTCCAGTCCGGTGCCGTGCAGGTTCAGGCGAGGGCAGCCCAGTTGCTCGGCCGCCTTGAGTGACTCCTCGGCGGTGCTCAGGAGTTCGGCCGCGCCCTCCTCGTCGGTCAGACTGCCGCGGATGTAGCCGGTCATGGAGGAGAAGTTGGCCGGGGTCCGGGCCAGAGCGGCAAGGTCGTGCCGGGTCCAGTCCCAGATCTCGACCTGGAAACCGGCGTCGTGGATGCGCCGTGCCCGCTCGTCGATCGGCAGTTCCAGGAAGACCATCTCGGCGCAGGCCGCCAGTGTGTACATCGCCACGTACCTCTCTCCGCGACTTCGGGCTAGAACGTTCAAGGAACTAGAACGTTCTAGAACTCCGTGGAGCAGCAGTACGCCAGCTGTCGCCCTCCCCTGTCAAGGCTCCGGTGGCGTGTGAAAGCTAGAACGTTCTATAGTCGACTCTGTAGGAGACGACCCCGACCAGGGAGGACAGGTTGCCGGCGACCCCAGCGGTCCCCAACGGAAAGCGACCGACGCTCGCCGACGTGGCGTCGCGGGCAGGGGTGTCCACAGCGCTGGTCTCCATCGTGATGCGCGGCGCGAGAGGGGCCGGCGAGGCCACCCGCGAGCGCGTCCTTCAGGCCGCGCGGGAGATCGGTTACCGACCCGACGCCCGGGCCCGGCTGCTCCGCAGCCACCGCTCCCATCTGCTCGGGGTGCAGTTCGGCCTCCAGCATCCGTTCCACTCCGACCTGGTGGAGGGCATCTACGCGGCGGCCGAACCGGCCGGGTACCAGATCGCGCTGAGTGCCGTGGCCGCCGGGCGCGGCGAGCAGCGCGCCGTCGAGACACTGCTCGACGACCGCTGCGAGGCGCTGATCCTGCTCGGCCCGCAGGCCCCCGCCGCGCGGCTGGCGGAACTCGCCGGGCAACTGCCGGTCGTCTCCGTGGCCCGCCGGCTGCGGCCGTCCGTCCCGGGCCTGGAGGTCGTACGGACCGCCGACGACGAGGGAGCCGGCCAGGCGGTGGACCACCTCGTCGCTCTGGGCCACCGCGACATCGCCCACATCGACGGCGGCCGGGCACCGGGCGCAGCCGACCGGCGCCGCGGCTACCGCACCGCCATGAACCGCCACGGCCTGGGGGAACACATCCGCATTCTCCCCGGCGGTCTCACTGAGGAGGAAGGCGCCGAGGCCGCCCGAACCCTGTCGGCCACCCGCCCGCGCCCCACCGCCGTACTGGCCTTCAACGACCGCTGCGCGACCGGCGTACTCGACCTCTTCCTCCGCTCCGGCGTCGCGGTCCCCGGCGACATCTCCGTCGTCGGGTTCGACGACAGCCATCTGGCCCGCCTGGCCCACATCGACCTCACCACCGTCGGACAGGACATCGCACGCCTCGCCGGGCTCGCCGTCGGCCGGGCCGTCGCACGCCTGGAGGGTGCGGAGATCCCCGCCGGGGAACAAGTCATCACCCCCCGTCTCGTCGTCCGGGGAACGTCCGCCCCGCCCCCCTGAAGGCAGATCCCGGGCGTGCGCGGCCTGTGTGTTCCACGGCGACGACGCCGACCACACCGAGAAATACCGGTTCAGCGCCACGTCGTACACGCCCGCCGGACTGATCAGGAACGGCTGCCCCTCGGGCACCCCCAGATCATCCAACCCCTCACCGAGATCGGCGAACAGGGAGCTGAACTCCCGTGCTCGCCAACCGGTGATCGACATGACGCTGGACGATAGTCCGTGGACAGCTCAACAGCGCATAACAGAAGTGGGACGGTTACCGCGCCCTGGCCGGCCGGTGGGCCGACGGCCGTGTCGCCCTACGGAGCCGCAACGGCAGCGATCTAGTGCTGTGACCGCGTAGGTTCGCCGGGTTGGATCAGGCTGCGGTTGTGAGGGGGCGTCCGCCCCATCGGGTGCCTTTCTCGCTGCGGATGCGGGCGCGTCCCTTGCGTTCGGCGGCCAGGACGTCGCAGTGGCGGGCATTGGCGTTGCGCCAGCGGAGGTAGGAGTGCAGGGCCCTGGTCTGGACGGTGTGGTTGGGGTGGTGGGAGTTGGCGATGGTGAACTGCCGCAGTGGTCCGAAGTGCGCCTCGATCGGGTTCGCCCAGGAGGCGTAGGTCGGGGTGAAGCACAGCTCGACCTTGTGCTTCTTTGCCCAGCGGCGGATGTCGGCGCCCTTGTGGGCGGACAGGTTGTCCAGGATCACGTAGATCGGTGCGCCGTCGGGCCGGGCGGCGCGGATCGATTTCAGCGCGGCCAGCGTGTTCCCGGCACCCTTCTTGCGGCGGTTCACGCCCCACAGACGGTCGTCGCCCACCGAGTAGCAGCCATGGAAGTACCGGACGCCGTGGGTGCGATGGTAGGTGGCCGGCAGCCGGTCGGGCCGGGTCTGTTCGGCCCAGCAGCTGCCGCCGATGGGCCGGATCCCGAGTGGGCCGAACTCATCGAAGGCGAATACCCGGTCCGGGAAGCGGTCCAGGACGTGCTCGATACGGTCCAGCTTCGTCTCCCGTTCGGGGTCCGGGGACTCCTTCCAGGTCTTGGTGCGCTGGAAGGTGACGCCGCGGCGGGCGAGCAGGCACCGTAACGCCTCACGGCCGATGCGAATCACCCGGCCGTGGACTTTGCGCAGGTAGGCGACGAGCTTGCGCAGTGACCAGCGAGTAAAAGGCTGGCCGAGCTTGACCGGGCGGGTGGTGGCCGTCTGGACGACGAAGTCCTCTTCGTCAGACTTGAGTTGGCGGGGACGGCCTCCCGCCCACCGAGGGTCCAGGCAGGCCAGGCCCTTCTCGTTGAACGCGTGGATCACATCCCGGACGGTGTCCTCGTCGGCCTGCACCAGCTGTGCGATCACCGGCACCCGTTTTCCTCCAGCGGAGGCCAGCAGCATCATCGCCCGCCGGTAGCGCACCGAACTCGTGCTGCCCCGGCGCACGATCTGCTGCAGCTTCTGCCCCTCGTGGTCGGTCAGTCTGCGCACACGGACGGGCTCGGCCACCGCGCCTCCAGCGGTCGGATCGGATGTCACCGCACATGCAACCGCCACGACCGCCGACCCGGCGAACCTATGCGGTCACAGCACTAGACGAATGAGTCCGATGTCGGGGCCGGTGCGCGAGCTTGAAGAGAGGGTGCTCAAGAGACGCAAGACCTGGACGCCCTCTTGACCGCGCTGTACGTGAAGATCGACGACGAGATCGGAGGGACCCGGTGGATGGGACGGCCGCCGCTGCTGACCGACTCCGAGCTCGTCTGCCTTGCCCTGGCGCAAGCCCTGCTCCGCAGGTACAGGTACAGGTCCAGGCACGCCGCTCGCGCAGCGCGACGGCGAGGTCTTCCAGGTACGTGCCCACGCCGTCCCGCCCGCCGGACTGCTCGGCATCGCCACGGCGGCCACCTGTTTCGGGGTTCTGCTCGGCAGGCTCAGGGGTAGAGGCCGGCCCGGAAGGCGAACGAGACGAGTTGCGCTCGATCACGTGCGCCGACCTTCGTCATGGCCCGCACCGCATGCGTCTTCACGGTGAACGGCGACACGGACATCTGGGCCGCGATCTCGTCGTTGCCGAGACCGCTCGCGACGAGAACGACCACGTCCCGCTCCCTGGGTGTCAGAGCGTCGAAGCGTCGCAGCAGTTCCTGGTCGATCACCGGGGGCGGACTGTCGGTCATGTGACCGATGAGCGCGGCCGTCGCGGCGGCCGACAGCGCACCGCCACCGCCAACGACCTCGGTGATTCCGGCGACGAGTTCAGCGGGGCTCACGGTCTTGCTCAGGAAACCGTTGGCGCCCGCGCGAAGGGCGGCGAGAACGATGTCGTCCTGGTCAAAAGTGGTCAGCACGATCACCCGCATCTTTTCGGGTGGGTGCTCTTTGCGGATCCGGCGGGTGGCTTCGACACCGTCGATGCCGGGCATCCGGATGTCCATCAGGACCAGGTCGACGGGGTGGTCCCGGAGGAAGGGGACGACCTGGAGTCCATCGGAGAGATCACCCGCAACAACGAGACTTGGGTCGAGCCGGAGCATCGCTTTGATGCCGGCCCTTATCTCGTCCTGGTCGTCGACGATCAGAATCCGCGTCATCAGAGGACGGCTCCCAGGGGGCTGAACTCCGCATGGACCCGGAATCGCCCGTCGTCACTGTCGATCGTCAGCCGCCCGCTGGAGGATTCGACGCGTTCGCGCATCCCCACGAGTCCGAGTCCGCTGCCTGAGCCGGAGCCGCGCAGTGAGTGACCGACGCGGTTCTCCACGGTGACGCAGATCCTGCCGTCGCGCTCGCGCACATCCACCGTTGCCGCCCCCTCTCCATGCCGGTAGGCATTCGTGAGTGCTTCCTGAACGACCCGGTAGACCGTTACGCCGACGCTGGGCTCCACGAAACCGGCGGGGATGTCGATGGAGGGATGGACGTCGAGGCCGATGCTCTCGAAAGAGGCGATAAGGCCTTCCAGGCCGCTGAGCGCCGGGGTCGGCCGGAGCGCCTCGTCGTTGGAGATGTCGTCTCCGAGGCGGAGGAGCGCGAGGATCCGTTGCGTTTCGACGACGACGGTGCGGGCGCTGGACCTGGCTGAGACGAGGGCCTGCCGGGAGGACTCGGCGTCTTCGGGCAGTCCGATCTCCGCGGCACCGAGATGCAGGCTCAGCATCGCGACCTGGTGGCCGATGACGTCGTGGAAGTCCCGGGCGATGCGGAGTCGTTCCTCGGTCACCCGTCGGGTGGCTTCGATCTCGCGGGTGGCGATGGCGCTTTCGGCCCGTTCCTCCAGGGTGCGCCAGTGCTCTCGATGGATGTGCAGCGCGGCCCCTGTCGCACCGCCTGCTATGGCTGAGAAGAGTGCGGCGGCTCCCACGATCGCGCCGCCACGGAATCCTCCCAGCGTCATGAACGCCCCCAGGAAGAACGCCGCCACGATGCCGGTTCCGGCCAGCGGCTGCTTGCCCCTGAGGGTGACCGAGAACAGCACGAGCACCGCCATCATCCACACCGACAGGGGGTCGTGGCCCACCGCTGTGACGGCGAAGGACGCCGCGCTCGTCACGACCAGTCCTGCCCACGGCCTCCACCATGAGAGGGCGACACCGCCACCGGCGAGGAGCACGGAGAGGGCCGTCGGCCCATCCGTCCCTCGCAGGATCACTGCCACGATCTGGCCGGTGAACACCAGCGCGGCCACCGAATAGGCGACGAGGTGTAGCGCCTCGGGGCGGCGGACCCACAGGGGTGCCACGGGCCCGTCCTGATTGTTCTGCGCTTTGGCCATGACCTGATTCTCGTCCACGTGTGCTGCGGCCGTGTACTTCGAATGATGTAGACGGCGAGCCCGGTCCGGGCGATGGAACTCATTCGATTCGAAGTGGATGGCAGAACTACTTCGTTCGAAGTACACGGCCCCTCCCGAGGCCGCTGAGACTCCTCATCGAGGCGACCGTCTCACACCATCACGATCACAAAACGGGACACCTGATGACTCAGACCACCGTGACTTCGAGCACGACCACGACCACGACGACGCCCTCCGGGCTCCGATCGCTCTACCTGATCCGAGTCGCCTTCTCCCTGATCTGGGTGGCACTCGTCGTCACGACCTCCGCCTCGCTCGTGTCGACGGACAAGCCCACAGTGATCGCAGCCGTGCTGCTCGTCATCTACCCCCTGTGGGACGTCATCGCCACGCTCCTCGAGCGTCGCATGGCTGGCACCGGCTCCACGGACCGCTTCGGTACCACCAACATGGCTCTCGGCCTCGCCACCACCGCCGGGATGATCATCGCCGTCTTCTCCACCATCGGGACGGCCCTGCTCGTGTTCGGCATCTGGGCCCTCCTTTCCGGAGCGATCCAGCTCGTCGTGGCGATCCAGCGCCGACGCACCGTCGGTGCCCAGTGGCCCATGGTCATCAGCGGCGGACTGTCCGTCCTCGCCGGTGCCTCCTTCGCTGCCATGTCCGCCTCGGCGACGAGCAGCCTCTCCACTGTCGCCGGATACTCAGCCTTCGGTGCCTTGTGGTTCCTTGTCTCCGTCATCGCCCTGAGCATCCGCAGCCGACGCGAAAAGCGTTGACCACCGCCGTCGGAGCCACCGCCTCTCCCGGAGGCGCGGCGTCTTCCGCAAACTCGGCGTCGAGTAGATCGACCTGCTGATCCTGCACCGGACCGCTTCGAGAAGACCATGGCCGCGTACAAGGCTCTCAAGGCGCTGCTTGCCAACGGTGATCAGTGGTTGTACGCGATCAGGGATCGGGTGACCGGGGCGCTGGTCTTGCGGTTGTGCCAGGTCGCCGCGGTCATCGCGAGGATGCGCTGGGCGACCCGGATGGCGACGCCCTCGAAGGTCCGGCCGCCGTGTTGTTCCAGGTCGAGCTGGCCTTTGAGGGTGTCGTTGACCGATTCGATGAGTTGGCGGACCTTCTTGAGCATGGGTTCGCCATAGCGGGCCTTCTCCCGCTTGCGGGACGGCCGCAGTAGCTCGATGCCTTGCCCGGTGAGGTCCTTCTCGAACGCCTTGCCCGCGAAGCCCTTGTCCGAGATGAGCAGGATGCCCTCGCGTTCGGCGACCAGGCCGGCGTCGGTCTCCAGCATCGGGGCCAGGACTTCGCGTTCGCCGATCTTCGGGTTGGCCAGCGCCCACAGGATGGGCATGCCGGTCGGGGTGCAGACCAGATAGAGGCGCAGGCCCCAGAAGAACCGCGAGTGGGAGGCGCAGTAGCCGTAGCCGGCCCACCCGGCGAGGTCCGAACGTTGGACCGTCGGGCGGGACATCCCGCACGGCACTGGCGTGGAGTCGACGATCCAGTGGTTGTCGAACCAGAGGTCGCTGTCCATGGCCAGCTCCCGGATCATCCGCTTGACCAGGGGCAGCGCCGCTCGCAGCCGCTTGTTGTAGCCCGACTGTTGAGGGAGGTAGGGGAACATGCCGGTCAGGTGCTTGCGGGCGAAGCGCAGCCAGCGCGCCTCGGAGCGGTGGCCGAGCAGGGCTTGCGCCACGGCAAGGCAGACGAGCTCGGAGTCGGTCAGCAGCGGCGGCCGTCCCATCCACCGGGTCCCTCCGATCTCGTCGTCGATCTTCACGTACAGCGCGGTCAAGAGGGCGTTCAGGTCTTGCGTCACAACATGATCTTGAGCGCTCTCTCTTCAAGCTCGCGCACCGGCCCCGACATCGGACTCATTCGTCTAGGAGAAAGGCGGACCACACTGCTCCACGGGCACGCCGCGTACGGGGACCCAAGGGCTTCAGCAGGCCGACCGTTGCCAGGAGCAGGAGGCCGTCGACAGACAGCGGCCACAGCGAGGCGCTGACCGTATCGGCTCCGCCCTGCAGCGCGAATTGGCGTTGATGCACATACGAGGCGTAGGCGGCGACCCCAGCAACCACGAGGGCGCATAGCGGCCGGATCCAAGCGTCGAGGTCGGGGCCAGGCCTCCCAGCGAACCCCTGGTAAGTCTCGGTGCCCTCAGCCATCGAGGCCACCACCGAGGGGCCGCCCCAGTGCACGACGCGTGCACATTTCGGCGGGAACTCCCGGGAACTCCCAGGCAGAAGCGGGATGGGTCCCAACACGGGAAAAGGCCCCGACCAGGCCATAAGACCAGGTCAGAGCCTCGGTGGCAGACGAGTCGGGCTGTACGCCGGGTTCAGTCCGAGACGTAGCCAAACAGGCGCGGTGTGCCCGGAGCAGCACCACCAGCACGACGAAGTTCCGGGCCAGGTCGGACATGCGCGCCCCGGACGGGCGGAGTGCATCCGTCGGCTCCGGCCCCCGATCAAGACCGGACCATTCCCGGGCCGGCAAGCCGCTCCCCACTTCGATTGCGGCTATTTCCGCTGGTCAACGGCCCCCCAACCGTGTACCACCAGCAGACGAAAAACCTGCTGGTGGTACGGCCTCTAACACCAGTCCCGCGTCGGCCCGTACGGCTTCGACAATCCCTGCATCAGCCTTAAATTGCAGGTCAACAGCTACTAAGGAGTTACTAAGCCGCTACTAAACTCCTCGCAGCAACCATCCGACCCGACTGACACCGTACCTTCGCATTGCTTCGGGAACGCGGATGAACCTGGAAGAACAAACCCGCCAGTGACATCTTTCGCCGCTCCAGTCTCCACACAACTTTCGGCGCTCCTAGCGGAGTACAGCCCGGAGCCCACTGCTGGCCTCCGGAACGCTGCCTGTGCGCAGGACAGCGACCAGTGAGCGGGATCGTGCGGCGCCGATATGCAGGCGCTTGCGGAGTGTTTCCGCAGAAATCGGCCGCCGGTGGGTCTGCCAGTGCCGGGCATCTTCCGCCCGAGCCCGTTCGA